>JBMSEL010000061.1:0-6380 GCA_049412325.1 Candidatus Poseidonia sp.
CACGGGCGGCCTGAGGGTCAGCCACCGGAGATGTGATTCAGCACCTGAAGGATGAATCCTACGACCATCAGCACAACGATGCCAGCGATGACCAAGAAGGATGTACCGAGCCCTTTGGCGAGGGACCAACGCCCGGTGACCGCTGAATATCCAACCATGCCGATCAGCGCTATGGGGACGAGGGTGAAGGCCAACTGCTGATTTCGGGGCTGTTCAACCTCGTAGTAGTGCCTTGCGGCACCTTCGTCATGGTAATCAACACGAAGACCAATGGACTCGTTGGCCTCACCGTTGAGGACAAACTCGGCCGTGTGGTTGACCTGGTCGTATTCACCGAGTTTCGTCCATTCACGCTCTCCTCCGCCTACTGGCCTGTAAGTGTAGATGCACTCGCTGTTCATCGATTGGACGTCACACTCGGCCCTGTACTCGGCCGAATTCCCGTATGAACCGATGTGGATCTCAGGACGATAAGCCATTGAGTTTTCAAGGGGAGGGTCGAGGAAAATGATGTACATGGATTCTTCAATGCCGTGAGAGACCTTTGGATCGAGATCAAACCGAAAGACGCCGTCGTCGTCGGTGTACAACAAAACCTCCTCCCGCCGATTAAATTCCCACGCTCCAGGTGAGAACAGGCTGCTGTTGGTGAGGAAAAAAACAACGAGCAATGGAATCAAAAGGCCAAAGAGAAACAAGATACCGCTGCTTTCTGGTTTCTGTTTCTCGAGTTCGGCCTCCATCATCGGCGCCGCCTTGACCTCCACCGTGCTGGGGGGTTCTTGGGGCGAGGAGGATATGATGACAGGGCTGAGGGGAGGATCAGCCTCATCTGGCATGGATTTTCTACGGTTGGGACTGCTATAATGCTGGCCCCTTCAACCGTCGTTTGATTGAGGTTTCAGGTTCCTCCACGGTGACCGTCTGCGATGCACCAACGGATGGAGGCCGGGTGGCCCTGGCCGGAATTGAACCGGCTCCTCTGCATGCGCAGCGTGCTCCGTACACCAAGGGGTCAACGACCCTGGGCCTGTGGGGCTCCTCCACCATTCCTCAACCCAAGACACCTGCCGCAACGTTGGCGGCTTGCCCGTGTGCGAACACCGACCTCAGTCGGTGCACGAGCCGTCGTCAGGGAGGAATTGGAATTGATTTGGCATGGTCGCAACGTCCGTGTAGTCGTTCTCATCCAAGCACACGACGGTCATCTCCATCGGTGCTCTGCCCATCATCGGCGGGAGGCCATCGTAGTAGGCCATCACGGCCCTCATCACTTCACCCAACGACGCCGTGCCGTGGGAAACGGTCACGATGTGGTCAACCTGCATCGATTTGATGCTCGGGTGGGCGCTGCTGTAGGGTTGTGATTTGGCCAACTCGAGCATCGTTTTGGCGAGTTGCGGCGTTGCACCCTCGCCCGACCATTGCAACCTCTTGACGGGGTTGCTCATCCACGGCTCTGGCGCCTGGAGTTCGAGCGTTTGACCTAACCAGTTTCCACACCTGCCGACCACCTTCTGCCTGAGGCCCTCCCTGACCGCGAGCACGGTGTTGGGGCCGTGAAGGGCAGGAGCAAGCCTGACCAAATCCCCGTGGACGATGTGGAGTTTGAACGCCTCACCGAGCAGCCTGTAGGTCCTCTTTGGATATCCTCCGAGCAAAAGCGACGGATGGTCAAGCAGCCACTGCAAATAGGCATCATAGGCGCCTAGAGGCCAGGGCTGTGCGGGCGGCGTGGGGCCGAGGAACGTCGAGCCAGATTCGTGCTCGTCATGAAACCTCATCCAGTCCCTCATCCACTGTTCTTGGGTGGGTGCGTCGGGGTGAGCCGAAGGTGTCGGTTGCTGTGCAAGCAGCGCTCTCACCTGGGCAGGCGACATGGAAACTTCGGGCATCGTCATCCAAAACCAAGGTTGCATGGCTTCCTCCCAAACTTTCTCCGCCAGCGGACCCTCAACGCCGTGATGGACCTGAAAGACGCTGGCGCTGTGGGTTTGCATGTTGCCGTAGAAGTCGGGCGACATCCACTCAACGGGCCCTTGGTTGACCAGCATGGAACCGTTGTCCAAATGGAGCACGGGCTCTCCTCTGGTCGAAAACCAAGGATGCTCACCTTCGAGGAAGTGGGCGTGCTTGTGGTCGAGCACCACGAGGCCGCCTTCCCTGATCTTGTGAACGTAGGCGGCGATGAGATGAGAGAAACTTCTGTCGTCGCCCGTGCTGTGCGGGTCCAACCACTCAAGCCAGTCAATGTAGAGCACGTCCACGGGCGGTGAAGCCGTCAGCATCGAGAAGGCCTCGTGTTGGATGTGAACTTGCCAGTGCGGGGTGGACAGCCCCGCCTTCCTGTAGACTGCATGGCCACCCGACGTGTCGGCAATTCTCTGCCAGGTCGCCATCCCCGCCTCGTTGGCGTTGATGCCCCAACCGTCGGGTGTGTATTCCCCGTAGTCCACCACCACGTGGATGAAGGGATGACCCGCATCGCTGACCAAACCAAAACTGGCATGATGGTGCGCAGCGGCGGCTGGATGGACGATGACCAACGGTCTACCTTCAGGTGGCTGAATGGGCAAACCGATACCAAACGGTGGCCCGTAGGACACGCAACCACCAAACCCTTGGTGTGGTCTTCTCCTTGCGGCCATGCTCATCAGATGCACCTCGGATGATAGAGGGGGACGACCCTGAAGATTCTCTTGGTCTGCCTCTCCAGTCTGCTGTACTCCTCGGCCTTGCACACACCACCCAACGAGGCCGACTTGGCCGTGTCGTAGATGGTGTCGCCGTGCAGCGTGATGATATGAGCCGTGCACAACTTCCCCGAGTCTTGCGGGTCGGATGGCGGGTCCTCGGAGTAAAAGCAGAGGAAGAACAGGTCGTCGTAAGCGACGAGTTCGTCCACAAAGTACCCGAGTCTCCTCACGTCGTTGTTGCAGTAGGCCAACTGCAAGCCGTAGGGCTTGAGGGCCTGCGACCACGTGTGAGGCGCCTGTGAGTTGGTCACCCCCTTGAAGTCCTCAGGTGTGGTGTTCGCCCCCGTGGCGTTGGCGACCATCGATAGCGTCGTGGCGACGCACGATGGGCCCACCTGTTTGGTGTGCTCCAGCGACAGGTCGTGGAAAAACGGGCCCGCAGGCTCGCCCCTCCTTTCCTGGTACCACAGCGGGGCGGTCGGGTTGGGTCTCCAAGCGACGGTCATTCCCATTCCTCCCTGAAGGCGTCATCGAACTCCTGCCACTCTTTTTCGTCGTCGGGCAGCGGTTGTTCGGTCAAGGCTTTCATGATACAATCTGGGCACGAGCACGGTCTCTCGATGTACTCGCTCATGTCTTGCACCCTCAGTTTGGTCAACTCGTTTTGGAGTTGGAAATACTCCATCACCAGCATCATCAGCTTCATCCAATCATTCTCATGTTTCTTCATCTTCTCATCTCCCTCTTCATTGATACTCAAAGTCCTCAGGTCTTCCACCCGGCCATTCCCTCTCCATCTCCTCCACGTACGCCTGCATGTTCTGCGCCTCCTCGTACTGCATCACCCAAATGTGGTGATCTTCGATGCAGAGGTGAATGAGCGACAGCAGGTTGGAAGGGAAGGTCCCCGCCAGATGGTCAATGCAAAAGAAGTGGTCGTGGGTGTAGGCCGTGGTCTCGCCTCCGTACCCTGGAATGTGGTCGGGGCAAGTCCAATACTCGCCCAGAGAATGGGCGACGTTGTTGGAAAAGAGGTAAGCGGGCGGCGCCCACTTCCACGCCATCGGTTTTGAGGCAGCGGCCTTCATTCTCGCTTTGTGGGCGGCAAATGTACCAGGCGCACCCCATTTCTCAATCTCAAGGCAGAAATCAAAGGCAAATTCGTGCCCGTTCTGTCCCTGAATGGTGATGGTGTAGCCGTCCATGGAAATGGACGGATGGTCGTGGATGGTTTGTGCCAAGGCGAGCCAGTGCTCTCTTTGCACCCAGTCATTGTAGGTGTCAATCTCGGGCATCAGGAAATGGAGGCCAATGTCCATGTCCGTTAAGCACAATTCCCAACTCGGCCAGGTATTCCACCTCGCCTTGTTGGCGATGTTGTGCTGGTTGTAGGCCGCAAAGATGCCGAAGAACAGCTCGGGTTTGTCCAGATTCGCGTCGTGGTCAATGAGCTCGTCGGGGTGCTTGTAACCGTTGGCTACCAACCATGCCCCGTTGCCGTCGACAACGAAGGTGTTCGGCTTGGCGTGGTCGTTCTTTTGCTTGGTTTGGTCATGTTTTTTGTTCATGTTTCTGTCTCCTGTGTTGCGTTTTTGCACCGCCGTGCGTTGAATTGGCTGGGGCACCGGGATTCGAACCCGGATCGAAGGGCTCGCAACCCAACATGCTCTCCATTACACCATGCCCCAATGGTTGGGAACTGGCAGAGGCACCCGGATTCGAACCGGGGTCCAGGGATCCGAAGCCCCTGATGCTATCCGCTACACCATGCCTCCTTGCAGTTCCCAGCGAAACAGCGGTTGCACTCAGGGTGTCAAACGCTAATTCGCTCGTTCCGTCGATCGGTGGATCAACGGCGATGTCGGGAGGGCCGCTTGGTGTCATTTCGGACGTGGTTATGTTCATCCATCATGGCCGGCCCTCCTCGGGTGTAAAGGTGTATTTATCACATCACCTATATATAACTATCTCATTCTTGTTATACTATGAGATTTTTAAGAAAGCGTCATGTTTCCATATCGTTGGCCCAGACAATTCGAAAACACCCCCAAAAAGGCGCGTGAGGCTATTTGAAGGGTGCATCATTATAACCTCAACGAGTCGACGGAGGGTGCATGACAACCATGATGTCACCCCGAAACATGCTGATTGCTGGAATCGTTCTGATTCTACTGAACGTTGCTGCCCTCGCTCCGATGGCCACCGGCGCCGTCCCAGACGCCGTCGAAGACAACTTTGCGTCCTTCTCCAAGGACAGCGTTTGCGCTAACGACGATTGTACCGAAGCCGAGGAGGACTGGGCCAGTTCAACTTCACCTCGAGACTTCTACGGCTACTCCATCACCAACGTGGCTGATGTGATGGCCAACGGGTCGACCCCGGTCTACGAGAAGATCGGCCCGGTCACCTACGACATCACCACCACACGCACCATTCTCGACTACAATGCAAGTGCAGGCGAATTGACCTACAACTCCGTCAAGTCCTTCGCTTGTTCCGCCGACACGGCCGTCCCTTGTGATACGGAGGTCAGCCAACTCAACATCGCCTTCCAAACACAGGTCATCGGTGCCACCGGCACCGCCATCAACGGCATCATGGACTTGACCAAGGTTGGATTCGCCGTTCAAATGGTCCTTCAGGACATGAACACCACGCAGGCCGGCATCGGCACTGTATCTAGCCTTGAAATGATGTTGGATTCTTCTGGCCAATTGGATCTAAACGGCATGTACATGGCATGGAGCAGTAGTGCGACAGGGCAAGCAATCACTAGCATGAACGCTGCTGAGAATGTGACCCTTCAGGCCGCAGACTTTTCCGGAGGCATCAACGATGCATTGTACGACACCATGCACCCACTTGACCCAGATTTCAACATCTCCTTGCTTGAGCCGCTTGGCGTCGTAGCCTTTGTGGGCATGGGAGAACCTGAGTACACGGTTTCCAGTATTGCAGCAGACCCTGTCAACTCTACCACCATGCAACGTGCGGTGACCTATGGATATGCCCAACCAGTCATGATGAATGCTACAACCCCAATGATGGTTGACCTCGATGGAGATGGAACGGCTGAAACGGTCGTGATCGACTACAACCAAACCTTGGTTCGTGATTGGTCTCTCTACGCAGGCATCGGCCAGATCTTCGCCGGCTACGGCGGCGGCACGGACGCCAACCTGACCGACAACACCGACCTTCAAGAGCGACTCAGGTCACTCACCCGTGTCGACATGACCGGCGTGAACGCTGTTGGCCTGATGATTGCCGGCCACATGACCGATGATCCCACCGGCATCGTGGCCACCAACGCTGAAGGCACCGCCTTCGGTATGGTCGAGTTCCTCGGCATGGACGCCGCTGACGTGATGACCGCCTACAACATGACCGCTGAACAGTACGGTGCTGTGGCCGGTTGGGTCGCAGGTTGGGCGACCTCGGCCTCCTCTGCCCAACTCGGCCTCCTTGGCGGTGTTGGCACGATGAACGCTGAGCAATTCGTCAATCAGACCTTCGGTGCTGCCAGCCCCGTGGGCGACCCCTACCTGGAAAACTCCCTCAACATGGGTGGTGCTTGGAGCGCCCTCTTTGGCAACGACCCTGTTGACCTCTCGCAAGCACAATCCGCTAACATCCTCTACGGGCCGCTTGGCCTCACCACCCAAACGGGTGCCTCCATCTTCC
>JBMSEL010000004.1:0-77303 GCA_049412325.1 Candidatus Poseidonia sp.
TTGTTGCGATTACAGGACGACCTGCTACGATGGCAACCAAGTGAACTCGTCCTCACCCCAAAGGATGCAGCCAACGACCAACTCGCTCGGCTGTTCCCGATGCTGGATGCCACGATGGTAAGCCAGCACAACCTCAGCCCTGCAAAGCGGGATGAACGATTGAGAACCATGCTCAACGTAGCGGATTTGGGGCATTTGGACCTCGACCACGCTCCCTTGGCCATCTCTGCAACGGGCTTGGCGGCCGACTACCTCGCAACGGTCCATCGTCAACCGGATGTGCCACTGCAAGACGTTGAACTGGTGGAGGAACAGGGCCATCTTCTGCTTGACCAGACCACGTTGCGCAACCTTGAGCTGACCGCCACCCTGGCGGGAGAATACGACGGGAGCCTCCTCTCAACCCTGAACCGATGCCGCACCGCCATGGGCAGAAGGCTTCTGAAAACATGGGTGCTTCATCCGCTCTCCGACCGAGAAGCGATTCAGACCCGTCATGCCGCCGTTGGCACGCTTTCCCGCTCCGCACGACGACTGGACGGGATGCGAACCTCCCTCAAGGGTATCAGGGACATGGAACGTTTGGCCACACAGTTGGCCTATCAGCGCAGCAATGCACGTGATTTGATCGCCACGGCACACGCCCTCGAACGCATGCCAGCCGTCGCCCAGTGGTGCCGAGACAGTCAAGACCCACTCCTCATGCACCTGAGCGAAGGGCTTGAAGAACTCAATGAGATGATGACAACCATTCGCCACACGCTCAACGAAGAGGCACCCTTGGGCTTGCGCGACGGTGGGCTGTTGCGGACTGGGGTCGACGAAGAGGTGGACCAGTTGCGAACGGTGACCAGCGAAGGGAAAGCCTGGTTCACCTCACTTGAACAGCGGCTCAGAGAAGAATTGAACATTCCTTCCTTGAAGGTGAAAAACAATCGGCAGGTTGGTTGGTACATCGAAGTAACCCAAACTCATCTCGACAAGGTCCCCGAGACGTGGAGAAGAAAGCAACAACTCACCAACGGTTCGAGATACACCACCGAAGAATTGGTGGAACGAGATGATCTGCTGCTCACAGCAGATTCAAAACTCAAGGAACTGGAGTACAGAAAATTCCTCGAATTGCGAAGCTACTGCGTTGCTCATGCCTCCTCCCTCGCCGATGTAGCCCGCCGAGTGGCCTCCATCGATGTGCTTCAGTGCTTTGCGACGGTCAGTCGTGAACGAGGTTGGACCAAACCAGAGATCAACGACCAACACATCATCAAACTCGAAGGGGCCCGCCACCCCGTTCTCGAGACTCAAGCTGGCTTTGTGCCAAACAACGTGGTGATGAATACCAAACGGAGTTTCCTCCTCATCACGGGCCCGAACATGGGTGGGAAATCGACCTATCTCCGCACGGTGGCTTTGGTATCGGTCTTGGCGCAAGCGGGATGTTTTGTTCCTGCTACGGCCGCAAAAATTGGTCTTGTCGACCGGATTTTTACTCGAGTCGGGGCGAGCGACGATCTGAAACGAGGGCGATCCACGTTCATGATGGAGATGATCGAGGTGGCGCATATCCTGAAACGTGCCACCAACCGTTCCCTGGTTTTACTGGATGAAATAGGAAGAGGCACCTCCACCTTTGACGGCTTGTCCATCGCATGGTCCGTGACGGAAGACATCTGTTCCCGCATTGGCGCCCGAACCATGTTTGCCACCCACTATCACCAACTCATCGGATTGGAGGACGAAATCGACGGGTTGTGCAACGTCCACGTCCAAGTTGCACATACCGATGGCCAACTCCGATTCCTTCACAGCGTCGCGGATGGCCCGTGTGACGATTCCTACGGCGTGCAGGTGGCAGCCCTTGCAGGACTGCCGCGAAACGTGGTTGAGCGAGCCACGGACTTACTCGCCTTCCTCGAGCAGCAAGCAGGAGGCGCCCGAGCGGGCGAGCAAGGCGCGCCCCAATCCAGAGATGCAGGGCAGGCCAGTTTGATGGGTTATTTTGCCGCGGCGGCCATGAAAACCAAAGAGGCCCCTGCCCCTCTTGCCCCCCCTGAGGAAAGCATGGCGCTTAACCGACTGAGGAACACCCAGGTCGACGAATTAAGCCCAAGGCAGGCCTTGGATGTGCTCTATGCCTTGAAACAGGATTTGGAGGGTGGTGCATGAAACCACAAAAAATCCGCCAACTTGACGATGCAACCATCGGATTCATCGCCGCTGGCGAAGTGGTTGAACGTCCCGCTCAAGTCGTGAAAGAGTTGGTTGAGAACAGCCTTGACGCTGGAGCAACCTCCATCACCATCACGGTTGAGCAGGGTGGATTTGACCGGCTGAGCGTTGAAGACAACGGTGGAGGCATTGCAAAAGAGGACCTCACGTTGGCGCTCGACCGCCACGCCACCTCTAAACTTCGAACAAAAGATGACCTGGCCTCCATCGTATCCCTTGGCTTCCGAGGCGAAGCGTTGGCCAGCATTGGCATGGTATCAAGGTTGCAAATCTCAAGCAAGCCCGTGGGCCAAGCCGGCGCAACCATCGTTATGGAAGACGGCGTGAAATCCGACATTCAACCCGTCGGCATGGCGGATGGCACCGTGATTTCGGTCGAACATTTGTTCCAAAACACACCTGCGAGGTTGGCCTTTCAGCGTCGCCCTGAAACCGAAACGGCCAGAATCGTTGACGTGATTGTCGACCATGCCTTGGCCAACCCCTCCTGCGGATTTCACTTGAAAACCGAGCGAAGGACGTTACTCAACGTTCCTCCCACGGAGGACATGATGGACCGCTTGTACGATATCATGGGCGCTCAAGCGACCGATCTCGTGCCCTTGCACCAACCGCCGGAAGACGACGAGGCCCCGGGAACTGAGCGCTGGAGCGGTTGGATTAGCACACCTGACATCACCCGTGGAAAGGGAGATGATATTCACGTGCTCATCAACCAACGACCTGTGGCAGCGGGGCCGTTCCTTCAGGCCATTCGACGAGGCTACAAGACCCGACTCATGCAGGGGCGGCATCCACTTGCTGTGGTGAACCTTGACTGCCCCCCCGATGAAGTGGATGTCAACGTCCACCCCACCAAACGAGAGGTGCGACTTCGCCATTCATGGCGCGTGCTTGAGCGCTTGGAGCGGGCGATTGCTTACACGCTTGAAGCCATTCCTACCGAGCCAGATGCCACAGGTGGCATCCCAGGTCTGCAAGGTCTTTCAGCGCAACAACACGTAAAGTCAGTTGAAACTTACCTCAATCCTGAACCCAAACCAGAGCCGGCGCATTCCTTGGCCTCCGCAGCGGGAATGGCGCCACAACCTGAGGCGGCAGAACCAGCACCGTTGCCTCAACCCCCCGCATGGGCCGTTGCAGCAGGAAAACAACTCAATCTTGTAGGCCAAACCGCTGAAGAAACAGCGGCCATTGAAAAAGAACGTCCAGTCTCCGCCTCGCCACTCGGTCAATCCTTGCTCCCCGGTCAAGCAGAACAACCGGTGGCTGCACCGCTCTCATCGGCCGAGCGAGACCTGCATCGCCACGCTGGATTGGGAACACCATCTCGACCGGGTGAGGAGGGGCCTCTGGAAGGGGAGCTCAACGACTTGCCCCACATGGAACCGCTTGCTCAATTTGCTGATTCCTACATCCTCGTCCAAGCAGAGGATGAATTGTTGCTCATTGACCAGCACGCCCTCCACGAGCGTGTTCGCTACGAGCGATTGCGCCATCGAGGCCAAGCTTGGGAGCCACAAACTCGCCTTGCTCCCCTCAACCTCGACTTGGATGCTCGGCAATCTGCGCTGGTTGATGCACACCATGCACGATTGAATGAACTCGGATTCCACTTGACCAACACCGACGGTGCGTGGACCATGACGGCATCACCGCAACTTCTGGACGGCGAGGAAGTGCGACCGTTCTTCCTCGACCTGCTTCAAGATCTGGCCCAAGACGGTGGTCCGCTGGAAACGCTCGAGGCCAAGAAAGACCACATCGCCTTCATGAACGCCTGCAGGGGTGCGGTCAAAGCCAACGAGCCGTTGACCCTACCTGAGATGCGGCGTCTGCTCGATGACATGAGGCGAATCCCCAACCCTTGGGCATGTGTGCATGGCCGCCCCACTTCCCTTCGCATCTCCATCGACAGTTTGGACCACCATTTCGGTCGCCACGGTTGACCTACCAGGGTTGATGGAGCACACGCTCAATCGAGACCCCAACCTGCTGCCATCGTTCGATGGCTTCGGGATCAGCCACTTCGTGAAGCGAATCACCTTCAATGAGCACGGGTGTTTGGCACCCCATGGCCAAGACCAACGCTGTCATCTGCATGCGATGGTCGCCGTAGGTTTCCACGAGGTCAGTCGGACCAACGATGGTTTGCCCACCAGGTACGTTGAGTTGGCCGTCCTCATAGGTTGATTTCAAACCGAATTGAGCCAGCAAGGCCACCGTCCCGTTGGTTCGATCGGTCTCTTTGAACGCAGCATGCTCGGCACCGACGATGGATCCACCCGAACCCAACGCCAACAGCGCAGCGACTGGGGTGATGAGGTCGTTCCCGTGTCTCAAGTCCACCGAAACGGACGTTGATTGGTCGCTGACGTTGAACGTGCTTCCTTCAACGGTCAAACCCAACGGTGCAAGGTGGTCCATGAGCACATCATGGCCGAGAGCGTCGTTGGTGGATGGCAGGGCTTCAACGGAAACTGGAATCCGACAGACGGCTGCAGCCAAGCAGGCAAAGGCGAGCATTGATGCATCAGGCGGCATGGTCACGGTTGATTCCATGAAGACGGGTGTCCACGGCTGGAGGTGGCCGTCGATGAGCCCGTTTTCTGCTCCGGTCTGTACGCACAAGGCTTTGCTCAAATCGCTGTGGCGGAGGGAGACACCCTCACCAAGCGCCTTGATCCTCATGCCAAAAGTGAGGGCGGGAGATGCCAAGCAAAACGCCGTCGTCGGTTGGCTCGAAGTGGATACATCAAGCGGGAGTTCGTCGGTCGGTTTCCAAGGGCCTTGGAGAAGGAGCGGGAGACCTTCTACACCAACGCCACGCGAAGCGGTGACACCAAGCGATTCCAACGCCGAAACCATCACGTCGTGGTTTCGTGATCGGAGGGAGGCATCCCCGTCAACCATGACCGGGACATCAAAGCGTGCGCACACGGCCATCAAGATTCGCAGAGCAGTGCCGGAATTTCCTGCGTGAAGCACGCTGACCGGGGCATGCATGCCGTGAGGGCCAACGCCCTCAATTTCCCATGAAACGGTACCGGGCGGGGGGTGGTCGTCGTGGTTGGACTCCACGAGCAGTGGGTTGCCTGACGCATCAAGGTCGTTGATGCGCACGCCGAGTTGCCTCAAACAACGGCGCATGGAAACAATGTCTTGGCCTGCTGCACCCATGTTGTCGAGGCGGACGGATTGGTTAGATTGAGCCGCCAGCACGAGATAACGTATGGCATGGCTTTTTGAAGGAGGCAGCCTCCATGTCATCTTTTCTATAGCAGAATTTGAGATAACTCGAAGGGCGGGGACAAGACTCCCCTTTCCACCGTTTTGATGAGGTGACCAGCGCTTAACCCACGCTCTGGCCATGCATCTACGTGCGTTCACCCCGCCATGAACCCTTGTAATACAGGTTCAAGAACCCGTGAAGGGTGACCAAAGCATGCGACTCGTGGACCGGTACCAACGTCCACTCCATGACCTCCGCATTTCGGTCACCGACCGGTGCAATTTCCGTTGCACCTATTGCATGCCCCGGGAGCACTTTGGCGCCGACCATGCCTTTCTTGAGCGGGAAGCGTTGCTCACCTACGAGGAAATCACCACGGTAGTACGAAGTCTCTTGCCCACAGGTCTACGAAAGGTCCGCCTCACAGGAGGGGAGCCGTTGTTGCGAAAAGACATCATGACCTTGGTAAAGATGCTTCGAGCTGCAGGCCCAGACCTCGACCTCGCACTCACCACCAACGGTGCCCTTCTCCAACGCCATGCATCAGCGCTCAAACAGGCTGGCCTTGACCGGGTCACGGTGAGTTTGGACGCCGTGGACAGGGCCTTGTTTCAGCAAATGGCCGATACGACCAACCACGGCCCGGATGAGGTTCTATCAGGCATTGAGGTCGCCCTCAGCCTCGGACTCGGTGTCAAGGTCAACACCGTGGTCCAAAAGGGCGTGAATGAGTTGGAATTGATCCCCTTGGCAGAAGCGTGCGCTGAACGCAACATTCCGCTTCGATTCATCGAGTTCATGGACGTCGGGAACACCAACGCTTGGAGGCTTGAAGATGTCCTCACCGGACAAGAAATCCGCAATTTACTGGAAGTTCGTTTTGGTCCGCTCAACCCCGTCCAACCATCGGACTCAAGTCAGGTGGCTCGAACTTACGAAACGGTGGATGGCCAACGCTTTGGTTTCATCGAATCCGTATCAAACCCCTTCTGCGGCGATTGCACCCGAGCACGACTTTCAGCCAACGGTTCGCTCTACACCTGTTTGTTCTCCTCAACCGGTCATGACCTCAAAGCCCTCCTGCGAATGGAAGCGAAGGAACACGAAGTTCTGCAGGCGATTCGCAGCATTTGGGAAGACCGGCACGACCGTTATTCCGCAGAACGCGCTTCAATGGACCAACCGTCATCGAAGGTTGAGATGTCCTTTATTGGTGGTTGATCAAGCCATGGCTGGCAACGCTACGTCCACAATGAGAGCGCTGGATGTTTGGTCAACCAAGCGGAATCGCCAGGTGCCATCATCTGCACCAATGGTTTCAGAATCAATGACAAAATAATCACCTTGGGTGACGGAGTACCCTGCATCTCGATCATGGAACGAGATGTTCGTCCCAACCACGCCGTAAACATCGGCGTCAGCGACCTGCCCTCGAATGGGGAGGTATTGGGTGGTGTTGGCAGGCAACAAGTCAAACTGGAGGCGCCCAGGGTCGATGGATTGATCGAGGCTCGTGATGCGAACAACATGGAACCCATTGTCAAGGGCACGCACACTAACGTTGGCCTGAGGGGCAGATTTCTCCACCGTGGTCAAGGCGCCCTGCATCAACACGAAGACCATGCTCGAAAGCATGACCGTGATGGCGAGGAGCAGCACGGTAGCAATCACCGGGCTGACCGCTTCCTCGTCCCGAACAGTGGCCCCTCGCATGGATTCCACGGAGGCGTCAAATCACTTGAACACACCGATAGGAATGGCGGTGTGTTTCGGGGTTTTGCAGACCATCAAATCAGCCAAAGCGGTCGTTCGCATTCCATGGCACGCTTGATGCCGCCAATCGGCCCGAGGATTCGCAAAATGAGTTCGGTTAACACATCCCCTCGCATGAACGCATAGCCCATGTTTTTGCTTCGTAGGGAATTCTTGAGGGCAGGGCCCATCGATGCCCGGACTTTGTCTTCGTAGGTTGACAAAGGCGTCCCGTTCCCTAGATGATCGATGATGGACTCTGCTGCAAAGCAACCCGATATGATGGCCTGGCTGATGCCGCCGCCGTTGCTTGGCATGACCAAGCCGGCTGCGTCACCCACCGCCAGCGTTGTACCGTCAACCATTTGCTTGACTGGACCACCCATCGGTATCCAACCACCACCGAAGGAGAGGATTTCCAGGTTGAGATCTGCGCAGAAGCGCTCCAGATGGCCTTTGAGGTCACCTTCGAGTTTACCCGCCCGAACGCCCAAGCCAACGTTGGCGAAGTTCGGCCCCTTTGGAATGATCCATGCATAACCCGAAGGAGCAACAGAGCCGAGGAAGACATCAAACGTTTCAGGCACGTCTCCCTTTACCTGGGCGTAAATGGTCGGCACTTGGTCATCTGGACGGAAGGCAGGGTCTTGGCCGTGGCGAAGCCGCCCAACGTGGGCAAGGCTCCCTGAGGCGTCGATGAGATAGTCGCATGTGAAGCGACCTTCACTGGTAACCAACAACTCACGATTGGCTTTACGTTGTTTTTGAAGGCGTTTGAGCGAGGTGGACATCCTGATTTCTGCACCCGCCCGAACGGCTTTGTCGGCAAGGTATCCGTCGAATTGCAGACGGTGTCCTGCAAAGGCATCCAACTCGAAGTCGTAAGATTTTCCAGAGGGTAAAAACACCCGCATGTTATCGAGACGGTGGAGCCTTAGTCGCTCTGGAAAATCGAAGTAAGTCTTGAGCCAATCATGGTCTTCAAGGTGGTGGAATGTACCGATGACCTCGCCCCAATTTGGAATGCATTCACCGCATTGGGCAGGATTACCAACGATGGAACGCCGCTCAAGGACAAGAACGTCGAGGCCTGCTTCGGCGAGTCGCTGAGCAGCCGCACTTCCAGCAGGACCTGCTCCCACCACGATGACCTGACGGTGCTCGACATCCTTGACGGCCAAGTGTTCACCTCATGCGTGCCGATCTTTGACGATGTTGGTGATCATCATCATCATCTCCTTGGCTTGACCGTCTGGGAATCGTTGCAGCTCTTCTTGGGCACGTTCAAGATGCGTTTTGACCAAGATTTCGGCATAATCCATGCTGCTCGAACGTTCGAGCAAGGCCATCAATTCATCAAAATCATCGTCGCTAAAGGTCTCGATGAGTTCCGAAAGGCGTGTGCGATGCTCACCGTGGGAAAGGGTGAGGGCGTGAATCAGCGGCAGTGTCATTTTGCCTTCGTAAACATCAGCACCCCTCGGTTTCCCCATACGCTCATCACCACGAAGGTCGAGCAGGTCATCAACGAGTTGGAAGGCGATGCCCAGTTCCATGCCAAAGCGCTCGAGCGCTCGGGCTTGTCCATCGTCCAAGCCCGCCACCAGGCCAGCAGCGTAGCATCCAGAGGCGAACGGCCCCGCGGTTTTACCACGCACAATCGAGAGATAATCTTCGGGCGAGGTGGCAAGATTGAGAACATGGTCGAGCTGATGATATTCGGAAACCGCAATGTTGGCGCAGCAGCGGGCAATCACCGATACGATTTGCTCGGAATAGCGGCCTCCAAGCGCAAACCCGTGCACGAAAAGCCAATCTCCGGCAATGACGGCTTTTGCCTGACCAGCCTGAGCGTGAATGGTTGGTATGCCTCGTCGTTGCTTTGCTTCATCGTTGATGTCGTCGTGAACCAAGGTGGCGGTGTGAATCAATTCAAACGCCAAGGCAAGCGGCATGACATCCTCAATGTTGGTGCCGCCTGCGAGTTGATAGGCGAGCAGGAACAAAATCGGACGCAGGCGCTTTCCACCAGCGTTGAGGACGCGACCTGCCTCGACGGCCACTTCGCCAGCCCCCGATGCGATTTCGGCCTCAATGAGGTCCCTGAGAGCCTGATTGACCTCATCCCGCATGGATTCCAACGCCGAACTCAGCGTCTCAACATCACTGCGCACGGCCATGCTATGAGGGTGGGCTTCTTAACCGGTCGTCCACGCCCATGACATGTGAGGGCGACCCTCACCGAGGTGAAACGATGGAAACGAGTGAGCGTCTTGTGATTCTCACCACGCCCTCCCGCAACGACGGTGTTCGTCTCCAAATTGAACGAGCGGTAAGCACACACGGAAAGCATCGCGACCTCCTCCTCAAGCAGCTTCCTCACATGGAAACGGCCATCCAAACCCTCCGGGAAGGCACGGGTGATCTGGTCGCCATGAGCGCTTTTGACTGGCAAAAACGCAACGTTGAGGGACTTACCATTGCCGGATTGCTGCCCCGAAAGGAGCCGACATGGGTGCTTGTAGCCGATGACAAACCGGAGTACCTCGAACGACATGCACGAGTGCTGTGCAACCACGAACTGTTGCGACGCCAAATGATGCGAATGCGGCCGGACCTTGTGCTTGAAACCATGGAGGAGATGGTGGCCCGTCTCGGGGCAGTATCCGCTGTGGCTGAATTGGATGAGGAAGACATTTGGCCGTGGGTGGAGGAGCAGCGATTGAACGGGAACATCGATGGATTCATTGTTCCAAGAGCCATTCACGCTGGACACCGCATGAAGGGGCGACGCCATACCTTAGGACTTCAACGGGACCGAACAGAAAACAATCGTGAGCGGTTTATCCCGCCGCCGTTGCATGGATTCACCCTCCTCGTGGGGCGCCAAGGTTTCCCCAAAGCCAGCATCAAGGAGATGCTCGACCCCAGCGCAGAATTAGCCTACAGACTTGAAGCAACGCTGCTTGAGAGTTTGTCCCCCGAACTTCAGCCGATCGTGGGCGCCTACATTGAGCAGCGAAAGATCAGCACCTTTCTCAAGAAAGCCTCCGAAGAGGGCGACGAGATTTTGCTCACATCGCTGGTCGACCCGAACAAGAAAAGAGGCGTGTATCGCAGCGGCCCCCGGGTTGAGATGCTGATTGAGACCCTCAATCCCGATGGAACCGTGACGGCGGCCTGCGAGCGCATCGTTCAACCCGAGAACAGCCACATGGGGATGGTAAACCTCCTCAAGGAATTCATGGATCTTTTGAACGTCATGACCACCGACCACGAGGCGTCAAAACGCAACATTCTCGGGATGCCGGAGAGTTTCATGCAGCCAAGCCCACGCCTCATGGATTTGAACGGCGAAGCATCACTCCGTGAAACCACGGACCCGTGAGAACCGCCTTCCTGCCCTCGTTCGGACTGCGAAGGGCTATATGCTTTGAATGCGGCAAAAGCCGTAGAGGTGAGGTACGGATGGACACATCAACCATGTTGGGAGAGTTGTACCAAGCCCGCTTCGACGGTCTCAAGGACATGGCTCAACAACACGGTCTTTCCAAAGCAGGCCCGGTAGAAGCCCTTCGAGCTCGCTTGATTCAACATCTCATTTTCCCAGATTGGGATTTTTCGGCAGCAGGACTTCGTAGCATCGCCAACAGCGATCTCGGAGAGATTCTGGGCGTCTTTGGCATCAAGAAATCGGGTTCGATCAAAGCCCGAAGGCAACGGTTGTTCCTTCACCTCAACCACGACCCAAAGTCGCTGGCTGTTGAGAAACTGGACGATATGACGAAGGAAGAACTCCACGGCATGTGCAAGGACCTCGAACTCCCGTTATCAGGAAATAAACAGACGTTGCTTGCCCGAGTGGCCGGCGTGTTGGCCTCACAAGAAAACGCCTGGGGAAAGGTGAAGAAAAGCCTCCGTCGACCCCGTGGCCCCGTTCGCTTGCCTTCCGCTGCCCCTCAACCAACTCCAGCAACCGTGGAATCTACGGTGGCTTCCTTTGTTGAGGACCATGAAGAAGGATGGTCGTTTGAAGATGAAACGGAGCTTCGAGAAGAGTTGGCTACCATCGGTCACGATGCATCCCGATCAACGGTTGACGCCTTGGTTGAGCAGCAACTGCGCCAAGAAGAACCAGCGCCGTCAACGATTCCTCCCATGGTTCAACATACAGGAGGTGGAGAGACCCACAGCCTTGAGACCGAGACAGCCCTCATGGAACTCCGTGAGCGTGCGGCCGAGGTCCAAGCTTTTGCTCGTGATTTCCTCATGGTCAGTTCAACCACCAACCAGGCCGACATGGAGGCGTTCATTCACTCGCTTCGAGGCCAGGGCTTTGCAACCGACATCCCTGCTGTTCATCAGGCGGTGGCGACGATGATCATGGAACTCGACTACCGTGTCCAAAACGAAAGCACCGCCTCGACGGCCATGCCACAATCGTGGACGGAACGGGAAGCCCTCCGTCGATTTGAGGAAGTCCGAAGCACGTTGCGAGACCGCCTTGAGAACATCCTTGCGCTTCATGCCATGGACGTGGTAAAGGCGAGAATGGCATTTGAACAAGAAGGAAGAGACCTCGACCTTGATCTCCGGGTCCCCAGCGTCTCTGGCCGCCTCCACGCCTTGTTTGACCTCCACATTGAAATCGCTGAATCACAAGCACTCCACGACCCGGTGGTACAACGACGCCAGCGCATGATGCGCATTCTCCACCGAGGGGCCGTTCACATGACAACGACAGAACGGATGACCATTGAGCGGCTCGAGCGAAACATCGCTTCGTTTGAGGAACTCGTTCAAACCATCCTCGAATCGGGTGAAGAAGGCTTTGATGATGCTCAACAAGCGCTGGTTATTCGCTTCCTTGAATCCAAGGGCTACGAGGTCAACACCAGCACCCTTCGTCCACGAATCCTCGCTTGTGCGGGCATTTTGGGGGCTGAATTGGGCTACCTTTCACCCAGCGAGATTCCACGCATTGCCCCGGGCGTCTTGGTCACCGAGACCGAAGTGGACGCCATCGTGACCGAACTCAAGTCGCTGGCAGCGAGTTTCAAACCCGCCTCAGACAATGTCCAAGAAGAAGAGGAAGCCGTTGCCGAATCCGTATCGGACGCCTCCGACAACATCGCAAGAGTTCGTGGCAAAATCGACCGCGTGGATGAGTTGCTGAACCGGCTCAACGGCTGATTCGAGAGCAATTGACTCCTCGCAAGCCTTGCCCAAGTTCAACAACGCGAGGAGCACGCTTCAGTGCTGCTGGGCGTAGAAGTTCTGAACCACCGAGGTGACGGTTTGAATGTCGGAAATGCCACGCTGGCACAAATCTTCGATGATGGCCTGCCGCTGCGCAACGTGCCGTTCAAAGACATCGGGGGTGACACCTGCTGCATTGCAAATGGTTTCACGCAACTTGGAAGGAATGCCCGTTTCTTCGATCTGGTCGGTCGCAGCGTTGTACTTCCAAATGGCATTCAGTCGCGGTTTGTCACCTTCCATGCCCGCCACTTCGGCAACCTCGGTGATTTTTCGAGCGGTCTTCCCGTTGACGTGAAGGCGGGCTTGGATGATGATCAAATCAAGTCCGCTGAGCATGATGGGAGGGACGTTCATGGGCGGGTTGATCATACGCGTCACCGTCTCTTGGGCCGTGTTGGCGTGAAGGGAACCAAACGAACCGTCGTGGCCCGTGTTCATGGCCGTGAGCAAGGTTGCACATTCCGGGCCACGCACTTCACCGACGATGATGCGATCAGGGCGCATACGCAGACTGGACTTGAGACAGTCGTTCATGTCAACCTCCGGTGTGCCGTCGGGCCGCTCACGACGAGTCTCCATGCGCAGCCAGTGGTCGTGATAGACTTGCAATTCAGCCGTGTCTTCGACGGTGAGAAGGCGACGAGACCATGGAATGTACATGCCCAGGCAATTGAGCGTGGTGGTCTTACCCGAACCCGTACCACCAGCGATAACAAAGTTGGCCGGCCGGCTATCAAGGCCCTCAATCCACACCCACATCATCGCAGCAAGGCGGGAATTCACGGTTCCAAAATTCACGAGATCGATCATCGTGAGCGGATCTTCCTTGAATTTACGGATGGTCAAGGTGGGCCCGTCGGGTGAAACAGGAGGAATGGTTCCGTTGACACGAGAGCCGTCAGGCAATCGACCGTCGAAGATGGGGACGAGGCCGGGGCCGTCTCCCAACGGTACATTCGTGAACGATGCGATGTTTTTGGCGATTTGAAGACCTGATTCATCGTCGATCCAGATGTTGGTTCGGCACATGCCGTGGTTGCGGTGCGCCACTTTCACGCACTGGGTTCCCCCGTTGTACATCACCTCTTCAAGCGCATCGTCTTCAAACAGTGCTGCCAAATCACCGTAGGGATTTGGTTGAATGTCGCCATCAACATGGTAAATGGGCGAGGGGTGGTTGGCTTCGGTGTAAATTGTGACGCGTCCGTATTGTTCAAGAATTTGTTCTGACATGGTTCAACCTCCAACGGCTTTGACGGCCCCCAAGTAGAGGCCCATGGAAATCACCATCCACATTGGCAGCCACCAAAGGGTGTCCTTGAGGCGGCCCATCATGCGACCGGAAACACCCACGGCGACGGCAGAAGCGGCGGCGAAAAACAAGCTGAATGTTTGATTGAAGGCTGTGATTTGGAATCCTTTGCTGGCGGGTGCAAACAAACCGACAATAAAGGCGATAAGAACAGGTAAGCCGACGCTTACAAAGATGATGATGAGCATACCACGGCCCGAGAGTTCGGTTTCCCGCTGGTTCATCAAATCGTTCAAACGCTCGTAATCACGGCTGAGATCGGTGAGGATATCTCTGAGGGATGAATCCTGTTGAATCGCTGTTTCAATCAGCATCATGACACGCTGTACCTGCGTCGACCTGGTCTTGGCTGCGAAGGCCTGGAGACTGGCTTCAAACGACGAGGCGTGGGCTTCTTTGAGAGTCTCGGAAAGCAAGGTTGCCAGGAGGCTGTCGTTTGATTCAGACTGTTCCATCATGGCTTCTTGCAAGCCGCGACCAGCCCCGACGGAATCGGAGAGCGCTTCAAGGAAGGCTGGCAATTGATTCTCGATGGAGCGGCGCCTGCGTCGCTCAAGCATGGGTGGAATTCCACCGCCGATGCAGGCGATGGAAATCACGCCCAAATACAGCAACAACGGCGAGTCGTTGAACGATTCAAGAATACCGAAAATCACTCCATCACCTCACAGCCCCGGGTCCTTGGTGTGGGCCTTGATTCCCACAGCGGCCATGGCCAGCAACGTCACCAGAAGGCCCATGTTGACGACGGCGTTGATGGTTGAAGAATCAGGCAGGGACATGAAGGCCCCCAAATCACCCGACATCAATTGTGGGACAAGGCCGACGATGGAGAGAATGATGGGACCGATCATACCAATGGAAAGCAGAGTCTCGGGAACACCGCCCAATTCCTCAATGTATTTCTCGACGTCCGCCGTTCGCTCTTCTTCGATACGAGCGCCCTGTTTTTTGAGCGTCTCAACCAAATCGGTGTTCTGCGTGACGTTGGTGTACAATGTGTTCAGCAATCGCTTATATCCTGCGGACTCCGCCTTTTTCATCAGTCCTTTGAGTTCCTTGTCGAGGCCACCGCCCGTACCTTTTCGCAATCGTTTCATCATGGACGAAAAGTCCTCTGAAATGATGCCATAACCACCCTTTCCAATGGTGTGAATGGCGGCTTCAAGACCGACACCAGATGACATCAAGACATCCATGGTACGAATAACGTAAAGCAGTTCACGCTTTTCGTCAAGCTTCCGCATGCCTAGCGCCCCCTCAAATCACGTCTTCAAGCAGTTCAAAATGGAACCCTTCATTGGCGCTATCGTATTCCATCACGGCAAAGATGACCTTGACATCCCGCTCCTCAAAGGGATCGTGAATGTAGGGTTGGCCGGTACGGAACATGGCCACGATTCGCTTGTACTCGTCGATGGTAAGTTCACCTCGCACCGTGTAAACCGTGGATTCAGAACCTTCGTCGTGAAGATCGTCGCCTTCCTGACCACGAACCACTGTTCGGGTCAATCGGCGAGTCATCCTGACTTTGATGTCAGCGTTAGCAATGCGTACCCAGTCAGAACTTGAGGTTCCGGTTGCGGGTCGAATAAAGAAATCCATTCCAGCCATGTTTGAGCCCTGTATCTTCCACAGTGCGAGAAGGACTTGAATGTGTTGGAGGCAGATGAATCACTGGCTTGCAAGTCGGAACCACCCAAAGCGTGGTTCTTCCAGTGTCCCAGCGTCAAGCATGTCATCCAGTTTGGCTTCGGCCACCTCACGAACAAAGCCTCGTGCCACGGCATTCTTCAGCAACGTGTCGAAGGTTACGCCTTCACCCTGGTCCAGATGGCCAATGGCTTGCAACAAGAACGCCTGCACGTCCTGATCACCGCTCGACGGCGCCTCGCCTGTTTCTTCATCTGCATCGGGCAGCGACATCATCGGCGGCGGTGTGGTCGCTGCCTCAATTCGGCCTTCTGCGATGTCAAGTGCCTGCATGAGGTTGAGTTTGAAAGGTTCCAAATCAACCTCACCGTAATGATTGCGAGCTGCAAGAAGACTGGTTGGTAAACCAGTCCTTCCGTAAGCGTCCAACGTTGGTTCCACTTCAAGCGAAGAGGTGAATTGGTTCATTCGCATCATGGTCGCTTCACAAGCATCGAGCAGCCAGTTGGCATAGACTTCACGGCTCACCACACAGGCCTCTTCAGGACGCAATGAAGTGTAAACAGCCCCTTCGTCGGTTTGGTACCAACGCGTTTTCGACGTCATCATGACCAACAATGGTTCACCATCGTCCAACCGCTCTGTCCACTGGTGAGCAAGTTCCTGCATCATTTCAGAGTTGTACTCCCCAATGGAGAAGTAATGAAGTCCAGTAGGGTCTCGAAGTTGACCTTGATAGAGCGATGAGCCATTGCTGGTTTCTCGAAGTTCAAGTCGTTCAAGGAGCCCTGCTGCGACAATCCTGTTGACCTTGGCACCGAGTTTGGTGATGACGAAGGATGGGTCGTACTCACCGGAGCCCTTCTCATGGAGCGTAGCGCTTCCGAATTCAGACGCCAACAGCAAATGGGCTGGCTGTCGAGCGATTCTCGCACGCTCCATCAGGCCCACCCCCACTGAGCTCGCAACTCGCTTGCACGCATTTGTGCATCGTGCGCTTCAACCTCAAAGCCATCAGCGAGGACCATGGCTCCTTGGTCGTCCACGATGCTTCGGCCTGAGACCGTGATCTTCCGCCCGAGCATTCGCTCCCGTATGTGCTGAACAAACCCGAGATCGCCGAGCTCCTCCACCTTGGCTCGCATCTCGTCCTGCGACATTCCAAGCGCTGCCAGCGAGGCGTCTTTGTTGACCAGCACGGCGGCCGTGGCGCCGTCATGATCCATCACGAGGCGAAGACGTACATCCTCGTTTCCTTCGTTGGCGCCGTGGTCAAAACACGCACCATCACGGAGCACACGACGGCACTCCGTGCATCGCTTGATGAATCCAGAATCTTCTCGAACGCTGACCAGCATGCCGTTGGTCTTCATGCCCACGCGACTTGGTCCAGCAACCACATCGGTCAGACTCACTTCCACGGCGTGGTTGGTCAAATCCATTCCAGCATCCCAGGGCGGGGTTTCCAATACCGTCAACTGATCGGTGGTGTCCACCGTGATGTCAGGAATACCCTGCCATGCACGCACACGAGCCCCTTTGACCTCCACCGTTACCGGCAAATCCCCTTCCTCGAAGGGCAAGGCATCCCAGACGCTGATACGGCATCGGCCGGTAGGGTCAGCGATTTGCCCGGACCAGAGGAATTTCTCTTCGCCCTCGCGGTTGAACGTGCGCTTGGTCATCTCCGTGATTTGGACAACAGCATCAACGTCTCGGGAACCATCCCTCAACGCAGCAATCGTGGTCAATGTGCTGGCCGCAAGTGTGTCCAAATCGGCAAAATTGGCGTCATGGAAAACCTCGATTCGGGTGGTTCGGCCGAAATTCAACTCTGGTGTGTCTCGGAAACTACGCACTTGGGCACCATCAATTTTCAACAGCGTACCCACTTCATGCTCAAAGGGTTCCCACGATAGGAAACCGATGGTTCCCGTATCGTCGGCCAGACGACCCCTCACCACATCGATGGAACCCGAGCCATCCTTTCGATGGATTTGGTCGGGACGACTGGCGAGGACTCGCCCTACAACGCAGATGTAACCCTCCTTGGGAATGTCATTGATATCGATAGGGTCGTTGGAGGGCACGGGTGTGGCGACGCCCTCCTTGAGGACAACAATCCGAGTGGACTGGTTGATGTTCAAGGACATTTTTCCATTGTATTCGTTAACACTGGCTCCCTCGATGCGGACAATGCTCCCGGCAGCGAGGTTCGCGTGAGGGCCCCAATCCTTGTAATCCCAACGAGTTCGTTGGCCGTTTTCTTCCCAAGGGTTATCTTCGAGCATCCCGAAAGCGATCTGCTTTTCTTCACCTCGAATCATCTGGTCTCGAATGTTGTGCGATACGATGGCTACCTCAATCTCCACATCCCGGTCCGTTCCTGTCAATTCGGAAAGGCCGGCGACCTTCTTGGTGGTTCGAGCTTGCTGACCGCCACCTGAGACGGGCGTCGGTGAGGTTCCACTCTGAAAGCGGCGAAGGACAGAGCGCATCGCGTCTTGAGGGGGGATGTAGAATTCCTCTTCGTACTTGGCGAAGGCCTCTGCCACTTCTGTTGGGCTGGCATCCGGGCACTCTTTGAGGACGGCCTGGACATAGTCTGCATATTTCTCTTCAGCCACGTCGAATCACCCCGACAGGCGTTGTTGTTCTTGGCCTGTACGGAGAACAGGCGGCGGGCTTTCGTGCGGGTTGGTTAAGATTGGACACTCCCTTGACCTCCATGGGACACCTCACCAACGACGACAGGACATAAAGAATGCCGTGGCCATTGACGGCCAACTCATGCGGGGTTCACACGCAATCCGTCCATCAATAAGACATCGGGCAAGTGCATGCTTCCCGATGAATACGAGCCCTGGCGACGAACCTCTGACCCGAGGTGGACGGCCCCGTTGAGCGCCTTGGCAAGATTGCCCGACAGACCCGCTTGTTTGAGTGAGCCAACGATCTCCCCGTTTTCGACCTTGAGGATGGAACTGGTCGTGACCGAAAAGTCCCCGCTGCTCGGGTTGGCGGTGTGGGCGCCCATCACGCTGTTGACCACGTAGCCATTGTCCATATGAGCCAGCAACGCCTCCATGGAACGGGCCGCTTCGGTGGAGGTAAGAAACAACTCAGTGCAACCTGTTGAGGGAGGGGCTTGATGACCACCAGAACTTGCCGAACC
This sequence comes from Candidatus Poseidonia sp., assembly GCA_049412325.1. Lineage (GTDB taxonomy): Archaea > Thermoplasmatota > Poseidoniia > Poseidoniales > Poseidoniaceae > Poseidonia. Next base: position 18,616 of record JBMSEL010000004.1, read on the forward strand.
GGTTGAAGCGGCCGACTCAATTCGACCCTCTGCCACCTGTTGTGCAGCGTCTCGGGTGGACCACAACATGTTGCATAGCCGCCCTTCCTCCACCAGAGCACGATGTTGACGGGGGACGCCTTCTGCATCTCTTGAGCCCGAGGACATACCACCCTCCAGCAATCCATCATCATGCAGCGAAAGAGCGGGATTCATGACCAGTTCTCCAAGGTGCTCTGACCAGAACGATTCTTTTCGGACCATTTTCTCCCCGGTCATGGCAGGAGGCACCACCATGGAAAACAACGGAGAGAACCCCTCACTGGTCATGAGCACCGGAGCATCAATAGCAGCGCTTTCAACTTGAAGTGGGTTTTGAGTTACTTGTGCCCAATGAACGGCTCGTTCAACACAATCGGGCACATCCTGGAGCCTTGAGCGACTCGAAGCACCTTGGTAGGAACTGGTTAATTCGCCGTCCACATCAAGGCTCACCTGAACGCCCAGGCCGTGGGAAGTCGTCATTCCTGTGGACAGCACCCCTTCACTGTTCATCATGCATCCTGCCGTAGCAGAAATGCCGATACCACCGCCGGTAACCACGGCTCGTTCATCGAGCGATTGAACCGCAGAGAGAATGGTGTCCGCCTGTTCCAAGAGGTCTTCGGGACTGAGGTCCAACAACGAAGCATCCATTCGCCCTCCAACCTGCTGAGCAGGTTGCTCCGAAGGAAGCACGAAGCCCTCAATGGAAGGCGATTTTTTGGCGATGGCCACCGCTTGGTCAACTGCACGTTCGGCACCTGCTACATCAACGAGGTGAGCGAAACCGAAGCGACCACCATCGACCACGCGGACACCAAAACCACCTTCTCCTCCGCCGGCAGCCATCGTGATTTTTCCTGCCTCAATGTCGAGTTGCTGGCCGTAAGATTGGAAGCCGACCAAATCCCACTGCTGGACGCCGCTCGCTTTGCAGGCGTCGGCGAGGATGTTGGCGTTGGCCAGCAGGCGATCTTCGGCGCCGTCTGGAAGCATTTCATCCCACCAACGCTTCACTGATTCGCATGACGGGGCCGCCATCACCAACGGGAACGGTTTGCCCCTTCCCACAGAACCCAGGCGACGCCAACGAAGCATCGCGAGTGAGGCCGTTGACGTTGTTGAGAATCTCAAGGGTCAAACCACTGACGCTGACATCCTTGAGTGGGCGTGTTAACTCGCCGTTCTCGATGAGCCACGCTTCTTGGGCGGCGAACTGGAACGAACCTCGGCCAGTGTCGACTTGCCCACCTCGTGTTCCGCAGGCGTAGACGCCGTACTGGATGTCTTCCATCAATTCGTCGATATCGGCGTGGGTGCCACCCTGAATCATGGTGTTACTCATCCGGACCAGTGGGTGATGAAGACCGTCTTGGGCACGGGCGCCGCCGTTGGGGTCAACATCGAAGTGGTGGGCCGTTTCCCTGTGGTTGAGGTACTCGGTCAGCACACCGTTTTTGATGAGAACTTTCTCTCGGGTATTCACGCCCTCATCGTCGACCGGGTAGGCGCCATAACCACCCATCATGGTCGGGTCGTCGACCACGGTGACGAGTTCATTGCCAATCTTTTGCCCGAGTTTTCCATCGAGGCATGAATCACCCGCTGCGACCAAATCGGCTTCACACGGGTGGCCGAGGGCTTCGTGAATGTAGACGCCGGTGAGGTCCTTGTCTGCGATGAGCGGGAGTTTACCAGAGGGGGCGCGTTCGGCACCCAACAAACGGAGCGCCGCTCTCTGGGCAGCTTCGCCCAATTCAACGAGGTCGCAAGCATGAATCACTTCAAGGCCTCCTTGGCCTCCGTGTCGGGTCCTGTAGGAGACGACTTCGCCCTCTCTTCGAGCGGTGACCATCCCGTGGATAAGTGAGCGTTGGAACGACCAAACACGATCCATGCCTTCCGTGGTCATGAGTTCGGTGTGAATGTGTTCGTCGCTCCAACCGGTGCGCACGGAAACGATGTCATCATGGCCCGTTGCACCCTTGTAGAGGTCGTTCATGAGGTTCATCTTCTCGTCGAGTTCTGTATGGCGAACGTCGAGGGTTGAACGCCAGTGCGTTTCGTCCTCGATGATGGGGACTTCTGCTAGCGCTTTCGGGCGTTCACCGGGTGACCGACGCTTTGCGACTGCCTTTGCCAAGCGAGTGGTGGATTCAATTTGATCAGCGAGGGAAGCAAGATCCGTGGTGGAATGTACCCCCCAAGCACCATCGGCTAACACGCGGAGCGTCATACCAAGTTCCTGCCCGGGGATGGCTCGTTCAAGAGCACCATCTCGCATGGCCACCGTTGATTCAGTCAAAGCGACCACGCGAACTTCAGCATAACTCGCCCCGTGGGCGGTGGCTGCATCGAGTGCCTTCCTGACCTTTTCCTGGTCAAGGTACCGTCCTGTGCTCGGCCGGTGCCCTTCGTTTTGCTTCGCTGCCATGACCATGGATTGTGGACAACGAAGGAGCCTTTCAACCCTCCCATCATCGGTGCGACGAACTCTGGTCGTCCGCCATCAAAACATGAGCAACCAAGGATTCCTCTTGCCGACCCTCGGCCCAACCGTCGAGGTCAACCCCTAACTGCTTTGCACCCTCTATAGAAAAGATAACGCTGGAGTTTTGGCGGACCCATCCCAAACCACGAATGACCCCCTCAAGATCATTCTCAAACGATGCAGAAGGTGGAGCAACCGGCTGAACATGGCCCAAATCATTGGCCTCCCCCTTCGCCACGGGAAGGTGAAGTATCCAGGCTTGCTGCTGAGTTTGTTGGAGACCTGCACGGGCGAAGGCTTCCGAAATATGGTGAGTCCCGGCAAGGTACCGAAGGAACTCTGCGTCGATGCTCCGGGCGACCATGGTTTGCCTCAGCTCGTTACGTGTGGCTTGAATCCAAGCCGTCCACAACTGGTCCATGCTTTGTGCTGCATGGCCACCAAGTAACACCCATCGTTCGGTAGGACGGTGCTCGAGGAAGCGGTTGATGGCGTCGCTCGGCTGTTCCCCACCGAGTTGAACACTCGCAATCGGAAAGGGTGGGAGGCTCATCGGCCAGTTCCAGAAGGTTCACTGCTTTCAATCATGCTCAGAACGTTCACCTTCCAGCGGAGCATCGTCGTCTCTGCTCGATGATTTTCGAGGACTGGTTCTTCGTTTGAGGACGCGCTCGATTTCAGTGAAAATCTTGTCCAACAGCACCGGCCCCCATCCTCGCTGGGAAAGGAGCGTGGAGCGTTGCTTGGATGACATGCGAAGCACGTCGTTCGGTTCTCGCATACCCAAGGCTGCCAGTTCACGGGCACGTTGTCGACCAACATGCCGAATGTTGACAAGTTGCAGAAGATCGGGCTTGCACCCGTGGCGGACGCGTTGCTGGAGGGTGCTGATGCGTTGAACGAGTTCTGCGACGACGGGAAGGTGCTCATCAGCAAACACATCATCGGTGAGCAACACTTGTTGGGCACCTGCCAGCAGCCAGCCCATCAAATCAATTCGATGGTGAACATCTCCCGGGAGAACATCCAACTCCTTCTCCAGTTGGCGCAGCGTGGTCTCTTCTGTCCATTCCTCCACCATCCAAGCCGATTTGATGTCGCTTAACATCGCCTCTGCATAGCCTGGGTCAACGAGGAGTTCGTCTTCCGTTGCATTGGCCTTCAGCCATGTTGGTGAATTGACTTCAAAGTCGGCCGATTTGGCCCACAGCGAGACAAAATCAGGCGTGGCAACCGCCAGATGCAGGAAGCCAAAATCCGAGACGGGGGCGTCCTTTCGAACACAACGACGAACCGCCCTTCGAAGCCCACGGCGAAGAATGGAGGCCGAAAGCGGATCAAGATACAATTGTGTCACCCGTTCGCCCATGGCGGTGGCCTCGTAGCGCATGTCGGGGCCGTCCTCAGCGACCGGTTGAACCCAACCACCCGTCTGCTCCAAGGAAGTAGCCCTTGAAAAGCCGAATGAGGGAGACGAATGCGCGCTGCTCGCTCGAGGTCGTGGTTTGGAACCCGGTCGTTCAGGTTCCCACGACACGCCCTGCGTGAGGTGAGCGCTGGTGGCCCATGATGGCACCGTGTCGTCCCATGCTTCTTCATCATCAACCGAAGCATTGGTCCAGGAAGGGGTGAAATGTTCATCGGGGCCGCACCGTCGTACAAATCGCTCTTCAACCAGCCAGTCCAGCATGCTTGTGAGCCGTTCCCTGAGTTGGGACGGAGGCATGGATGCCCCAAGGAATGTCGACGAAAAGAAGTGCTCAATGGACCCCTTATGGACGAGCCCGCCCGTGGCAATGCTGGCGAGGACATGCATTCTGAGGGCTGGTTCAGAGGCCAGTTTTGATGAGATGTCCTCGATGGGGCCGAAGAAATATCGGTCGGATACGGCGTCAGCCACTTCCCATCCATCCGTGCCCTTGCAGTAGACCCAGGCCTCTCCCTTGGTGTCGTATTTTGGCCTACCAGCACGACCGAGCATTTGGCGAACTTCCATGACGGGCAAGGGACGACTCATGCCGTCGTCCCATCGCTTGAGATCTCGAACGAGGACGCGTCTGGCTGGAAGGTTCACGCCAGCAGCGAGGGTCGGTGTAGCGGTAAGGGCCACCAGCAAGCCATCCTTGAACGCCGCTTCCACGTCCTTTCGCTGCGCATTGGTGAGACCCGCATGATGAAACCCAACGCCAGATGACAGACAGGCGGCCAACTGCTCTGCAAGGTTTGACTGACTTCGCCCGGCCAAGTTGTCTGCGAAGTCCTTGAGGGAGGCCAACCGTTCTGGGTCTTCTTTCTCAAGGCGTTTACGAACCCGCTTCGCCAAGTTTTTGGCCTCGGATTGAGCACTTCTCCGGGTGCCTACGAACATGAGAACCTGTGCCCCTTGGGTGAGACCATCATCCACGACGCTCCAAACGGGATGGCTCTTCAACCCTTCAAGATCTCGTGGCGGGCTCAACCTGCCCAGACCATCGTCATCCCCCGGAGATTGGATCTTACGTGGCTCAACATGGAAATCGTGGAACGTAGCGTACTCCAGAGCCACAGGGCGCCAGTCGGATTGAATCAACGTCGCATCGAGCCACTTGGCAAGGTCCGGTGAATTCCCAACCGTTGCCGAAAGTGCAATGATTTGCGCGTCGGGTTTGATGTGGCGCAAGCGGGTGAGGTTAATTTCCAGCGTTGGCCCTCGCGTCCCGTCGTTCATCAAATGAAATTCATCCGCCACAACGCAACAGACGTCCGAAACCAATTCAGCACGGTGGCGAAGCAACGAATCCAATTTTTCCGAGGTACAGACCAGGATGTTGCAGTCGTCGATGTTCTTGGCCTCTGCAGTCGCATCACCAATGCCCAGCCCCACGGACCACCCCATCGCTCCAGCAACGGCACTCAAATCTTCATACTTCTCCATCGCAAGGGCTTTCAACGGCACGATGTAAATCGCCTTTGACCTCGAATGACCCTCAGAAATTCGCTTAACCATCCCCATGTAGGCAAGCAGTGACTTCCCCGATGCCGTAGGAATCGCCACCAAGGTGTTGTCCCCTTTGAGAATCGAAGGAGCGGCTTCTGCTTGAGGCGGATGAAGTCGTTCAATCCCCCAATCTTGGGTCAAGAATTTGGTAAAGCGGGCCGGCAAATCCAGCGATGAAACCGCTCGTTCTGCCACCTCCATATCGCCTCATATTGGGCAGCGGTTCAAAAGGACAACGCCCTCTCTTTGTTGCCGACACTTAGAAGTCCCACCTGCGCGTGGTCAATCCATGAGCGACGAACGCGATGCCATGGTCGAAGAACGACTTTCGGTGTTTGATGACGAACCCGATCTCAATGATTGGGTCGAGGTCATGTGCGGTGCCGCCATGGCCGTGTTGGGTATTTTTCACCTGGTCGAACCGGGCAACCTTGTCGATCCAGACATCATGCGCTGGTTTGCAGCCGCCGTGGTCGCCGCAGGGGCCGTTTGGGCAGGCCACGGCCTCAAGGACATGGCCGTCAAAGAAGTTCGACGCTCCATCGCCCTCCTCGACATGGTCAACAATGATCAAGGCGTTGACACCGGTCTGATTCGGGATGTTCTGCTCAACCAAGAAGCCTACAAGGAATTCTTGGTCCACGCTTACGAGTCGGCTTGGGAAGACGGCGTCATCACAGAAGCCGAACTCAAGGAACTCAACTCCTTCCAAAAAGCCCTCGGCATCAGCGACGAAGAAGCCGCCGGTTTGAACGTCAAGGCCGCCATCAAGTCTGCTGCCGCTGATGGAGAGATCACCGCCGAGGAAGCAAAATCCATTGAAGCCGCTGCCAAGGCGGCCAACATGACGGAAGCGGACACAGCGAAGGCGGTCAGCGATGAACTCGGGAAAACCGAGGGCAACTGATCAGGCCCACTGGTTGGACCCCGGAGCATACTCCCGCGCCAGGGCCTCAGCCCTTGATTTGCGCTGAACTTCCATCCAGGTCGCTAACAACCCAAGGCTGAGACCTGCCAACATCAACCCACCACCGTACGGAACAAATCCGTCGGCGTTTTTGAGGTCCCATGAGGGCGGGATGTCCCTGCTGTCAAAGCCGTTGGGTGGGATGAAATTGACATCGAGCAAATCGAGGTCACAATCGCAAAGCGAGATGGTGATTCGCTCTGGGAACAAGGCCGCCTGAAGCCGCACCCAGTCGTCGGCATCAACCGTCGAGGGGCGAGTGGACCATGCGGGTACGGCGAGTGAACCACTTGCTGGTGCTGCGACCATCTCGGTATCGATGTGAAAGACGGAGGATGAAGGGGCTTCATCGACCACCAACATCGCTTCCAACATGAGCAAGTCAAGCAACAGTGACCGGCCTGCAAGGAGGATGAATCGGACGGTTTGCGCTTCGAGCATCCCCTCCTGTGTTGTTTGTGTTTGCCCTTCAGCCACCTGACCGAAGATGGCTTGGTCCAAACGGAGCGAAGCCAATTCTGGAACCACGAGTTGCCAACGGCCGTCGTCGGTTGGGATGGCTTGATCGATGTCGAGTTTGAGTTGAAGGCGTTCCCCTTCGAGCATGCCCCATGTGGCCCCCGTGTGGGTGGCGAGTGTTTGCTCCGGCACCCCTTCTGCTGAAACGTCCCAAAGTTGCTGGAGACGCATGTCGACCAACTCCTCGATGGTGATTTCCTCAGGATGTTGAACCTGATTGACCATGGCAACGGCAGGATTGAGAATACCGCCGACGACCAGTAACAGGACACCGGGTGCAAACAATCCGAATCGGACGCCGTAGGCAGTCGTCGGCCGAAAAGCGACGATGATGAACATTCCAAGCGTGAGCAGCGAAACCAACAACAAACCGAGACCTTGGTCGTCCAAAGTCATCGGGTCGTCCATATTCCCAACCAGCGCTGCACCCTGCGGATAATAGCTCGCAGAAGTGAAGCCAGTAGGGTCGGTTGGACCCGTGCCCTCGTAGCCGAACACGCCCGTCCAAGCATATGGTTGGATTTTGTCGGGTGAACCGTGCATGCACAAAGTGTAATCGCCGGTTGGCAGGGCTCGCCACCGGTAGGTGATGCGCAGAGACTCGCCATCGTCGTCCACCACGACTTCGGGCGTGGGCGACAGTCGTCCCGCAGCCGTGATCAAGTCGGGTATGGGGTGTGGCTGCTCAATTTCAATGGGGACGAGTTCCCATTCGACCAACAAGCGGAGCACCTCATGAGTTTCAACCTCAAACGCCCAACAATCGTGGTCTGCTCCGACCAAGGCCCCTCGATGAACATCTTCAAACGATGTAGGAGCCGGCTGTATTTGGGACGAGGGCTCGTCCAAGTTCACTTGCTCTGCATTCATGGACCAAGGGATGCTGAGTCGGACAAACGAAGCCCCTCGCATGTTCAACGACCATGTTCCGGGCCGGTCGAGGGTGACCGTGATCAGCAACCGGACGCTTTCTCCCTCCCACAGCACCCTACCAGCCGATGTATCGAGGGGCTCATCTTCCAACTGATACGGCGTGGCTGCCACCTCGGGAAGCGTACTCGCTTCAAACGACCACTCGTTCACGTTTTCACCAAGCACCAATCGAACATCCATCGCCGGGCGAAACAAACTCCCTGCCTCGGTTTGATGTTTGAAATCAATCTCAAGCTCATCCATGAACTCGGGCAAGAGCGCAATGTGATCTTGTCCCGGGCTCATGATGAATTCGAAAAGAACGGTTTCTGGCTGCACGATGTTGGCAAAGGTCTGGTCGGACACTTGCTCTTCGCCGACCGGGGTTGGCGAAAGAACGCAATCGTTGTCGGCCAAGCACGACAAGAACAAATCCCCCTCCTCTTCGGTCAACCCCGCAGAAGCGACCGAAACGAATGGATGGGCCAACAAGGCCAGCAAGCAAGCGACCAACACCACGCATCGCAAGGGGCGGGTCAACACCTGCTTCATTGGATGGAGGGTTCGGTCGCAGTATTTCATTCAATGTCCCGGCTGGGCTCATCCTTCAGCACCGATTTGCATCGCCTGCACATGTATCGCCCCTGGCCTTTTCGCTGACGAGGATAGCGCTCTTCGCATGTCGGACACACCCAGTGCCACGAGGCCCTGGCCAGTCGTCTGGCGTGCGTGAATGCTTTTCCACGAGACGAGGCCGTGGTGTTTGGCCAGCGTGATTCCAATGCCCTGAAGGTGCGGTCGTGAGCGCGGTGGCCCAAGACATGGAGATATTCATGAAACAAGACAAACGCTGCATAATCGCGCCAGTGTTCGGTGAGCAAATGTGGATTCAAGTCGACCACGTCGACCTTCAGGCCGCCCTGCCCGTCGCCACTCCATCGAGTCACTCCGTGGCGTTGGGTTGCGTTTGATCGCAGGACACCCAGCGGAACAGCCTGCAACGTTTGCCGATGCTCCGCGCTCAGCATACCAATGGCCAGCATCTCGGCGAGCACCTCTGCCCGAAGACCCTCGAGATGCCGTACCTGCTGGGGGGATGGCCGAGGCATACAACGCCCTCAGGACCAACGATGATACGCGGGGTGCCCTTCTTTCACGGCGACAAAGAGCCCGCTGCCCGTAGCACACACCTTGCCCTCTGCCTCCAATGTGAGGGTGACACGAACCCTGTCCTCGAGCACCTCTGTTGGTGTGGCGTTGACCGTCAGGGTTGCACCGTGAGGTGTAGGGCGCCGTAGCTGTACGTCGTAGGAGGCGGTTACCGTGCACGGTGGTTCCTCTAGGCCCTGGGTGTCCATGAGTGCCACAGCCGCTGCCCAATTGCCATGACAGTCAAGCAGCGTTCCGATGATGCCGCCGTTGATCATCCCCGGAAAGGCCTGGTGGTGGTCAGATGGAACGAATTCCATGGTCAACCCGTCCTCTGTACGAAACGAGTCGATTCTGAGGCCGTGCTCGTTGGCTGGACCGCAACCAAAGCAAATCGAATTTGGAGCATAGGTTCGTTGTACGCCAAGTTCACTCATGGAGAGGAGACTGACGACACGATTCATGGTTCTTGCCTCGCAGAAAAACGGAGCGTTGATGACGGGCAAAGCCTTGGGAAAGCCATGAGCGGGGGGAGGAAGAAAACCGTCCGCAAGGTGCGCGTCGCTCACGAACTCCCAAAGCGACGGCGAATCGCCATTGAAGAGGCGATGAAGGAACACCAAACCGAAGACCGCCCTGAATGGGACCGAACCTCGGAATGGGGCGACATCCGATTCAATCGAAAAAGGATCAAACCCGGAACGCTTCGAACCGTGCACCTCCCCTTACTCAACGTAAGCCTTGGTGATGCTTGGCCCATTCCGGTCACCATCATCCATGGTTCAAGGCCGGGCCCATGCATCACGGTCATTGGTGGCATTCATGGCGACGAATTGACCGGCCCCTCCGCCTGTACACATCTTCTGAGCAATGCGTTCACAGACGAGGGAAAGCCACTCGACCCGAAGAGCCTCGCTGGCACACTCCGCATCGTCCCCATCGTGAACCTGCCCGGTTACCGCATGAAATCAAGGTATTTCCCTGATGGAAGGGACCTGAACCGTCAATTTCCTGGCGACCCAGCGGGCTCAACGACACGGCGAGTCGCTCACCAGGTGTGGACCCATTTGGTCGAGGACAGCGACGCCATCATCGATTTGCACAGCGCCGCCAAAGGCCGTCGAAATATGCCTCAAGTTCGCTGCGACCTCACGCATACAAGTTCATACCTACTTGCAAAATCATTTGGCATTGAAATCATTCTTGACTCGGTCCCTTCCAAAGGGACCTTGCGACGAACCGGCAACGCCGCTGACATCCCGGTGGTCACCTACGAAGGCGGCGGGGCAGATTCGCTGGGCGACCTCTCGGTCAAGGTGGCCGTTCACGGTGTCATGAACGCCCTCCGCTCCATGCGTATGGTGCCCGGCAACCCTCAACGACCCAAGTTCCGAATCATGGCCAGCGGATCGACGTGGCTGCGCGCCGCCGAAGGTGGCTTGCTTGACATGTTTGTGAAGGCGGGGAGCGTCATGCGAGAGGGCGAAGTGGTGGCAACCATCTCCGACCCAGCCACCCCAGGCATGTCGGTTGACATCGTCGCACCAGAAGACGGGCTCATCATCGGTGCTGCCACCAACCCGTTCACGGCGGCCGGGATGCCCGTCGGCCATTTCCTGCCCATTTCCAAGCACTTCGCCCTGCTGGAGGAACAAATCGATGAAAACGGTCAGTTCATCGTCAACGGCAGCCTTGAGGAAAGAGTCTGGAGAGAAGAGCACGAAATCAACGAAATTTCACTCGATGGCGAGTGGAGTGGTGGTGAAGTGGATTCTGAATGGATTGGCTCCAAGCCCACCGGCGACGAAAAGGACTTCGAAGAGGAAGCGGCTTGATCAGGAAGCACTGAACGCAGCAACCGCAGCGTGAATTTCCTCGTCCAGCATGTTTCGCTTTTGGCTCTTGGCCACCTCAAACAGATGAGCGACCAAGTCGTCCTGGGGCTCAATACCCGCCTGCTCCAACCACCAGATGATGTTCGAACGACCGGACATGTGTCCAATCCGAATGACTTGCTTCAAACCAAAATCACCGGCGGGAACGCCGGAGTACACTCGGTCAGCGAGCCAGTTGTCGCCTTTCCGCATGGCCTTGATGACCGCTGACGCGTGCACGCCGGTGCCGGTTTCGAACGCATCCTCGCCGAAGACAGGATAGTTCCGAGGCAACGGGACTTCGATGTATTCGTTGGCCTTCTGCATGTACGTGTCCAGCATGGTCAGGTCGTTGTCAATGACCCCCATGAGTTTCAGGTTGACCAAGGTCTGGTCGAGCGGGGCATTTCCGGCTCGCTCACCGACACCAAGGGCCGTGCCGTGAATCACATCGGCGCCGGCTTCCACGGCAGCGATGTTGTTGGCCACGCCGAGGCCTCGGTCTTGATGGCCGTGCCAGTTGACTTCGATGTCTCGACGCTGATATCCTGCGTCCTTGATGACTTCTTCATCGATGAAAGCGAGGAGTTTCTTGACACCGTTGGGCGTGACGTGGCCGCACGTATCACAAACGCAGAGGCGGCGGACACCGAGTTCCATGGCACGCTGGTAGATCATCTTGACATCCTCTGGATTGGAACGGGTGGTGTCTTCGGTGACGAACATCACCGGCACGTCGTTTTCAACGGCGAAGGAAACCGCCTTTTCCATGGTGGTCATGAGTTTCTCCATCGTCCACCCTTCGGTGTACTGGCGGATGGGGCTGGTACCGAGGAAGGCCGAGGCTTGGATTTCCATTTCATGCTTGGCCTGCATCTCAACCAACGGCTCAATGTCGCCCATCAGGGTTCGAACAGCAGCGCCTGGCCGAATGGCATAGTCGTTCTCACGGATGTGGGTGAGCATGGCATCGATGTGGCTGCGATGGAACGGGCCAGCCCCCGGCAAGCCCAAGTCGACCTTTTGCAAGCCCAGTTGCTCCATGTAACCGAGAAGTTCGATCTTCTGTTCGATGGTAGGGTTGCGTGCACTGGGACTCTGAAGCCCGTCGCGCAGGGTTTCATCATCAAACCAGACACCGTGGGGATGGTTGGTAGCATCACGCTTGAAGTCGTACTCCACCGTATTCCAGTCGTAAATCAAAGAACGCTCGTCCATCAGTCTCACCGCAGGAGGGAAGGCCCCTTGCGAAGCGAAGACACCGGCATCCCGTTTCAATGCGTCGCTCGCTTGCGTTGCAACTCAATTCCCGAACCGAGACTGGCACATCATTCCTCTTCGCTGAGGTTGGAAGGCGTTTCACCCTCCTCGTCCTCAGTGTCAACATCGAGAAGCGAGGCTGAGACGCGCGACGAGAAAATGATCTCGTCGGTGAACCCACCTTTTTGCTTGTCCCGCAACTCCATGACGCGAGTTCCACGGGTGGACTTCCCACTCGTTTCTTTCGTTTCTGAAACACGGATGCGAATCATCATGCCGGATTTGGTCAACAAAAAGAGGTGGTCGTCAATGTCCGGGATGGTTCGAACGCTGATGATGGTGTCCTCATGCTCTTCGTCGAGTTTCATCGTACGAACGCCTTTCGCTCCGGGTTTGGTTCGCCGGTAGCCATCGGTCACCATCTTCGGCGAGCCATCGTCCTCAAATTTAGGCTCGCCGGCAGCGTCCGTGTCGTGAATCTTCTCGGCGGTCCCCAGTCGGCTTCGCTTCGCCATCCCATACTTGGAGATGGTAAGGATGTATTCGTCTGAGCTGAGCATGGCCACCATGCCGGCGACCTTCCCGCCGCTGGAACCTTTGCGGTCGCCGACCTTGATGCCGTAAACACCGCCGGACACACGCCCTGATGCTCGGATGTCGCCGCAATTAAACCTCGATGCGTAGCCGGTGGTGGAAATCATCACGATGTCGTGCTCATTGGTGGCGGAACGAACGTTGACCAACGAATCCCCTTCGATCTTAAATCGGAGGGCGTACTTTCCATTTCGGTTGATGCGAACGTATTCGGAGAGTGCGGTCTTCTTGATGAGTCCCAGTCGCGTAGCGAAGAGGAGATAGTGGTGATCTGGCTCATCCAACAATTCTCGGGAAATCGGCAAGATGCTCACGATGTTCTCGTCCTCTCGTAGGCTTTCGAGCAGGTTGCGAATGTGGCTACCCCGGGATTGACGGCTGCCAAGCGGCGTCTCCCAGGCTTTCATGCCGTACACACGACCTTGGTCGGTGAAGATGAGGAGGCGGTCTTTGCTGAAACACGCGGTGATCAATTGTGGGGTGTCCTCGCTCTTTGTGGTCACGCCCTTCAATCCACGACCACCCCGGTTCTGAGTGCGGAAGGTTTCAACCGGCATGTGGCGAATGTAGTTGTCTTCACTGAGTGTGATCACAATGGCCCGTTCTTCGATGAGGTCCTCACGGTCCATGGACAGTGGCATGGGGTCAATGAACGAGCGTCGCTCGTCGCCGTGTCGGTCCACGAGTTCGGCCAGTTCCTCCTTCAAAATCGCAAGACGGCGTGGCCGGGAGGCCAGAACATCTTCGAGGTCAGCGATGACAAGTTTGAGTTCTTCGTGCTCGTCTTGGACTTTGGTGACGTCAAGGCGGCTGAGTTGATACAGACGGCGTTCGGCAATGGCCTTTGCCTGCGCTTCACTGAAATCGAACGGGGCGATGCCAGCCATGGTTTCCTCACCTCGGAGGACGTTCTCGAACTGCTCTCGGCTGGAACTCGCCTTGCCGACAGCGACAACATCATCGATGCGGTCCTGTGCTTTGACCAGACCTTCAAGAATGTGAGCCCGAGCGTTGGCTTTGTCCAAGTCAAACGCAGCACGTCGCTCGATTACAGTTTCTCGGTGGGACACATAGGTGTGAATCATGGTCGGGAGGTTGAGCAGAACCGGCCGGCCATCCAGAATACCCATCATGTTGGCAGAGTACGACTCTTGCAGACGGCTGGACTTGAACAATTGATTGAGCACGGCGTGAGGATCTGCGTTGTTTTTCACCTCGATGACGACACGAATGCCCTCTTTGGATGACTCATCTCGAATGTCTCGAATACCGATCACGACTTCCTTGTTGACCAAATCAGCAATTTGAACGAGCATGTCGGCTTTTTTTACCTGGTAGGGAATTTCGTGGACCACGATGCGCTTTCCATTGTCGTCATCAAACACTTCGCACTTGGAACGGACGTGAAACCGACCTTTTCCGGTGGCGTACATGTCAGCGATGCCGTCAATGCCGTGGATGGAGGCGCCGGTAGGGAAATCGGGACCTGAAACGTGTTGCATGTATTCTTCTATAGAGATGGAGGGTTTGTCATTCGTTCCGCTTTCAAGGATGGCATCAACGTGAAGGTTCACGGCGCCTGCCACCTCCGTAAGGTTGTGAGGCGGAATTCGAGTGGCCATACCGACCGCAATACCGTCACTTCCATTGAGCAGCAAGTTGGGCAAGCGGGCAGGGAGCACCGAGGGTTCATTCTCCGAGTCATCGAAGTTTGGTTGGAAATCAACGGTGTTTTTGTTGATGTCATCCAACATGTGCTTGGCGATTCGATCAAGGCGACTTTCGGTGTACCGCATGGCAGCGGGTGGGTCGCCGTCGATGGAACCAAAGTTACCCTGTCCATCCACAAGCGGATAGCGAAGCGAAAACTCCTGAGCCATGCGGACCATCGTATCGTAAATCGACTGATCACCGTGGGGGTGGTATTTCCCCATGACTTCACCAACAGAGCGAGCTGATTTGCTGAATTTCTTGTCTGCGGTGTGGCCGCCCTCAAACATCCCGTAGAGAACACGCCGATGGACAGGCTTCAATCCATCGCGAGCATCCGGGAGGGCACGCCCGATGATCACGGACATGGCGTAGTTGATGTAGGAATTCTTCATCTCCGTGTTCAGCGAATGGTTCAGAATAATTTCGCCAGATCCAGCCGTTCCGTCGTCGACGATGTCGTTGCTTTCCTCAGATGTCAAGGTTGGTCACCTCCTTGGCGTGCCGCTCAATAAACGCCCTTCGTTCGGGCACATCCTCGCCCATAAGCGTCTCAAACATGCGATCGGTTTCTTCGGCTTCCTTAACCGTCACTTTGAGCATGGTTCGTGTTTCGGGGTTCATGGTCGTATCCCAAAGCTGGTCAGGATTCATTTCACCGAGACCTTTGTAGCGCTGAACGCCGATTTTGGCGGCAGGATTGTCTCCACGCAATTCATCAATAATGCCGTCCCTTTCCTCGTCGCTGAAGGCGTATCGATTGATTTTCCCCTTGCTCAACTGATAGAGCGGAGGCTGAGCGATGTAGACGTGGCCGCCCTCAATGGCAGGTCGCATGAAGCGCCACAAGAAGGTCAGCATCAAGGTACGAATGTGAGCGCCGTCAACGTCAGCGTCGGTCATGATGATGAGTTTGTTGTACCGGAGTTTCGTCGTGTCAAAGGCTCCCTCGTCTCCGACGTTGTTGCCGACGCCAGCGCCGAAGGCTCGAATCATGGTTTGGATCTCCTGATTTTGGAAGACCTTGGCCACGTTGTGCATCTGGCGTTCCACGTTCAGAATTTTTCCACGGAGGGGCAAGATGGCTTGGATACGACGATCCCGCCCAGTCTTCGCTGAACCACCGGCAGAATCACCCTCAACCAGATAGATTTCGCACTCCTCGGGCTTTCGAGACTGGCAATCCGCGAGTTTTCCTGGCAATCCCCCGCCTTCGAGAACGCCCTTACGGCGTGTCAGATCACGGGCCTTGCGAGCAGCTTCCCTTGCTTTGGAAGCCAGCACGGCCTTGTCGACGATGAGTTTCCCAATCGCTGGATTTTCTTCGAAGAATTCGTTGAGTTTCTCGTAAACGACGGTTTGGACGATGCCGGAGACCTCACTGCTGACGAGTTTGTCTTTGGTTTGAGACGAGAACGAAGGATCGGGATGCTTCACGCTGACAATGGCTGCCAGCCCTTCCCTGACGTCATCACCGGACAGACCGTCGTTCTTGAGTAGATTCTTCTTCTTCGCATACCCGTTGATGCTGCTGGTCAAGGCGGTCCGCAGACCCGACATGTGAGTCCCGCCGTCCCTGTTTCGAATGATGTTCGTGTAACAATAGATGCTCTCGCTGAAGGCGTCGGACCACTGAAGGGCCAATTCAACCGATACGGGGCCCTTCTCAATGTCCTTCTCCCCCGAAATGAGGATGGGGTCGGGATGCAGCGTTTCACGGCGGGCGTTGATCTGTTTGACGAATTCCGAGATTCCACCGGCGTAATGGTGCTCCACCATATGGGATTCTTCGCCACGTTCGTCGTTGATGACGATGCGCAAGCCTGCGTTGAGGAAGGACGTTTCCTTCAACCGGCTATCAATTTGGTCAAAGTCGAACTCAACGATGTTGGTGAAAATCGTTGTATCGGGTTTGAACGTGATGGTCGTGCCCGTGTCGTCGCACGTGCCGATGGTTTCGAGTTCCGACACGCGAACGCCGGCCTCAAAACGCTGTTTGTAGATCGTGCCATCTCGATGAATGACGACCTCCATCCACTCTGAAACAGCGTTCACAGCCGAAACACCGACGCCGTGCAAACCGCCGCTGACCTTGTATGAGCTGTTGTCAAACTTTCCACCGGCGTGCAATTTCGTCATGATGACTTCGGCCGCAGAGATGCCAAACTCTTCGTGCTCGTCAACGGGGATGCCCCGCCCGTAATCTCGAACCGACAATGAATGGTCGGAGTGGAGAACCACTTCGACGGTGTCGTTGAACCCTGCGAGGTGCTCATCCACTGAATTGTCCACGACTTCCCAGATACAGTGGTGCAGTGCAGAACCGTCATGGGGGTCGCCAAGGTACATTCCAGGCCGTTTTCGAACCGCTTCAAGCCCCTCGAGAACTTGGATGCTTCCAGCGTCGTAATTTTCACTCATTTCTCCACCTCAAAAACGTATCAGAATCGGGGGGCTGCGGGCATTTTTTGCGTTGCAAGAATGCCGTTTTCCTCCTACAAAATCTACTGCCCGCCACGGGGTATAAACATACCCCCCTATATGACAGAAAAACGATGACTTGCGACCCATTTCATGTCGCCGAAACAGACCCATACGTCCATCTTCCACCCTTCACCGTCATCAATCCTTATGCAAAGCAGGCTCACGCGCAAAAAGCGATATTGAGTCCAGCGTGACCGTTAAGAAGAGGGGTCAGATGGGTGCTTCATGGCTGACCCAAAAGTGTGCGTTTCTTTGGAAGGAACAACCGTGAAAGAAATGGCAGACGAAGCAGCACGAGCAAACCTCGCTGGCGCCGACTTTGTCGAAGTTCGATTCGACCGCCTTTATCTGAAGCGACCCGAAGCACAACCTGTTGAGGGCGAAGACGGCGAAATCAAACACGTGATGCCACCAGAAAATGAATGGCCCGTTCGTGAAATAGAAAGTATCGATGTAGACACCTCCATTCAGAACCTCAAGGAGAGCATCCCTCTCCCAGTCATCTTCACGGTTCGCCCCGTTGAAGAAGGCGGCTACTACCCCGGCGAGGCCGGTCAACGTCATGAGATTCTTGAGAAAGCCATCGCATCGGGCGTCAACTCGGTGGACCTTGAGCTGTCCATTGACGACAGCATTCGCACCGACCTCCTCGCAAAAGCCAACAACGGTGGAGTTCGTGTCATTTCATCCATTCACAACACCACCACCACCCCAAGTGCCGAAGAATTGGTGGCCCTCGTGAACGAGCACGCCAAGGAAGGCGAGGTGTTCAAGTTCTGTGGAACCGTCAACGACCACCAAGATGCACTCCAGATCGTTGAGGCCAGTTATGATCTGCAGAGTTCCAAGCATGCCTTCTCCATGATGGCGCTTGGCAACGGTGGCGACTGGGCTCGCCTTCACGCTCCTGTTCTCGGCCAATCGCTCGTCTATGCAACGCTCCGCTCGGAGTTCAAACTCTCCAACAAGGGCCTAGTCAACATCCGAGACCTCAAGAACGCCTGGACGTTGATGGAATACTGAGGCCTACTCAAGTTCCGCAGCAGACCGCTGTTCCATCACCGGAACGGATACATCGCTGGTTGAGTGTTGGTCAAGACCTGCTTGCATGTAGCGACTGTTGAGGACCACGGGAATGACCACCACGGCCGCCAACAAGACGAACAGCGTCAACGGCACCGTCCACGGTGGAAGAAGTGCAGATCGTTCGGTGGGTAGCACGGTTACATCAGCCACCAAGACGCTGTTCAACGCTCCTGCGTCATCGTCATTGGTGTTGTCCCAGGCATCGATGACGAGGTAGAAATCTTGCCATTCCGAACCACCGAACAGCGAGGAATACACCTCAGGGCCGTCCATAGCGACGGAAAAGGTGAGCTCCTCTCGCTGTTCATACTGATGGACGTCCCGGTACGATTGCCAACCAAGGGGGTTGAAACTGCGCCATTCGGGAGGGATATCGCTCAACACATTGCCGTCTCCACCAGCAAAGTCGAGGTCGTCCCACCACCAACCACCATGCATCATTCGGTAGACCTCTTCGTAGGCATTGTATTGCGAGGTGGTCATCAAGTACACATCGGCCATGGCCGGCGTCGTAGTGTTCCCATCGGTTTCATACAAGGAAATGCAGAAGGTGGTTCGGTGAGCGCTGGAGAGGTTCATCCGGAGTACACCTGAACTATCGTTTCCAATTTCCATCACGGTGTACTGCCCTGTTGTGAGCGGATCAAGCCTGGGCAGGGGCCAAACCGGATTGTACACCCAATCATCTTCGGGATGCAGGGCCGGATCAAGGTCTCCTACAGAGGTCTCGTAGTACTCCTCGTGATCTCTGCCCTCGGTAGCATAAGCAGGTTCACCGTAGTAAGGGTCGAAGGCGTAAGGGCTGCTCCAGTGAGGGACCAAAGCCATGTGCTGCATGCTGGTATTCCATTCAGGAGCGACGACTTGCCCCTCGCATCCTGATGCAGCCTGCGCAGAAGGCAGCACGCTTGTGCTCGGCGACGCAAAGATGGCCATCAGGACCATCAAGGCTACCGCAGATGTCGTTCGCATGCCTTCACCCGGTTGGAGACTATCCCGCTCGGTTTTAGGACATTCCCTCAACGGCGGCGTAGGGGACGAACATATCCGCTCTCATCGTTCCGTCGTTCATCCTTTGAGAGAATCTTCGGGGCCGGTGGTGGCATATGATGGTCCATGCCCAACAAACCGCCTTGTGTCTCAACATGCTCAATGTCCGTGTAGGTCTCCGCAGCTTCCTTCGCTTCTTCCTCAAGCGCCGACGGCTCACGCATGACCAACCAACCCAAGACAAGCGCCATAACGATGAGCGCAATGAATGTGGCCAATTCGGACCCTGCGTCGGCTAGCCAGGATTTCCACTCGTCTGCGCTGAAGTCAGACAATGAGGGTGGGCCATCTGGCTCCGGGACGACTTCAATGTCTTCGGTCAAAATGTCGCACTGACCCATACCGTCGCAAATTTCCACCAACACCGTGTAGAATCCTGTGGCTTCCCACGTGTTGATGGTTCGGACAGAAGACCCGGCGATGGGCGTGATCCAGTCATCGGCAGGGTTACCGTTTTCATCCGCATCGGTTTCAATGTCAAAGTCCCACCGAACGGTGAACTGGGTGAGGATGCGCTCGTCCCGTTCCGTGATGGAACCATCATTGACATCCAAGTCTCGATAGATTTCCATTTCACTTCCAGCCTCTGCATCAAACACGTCAGCATCGAAGGAAACCGACGAGCCTGCAAAGATGTTCTCTGGAATGAAGATTTCACGGGCCTCGGGCGGTTCATCCACGACCACCGTGAAGGTCTGCCGGGACACATCGCCGGTTCCGAAACCGTCGCGAACGGTAAGCGAGACCGTGTATGTTCCTGGAAGGGTGTAAGCGTGCCAGGGCGTTGCTTCGTGCACCAGTGGCGTTGCATCGCCGAAATCCCACGTGTATTGGACCAAACCGTTCCAATCGGGCGATTCCACTTCAAAGGGCACGTATTTACCCTCGAATTGTCGGTCGCCGTCCCGGGTACCCGATGAGTCGAAGAAAAGCATGCGTTCGGGTGCCGTGACCACTGCACCATCCTCGTTGAACGTGTGTGACCAAGCATCGGGTACAGAGCCCTCTGGGAAGGGCGTTGAGCTGGTGATGATGTCGTCATCAATGTAGCCGTCCAAAATTCGAACTTGGATGATGGGGAGCGGATTGGCGATTCGCACCGTCATGGTCCGAGTGAAGCTTTCTTGTCCGTCCTTGTCCGTTACAACCAGCGACACAATGTGAACGCCTGGCGTGGTGAACGTGTGCGTGACTTGAGGGCGGTCACCAAATGTGCCATCGGAGAAGGTCCAGTTCCAGACCTCAATGTCCGTTGAATCCCCCACTGAACCGTCGGGGTCCATGCTGTCAAGCCCGTCGAAGACGTAGGCCGTGTCAACTTCGCCGTCTTCCTCACGGAAGTCGATCTCACGGGACCCCATCGCAGACAGCGTTCGGACATCGAAGGTGGCCACTGGAATTTGGTTCAACACCACCACGTTCAGGACGGCCGTGGCTTGGCTGCCGTCATCGTCCGTGACTGTAAGCGAGACCGTCTTGTTCCCGGGGACATCCCAAGCCACAATGGGGTTCGTGGCGCTGCTGCTCACGATTGAGAAGTCATCGTTTCGGGTCGGCGTTCCCGTTCCAACACGGACGCCATCGGGGAAGGACCACGCATAGGTGAGGATCTCACCGTCGTCGTCCACGAAAACATCTGGAAGGACCAAACTGGTGTAGGTCATCGTGGTCAGTGTCTCGGCGTAAATTTGGACAGGAATCCTGTTGTTGATATGAACCTGGAGCGTCTTCGTTCCGACGTTGATGCCGTCCGAGACGGTGAGCGTGAGGTTGAAAGTTTCACTCTCACCGTCGATGTCGTCCCATTCATGTTGTTGAGAATAGACGCCAACACCGCCGCTTTGCGTCCCATCACCCCAATCCCATTGGAAATCGAGATGGTCGATGGGAACATTGTCAACAGAGCGCCCAGCCGAGAAAAGGATACGTTGACCGGTTAACAAGGAAATGTTGTTTTCAATCACCACGTTGTTTACGGTGATGATCGGGAGAGGTTCAGTGATGTCGCTGACGTTGATGGTGTGAACTTGCGTCTCCGACCACGTGCCACCCTGGTCCATCACACGCAGGGTTGCGTTGTAGCTACCGACCTCAGTGTAGGACCGAAGGGGCGATTTAAGGTTCGAAGAGGCGTTATCGCCAAACACCCACGCATAAGCCGTCGGTGGGTCGAGGTAGGGCAGGCTGTTGTTGGTCAGCGAAAGACCCCATGCATCAAAACCAGCGCCTTGGAACTGAATGTTCTCCCAGGTTTGAACATCGGTGAGCGAGACACTCCCGTTGGCCACGGGGCGCATGTTACTCAACTGTTGGGGCGAGGTTTGGAGGGTGTCAACCGGTTCCCCAAGCATGTCGTTCATGACCATCTCAAAGGCGTACTGATCGGCCTGTGGTGCAGTGAAATAGACCTGGCTGTCAACGACCACGCCACCACCAGCAGCGACTCTGTCGGTGATGGTGTCCACGAGTGTACCACTCGCATCACGGACTGCAATTTCGACATCGAGGTCTTCAAAGAAGGCATTGGACAAGACACCGTAGTTGATCTCCACGGTATCGTCCATGCCATCACCGTCTCGGTCCGAGAGCACCGTGTTGTTGAGTGAAATCGTGGCAGGTGAAGTGATTCGAGCAGCCTCGATATCAACGGTGCCTTCCGGGTAGGATGGGCCGCAAGAGGTGTAATCGCAATCTGCCACGGTGGAAGCATACCACGTGATGACCCAGACCTCATCGGTCAAGTTGCCGAAGCCAGGCACCAAGCCAGTGGCCACGTTGTTGACGAAATTGAGGTCGGTGACGCTCCACAAACCGTCCGAGACGGCTTTGGAGACGATCACCCCGTCGAATTGGCTCTTGTCCGCCGTCAGGCGCAGGGTAAGCGGTGCAGGTGAAGCAGACCCGGGGGTAAACTGGAAGGAACGAATGCCCCACCCCTCAAGGGTGTTGCCAGTGGAGGACCAAGGCGTGGACCAGTCGCTGTTGACTTCGGTTGGCTGCGCCCTACAAAACGCCCCACCGGTGCAGACGGGGTTGAGGTCAAGGTTAGGGTAGCCGTAGATACCTTGGTCAGAATCCAGGGTGGCTGCAATGCTGAAATTCGCAAAAATCTCGCCCATCGTGCGCCCCAAGAGACCGACTTGGCCAGACTGCGGTGACAGAGCGAGGTTCTCAACGCCACGACCACCTGTTGCAGAATCCTGAACAAGTTGACGAACAGCGGGTCCACCGCCGAGGTGTTCGGCGAGGTACATGGTGAACATGTAGCCTGCGCCATAATCCGCAATGCGCTGATTCCACCAGCGTACGGATTGCTCGGGTGCACCCGTCCAGGCGTTGACGTGCCCTGTGAGGGTTGAATCCGCACCAAAGCAGAGATAAATCGCTACGTCAGCGTTTCCTTCATCGATCCAGAGGTTCTCGTAAGGATCAAGAGCGTTGTGGAGCAAGTGCTCGAGTTCGTGGGCGAGAATGGAACGGCCCCAAGAGAGGGTAATGTCTGCGTAATCCACGAACACCGCTTCGCGAGATGAGGAGAACGAGGGTGCAAAGTAGCCACCCGTGTTGTAAGCACCGTCAATGTCGTAGATGATGATTTGAACCTGACAATTGTTGTCGATGTCGGGCGGGGCGAGTCCGCGCCCGTCCTGGTAGTCCTTGCCGTAATAGGTTGTCATGGTGGGGTAAATGGTGGAGTCCCAGGTGCTCGCCAAATTGTTGAGGACGGTGGAGGAGAGGGTTCGTCCACTTTGAACAATAAACGCCACCGTGTTGGTTGTTTTTGCAACATAAGCCGAAATGGAGCCACCGGAGATGGGGACCGTCAATGTATCACCGACGACGTGTGGGGTGCAAGCACGGCCGGAAGAACGCCCCATCGAGGGCTGGATGACCATGTCCTCCACCCCTGGCCGACCTTCCTCAATCCAAGCCTGACGCATGAACTGAGTGGCGGAGACGACGGGTTCATCTTCATGAATAAACAAATACTCACTTCCATCGCTGGGGTCGAATTCGTCCAAATCACCGATGATAATGCCACCTGCATCGTACGTGCTGGCGGAGGTTGATTCCTCACTGCCTTCGGCCGCCACGCTCATCAGCAGTGGCGCTGTGCTGGAAACCAGCATCAGGAGGACGAAGGCAAAGGCTGGACTGGAGCGTCGTTCCGACATGTCAAACACCAAGGAGAATCGTGGTACGGATTCCCAATTTTGCGAGAAGAAAGGAGGTATTTAAGAGTCCGTGGTCGAGGCGTCATCATGCGTCATGCAGATGTGCGTGCTCCAACCGCACCGCGTGGCCTCATCCTGGCCGTTCTCGCCATCATGGTCATGGCATCCACCACCACGGGAACACACGCCTCCTTTGACCGTGCAACGCCCGCAGGTATTTGCTCGGCCATCGACGACCTGCAATTTGATGGGGCACGAGCCAATGCCTCGGTTGCCTGGCAGGTCGATTTGGGGCCGAGAACCCCCGGTTCAAACGCCTCGGCCGAACTCCGTTCAACCATCACGGCTGACCTTGAGTCCCTGGGCTACGATGTCAGCAACCAAACTCACGAGCGGTTCGGTATGGAACTCACGAATCTCTTTGCCCGCTGGCCATCAAACTCAACGGGGAACGGTCAACTCGTGCTCTCCGCCCACTACGATTCTCGAAATGTAGCGGACCAAGACGAGAACGAGAGCAATCAATCCCTCCCTGTCCCGGGCGCCAACGATGCAGCCAGTGGCGTTGCCGTGCTCTTGGAACTCGCCCGACACATCCCTGCCATGGACTTGGATTACGACGTGCTGTTGTTCTTCAACGATGCCGAAGACCAGCAGCCAAAGTACACGCTGGGAGCGGAGGCTTGGGCTGAGAACCTCACGGAGGACGAAATCAACGCCACGCACGCCTTTGTGCTGTTGGACATGGTAGGAGACGCCGATTTGCAACTCCACGATGTCGCCCCGGGCAACGCCACGCTCAAATCCAGGGTGGTGGAACTTGGGACCTCATTGGGGCTGGTAAACGGCACCACAGCCTGCAACGAACAAGCTGGTGAGGATATCATTCAATACGACACCACCGTGCATGTACTGGACGATCATGTCCACGCACACAACCTTGGCATCCCGGCCATCGACCTCATGGACACCTCGTTCGGCGAAGCCAAGCCCTACACCTTCGGTTCGTACTGGCACACGATGGAGGATACACCCGACAAGGTCAGCGCTGATTCACTCGGCAAGGTGGGTCGGCTGGTCGAACTTGGATTACGAACCAACGCCTTTGTTGGCATCGACGCCCACCAGGAGGTGCAAGAACACGACAGCCCTTCCCCTGATGGCGACGTCGGGGGGGTTGAAACCGAAGACCATCCCCGCCGAAACACCGGTCTCACCGTCATGGCGATGGCCGGTCTGGTCAGCATCGTTGGCCTGCTCGTGGTCGTTGAAGTAAAAGGAAAACGTTGAATCAAATCGCGGTCCCCTAACAAAGAGGTATTATCCGCGCACACACTCGGCGTAACGGGAGGGTAGCATGTCCGACGAGCGTGAAGCAAGGATGGAAGCCCTCCGGGCCCGTGTGAAGGCCAAGAAAGAGGCGGCCCTGAGCGGCGGCATCATCGAGGAGGAATTGGTGGTCAGTACCCAAGAGCTTCCCGCCTCCGAATCAACCCGTCAACAGGAAGATGATGAGTGGTATGAACTCATGGACTTGGACGCAGACCGATGGAGAAATTTAGCAGCCGTTCTCATTCTTGTGGGCAGCATCCTCGGCATGGTCAGCGGTGCGCTCATCCTCCAAGGAAACCCCACCGAACTCCTCAACACGTCCCTGTTCGCAGAGCAAGAATCGGTTGACATTTCGGGAACGGCGCTCGAGGATGTGGACGGAAACGGCGTGGAAAACGTCTCCGTGGTGCTCCTTGAAGCCGAATCTCGGGCAGAATTGCAATCCACCATAACCGACAGCTTCGGCTTCTTCTCGATGAAAAACGTCGCCCAAGAGACCCATATCATCGTGTTCTCGAAGGAAGGCTACGTCACGGTAGAACGGACATTTGTCCCTGACAATGTCGGCTTGGACCCTGTCACGATGAAGCCAGGGAACGCAACCCCTGTCCGGGAAGAGAACGACCAGCAATCCATTTCAGGTTGGACCCTCGATAACGCCGTCGGTCTTTCAACCGCCATTGGTGTGTTAACGATCGGAACTGCGCTGCTTGGCATCCAAGCGGCGGTTGAAATTCGTCGTGGGAAACACTACCGACGAAGCCAGTACCTTGCTGCAGGCGCCCTCTTCAGTCGTGGCCTTATCATCGTTGGACCGACGCTGATCTTGTTTGGCATGATCGTGAACCTGTTCGCTAAATTAGACTTTGAAGACCAGCGTGAGGACTGAGCATGTACTTGATTTCGGTCGAGGGCGGCGACGGGTCCGGAAAGGGCGAGGCCGCTCGCATCCTCGGCGAGCTGCTCAGTGAGTTTCCTTTCCCCGATGTGGTGATGACGCATGAACCTCGGCGACACAGCGAGTTGGGGAAGTTGGCCCTTCAATCCGTCAAACTTGGCAACAAAACACCACTTGAGGAAGCGGGTTTATTCGCCGCCGACCGGCTTGACCACTCCCACACCTTCATTCGACCGCATCTCACGAAGGGATGCGTGGTGATCTCCGACCGAAACATCCACTCTTCCCTCATCTACCAGGGCGTAGTTGGCGACCTTGGGCTCGAAAAGGTCGCCGGGATGAACGCTGCTGCCATGATTCCCGACCTCGTGTTTTGGATTGATTGCGACCCGGAAAAGGCGATGAAGCGAATCAAGTCGGGAACACTCCGCATGACGAGTCAAAAACAGGAATATTTTGAGACCCAAGAAATCCAAACCGCCATTCGCCAAGGCTTTCACGCCCTGTTTGGTGAACTTGGTGAAGTCCCTCCACCCTTCAATCAATGTTGTGTTGTAGGGCCCATCATGAACGAAGGGGGGTTGGATGAACTGAAAACCAAACTTCGAAGGGAACTTCGCCGGTTCTTCAACAAAAAACCCCTGCCGCTCAACGTTGACCGGGACGCCGTAGACCGTACCCTGCTCAACGCCTTGGTGCACGACGTCAAGAAGCAACGTCGGCTACCAGGAGCGCCGCAAGAACGGACGGCCATCCACGTGGGTTGGTTGGGAGGAAAATCACCTGCTCATTGGATGAAAGAAGCCGAGGACAATTGGCCCATTGAATCGGCTCAGGAGCATGATGTGCCTGCCTCACCACTAGCCCACTCCTGCTGGTCCATTTTGGGCACCCTCTCATTGATGGTGGGGTCAAGCGAAGTCCCACGCTTGCATGCTGCGCTTGGTCCCGTACGCATGGTCACGCAACGCCACACACAGCGCCTGATCAAGTGGCTGTTGACCGAACATTGGGTTCACAAGCAACAGAACCACACACCGTTCAGCGATGCTCAACTCTTCAAACTTCGAGAAGAGCGGCTCGGGTTCGCTCGGCTGACGTTGGCCATGTGGCCCTTGAGAACCCAACTTGCCTCTTGGCGACGGGCCAACCCCGACGGCGCCTGGACCCAAGCCCTGCATGACGTGTTTGCAGTGGAAGAAGGCAAATCCCTGTCGACCACCTTGCAGAAGGCCGTCGGGGACGTGCATGAACGTCTGCAAATATTGACCAGCGGCCACGAAGGTTGCCCGCTTCCAACGACCGCAGCTGAATTGACGGTCTGGTGGTCGATGCAACCGCCGAATCATTCGGATTCCTGAGGTCCGTTGCTCGCAAGGGTAAAGCGCGCTTCACCAGGCAGAAGGACCTGCCCCGCACCGAAGAAGGCCTCGGCTCGGGCAGCAAACATTGAGCAAAGAAGAATCCCAAGGCCAAATCCAAAGGGAACGCCGGTCAACACGCGCTTGAAGTTCGTCGATTCATACGCCGTGAGGAGTTGAAGGAATCCATCGGCGATCAGAGGGACACAAAGCAACACACCGCATGCCAACCACACCATCGTTCGTTGATTCTTTACGTAGACATTGTGAAGCATCGATTCAGGGAGGAGTGAAAGGCAGGTATCACGGACCGTCCATCGATTCCAACCTCGACGGGAGAACACCACGCCGCCGATAAAGAGGCCAGCAAAGATGCCAACATCTCGCGTACAGACAGGAAGTTGGTTGTTATTTACTTCCCACGATCGCTCTGATTTTTGATGGCAGTTCACGTCTCCAAACCCGTAAATGATGGCGGCGTAGAAATTGACCTCAGACCATGCAAAGGCGGGGCAACATTGGCCGTCAACGGCGCCTTCATTGTTGGCTTGATTGCCATACGAACCAAAACCGTCCTCGCTGTAGTAGTCGATGGCGTTGGCCCGGCCTTGAAGCGGCCCAACTGAGCCTTCCTCAAGGGTCATGGGGGCGAGAAAAAACGACACGAGCAAAAAGCCACAAACGCCCAAGACCCAGCGGCCGATCTTGGCCTCCCGAAGCCGGTCGGGTAAACCGTTGCGCTCCATGCCGGTCAAGATTCACAATGCCTCTTGATTCTTTCTTTTCAACCAAGCCTTCAATGGCCCCACGCTTCACCCACCACCATGGCCGAGGCCGAACGCCCCCGCATCGGTTTGGTCACCGGCGTGCAGGCCGGCGGTTTTATCGGTCTTTTTCTCGGTTTTTCACTCGCCGTCGTCTCGGCGTTAACCGACCCAGATGCCTTGGTTCGGCTCGTCCAGCTCATGTGTATCACACCAGTGGCATGTGCGTTTCTCCTGGGCCCTTTCTTGGGCTTCCGGAGGGCACCCAACGTCTCCAACGTCGACCCCATCGATGAAATCCGAACCCGCCTTCAGCCCTTTAACGAAGGCCAGGGAAAGTGGCGAGTCCTCAGCCATGTACGTAGCGACGGGCGAACGGTGCGAATCGATCTCCACAACTCAGCCCAACCCCTATCCATTGTTGCTTCAACGCTTGAATTGGCCGAGGAACACCCTATTCGATACATCGTCGGAAGGGGCGAAGCACGAAGCAGAGACCCCGAGTTACGTGGCACGGTGCTGGCTTACATCGAAGAACACGTGATGCTGAACCGGCGCCGACGAACGTCCTCGTCCGTGGAGGTGCTCCCGCCATCGGTGATTGAGCACATGGAAGCCACCCATCGCATGCATCGACGCTTGTTCTACCTCCTCCCCATCATCCTGTTCTTTGCGTGGTTGGAGATGCGCTGAAGTCAACGCAACAGGCTATGAGGGAGCGGCGCTTCCCGCAAGCATGGCCAACGACATCGGGAAAGCCATGGCTCGGTTAAAACACCGAGATATCCGTACCCGGCGTCGAGCGGTTCGGACGCTCTTTGAACACGACGACCCCTCCGTGCTGCAAGCGTTCAAGCCACTGCTCGATGATGATGACACTTGGTTTGTCTCAAAAGCACTGGATGCCTACCGAACATGGGGCTTGGCCTCAGGTGCTGAAGCCATTGAGACTCTTCTGAACCACCGCAATTTGGATGTCCGCCGAGCAGGTGCCAATCTTCTCGCCCCCCTTGGACAGGAAGGCACCTCCTTGGCCATGGATGCCTTGGACGACGAGGACAGCGTCGTTCAGCGCAAGGCAGCCAGGGCCCTGCTTCTCGTGGAGGATATCGTTGTAGCAGAACGATTGGCTTCGCACGAAAGTGATTCGATTCGAACCACTGGCATGGGGCACCTCATGTTGCCCGAACCGGCCCTGAGAAGCGGCTTAGGCGACCCACACGAAGGTGTCCGAGTCGCAGCTTTGAAGAGCGCCATCAAGCGAAAATTGAACCTTGAGATGAACGATTTGGTGCCGTTTTTGGAAGCGGGGCACCACACCGTGGACATCCTCGTGTGGGCGGCCGAACACGAAGCATCGCAACTTAAGCAACTCACCCAACACATCAAACCAAAGGACATGAAGGCACTGGGCGACCACCTTCGAGCGACCGTTTCAGAACATTCTGAACCATTGATTCAACACCTCCTCGAAGGCGGCCTGCTCGAGCCTGTGGCCCGTTGGGTGATCCGTCAAGATGCCTCAGAGGACGACCTCCGGTGGCAACTCATCAACGATGATCGCCTCCACGTCATCGAACGGTGCAAATTGCTTGAACGGCTCATCGGCCGTGCCAACGAACCAAACATCATCGAGCGGGTGAAACGCCTCGCTGAACGTACCGATGAAGAACTTCTCAAGGTGGCGTGCGAGAACCTATCAACCGCCGCAACTGAACTTGGTGCATGAGCCTACCCTCCTCCGGCATCAGCTTTCACGCAGACGCCACCAACGGACGCCAACACCACCTCGGCGCTGGGTTGACCGTTGAAGGCCCCTTCACCTCCTTGCAACTTGTCTTGAGATTCCCTCGATGGGTGCCAGGGTCGTACTTTCTTCGTGAACCGATTCAGCACATGTTTGATTTTACTGCGACCGATGATGCGGGCACGACATTGACATGGAAGCGCGTGGGCGTCGACGGGATCTCGGTTCGTCTCCGGAAGAATTCCAACACCGTGCGCATCAACTACACGCTGCTTGCCAAGGAACTGAGCGTCCGGTCCAACCACCTCGATACGACGCATCTGCACCTGATGCCACCGTTTACTTGGTTCTGGCCCGAGCGAGGCATCGAGAACAAGCGTTTGGAATTGAACCACAACGTCAACATCACGGCACCATCCACCTGGACTCCAGCAACCCAACTCCATCTTGATTCAAGCAAGGACTTGGATGAGACCAGCAAGCAGTGGCACTTCTCCACCGACGGAAGGGACATGGTGCTCGACAGCATCATCGAGGTCAATCCAAACCCCACCATCACGCACAACATTTCCGGTCGCCTTCACCATCTGAAGTGGTGGGACAGCGGTGGCCACCAGCCCGACAGCGCCCGCCTCCAAGCCTTCATCGACGACATGGAACGCATTGCGAAGGAACACTATGCCTTGTTCGGCGTGCCTGATTGGCCGGACTATACCACGGTACTCCACTTAACCGACACCGGCAGAGGTGGGCTGGAACACATGAATTCCCAAACCTCGATGATGCCACGTTCATGCCTGTTTCCCGATCATGCCGACGAATACAGAGACCTTGTGAGTTTGTTTTCACATGAGTACCTCCACCAGTGGAACGTCAAACGTCTTCGCCCCAAATCCTTCCTTGACTACGACCTGCAGTCCGAGACCCACACCGACCTTCTGTGGTGGTTTGAAGGGGCGACGTCCTGGCTTGGCGACATGATCTGTGTTCGTTCTGGGGCATGGAGTGAAGAGGATTGGAGATTGGATTTTGAGCGGAAAATGATACGGCACACCGCAAACAACGGCATGCTCCGAGAATCCCTCGCAGAATCGAGCCACGATGCATGGATTCACCTCTATAGAAGCGGGCCATACACGAGAGAGAACCAAATTTCATACTACCTTGAAGGTGAACTAGCGCTGCTCTGCTTGGATGTGGAGTTGCGACGGCGAAATGACCACAGCTTCGGCGCATGCGACTTGATGGCCGAACTCGTGCGCCGCTACGCCATCAGTTCATCCGAAGCAGAAGAATTGGGCGTAGAATACAACGATATCCGAACCACCCTGAAATCATGCCCTGGTGGAGAAGCCATGGGCCCATACCTCGACCGCTTGGTCAAGCACCGAAACCATCCCAATCTGCAACGCGCCCTGTCGGCATTCCGATTGAAACTGGTACCGCACGCCACCGACAAGGAAGGGAAAGGGTGGCTGGGTGTTGGACTCAAAGAAACGGCAGGGCAGGTGACCATCACCACCTATCACGCCGGTTCGCCACTTCGAGAACTGACCCAAGTCGGCGATGAATTGTTGGCCATTGACGGCGTACGCATCAAGTCCGTCGCCCACTTGAAGAAATTGATCGCCGGCCGAACCGCCGATGAACTCACCCTTGATGTGGTGCATGAGGGCATCCTGAGTTCAGTAAACCTAACCTTACCACCCTCACCTCAGCACGGCGTTTCTCTCAGCGGGAAGGGAAATCAACGCTGGCGAGATTGGATCAAGACTCGTCAGGCCCCGTGAGCGAAGGAAGGACCGCCAAGGTCTCGAGCGGAACGAAAATCGGAGGCGTCTCATCCGGGAGCGTATGGCGACTCGTCTTGGGAGGAAACACGTCATCGGAAAGCGACATTTCAATCACTTCTGCCTTCGTGAGTGATTCACGTCCACACGCTGGCCAAACGCCAAGTTGGATGGTATCATCCTCAAGGTAGTCCACGCAGACGGCTGGTACCCGTTTCAAGCCCAACAGCACGGCAATGGAATGCCGATGATGACCGTCCAAAATGGCCCCTGTCCGCTTGTCAACGATGAGCGGTTTGGTGTACCCACCCCATTTTTTGGTCATCTCGAGAAGTTTATCGCGATTCTTTGATTTGATTTCCTCGTGGACTTTGAGCCATGCGACAGGGACCAGTTGGACATCGTCTTCTTCCCACGACATGCCTATGTCTCACTGCCGATTCACATAATGCTTTTTCATGCCCCGCACGCCAGAACGACCAAGGGTGTGCATCATGGGAACGACCGAGGCTCTTCCGGAAGGTCTTGAGGCCGACATGGAAGGCGCCCCTTGCCCACCCCCCATCGCCAGGTGGTTGGCAACCTTGCCGAGCGATTTGCTGAGCCTGCTCCAAACGCTTGCCGAAGCGGGCGAGGGGGCTTGGCTGGTCGGTGGCTGTGTTCGTGATGCATGGCTCGGCGAAGCGGCTCCAGACATCGATGTCTGCACCACCTGCACCCCGGGCCGCATGATGGAACTCTTCGGCGACCGAGCGATTCCAACAGGCATTGACTTTGGCACCATCACGGTCAAGGGGCAAGGTCGACATTACGAGGTGACGACCCTACGGACCGAATCACTCTACAGGGACGGTCGTCGCCCCGATGTCGTTTCGTGGGGTCGTTCGTTGAAGGAGGATTTGAGCCGCAGGGACTTCACCTTCAACAGCATGGCCATCGATGTCGCTCGGCATCGCCTCTACGATCCCTACAACGGGATGGGCGACCTCCAACAACGCGTGGTTCGAGCTGTTGGCGACGCCAGCCAGCGATGCGAAGAAGATGCGCTTCGCATTCTTCGCGCTTACCGATTTACTCGGCGGGATAACGGGCCCCTTTGGGTGATGGACGGGGCTCTTGAGCACGCCATCGCTCAACACAGCACCCGCCTCAGCATGGTAGCGATTGAACGACGATGGATGGAAGTGCAAAAGATCCTCGCTGGACCAAAGCCGGGTGCTGTTCTTCAAGCCATGCAGGACGGGGGAGTTTTGCGTCATGTCTTTGAGCGCCTTGTCGTCATGAACCCCGCCCTGCTCATCATGCTTGACGATGGCCGACTTCAGCGCCTTCATCTCCATCAACGCCTCGCCCTATTGATGGTCGAGCACCCATCAAAAGAGGCGGTTCATCAACTCAAAGACTTGCGGGCGTCCAATGAACTCCAACGTACCATGGCCGTGTTCCACGAACATCTCGGCCACCTCCCCGTCAACGACACCGCAGCCTTGCGAGTGTTCAACCATGCCCTCACGACACAAGCAGAGGCGCATTTGCTGACCTTGGAGTGTTTGTCAGAACACGACATCCGGCTGCACACCGGCCTCCAACTCGATTCAGCAGCTGTCGCAGAAGTGAAAAAACACTGGCAGACCATTACCCCAAGAAGCGAACCCGTAGCGTGTTTGGTGGACGGGCACTGGCTCATGGCTCGGACGAACATCGGCCAGGGAATGCGCCTGGGACGATTGAAGCAGTGGCTGCACCGTCTCCAAATTGAGCAGGATGTGACCTCGGTCGGAGGCATGGAATCCTTGCTCATTCGGACGCCATACGAACACGGTTCGGTTGAAGATTGGCCAACTCCATCCTTCCCTTGAACGCCGGCATCAATTTCATGTGGGCCAGGGTCCTCGGCGTCACATGGCGACCGTGGAATTTCGCGACAAAGAGAACCTCATGAAGCGAGCAGCCGCTATTGAGCGACGGGTTGAAAGCATCACCAAAAACAACACCATGGCAGGCTTGCTGAATAAGAATTTCAAGAAATGGCTGTCCGATTCTTCCATGTCCCCAGTGAAACTCACCGAGGAACTCGACACCAACAAGGACGGGTTCATCTCTGGTGATGAATTCGCAACGCTGCTGGGGAGAATGACTGGCGAACGGCCACCAGAATGGGTGGTAGAACTGGTCTTTTCCTTCGTCAACGCCGATATCAACGACGGCATTCCGACCAGGGACTGGATGGCGTTTTTGGCCGCCAGCGGCATGGAGTTTCCTGACGAATTGTTCGAGGAGAAGGTGGAGGTCACTGGCACCATCGCCATTCTTGACGAGGCTTTTGAAACAGGGAAGCCGATTTCTGTGACGGTCTCGTTTAACGTCGAAGTCGTAGCCTATGAATTCGTCGTCGTTCAAAACACCACCAAACAGGAAATTCACTCCTCGCTCACCCCAAATGTTGACATGGATCGACCCGATTTTGATGATTTCGAGATTGAACTGGATGAAGCGGGCACCTATACAGCTGAACTGCGACATCTCGGTGTTCGCCTCGACACGCACACGTTCACCGTCTCGGCAGCGCCGATTGAACCAGTGGTGGAACACGTCGACGAAGCAACGGCCCCGGTTGAGGCGGACGAGGCCACCGCTGAACCCGTTGAGGACGGCTTCGAAGCCTTCGTGGCTCATGTTGAATCCATGAAATTACGCAGTGAGGCCCAAGCGGTCATCAGTGCGTCGGCGACCTTCGGTGTCTCCATCACCGTCCAATCCATATCGCGGACGCTGCTCGGTGTTGACCAGTACCGCAACGGCCACACCGCCCACTGTACGAGTGATGGGGGAACGGCCTTCCGCGTGATGCTCATGCCGACAGAGAACCTACCGGAGCCGGGACATACCTACGCAGCAGTTGTGAAGCCACACGATTGGGACGTCGCCCTCAAACAACTCGTTTGTCTTGAACGATGATCACTTCAATGCCCGAGCGATGACGATGCGTTGCACCTCTTGGGTGCCCTCGTAAATCTGTGTGATCTTCGCATCTCGGAAGAAGCGTTCCACAGGGAATTCCTTGGTGTAGCCGTACCCACCAAGCACCTGAATGGCTCGCTCTGAGACCCACATAGCGGTATCGCCGGCAAACAACTTCGCCATGCTGGCCTCCTTTGAGTGCCGTGGACCACCGGCGTGGTAATGTTGTTCCTTGGTCCAGGCGGCCTTGTAGACAAGCAGGCGAGCGGCCTCGATCTGGGTCGCCATATCGGCAAGGTAGGCCATGATCATCTGGTGATAGGCAATCGGCTTGCCGAAGGCCTCACGCTCGTGTGCGTACTGCAAGGCGGATTCGTAGGCACCCTGAGCGATGCCCAAGGCTTGAGCGGCGATGCCAATGCGGCTGTTGTCAAGGGCGTTCATGGCGATGGGGAAGCCGTTTCCAACGCCCTTGATGACGTTTTCAATCGGCACCTTGCAGTTGTTGAGGACCAGGGTGCAGGTATCCGAGGAGCGAATGCCAAGTTTGTCCTCTTTCTTTCCAACAGCGAAACCTTCGTACTCTGCATCGACAATAAACGCCGTGGTACCGCCGTGCTTCTTTGTCCCGTAGTCGGGGTGGTCAACGTCTTTAGCGAACAGGACGATGATTTGAGCTTGGGCGCCGTTGGTCACCCACATCTTCTCACCGTTGAGAATGTAATGCGTGCCGTCGTCGGAAAGTTTGGCTTTGCACGACATGGCAGCGGCGTCGGTTCCGGCGCCGGCTTCGGAAAGTGAGTATGCGCCGACTTCGCCTGCTGCAAGGCGGGGCAGGAAGGTTGACTTCTGATGCTCGTCCCCGTGGAGGGCGATGGTCATGGAGCACAGGCCGACATGAACACAGTACATCACGGCAAAGGAGGGGTCGACTCGTGCCAACTCTTCGATGATGATGGCCTCCGACACATCATCGATGGGTGAGCCCCCATGGGCTTCGGGGATGGTGATCCCGTGGAGACCGTATTCGAGGAAGGCCTGCCACTCCTCGGAGGGTGGAATTTGATTTTGGTCTCGGTGCTCCACTGTAGGCGCAAGCACCGTTTCAGCGAAGTCTCTTACCAGTTCTCGAATCATCTGTTGTTCGTCGGTTTCACCGAAGTTCATGCGCTCACCGAATCTCCCAACATGAGGAGTCTCTTAACCCGTTTGATTCGGAAAAATTACATTTTTTCCCTCAGTCTTCATATACCCCCTTCGGAAGCCGCGTGTTGAGGCCGCAACGATGGATGACGACATCATTGAATTTGTAATTGCTCAAGACCGAAAATACTCGATGGACCACCTGTGGTTCCAGCAGAAAGACCAGAAGTTGATGATTGGCGTGAGTGAATTCCTCCGCGTTGAAATTGGTGATGTATTGCGTGTGATTTTGCCGCAGGCAGAGACCGAAATTGACGAAGGCGGCAGCCTGTTCTCTCTATGGACGGCTGATGAAAAAGTCTCGTTGACATCCCCGTTTTCTGGCGTGATTTCCGATGTGAACGGCGAGGTTGAAATCAACCCTGACCTCGTCAACGATTCCGCCTACAATGACGGCTGGATCATCCTGCTCGAGCCCCATGAATTGCAACTCAATCCCGACGACAAGCAGCTCCTTGAGAACCTCATGGAACACGACGAATACGTCGAGTACCTGGCCGAACTTTGAGCCGACGACACCCCGGTTTCATTCTCCTCCCGAAGGATGATGAACTCAAACCCCCACGGAATTTCATGTCTGACCCTATGGAACAACTCCGTGCCAGCCTCCAAGCTGCACCGGTGATTTGGAAAGGCGACTACCCATATTTCATCCACCCCATCACCGACGGCGTCCCCCGGATGAATCCCGATGTCTTGACAGCCATCACCGAACTTGTTGTTGACCGCGTCGATTGGTCCGGAGTTGACATTTTGCTGGGCATTGAAGCGATGGGTTTGCCCTTGACGGCCCCGCTGAGCATGGCCACTGGCATTCCACTTGTGATCGCTCGTAAACGCTCCTACGGACTTGAGGACGAGGTGGAGATTGACCAGTCAACGGGTTACTCCAAAGGCGCCATGTACCTCAACGACCTGAAACAGGGCGAACGTGTGGCCATCCTCGATGACGTGCTCTCAACTGGAGGGACGCTCGAGGCGGTGATCGAAGGTGTTCGCCGTGCTGGAGCGGAAGTGGTTGAAATCATCGCTGTTGTGGAGAAGGGCGGCGGCTTGCGTCGCCTGCAAGACCTCTACCCGGACCTGCGCATCCAATCCCTCGTTCGCCTCGAGATGGACGGCGACAAAGTGGTGCTCCTCGACGAAGACTGAACATGCCAAGCCTTTGGAGGTGCATCGGTCCAATGGGTGGCTTCATGAGGGAGTGGCACCGCCGTTGAAATGAGGGGAAGCATGGACCTTGACCGTCACGATTTCGAACTGGACGAGTTGATGGAGCGAATTCGCGCCAACGACAATCGTCTTATTGCGCTTCAAGTGCCCGAAGGCCTCAAAATGCAGGCGCTCGAGATGATGGACACCATCGAAACCGAAACCAGCGCTCAGGTGGTCCTGGCCGCCGACCCGTGCTACGGTGCGTGTGATCTCGTGCACGACAAGATGCAGCTCATGGGCGTGGAACTCGTCGCCCACATGGGACATTCCCAAATGAACATCGATTCAGGTATGCCCACACAATTCATCAACGTCACCTACGATGGCGACCCTGAACTCAGCCCTGTTCTTCCCTGGCTTGAACAACACCGAACCATGGCTCAAGCACGCCTTGCTGAGCAAGGGCAAACCTCGGAGTTGACCGAAGAAGAAGCACAAGAGAAATTCATGGACGCTGTGGGACGCATGGCACCGCTCACCAACACCAAACTCGGCCTGGTGGGTTCCATACAACACCTCCATCTGTTGCCTGACTTCCACGACCGTTTGGAAAAGGCTGGCTTTGATGTCACCATCCCCATTGGTGGTGCTCGCCTCTCGTTCCCCGGACAGGTGTTGGGCTGCAATTACTCCGGAGACGACCCTTCCATCGGACACTACCTCTTCCTTGGAAGTGGCGATTTCCACCCCATCGGCCTCGTCCTTCACACCGGCAAACCACTGGCCATGCTCGACCCCTACACCGGTGATGCAGAGGAAATGTCGCTTCAGCGGATTGAACGCATCCTGCGTCAGCGCTTCGGCCTGATCATGAGTGTCCAAGATGCCAATTCCTTTGGCATCCTCATCGGAGAAAAACCAGGTCAAATGCGCCGCACCCTTGCCCTTCGAATGAAGCGCATGCTCGCCAAGCACGGCAAGAAAGGCTACCTGCTGGCACTGGAGCACGTCGGCCCTGAGCTCATCGACTTCTACCCCGTTGATGCGTTTGTCAACACGGCCTGCCCCCGCATTGCTATCGATGATGCCGTCAAGTACCGCAAACCACTCATCACACCGTTTGAACTTGAAGTGGCCCTGGGCGAGAAGCAGTGGGAAACCGGCTACCAGTTTGATGAAATCCCCTGATTCACTGAACCACAGCGACCTAAAGGCGAACATTGCGGCCGCTGTGAGACCACATGTTTTAGAACGGTTGACATCAGCATTCTCATGATATGGTAGACTACCTTGACCGCATCGGCGCTGGGCTCATCATCGCCCATCCAGAGATGCTTGATTTCGACTATGTCCCCGATGAACTGGTGGGTCGAGAAGAGATTCAACGTGAATTGGCCTCGAAGTTCTCCAACGTGGCTTCCCCAGAGGGGGCGGCCCGTGCGGTGATCACCGGTCCGGTTGGCAGCGGAAAAACGGTGCTCGCCAAGACCTTCTGCAGGGACCTGCAACGACACCTCGCCGGCAAGCGTGAACTGAAGGTGGCCCACATCAACTGCCGCAATGCCTCCACCAGCATGAGGGTGGCACAACGCATCCTCCACCAGTTTGACCCGGGTCATCCCGACCGTGGGCTCTCCCTCGGCGAAATGCTCCTCAGCCTGAGAAAGATGCTACGCCGAACCTCAACCCACCTCATGGTGGTGCTCGACGAAGTGGACCACATGCTGCGGCGGTCTGGAGACGAGTTGCTGTACCAACTTCTGCGCATTGATGAAGACCAAGAAGGAACGGGGACGATCTCCTTGATGCTCATCAGCCAAGAGCAAGTGCTTGATGTCCTCGAGACCGCCGTCATTTCCAAGTTCGGCCAGTCCAATCACCTTCGCATCCCACCCTATACCGTGGATGGGCTCGAGGCCATTGCCCTGCAGCGAGCCGAATTGGCGCTGGTGCCGGGAACCTACAACGAGGCCACCGTTCGCCTGCTCGCAGAGCGAGCTGGACCAAGTGGCGACGCACGCCGTGTGATCGAATACCTGAGCGCAGCGGCTGAGCGATGTGAATTTCGCCAAGACAAGTACTCGGAACGCCTTATCAGCATTGAAGACGTTCACGCCATGAGCGACAATGTCGCCTTGGATACCACCGCTCGCTTGGAAGTGGTCGACGACCTCGCACCCCAGGGCATGTTGGTCCTGCTTGCTATGTGCCGGCGTCTTCGCACGGAAGAATCCATGACCATGGGCGACGTTGAACGGCTCTATGCGGTGGTGTGCGAAGAATATGAACAGAAGCCAAAAAGCCACACGACGCTTTGGAAATACATCAAACAGATCGAGCAAGACGGCGTCATCGCCACACGGGTGGCCACCGTCCCCGGTGGACGGGGGCGAACAACGCATCTAAGCATGCCACACTTCCTTCCGGCTGACATCGCCAGCCGCCTTGAATTGCTCTTACCGAAGCGACTTCGCTGACCGTGTTGGCCATGCAGCAGACGATGGGGCTAAATACGGGTCTTTTGTCGGACAAATCCCGAGAGGTGCTACCATGGCAGAATTCATCGCAGTCGTCAACGACACTGACGCAAAGAACGGCGGCAAGTCCTACGCTCTGAAAATCACCGGCAACAACCACGCACAGATGCTCGGAAAGCGCATCGGCGATGTTGTTGACGGCCTGTTTGTTGGCGAGGGCGACAAGACGCTCTCCGGCTACAAACTCGAAATCACGGGTGGTTCCGACAAGACCGGGACCCCCATGCGCCGAGACCTCGAAGGTGGCAACCGCCAATCCATTCTCGTCACCCAGTCGACGGGGTACAAGGGCGAAGTCATCGTCAACAAGAAGAAGAGCGGTGAACAGAGGCGCTTCCGATACAAGCCCGATGGCCTGCGCAAGCGACGAAACTTCCGTGGCAACACGGTCACCCAAGACACCCGTCAAATCAACCTCAAAGTGGTTGAAGCTGGCAAAAAGCCACTCGCCACCATCCTCGCCGCTGAGGGCGAGGAAGCATCGGAGTGAACCCGAGAGGGTAATCGCAGGACATAGGAAGGGGGAAGCATGGCACGAAAGCTTCCCGCTCAACCTGAGGTCAACATCGGTTTGGTTGGCCATGTCGACCACGGAAAAACCACGCTGACGCAAGCGTTGTCTGGCGTATGGACCGACACCCATTCTGAAGAGCGAAAACGCGGCATCTCAATCAAACTCGGCTATGCCGACACGGCGTTCTACAAAGACGATAACGGCCAATATTACGCCACGGGCAAGCGCCCGGATGGCGGTGATGACGTTGAGGGGGAGTTGCAGCGTGTGGTGTCCTTCGTTGACGCCCCTGGCCACGAGACCCTGATGGCCATCATGATCACCGGTGCTTCCATCATGGACGGTGCCATGTTGATGGTGGCCGCCAACGAAACCTGCCCCCAGCCTCAAACCCGTGAACATCTCATGGCGCTAGAAATCGCTGGCATTGAGAACATCGTCATCGTTCAAAACAAGATCGACCTGGTTTCCAAAGAGCGGGCCATGGAATCACAAGCAGAGATCAAGGCCTTCCTCAAGGGCACCATCGCAGAAAAGGCACCCATCATTCCCGTCTCGGCCCACCACGATGTGAACCTCGATGTGCTCATCCATGCCATTGAGGCTACCATTCCAACGCCCGATCGCTCAAAGGACAAGCGCTCGATTATGCATGTTGCTCGTTCCTTTGACATCAATCGTCCCGGCACGCGCCCCACCAAACTCCGAGGCGGCGTCATCGGCGGCAGCATCGTGGAAGGGGAGTTCTCAGAGGGCGATGAGATCATCATCGGCCCCGGTCGAAAAATCGAGAAAGGCAACAAATCCACCTGGGAACCGATTGAAGCCGTGGTAAGCAGCATGCAGGGCGGTGGATTGACCCTCGACACGATGCACGCCGGAGGTCTCTGCGGTATGGCCACGTTCCTCGACCCCTCCATCACGACCTCGGATAACCTTTCAGGCCAAGTTGTCGCTCGTAAAGGCGACCTCCCTGAGGTTCACAACAGCCTATCCATTGAGGTCAACCTGATGCAGCACATGGTGGCTGGAGACGGCGAATCGCCCGAAAAGATTCACCCGCTTCGCAACAACGAGATGTTGATGCTCAACGTGGCCACCGCCACATCAGTTGGTGTGACCCGAAACGCTGAGAAAGGGAGAACAGACCTCGATTTGCGCCTGCCCATTTGTGCTGACAAAGGCCAACGCATCTCTCTTTCACGACGCATCGGCTCTCGTTGGCGCCTCATCGGCTACGGAACCATCGTGTGAGGCGTGAGCCATGCAGCACGTGCTCATCGATGCGTGCGGTTGGGTCGCCTGCATGGAAGCTGGATTGAATGTCGAGCGCGACCTCGAATCCCTGCTTGGACCTTGCTCATGGGTGCTTCTGCCGCAGGTTGAGAAGGAACTTGAACAACTTGAACGCGGGCGTCCGAAGAAGAAGTCGTTGTTACTGAGCCTGTTGCGGTCTCGAGCACAACGGTTGCAGGGACAACCAATCGGCCATACCGACGACATCCTCGTGGCGTGCGCCATGGAGAACAACTGGGCAACCCTCACCGTTGATACGGCCCTGAAACGCCGCCTGTACGAAGCGAACCTGCCCGTGATCGAAGTGCGACAAAACAGCCATCTTCACCTTGTCGAATCGCTATAGAACGATTACGGAAGCGTGAACAAAACGTCGTCACCATGCCCGTCAAGCCAACCGATTTTCACGCCTGCATCGATCCATGCGTGGGCATAGTTAATCGCTCCAAAGGCACGGACCAAATCTCCAGTCTTGAGGAAATGCTGAGCGTCAGAAGCGTAGTCGTCAGCCATCCGAAGCATCACCGCCAGGTGCACCGCTTCATCCGAGGGCGCTTCCACCAAAGGTGTGGCTTTGGCACGTGCCCGCCGTGTGATGTCAAGGTAGGATTCAACGCGCTCAACGGTAAGTGAAGTCAAATCTCCGCTCATTCCCCACCCTCCTTTTGCCGCTTCAATAAGCGTCGAGCGTCTTCGGTACGCCCAAGGGCTTCGTAAAGTTCGATGGCGAGGGAAAGTTTTCCGAGGTCTTCGGCTTCTTGGGCTCGTACAAACATCTGACGCCGTTCCTCCCAATTTCGAGCCATGGCAGCTTCTGCGGCTGCTTTGTACCGGCCTTCACGCTCTGCATCGGCGAGATGAGGAGCCGTCCATCGACGCAGAAGACCTTCACGAGTCGCCGTTACCATAGCGTCCGGGGTGCACAGCACCAACAAGTCGCCGAGATTCATGCCCTCCGTCAATGGCTTCTCATCCTCGGCGTCGTTTGGGCCATCGGTCATGGAGATGAGATGGCCTTCAATCCCGAGAACCCACCAACCATCGCCGCTTCGAACCGCCCCCATGGGCTCAAGGCTGTCGTATTCCAGCCGATTCAACATGTCCCAACCAAAGGGATGGGGAACGCCCTCCCAAAGACCACCATCACTGCTTTGCAACAACAATCGGCCCTCAGATAGTGTGGAACACCAACTCCATGAGCGATCTTCCAGCTTTCGTTTTCGGTCATCACCGGTCAACCGTCCACACCACAGATGGCCATCAGGGTCCTGCCAGAGCAGGTGCTCTCGGTCCAACCAACCAACCAACCGGCGAACGGGCCCGCTGTCAACGCGTCGAATACCACGGCCCTGTTGAGAGAAGAGGTGAATCTCACCACGTCGACCTGCAAGGGCCCAACCGCCGCCGGGCCGTGGTGACAAGTCACTGAATCCGCCAGGGGCACTTCGCCCCTCGTTTACCATTGAACCGTCGTTGGTGTTGATCAGGTAAAAACCGTGAGCGGCGAGGACTCCCACGGCGCCTTGCGTGGCTTTGGCCGCGTGAACTTTGAACGGAATGTCGACCGCCCACCGAAGGGTACCATCTGCCTCCAGCAAATCCAGTTGGAGTCCAGCGCTCACCAACACTCCACCCTCAACAGCAGCGATCGTAGCCACGCGGTCGTTGGCTTGCCATGACCATGCAATGTTCCATGTCACTGTAATTCACCTCCATTGATGGCGCCCCATGCCGTTAATTGCGCCCTCGCCGCTTGTGTGAGTGAATACTTGCGTGAGCGCCCTACTTGACGTGCCTGCAAAATACCGTGCTTCAGGAGGCGATTACTGATCTGGGAGAGGCGAGCGCGTTTGATCTTCAGGTGCGTCAACACTTCCTCGTCCGAGGGTGAGTAAGCACGCTCATGTGCGAGGGCCACGATGTAACTCTCACTCGAATTCAAGGAGCCGAGAAGATGCTTGTTGAGGGCATAAGATTCGTTGGGCCCTGTACGTTCACGAATACGGCCTTCAAGAAATGCCAGAAGGCCCTGATGGTGCGAGTTGGACATGGATTGACCCGTACCCAAGAGACCGGCGAGCGCTGACAACAGCGCTCTGTCCGTCAATTGTTCAGCCTCAGCAGGCATCGAACCCATCGGTTGGTATGCAGCAGCATCGAACCCGTCGGTTGGTTCTCCCTCGTCGACCTCTTCCATCATCCCGATTTCATCGTGGAGCAACATGGCCGATTCCTCTTCAGGGATCTCTTCTGGTAGCGATGGAGGAAGGATTTCTTCAGCCACCCAATACTCATACTCGCTCGAGGCGTCAATGAGTTCTTGCCGGGGAGGTTGTTTCTCCTCCTCCTCCATCTCATCTGTTTTCGTGGCCGTTTTGGCGTCTTTGTTGCGGTTGGCCAATCCTTTGAACATCCCGTGTACCGGCGTGCGGCCGCCCAACGCCTGGTCAGCATCGATGATGGGGGGGTTGAGCGGGTTGGGCTGTAACGGTTCGTCCTCTGCCTGTTGCTCGTTCAGACGATCCATGTCCAATTCAAAGCCCGCCAAGGCGGGAGGTTCTGAGGCGCTTGCATCCATGTTGCTCGCGAGGGACGGGCGTTGATCCCACGGCATTGAGGCATCAATCACCTCGGAGGAGGCCTCTGAAAGGGGTTCTTCCTCTGGAGGTTGCACCGTGGTGTGGCCAGAAGGTTCACCATCAGCCATGGGTGGCTCTTGTGCTCCTGGTTCGTGGTCGAAGGCGGGGGTCTCTTCATAACCCATCAATCGGTGAAGACGTTCAGGTTCATCTCGAGGTTGAATCCTCGCCGAGGTGTCGAGAAACGGTGCTGGCACCTCCTCCGATTGACGCATCCGAATGCTGTCCACCGCATCACGAAGGATGGTGATGACCGAAGCAGGGTAGCCATCGCACTTGTCGAGGATGGTCGTGGCGTCTTGCATGGTGAACGAACTGTCCATGACGCCAACTGAAGCAAGGCGTTGTCGAACCAGCGCCATCACATCGTTGGCAGTGAATGGAGAAAGTCGAAACGACTCAAAGCCATCCACGACGGCACCCGGTAGCTGGTGACGCTCTTTGATATCACAGACCAAAACAAGCAAGGCGTTGAGTCGCTCGAGCGAGGAATGAGCATCCC
Source organism: Candidatus Poseidonia sp. (assembly GCA_049412325.1). Lineage (GTDB taxonomy): Archaea > Thermoplasmatota > Poseidoniia > Poseidoniales > Poseidoniaceae > Poseidonia. The sequence goes on from JBMSEL010000004.1 coordinate 62,584, forward strand.
GCAGGGCAACTTCCAACACCGAGAGGTCGCTCGCTGGAACGTCGATGACGATCATGGGCAATTTGTCGTTGTAGGCGTACATTTCATTGACGAGCTCCGTGACAAGTTCGGTTCGGTTGACCGGCGGCTCCCCACCGATCATTTGGCGATAGCACATGCTGAGCAGCGAAGTCGCAGGAGAATGAGCAGGAAGGTGATCGATGGTTGCCACGGCCGCAGCATAGGTTTTCAGGCAACTGACCAGGGACGTCCGCCCGGAACCCAACGGGCCCAGCAACATCACTCGGCGAGCAGACCGGAATCGCAAGAAATTCTGAAGGCGGGTGAAGATGTCATCACGGCCGACCAGTTTACCCGACTCGCCAGGTTCGAGAGGGCGAATCGAAAATGGGTTTTCCTCCAAACAAGGTAAGCCATAAGCATGGGTTTCGCGAACCATGGCCGAGCAACTTTCTCCAAGTATATCATGTTTCACCGGAGCAGAGGGCACTGCGATACCGTTAGCACACGTTAATCGCTTTACCGAGCAGAGGAGATGGGTGTTTTTAACGCGTGATTAACGCAACATTAACGCGTTAACCGAGGCGTTAGAAGCGTTAATTTCCCGTGTTCGCCAACGACCCTCCAGCGATTGATTGAAGGAACGAAGGCCCCACCCATCAACGGGAGCGACATGCCGGTTGAAAACAGTCGAGTCAAAGGATTGTACAAACTCAGCGTTGAAGAGCGCCGTTCCTTGGTTGCTGCGGCGGCCGACCTCTCAGACGCTCATGTCGCCGCCCTGGCCGCCCACGGAGAATTGGACGAAACCGCAGCAGACCGAATGATCGAGAACGTCATCGGCACGATGTCGCTCCCAGTGGGCGTGGCCACGAACTTCGTCATCGACGGCTCGCATTACCTCATCCCGTTTTGCCTTGAAGAATCGAGCGTTGTCGCCGCTGCCTCAAACATGGCCAAGCGCTGCTTGCACCATGGTGGCTTCACGACCAACAACGACGCTCCCGTCATGATCGGCCAGATTCAACTCTTGGACATTGAAGATCTCGAGCAAGCAATCGCTCACATCACGGACGCCAAAGACGATTTGATGACATTTTGCAACGATATCCCTTCCCGAATGATCGCAATGGGCGGAGGCTGCAAGAACATCGAAGTTCGTCGTTTGCCCACCCACGTAGGTGAGATGCTCATCGTTCATCTGCTGGTGGATTGCCGTGATGCCATGGGGGCCAACGCCGTCAACACCATGGCAGAGCGCGTGGCACCTCGCTTGGAAGCGTTGACGGGTGGACGGGCTCATCTTCGCATCCTTTCCAACCTTGCTGGACACCGCCTGGCCCGTGTGCAAGCGGTGTTTACGCCTGAAGAAATGGCATCCGATGGAACCCGAGAGGACGGCTTGGCCGTCATTGAAGGCATCCTTGAAGCCCATGCTTTCGCCGTAGAAGACCCGTTTCGAGCCACCACGCACAACAAAGGCGTGATGAACGCCATTAGCAGCGTAGCGCTTGCCTGCGGGCAAGATTGGAGAGCGATTGAAGCTGGCTGTCATGCATGGACGACCATGGCGGACGGACGCTATACATCCATGTCAGACTGGGCGCAGGACAGCGAGGGCAATCTGGTTGGAAGCATGGACCTGCCCATGGCCGTCGGCATCGTCGGCGGTGCCTCCAAAGTCCACCCTGCTGCACAAGCGAACCTTGCCATCTTGGGCGTGGAAACGGCCCAAGAGTTGGCCGGCATCATTCTGTGCGCAGGTTTGGCGCAAAATTTGGGAGCGCTCCGGGCCCTTTCAACCAAAGGAATCCAAGCGGGCCACATGAAACTCCATGCGAAGAACATGGCCGTCAGTGCTGGAGCGGTGGGTGAAGAGATTGAGATCTTGGCTGCTCGACTCCAAGCCCATGAAGGCCACCGAACCCAAACCTTGGTCGAATCGTGGCTGAAAGAACTTCGCGGCGAGTGAAATCATTCTTCTTCGCCAACCGGAAGCGACGACTGGACCGTCCCCTCTTCATCGGATTCCTCTCGTAGGATCTCTTTGCTGTCGCCAAGTTCATCCAACAAACCACTCGATTGGACCTGTTCTCGGAACCACGCCTTGACCTTTTTTCGGTCCGTATGCGGGCACCCAAAGGCTTCGGAAAATCGGCGCGTGGTCGCCAGACGCCGGGTGTTCCCGTCCTTCCGGCGGTCAATCATGCCGTGTTGGGCGAGTTCTCGAACGTAATCGTAGGCCTTCTGGCCGAGCAGTTCCACCAACCGGGATTGGGGCATGGGCTGGTGGTAGGCGATAAGAGCGGCCGCTTTGAGCAACTTGGGCGGCATGTCGGTCTTGGTCTCCCGAGGCAAGTGCGAGGCGATGGCGGGCTTGACCTCAAGGGCCCAGCGGTCGCCAACTTCAGCCAGCTGAAGCGCACCACCCTTACGTCGCTTGAGCGTGGCTTGAAGGGAACCAAGGCAGTCGAGCATCTCGTCCTCATCATAACCCAAAACCTTGGACAATTCATCCACGGACATGGATTTCCCTGAACTGAACAGGGTCGCCTCAATCAGGGATTCCAACGGTACTTCTGCCATGTCTCCCTCACTCCACCAACCAATCATGTTCCTCGAAGCCTTCGGCAGACTCCACCTCAACCGCTACCTCCGGCGATTGATGTTCGGCCTCTTTCGCAGCCTTGGCCTCCAACTTGGCCTGTCGACGGACCTCCCGTTCTTCGGCCAACCTTGCACGCTCAGCGATGGCTTCCATGCGATGTTCCGAGCCAGTGGTTTGACCGTCGAGCTCAACCGCATCCTCGGCCATCAAGGCCTCAACCGCCTCGAGGACGTCAGTGAAGGATGTCAAATCAGGCCAGAGGTCCTCGATCATGATGTTGGCGACCGCCTCACCTTCCTGGGTGATGCTGGCCATCCGTCGATGCGTGAGGAACAAACCAGCGATGAATGAAGCGACGAAGGCCTCGCTTTCTGGATCCCCAAGCGACGTCCCAAAAGTGGAGACCAGCAGTGGTTTGAGCCTCGCCATGACATCGACCAGAGGGACAACGGAGGAACTGGCCGCTTCACATGTTGCTTTCAGAGCACGCCAGCAGCGTTCAATGTCACCTTCGAGGTCTTCATTGTGCATGCGCCCCCCAATGTCTTGGAGGTATTCACTCAGTTCTCGCTCGTGCTCAATACGATTGATCTCACGCTGTTTGAGTGCCTCTGCATCGTCTGCTGCATCCTTGAAGGCCGACAGCAGTTCGGCAAGCGTCACCGGCCGGCCTTCATCGCGACGGACCCGTTCGTCAAACAGATTGGTGAGAAGGTCATCTGCGTCCCCGTCAAGAACGGATTGGGTGAAAAAGAAAGCTTCGTCGTCGTATTCGCTCTCCCATCCAAAGCCGTGGTCATCGTCCCACACCTCTTCCTCAACAGGCTGAATTTTCTCGAAGAGAACGGCAGATTGGTGGTGCAGCACCTCCCATGAGAGGCGAATGAGGCGCCCGCATGCAGGCAAGTCGAGATTTTCACCGTCCTTGACACGCTGAGCGAACACCGAAAGGAAGGCCGAAAGGTCGACATCCCACGGATTGAAGGCTTCTTCGCGTACCAGAGAGAGGACCAAGGCAACCGAACGGTCAAACGGATCATGGAGACTTTGGTGCTCGGCTTCTTCGGTCGCAGCGATGGAGGCGATTCGTTGTCCGAACTGCTCAGCATCCTCTCGGTCTTCGCCTTGACCGAGAAGCTGGTCAATGACTTCCTGTTGGAGGAACCACCGGTCCAGCATGCTCTGTTCTTCTGCCACGTTTCCACCTCACTGTTCTTCTGATTCCACCAGGGGGTCGCTCTCAGTCAGTTCCTCTGAGGCGTCGCTTTGTTCGGCTTCAGCCACCTGCGTGGCGATTTCTGCCCGCTCGTTGATGTCCTCAGTCATCTCACTCGTGCGTTCCATCAAACCACCGAGCGATGCCTCGGCGGTGGGGGAAGCCTCAGCCTCATCGTGCATGTGATTCAACAAACCGCCAAGACTGCGCGGGACAGTGAGGGGGTCGGGAACTTCGGGCATGTCTTGGGCGGCAGCCACGGCGTCCATGATGCGACTCTCGTTTTTGTCGGCGTCTTTCTGGGCTTCTTTGAGAGCAGCCTCGCCCAGCGCGATGGCGCGTTCACGGTCAAAGTCAAGGATACGTCGACTGCAACCGTCCCCGCCATGCGTAATGCCGATGTGGTGGTCGGCCAGCTTGAGCGAGACTTTGCGAAGGGTGACCATGATGAATTGGGCTCGCTTGCTGCGTTCTCGGCACATCTTGGCAATCCGTTCTGCATTGTAAGCGTCGAGGTTTTGGTCAACTTCGTCAAAGTAGTAAAACGGACTTGGATCGTAATCTTGGATGGCAAAAATGAGCGCCAGAGCTGCCATTGATTGCTCTCCACCAGAGAGTTGCTGACGGCTGACCTTGGATGATTTCCCACGCGGTTGAGCCCAGAGTTCCAAGCCGCCCTTGAACGGCTCTTCGGGGTTCTCAAGGAACAGTTCACCCCGCCCGCCATCCGAGAGTTGGTGGTAAGAGACTTTGAAATTCTCGTTGACCTTTTCCAGCACGGCGACCAAACGTTCCTTGCGCTGGGTTTCCAATTGTTCAGTGACCTCAATCAAATGCTTGCGACGCGCCTGGAGAGTGGCGAATTCGTCCTTCATCAGGTCAAGGCGTGCCTGGCACTCATCGTATTGTTCGATGGCCATCATGTTGACGTTACCGAAGCCTTCCATGCGACGTTGCAGATTGCGGAGATCTCGCTCCAATTCACCAACATTCTTCAGCCCATCTGGCAGATCGTTGAGGGAAAGATTGGCATCGATGAGTTCCTGAGCCATGAGTTGAACTTCGGCTTCTTTGTCACTGATGGTTCGCAACAATTCTTCTGCGAGGCGACGATGATTTTGTGCTTGAATGAGGCGTTCTTCGTTTCGAACCCGGAGGGTGGCCCGTTGGTCGGTGAGCTCCTGCCGCTCTTGCTCCAGACCTTGGTTTTCTTCGAGATAGACGGCCTGTTCGTCTTTTTTGGCCTTGAGAGCGATTCGATCGGTCGCCAGCGTGGCTTCCAGTTCATCGATTCGAACAAGACGTGTTTCCTTGTTCTCGTTGAGGGAGTTAAGCCGCCCCTGAGTTTCGTCCACCCTTCGCTGAAGTAGCGCTTGATGACTGGTGCCGCTGCTGAGGACTTCCTCAGCCTTGTCCTTCGCCCCGTTGGCCGTCACGCGCAACAAGTCAACGGCATGCATGCGCTCCCGAAGATGTTCGGGACTGGCAGCCTCAACGGCCTCTTTGGCCATTTCATACGCTTCCTTTGAACTCGCGAGAATTCGGTCAGCCGCATCAAGGCCACGAAGGGCTTCTTGGGCACTTTGCCGCAACTCGTCCAATTTCAATTCAAGGCCAGCGACAACCCCTTGCGCCTTTTTGTGCGCTTGGCCAACTTGCTTTTGCTCAGCCTTGACCTCTCGCACTTCAGTGGCGTATGAATCGTCGACCATGGCGTTGATCTTATTTCGGATGCTTTGTTGGTTCGTTCGAGCTTCCCTGAGGGCTTCGTTGACGGTTTGTTCCATCAGATGGAATTTCTCGACCTCGGCCGTGTGCTTCTCCACCTCAGAGGCGCCCTGGATGCGACCGCCGAAGGCGATGTTCATTTTTCGCTTGGAGCCACCGACCATGGCACCGCCCGATTCAATGACGTCGCCTCGGAGCGTGACGAAGCGAGTCCCGCCCATGTACTGGCGAGCGACGCTGAGGTTCTCCACAATCAGCGTGTTTCGCAGTGCAAAGCGAACAGCTACGTCGATGCGAGGGTCGTAATCCAACATCTCGTGAGCAAAGCCGAGCACGCCTTCTTTCCGGGCGGTCATGACGGTTTTTCCACCTGCTCGAGAACTGCTCAATTTGTTGAGGGGGAGGAACGTGGCACGACCGGCACGATTCTCAGCCAACCAACGGATGGCATTGGCTGCATCTTGGTCCGTTTCGACGACGACGGAAGCCATACCTGCGCCGATGGCGGTAGCGAGGGCAATTTCGTGAGCACTGTCTTTAGGAGCACACAGTTCGGCCACGGTTCCAATGATGCCCTTCAACGCTTGACTGTCTCGTGCCCCCAGAACTGCGCTGGCACCGCCTGCCAACCCCTTGGCACCGGATTTCTGTTCCATCTCTGCCTTGGCGAGGCTCAAGGCCCGCTCGGCTTCGCGCAACCGAACTTCGATCCTCGTACGGTCCTCGGAGAGTTGAGCCTCCGCTCGTTGAGCCTCGGTCAATTGGAGAGCGAGGGCTGCACGGTCGTATTCCGGTGCATCTTCAGCCAATTCTTGCAGCCTGATGTCAAGTTCGCCAAGGGCTAAGCGAATCTCCTCAGACTCCTGCTGGGCATCGGCGAGTTGCTGGCCGACAAGGTCTGCTTCGACGGCCAGTTTATCCACCTCGGATTGGGCCTCGGCCCGTTGGGCTTCATGCCCGGCAACCTGTGTTTCTGCTGCCCCCAAGGCTTCGCTGAGATGCTGGTTCTTCTCGCCAGCCGTGGCCAGTGCATCTCGCACCTGCTGCTCCTCGGCTTGAGCCTGCTCAAGTTGTTGAAGCGCTTCTGCAAGGGCGGCATTCGCGGAGACAAGGCTCGCTTTGAACGTCGAGAGTTCCTCGTTCGCTTCCTGTAATTGCTCACCAAGGGCAGCGATTTCCAGTGCTTCATCTTCTTCTTCTTTGGCCGCTTCAGTGAGGCGGTCGTTGTTGAGTTCAATGGCGACTTGCAGGGCTTGGATGGCTTGACCGAGTTCCGAAGTCTCGCCGCCTGTCAGTTGATTGATCTCTTTTTGGAGTTCGGCGATTTTGTCGTCAAGTTCCAACAGCGTTTTCTCCGTTGCTTTGTGCTCGTCAAGCAAGTCTTGGCTCTGCGTCAGGTACTTTTGTCGCTCCTCGTTGTGGAACGCCAACTCGTTCTTGAGTGTTGCATAGCGAGATTGGAGCAGCATGGCATTCGTGACCTGAATGGCATCCGAGACTTCCTTCGCTTTTTGAGCGACGTGACGTTCCTTGGCCAAGGTGGACAAGCGCTCGAGTTGTTCTTTCTCCAACAGCCCAATGCGGTCAAGATAATTCTCAACCATCTCTTTCTGCTTGTTGGCCTTGCGAATTTCGTCATCGTAGGATGTGACTCCAGCGACGTTGTCGAGCACTTTGCGGCGTTCGTTGGCGGTCATTTTCGCCAGGCTCGTGACATCGCCTTGCAGCACGATGTTGTAACCATCGGGACGAGCGTTGGCTGCACCGAGAAGACGATGGAACACCTTCTGTGTGCTGTCCTCACCATTGAGTTTGTAGGTGGTCACCGGGTTGTTCGAAGCGGTCAAACGAATGCTTCGGGACATGCGAATTTCTTCCTTGTCCAGCGGCAGGCGGCGACGGCCATTACTCATCACAGGATTAGCAAAGACAAGAGTAACGGAACATTCTCGTGCAGGCTTGGAATTCTTTCCGCCGTTGAAGATCAAATCCGTGGAGTTTTGGGCCCGAATCACCCGGTTCGATTTTGGTCCGAGGACGAACTGAATCGCATCGCCACAATTTGATTTTCCAGAACCGTTTGGCCCCGTGATGGCCGTAAAACCACGATCCAAGGGGACGGTCACTTCGCCCTTGAACGATTTGAAATTGAGCACTTCAAGTGATTTTAGGTACATCCCTATCCCTCATGCAATGGAACGTTCGTTCCATCACTTTCCCCCCACCCATGCTTGAGGGGTTTTAAACAATCCGAAAAAACAGGGCTCAGTACCACGGTTTTGAGGGGTGGAATTTGAGCGCCGAAGGGGGCTCAAAACACACCGTGATTGTTGCACTTCTTACATCCTGCACCTTGACAGTAGGGACAGGTGGCCATGACCAGCAAGTTGCTTCGGCGCCGGCTCATGGCGAGGTCCTTGTCGGACCTGAGGAAACGAGAGCGCTCGGAGCGATCAAGTGTTTTCTGACTGTGTTTCTCTTTGTCAAAGAACGATGAGCGGAACACACCTGCTTTTTCGCGACGCCGTTCCAATTTATCTCGGGTTTGTGCAACAGCCTCGGCCTCCCAATATTTTGGCCCACGAATCATCAGGACGCCGATCACAGCGAACATGATTTGCACCACCCATCCAGCCACGGGGAACGGGAACAACGCTGCCAAACCGTCAGAACTGGCCGATGTTGGCAAGAGCGTGAGTCGGTCCAATACGGCGAGGGTGCAAAGAACGCAACCCATCATGAATCCGGCTTTCCGAAGTCGTCGGGCCCAGCCCTTGTTTTGTGGCAGTTCAAAGCCGTATACGAACAAAAAGAGACCTTCCATCATCATCAGCAGGTCGGCACCCGACCATTGACCAACTTCGCCAAGACAGTAGGAGGTGCCACTTGAGCGCAGTTCTTCCTCAATCGCATCAAACGAGCAACTCGGCTCAAACATCAACAACGCATCGAGCTTGTAGCCCTCCGCACCATCAATGACACGAGGCGCCACGCTACCAAATTGGACGTTGGCGATAACGAACAGCATCATCACCGCCCCAAAGACGGTGAGAATTTTTCGCATCGAAAGTCCAAACACCGGGAATCCTCGTCCATCCCACCCGTCGCCAATTGATAGGGATTGCGAGACAAAGGAACAGGCCATGCGTCCATCATCGTCAAGAAGGGGGAAGGTGAGGGGAACGTGCAGGAGAGCAGGACATGGCCCACATCGCCATCATCGGCAGCGGCATTGCAGGCTTGTTTGCCGCAAGCCAACTGGCTGATGCAGGTCATGATGTCACGGTGGTCACGAAGAAAAGGCCCAAAGATTCCTCAACGAACTGGGCACAGGGCGGCGTGGCTGCTATTCTGGACAAAACCAACCTCGAAGGGATGGAATCGCATGTCCAAGACACCCTCCGGTCGGGAGGCGGTGTCTGCGATGAAGCCGTGGTTCGCTCCATCATCAGCGAAGCCGGTGAGCGCATCATGGACCTCATTCGCATCGGCGTCGAATTTGAGAAAGATGAGGATGGAACATACGCCTTGATTCGTGAGGGGGGGCATTCCAACAAGCGCATTCTTCACGCCAAGGACGCTACGGGAAAGGAAATCGAGCGAGCCCTCACCGCTTATGCCCGTAAGCATTCAAAGATCAGACTCAAGCCGAATACACTCGCCATCGACCTGATTCAACGCCAACATGGGCGCCCAGAACATGGTGTGGCCGGCGTATGGTGCCTTGACCAGGATTCACAGGCCGTCATCACGCTGGAGGCCGATGCCATCGTGCTCGCCACGGGCGGTGTTGGCCGATTATGGGAACAAACCACCAACCCAGATGTAGCCACGGGAGACGGGTTGGCCATGGCCTATAGAACAGGTGCTTCCGTGGACAATTTGGCCTACATCCAATTCCATCCAACCGCCCTTGCCTCGCCTTCACCTCGCCCGTTCCTCATCTCCGAAGCCTTGCGTGGCGTTGGTGCCGTTTTGCTCGACGACGAAGGCCTGGCTGCATGGACGGCGGCTTGCGAGGTGGCCAAGGAACGTGGTGAGGACGAGCCCTCGCCTTCGTCGTATTCGTTCACCCTCGAATACACGCCGGCTGGCTCCTTGGCGACAAGGGACATCGTGGCACGGGCCATTGACCAGCAGATGAAGAAGCACGGCACGTCCCACGTTCACCTCATCACGTCGCATCTCGACCTTCCATGGCAGGAAAAGTTCCCTACCATTGCTCGCCGGTTGGACCAGGAGGGGCTTCAACTCGGAACAGATCCAATTCCCGTGGTTCCCGCCGCGCACTACATGGTGGGAGGCGTTCGTGTCGATGACATCGGGCGGGCCTTCCTGCATGGCACCACTGAGCCGATGCCGCACCTCTACGCCATCGGCGAGGTCGCCTGTACTGGCATGCACGGCGCCAACCGTTTGGCATCCAACAGCCTGCTCGAAGCGGTCGTCTATGCTCAACGTGTGGCCCAGCATCTCATTCAATACCCGCCACCAGCCTACGAAGGAAGCCACCCTGCATGGCGTGCAGACGGCTTAGGCGCCTTGCGGGAGCACGCACCCATCAATCACGACCGGACCAGCCTGGTCCGTACCATGACCAAAGAAGTGGGCATTGTCCGTTCAAACCACCGACTGAAGCGAGCACAACGCCGCCTTAACTTGATTCAGAATGAGGTCGATATGATGTGGCAGACCGCCCGTCCAACCCGAGAAATCGTTGAATTGCGTAATTTATGCTTAATCGGTCAGCTCGTTGTCGAGGACGCCTTGAACCAGACTGAAAACAAGGGATTGCACTACAACGTCGACTTGCTTAAGGATGGCACGCCTGAATGAGCGAGGCCAACATCTGATTGATGGGAACGGAAAGTCCGTGCTCCTCTGCAAGCGAAACGACCGCCTGATTAAGGGCGGATATTTCCGTGGCTCTTCCCATCTTGAGATCTTGCAGCATGCTGCAGGTGTTGTCCGAAGTTTGCTCCAGCACCTCTCTGAGACGAGCCTCAAACACCGGTTCCTCAGGAAGGGACACACGTTCCATGGCTGCCACTTGTGCTGCCTCTCGGTACACCATCATGCACGCATTGAACAGACCGCTCTCGAGCAGTTCACCGTTGGTCAACCCTGCCAGAGCAGCGATGGGATTGATGGCGAGGTTGAGAACGACTTTCTCCCAGATCAAGCCGGCAGCGTCCTCATGGAGATACGGATTCAAACCTGCTGTTTCGAGAAGCGCAAGGGCCTGCTCAACCCGTGCTGCATCAGGCCCGAGCGGAGGCGCTGCTAACCCGATGCCACCGAAGCCGGCCCACACCACGCTTTCAGCCGAAGCGTATGCTCCGTGGGTGGTGCTCGCTGCAAGAACGGCTCCTGGGCCGTGAACTCGAGTCAAAGCCTCCACATGACCCAGGCCGTTGCACAAAGCCATGACCACCCCCCCCGTCTTGAGGAACTGGGCAGCCGTTTGGGCCAACTGAGGCACAGCGCTTGATTTACAGGCGAGGATCACGAGATCTGAACGTTGGACCAATCCACCATCGATGGGCAGTTCTTCACATGAAAACAGAAAACGATCGGCGGTTGGTTTGAATGCTTGATGGCCAGATACGCAGAGGCCTTGCACCATTTGGACCGCTCCTCGTTCACCGCGTACATGGAGATGAAGTTCCACGTCCGTTGTTGCCAAAGCCGCCGCCACCACCGAACCGATGGCGCCAACCCCGAGCACAGAAACACGAATCCCCATCACCTCATTGATAACTGGAAAGATGGAGAACGACGGAGCCCGCTTCGTAGGAAAGCCACATCGTAGCCAGAGGAGCGTCGGGAGGCACGAGCTCAAAGGAGGTCGCTCCCGGCGAAAGAGGGGTGCCGTCCCAATCATGGCCCCAGTCTTCCCCGAAACTTCCACCTCGGTCAAGGCGGAAGGGAACACTGGTGTTGGTCGGGTTGTGGAGGGTAAAGGACGTCATGCCTTCATTGAGGACAGAACCGTTGGATGCGATGGCCCAGGGCATTGTCCAAAATCGTGAGGTGGAGCCCATCCATGTGGCCAATAATTCAGGCCCTTCCATGACCGTAAACGAAAGCGAAGGATACGGATTGTACATCTCCTTGCACAACGACATGTTGGCTCCGTCGGGCATGAGCAACGTCAGGTTCTGTTCCGCTTCAACCGCCGGGAGGTCACCAGATGAACGCACCTCAAAGTCCCAAATCCACGGGCTGCTGTCTTGGGGTCGGGCCGGGGTGCTGATGCTGGCGTTGATGGAGCAATGCGCAGCGTTCATGCTCAACACACCACCTTCTCCGAGCAAGGCTTCCCAAGAACTGCCGGCCTGTGATTGAACGATCCAGCCTTCTGCTGGAACATGGGCCACCAGCGGCCGGCGAGATGGGAGAAGAGGCGAAAAGGTGTCGTTGTTGAGGGTGAGTGACGCCATGGAGGCATCGAACACAAGCGGGTCCAATCCCTGAAGACACAGCGTCTCAGGAACTTCGTCCAAGGACATGTTCAATCCCTCGGCGCCGACCAGGCTGACCAGTTGTGTCTGGACCTCGGCCGAGATGCCACCGGCCACCGAGATGTTGAGCATGGACGATTCGAGGAGGTCACCGGACAAGGCCACGCAACGATGAACATAGGCACCCACTTCAACGTCGTACCAACTCGCATCGGGTACCACCTCAATGGCGGGCCTTACAGAGACCGGAACAACATCATACTCGCCGTTCATGGAAACGACATAGCTCACATTCGCATGGGTTGGTTGCATTGGCCCGTTCCATGTGAGATTCATCCAGAAGAACGCCGTTCGTTTTGGTAGCAAGTCGGCACCGCAACCGTCGCCATCGAGGCCGTAGGTGGTTTCACCATCACAATTCCACGAAACACTCCAACCTTGACCGGGGTGTTCAAGGTAAGCACCAACTGCATAGGGTTTGGAAAGCGCCGATGGATTGGTGATACGAACCTCGGTGCTTGAAAGCCAAGTGCCGTCCTCTTGGAGCGTGGCAGCGACCGGCTCAAGCAGTTCATGGGTCAGTGGGTCGTCCCACGTGGATTCATGGAGCACGGGTTGAGCGGCGGGAAGAAGGAGCACACCGACCAAAAGGAGGAGCAACCCCATGCGCCCATGGTCCTGTTCGCTGAGCCCAGTGGTCTCGTCAAGAATGAGCGGGATGCGAAGATCGGTCCCGAAGAAAAAGAGGAGCGGCAAGAGCAGTGCGAACACGAGGTACCACAACGAGAATTGATTGAACACACCAAAGATATAGGCACAAAACAGCATGGTCACCAAAATCAAACTCTGCGTGCTTGAACTACGTCCATCCAGCAAACCCATGCGGGCGATGAGCAAACGACCGCCGGGGAAGGTTGGGATGGGCAGAATAGAGACCCAAGCAAACAACATGAGCATCCCGCCCGCGTGGACCCATGGATGGGCCCAGAGAAGACGGATAAAGGCATCATCACCCACCAGTGGGGTTGCGAAAAGAGAGACGAACAAAGGTGGATCTGACACCAACGGCATGGCGGTGGAGGCAAGGTATTCTGGCGTCATCGTCAGGCCTGCGAGCATCATGATGACACCGCTCAAACCCAGAACGAGCGGTACGCTCAACGCCGTGAACCCGAGGGCGGCTCGATGGGGCCATGGTCGTGCGTCCATCCTCGGCATCGTTGGAATCAAGAGCAGACCAAACGGCCAGAACAACCACGAAGATGGAAAGAGCCCCAAGGCGTACAATGCAATGGTGAAATCGGGCACTGGGAGGAGGTGCCCGCTTCGAACACCGTAGCGAGCGGCGACTCGGCGTTGAAGTTGAGAAGCGAGAGCCAGAACAACCAGCACGGGAAGGGTGTAACCGATGAGGGCATCGATCAGCGAAGAGCTGTGAAACCATCCGCCTTCAGGACGGGCTCTTGACATCCAATGGTCGCCGGCCAAGGTCAAGGTCAGCAGCGATAGCATCCAAAACATGAGCACGGTATTGATGCGGGGGAATTGGCGTTCGGGAACTGGAAAGACGGTGACGACCCAAGGTTCGCCCTTGGTGAGTTTCCCCATCCAACCCAAGCGGTCGAGGTGAGCGTTGAGGCGAAGAAGATCTCCGTGAATGTCATCGTTGGGTGAAGCCACCGTCCAAGCAGGCCAACGCCCACCGTCCTTTTGCACGATATCGAGGTACTCACTCAGCGTGGAGGCCAACAAATCATGTTGAGACCATGCCTTCTTGTGATGGGCCATGCCGGATTCAATCGCATCGGATGAATCGTCCATGGCATGGCCCCCTGTCGTTGCGGTGCGGCCCATCCTCCATGAATCCCTCGTTGGGACCATGACGGGCTCACTTGTTCTTGAAACGCTTCAGTCGGAAGGTTTCTTCGCGCTCCATCTCCTCAAGGCGGAGTTGAATGAAGACCTTGGCCTCCTCAAGTTCTGGGATGACCTTGAACTCGAGAGCATTGACACGTCGCTTGGTGGCTTCAATTTCTGCAAGCAAACGCTTGAGCGTGGCTTCCATCTCCGAGGCCTTCACGATCTTTTCAATGAGCTCGCTGAACGAGTCGCTGGCTTCGTCAATGTAAGGTGATGAACCGATGAAACCGATACCTCGCTCAGCGAAGGTGGATTTCAGGTTGCTTCCGCTCACGCTCGGCACGACCACACCCATGATGTTGCGGCGCTCAACTTCGACCTCAGGGTGAGCGGAGTTGGCGATGGCAGCAGCACGAACGGCCAAACCACCTTCGATGGCGTTGGCAAGGTCAATACGCGTCTTGGCCAGGCGGTAAGCCGCTGTGAGGTCTCGCTTGGCTTCAATCATCTCGGCCAGCAGGGTTCGAAACTCGTGGAACAAACCGTCCCGCTTCATCTTGAGCAACTTGTAGCCGTTCTTCGTCTGCTTGATGCGACCCTTCAGTTTGATGAGTTCGCTACGGGTTGGTTTGATGTCCAATGCCATGCTTTCTCACCTCCTTGTTGACGTCAGCGTTGGGCCTCAAGCCTTGTTTTCAGGGTGGTACTTCTTGATGAGTTCTTCATCCAGACGAACGAGGTACTTCGTGTCGATGCTGGCCATCAGTTCCCAGCACAGGTTGAGGGTCTCGTCGATGGTTCGGTCCTCATCGCGGGACTGGCGAAGGAACTTGTCTTCGAACAC
>JBMSEL010000024.1:0-27522 GCA_049412325.1 Candidatus Poseidonia sp.
TCCCGTCGGGCTCATAACCCGGAGATCGATGGTTCAAATCCATCCCTCGCTACCATCATCCATACTGGTAGTAGTCATGCTTAGGTTGCAGACTGTCAAGCGCAGACTGCAAGCGAGCGTTGGCGGCTTGTTCTCCTGCGAGGATGGCGGCTTGTTGACCCTCCAGTCGAGTGATTTCGGCCTGGCAAGCTTGGGCTTTTCCAGGCTGATTCGTTGAGGCATGTCGCAGCGAGGCGAGCACCGTTTCAAGGGCCACCGGCGGTGAGGCGCTTGGTTGCAACTCAAAGACACCGTTGGCATGGATGACATCACCGGCGGCGTTCACCGCCGCCAACAACCGGTCGACGTGAGCCTTGGTGGGCATGAGATCGGTGGCGGTATGGGCGGCTGCGAGATGGCCGGGGGAAAGTTTCTCGCATTTGGCAAAGGCCTTGGAGGCGGCGCGCTGCTTGCCGGCAGCAGCGTAGAGTCGACCCGCCCGCAAGTGGTCCTCATGTTCAGGCTGCATGGCTTCCAACATCTGCGGTGCATGTTTCTGCAAGATTTTGACCAAGGCCTTTCGCTCGCTGTGCATTCGCTTGATACTTGCCATGCTCTGGCCGGCTTTGTCTCGCAACAGGTAGACATCGCACATCAGACGAAGGCCTTTGAGCAGGAAAATTTGCTGCTGAGGGTCGCGCTTTTTCTTGGCCAACATCATGTCACAAAA
Source organism: Candidatus Poseidonia sp. (assembly GCA_049412325.1). Lineage (GTDB taxonomy): Archaea > Thermoplasmatota > Poseidoniia > Poseidoniales > Poseidoniaceae > Poseidonia. Next base: position 710 of record JBMSEL010000024.1, read on the forward strand.
CTGGGTCGCCATCACTTCCGAGAGTTCAAGGCGCCCCTCTTGCATGTACCGTTCAATTTGGTGCAGGGTCTGAGAAGGGTCCTGCATCCCGAACATGGTATCAACCTCGCTGAGCACCACCGAGGCTATCATGCCTTTGATGGTCGGTTTCACGGCCCACCTTCTGCGTTTATTGACCATCACCGCCGCCGACGGTTCATGATGACCTCGTGCGTCCTCGCTGTTTCTGGCACCCCCGGTACGGGGAAAACCACCCTGTGCGAGGCAATGCAAGGGGAAGGCTGGCAGGTGCTGTCGCTGGCCGACCTTGCCGAACAACACGGGTGCATCGGTCCGGTTGACGAAGCGGACGGCGCAGCGCCCATCGATGTCCACCGGCTGGCTGAATCCTGGGAAGCGCCCGACGAGGGGCGTTGGCTCGTCGACGGCCACTTGGCCCATTTGCTCGACGTGGACGGAATCGTGCTTCTTCGGTGCCAACCAGCCGTCCTGAGCGAACGCTTGGCGGCCCGTGGCTACGAGGCAAGGAAGGTCAAGGCCAACGTGGAATGGGAAATGACAGCGGGTCATTGGGCTGAACTGATGGAGTTTGAAATCGACCTCCCTCTCCTTGAATTGGATGCGACGGGAGGCGATACCGGTACCATCAATCAGGTCCAGGCTTGGGTGGATGAAGGACTTCCGTCTCTCCCACTCACCGAACAAGCGATGGACGCGATTGATTGGCTTGGAGAATGAGGTTGTGGAGGGTAAACGCCCCACAAACCATAACACCCGTTCCCCGGTGGTGGTTGCATGGCCCTTGAGAAGATGCGCAAGCGATGGGAGGCTGCCCTTCAACCGGTTCTGAACGCCTTTTCCTCATTCTCACCCGCCACCGTGACATGGATGGCCCTGCCCTTTGGTGTGGCGGGCGGCCTGCTTGCCACGTACGCCCCAAATGAAGCATCGGGCGGTTGGTGGTTGCTTGCCGGTGCGTTGAGCATAGCGTTGGCCATGGTGTTTGACGGCCTTGACGGCTCACTGGCCAGAGCCAAAGGGGAGGTCACTCGGTGGGGTGATTACCTTGACCACACCATCGACCGCGTGCTCGATGCTGTGTGGGTGGTCTGCATCAGCGCCTCGGTGTTCGTAGGGGACATGACGCTTGGTTTTGCAGCAGCTTTCTTCACCTTGATGGGCTCGTACATGGGCACGCAAGCCCAGGCCGTCGCCGGCTCAAGGAATTACCGCGGCTTTTCGCGGGCCGATAGGACCGTGCTCACGTTGCTGTCGCTCATCGTCATGGGCGTCATGTTGCTGGCGGGTTGGTCCATCAACGCCACGTATCCTGGCTGGTTTGACCACATCAACGTCAACCCCCTCAGCCTGATCGTCTTCATCTCGGGCCTTGGCGGTTTGTGGACGTTCAGTGTTCGGTTCATGCAGGCCAAGGGCGAAATCCAGCGCTTGGACGCCGAGGACCCGCTGCCTCAACCCGAGCGAAAGTAGAGCCGTGAAGGTTCAATTTGGCGGACCCCGTTCGCCCTCTACATCGGCATTTTTGACCTCTAACAAGCGACATAGTGATAACGGACGAAGGCGACATAACAGATGATGGGTAGCCCAAAGGCTGAACAAAACGGTGGTCTGCGCGCCGTCATTCTTACCGCAGTCATGCTTCTTGCGTTGGCTCCATTGAGCCCCGTACAGGCGAACGGTGACCCCGCCAATCTGCAAGCACAGAACATTCTCGCCACGTTCGACAACGCCACCGAGACCACGGTCATTACATGGGAAAACATCGGTACGGGCGGTCAAGAACTCAACGGTTTGTTCAGTGCGGTCTACAACCTGTATCGTCATTCTGCACCCATCAATCAGACCAATTTGGCCAGCCTGACGCCCTTCGCCCAAGTGGATGCGTGTGACACCGGCGTGGCTGGTGGCAACCCGTTCAATTGTCAGGGCGGCACCCACCCCGGCCACACCGTCACCTTCCCTGTTGAGCCCGGGACCAACGGCACCTACTACTACGGCATCACCACGCTGTTGAGCAATGGAACCGAGGCGGCGGAACTCATCTTCAACGGTTCTCAAACCTACGAACCTGTTTTGGAGATCACCCGTAGCGTTTACACGCCGTTCATCATCTCCGTTCAGTTTGACGCCGCTGCCAGCCAGACGCATATCAATTGGCTCAACTACAACGCCATCAACAACATCTTGCCCACGACTGGCGAGGATGCGCTTCAGATTCGTGTGTGGCGAACGGACTACCAAATCACCCGTGAACTCGGAGGCTACCTCATCGCAGAGGAAACGCCCATTGCTGTGTTGAACGCCACTGAGAGTTCGTACACCGTCAACATTCCCCCCAACACCCAACGTAGCAGTTACTACTCCATCACCTACCTCCTGCCAAACTACACGGCATCGGGCGAGGACTACGAGGACATCCGTTTCGTTGGTCAAAACACGATGGCAGACCCGGTGGTCGAAGACAACCGGCCACCTGCCCAACCTATTCTCCTCTCCGCAGAATTCCTTCCCAACGTGGACGGCACGGGCACGACCACCATCACCTGGGGCGATGTGACCGGTGAAACGGATGAGACCTACCGCGTTTACCGTTCCGACCAACCCTTTTCGAGTATCTTGCGCAACGACGTGTTCTTGCTCGTTGAAGGTATTCTCGAAGGCATCAACTCCTACGAGGTTCAAGTTGCCCAAGGCTTCCTCGGCTTCTCGTACTACTGTGTCGTGACCGTAGACGCCACGGGCGTCATCAATACCGACACGACCAGCGATGCGTGCACGAACGGTATTGAAGAGAACGCTTTCTACGGTTGGGTCGCTGAACCAACCAATGTTCACGCCGAGTTCATTGGCGATCGCACCACTCGTGTGACTTGGAATGACCAACTTGGTATTGAAGGAGAGATTTACCACATCTGGTACACCACCTACCGCGTATCAGGTGCTCAATTTGTCGAGAATCAGACGATGATGTACCTCGGTACGGTGGGCGATGGGATCGGTTATTTCGATGTCGAAGTGCCCGACGACGAGTACCGCACCAACTCGTTCTACTTCGTCACCTCCGAGGCGCTCTACGGCAACATCAACGGCACGTACCACTACACTGGTTTGGTCCAGAACTACTTCCAGGTGCCCTTCGAGGACACCCGTGCGCCCAATCCACCGCGCATCAAGAACGCCTTCTCCATCGGTTCGCTGAACCTCGTGAGTTTAGAGTGGTTCAATGAAGATGAGAACAACGAATCCTATTCGATTTGGCGCCATTACGGTGAACCATTTGGCGAGGATGAGAATGATATTTCCACCATTGGAAGCGATGGCTGGGAGGTTGTGCTTGAGGACATCGATGCAACCTTTGTGGTCAGCGACACGTTGACCCGTGAATTTGTCATTCCACCCAACGTCGACCGCAACGTTTGGTACGCTGTGACCATCACCGACGAGTGGGGCAACTTCAACGGCGAGATCTTCGCTGGTTTCGGTGGAAACGCCTTCAAGGTCGCCGAAGACACCTTGCTACCCGAAGGTGAGTTGACGGTTTACAACGATGAGGGCATGATTTACGACAGCACCACGCTCGTGGCCGGCCAGTACTCACTCCGCGTTCAAGTCAACGAAGACCTCGGCACCACGCCCACCATTCGGATCACCACCTCCGACGGCGGGCTCCTTACCGGTGAAGACGAGCCGTTGGCCCTGCTCAATGACAACCGCAACAACCCTGACTTGGGCCCACTCTACACCTACGACTTCAGCATCTCCTCCAATTCTAACGCCGGGGACATGATGATCTACGTCGTGATGGAAGACGAGTCCAACAACGAGGTCAATCAGAGTTGGGACCACCTTTCCATCGACGCCCAACTTCCGTCCATCGACATCTTCTCACCCACGCCCTCCTCCGACGGCTCAAAGTACCTTTACGGCAACAAGATCAATGTGCTCGTTGGCGTCGAAGACGACGTCGTGGTCACGTCGTTCCAGTACCGCTTCACCTACCACTTCGGCGGTACGACAGGCGTGTCGCTCTCAACCCCATGGTCGGACCTCACGGGCCTCACTTACCTCGATGACAACAACCGTTCCCTGACCGCCAACATGGAGATTTCAGCGGGCAACTTCGAGCCCGGTATTCACCGTCTCAGCGTCCGCGCAACAGATGCAGCGGGCAACGAAGTCTCACAGAACGTCCAGTTCATCGTTGACTACTGCCGCAATCGCCTCGACGGCACCACGGTGTGCTCCTATGAGGAAGCGCTGAAGCCACCCGTTGAACCCGAGGTCATCACGCCCTCTTTCAGCGACCCACCCTATGTCGTGGTTTGGGCCATCGCTGTGGTCAACCTCCTCGCCATCATCGTCTCGCTGATGATCATCCAAACTGGCATGTCCGGCCCCAAGAAGAAGAAGCGAGGGGACGAGGACGAGGATGACGAATCCTGGATGGCGGAGTTCATTGGCACCAGCCAAGACCTCGATATGGACGCTGTGACCGGTACGGGCACTGCCACTGAAGCCAAGGAAGAGGAAAAGAAAGAGGAAGCGACCAAGACGGCTGAAGACGACGATGACGACGATCCCTTTGCCATCAACGTGGTTCAGCGCAAGGAGCGCCGACGCAAGAAGAAGGCGCCCGAACCCGACGATGACGCCGACGATGACGACGACGACGATGACGATGACGACGACGATGACGATGACGAGGAAGAGAAGCCCAGAAAGCGACCTGCTCGCAAGGTCGGTCGCCGTGCTGCTCCTCGAAAAGCACCCGTCAAGCGTCGAGCCGTCAAGCGAAAGTCCGATGAAGATTGAGTCAACGTTCATCGATGAACGGAGGGACGATGTGTGCGGAAACAAGAGAAGATTGGTTACGCATTGGTGGCCCTTTCACTCGTGTTGGTGGCGCTCGGCTCCATCGGTTTCACCACCACCGGAGAGGTCAACGACCTACCCACTCCGAATGTCCCAGAGAAGACGTTTTTCGGTGACGAGCCCATTCCGGAAAACGGGTTGAGCACCTTCATTACCGCAGAACTGACGCTCACATGGGACCGCAACGACATCTACGTGGTCATCGTTGATGAAGACGAAAAGAAAACCTGTGAATCGCAACCCCCGGGCCTGTTCAACGAAGGGACAACCACGGCCTGCACACCCTACGACGCCGACGTGCTGGCAGCGGGCAACAACGGTGAAGATGGGCTCTCTTGGGAGGTTCAACCTGGTGTCCACTACGCAGGTATTGGTACCGTTGGTGATGCCCTTCCAGAGGGGACCGAGGTGAACATGGCTTACTCTGTTCATCTTCAGGCTGGTTTTGCCACCTATTTCCTGTTCGCTCTCATGGGCGTGGGCGGTTTTGCTTATTCTCGAGTGGAGTGATTACTCCACGCCTTCGTAATAGGTGGCGACTGCCTCATCGATTTCGTCAAGAATGGCGTTTTCGTCCAGCGTTAGGGTGACGCCATCTCTGCGGAGGGCTCGACCGCCCACCCAGAGGTCCATGCATTCGGCGCCGTTGAAAATCAAGTTCGCCAGGTGGCGGTTGTCGGACCTCCCTCGAGGTCGCATACGGACGTCATCGAGATTCCACACGGCCCAATCCTTGCTGCCTTTCGTGGCCAAATCCATGGCGTCAACGGCGGGCAACAGGGTGGAATCCCAATGGTCGTGTCGCTGAACCAAGGACGCCAACCTCGCCTCGGCTTGCATGTTGAGGCCGTTGCCCGAGGAGGCGGCGCCGTCGGTACCGAGTCGTACATCCACACCGGCGTCCATGTAAGCGGGCAGGGACAGGGTCCCGCCGCAGGCCAGCTTCATGTTGGAAGAGGGGCAATGAACAGCCGTGGCCTCGTGTTTCTTGAGCATCCGAATCTCGTTCTTCTTCACCCATGAAGCGTGGGCACACACGGTCCCGGGCTGGAAGAAACCGATGCTGTCAAGGTATTCCACGGGATAGAGCCCGGTCTTCGCGTGGCAGTCGGCCACTTCCTTGCGGGTTTCACTGACGTGAATGTGAAGACGACCCTGGCGGCGTTCAGCGAGTTCGGAGGCCCGAAGCAGGGTGTCCTCATTGCACAGGTAGACCGAATGCGTGGCGATGGCGTACTGAACGAGGTCGTCCTCTCGGTTGGTGGCCAACAACCCGTCCAGCTCGTCCAAGGCCGAAGCGGCATCGGGGTGGCTTGGAAGCGCCGCATCACTAACCGGCCCACCGATGAGGCCGCGAAGGCCGGCATCGGTCAGCACTTCACCGGTGACGCTGGGAAAGAAGTACATGTCCGCTGCAAAGGAACTGCCCGTGCGGATCATTTCCGCCGCCGCACATCGGCTCCCCATGCGCACATAGTCGGGGGTGATCCGCGCTTCGGTGGGGAAGATGGCTTCGTTAAGCCAACGGTGAAGGGGAAACCCGTCGCTGAAATCTCGAGCGTTGAGTTGCATGGCCAAATGCGTGTGCCAGTTTTGGAAACTTCGTGTGATGAGCCGATTGGACCCGTCGAGGTCCTCCATGACGTCCTCGTCGCCGTTGGAAGCCGACCATGAACCGTCAGCGTGGAGCAACACATCGCCCGTGACCTTCTGGCCACCACGGTCGTACAGGACCGTGTTGCGGTAGCGAACGGGCGCATCGCTCATGGGGGGGCCTGCTCGCCATGATTCATGAACGCTGAGGTTTGAACCGAGGGCCTTATGTTTGATTGGGACAGCGGGGGGTTTGCCGCCACTGTGGCTTAGTTGGTAGAGCATCTGATTCGTAATCAGAAGGTCGGGAGTTCGAGTCTCCCCAGTGGCTCCTTCATGCCTTGGTTTTCGAGACCACGTCGATGCCAAAGGCCACGGCGCTCTGCTCGAGGCTCACCACGCCGGGAAGCGGACGTCCTGCGATGTAGTCGAGGCAAGCGCCACCACCGGTCGAAACGTGCCCCATCTTGTTGGCTAAGCCACGCTGAGCAACAAGGGTGGCCGTGTGGCCGCCGCCCATGACAGCGTAACCATCCGATTCGGCGCAGGCGTTGAGCATCTCGATGGTGCCCAAGGCAAAGTCGGGGTTTTCAAACACGCCTGCTGGCCCGTTGAGGATGATGGTTCCCGCTTGTTTGATGGCCGCTGAGAGGTGGAAGACCGAGTTGATGCCAATGTCCCAAAAGGGCGCTTCGATGGGGAAGTCCTTCAGGGGAATGTCCACTCGATTCCCCTCGATGTTCGCGGCGAGGTCAACGGGGAGGTGGATGCTGCTACCGTGGTCCTCGATGAGCGTCTTGGCCTGCTTGATGGTCGTGGCCCAGTTGTCTTTGAGTTCCTTCTTCAGGAAGGCTCGGTTGGGCTCACCGATGTCGTAGCCGGCCAAATCCAGCAGCAGGTTGGCCACGCCGCCGGTTGGCCACAGCGCATCGGCGATGCCGTTGCGCAGCATGTTGTCAGCGACCTGAATGGAATCGTCCACCTTGACCCCGCCGAGCACGGCCAAGCAGGGGCGCTCAGGGGTCTCAAGGGCGTGGTCGAGTTTGCGGATCTCGTTGCCCATCAATTCGCCCGCCACGCACGGCAACAGACTCGTGAACCCGACGATGGAGGGCGAGGAACGGTGGGCGCAGGCAAAGGCATCGTTCACGAAGAGGTCAGCCACGCTGGCGAGTCGCTGCACGAGGTGGGTTTCGCTCATGGCCGTCAGGTCGCCTTTGAGCGATGCTTCTTGCTCGTCCATTCGGACGTTGTTGAGCATCAGCAGTTGGCCGGGCTCGAGGTCTTCAATGGCCTTCATCGCCTTGGGGCCGTGGATGTCGTCAACCCACTTGACTTGACGGCCGAGCAGGCGACCCAATTCACGGGCGTGGCCCAGGGTGCTGGTGAAGTCGTCTTTGCCGGGACGGGACTGATGAGCGAGAAGAATCACTTTCGCTTTCACGAGTTTCTGAAGGGTTGGCAGGATGGCACGAATTCTCGTATCGTCGAGGAAGCCTTTGGTGGACGGGTCCAGCGGGCTGTTGATGTCCACGCGCAGCAGCACGGTTTTGCCGTCGACGTTGACGTCGTCCAGCGTGAGGACCTTGGCCATTGAATCCACCCAAGCGCCTCCGGTTTTTCATCCCTCGCTCGCCAACATCGCTCCCTTTTGCGCTACGGATTTCACGGAAAGGTCGCAAGACGCGCGTGCCTCACTCGGTTGAGGCGCGAAAGGTGATAAGTCCCGCGACGCCCTTGGCTTGCATGGCCGATGAGTCGCCCGCAAACGGCACCCCCTTGGAGGGTGCTCGTCGTCGCGCGTCCACCGCCACCTCGTCCTTTGGCGTCTCTCGTCGAGAAGGCCACGATGCCAGCGTCTACTACACCAGTCGCCTCAACGAAGGCCTCGTCAGCTCACGCGAGGTCGGCGCCGCTCAAGCCTTCCCAGAGGAACATGCCAACACCGTGCTGTGCGGTGATTCGCGCACCATGCCGCTTCCGGACAACTGCGTGCATTTGGTGGTGACTTCACCGCCTTACAACGCCTCCAAAGACTACGATGAAGACCTCTCGCTGAAGGAATACCTCACGATGCTTCACGACGTGTTTGCCGAATGCTACCGGGTCCTCACCCCCGGGGGCCGGATGGTGGTCAACGTGGCGAACTTGGGCCGAAAACCGTACATTCCTCTCTCCTCCCACATCAACATCATCATGGCCGAAATCGGCTTCTTGATGCGAGGGGAGATCATCTGGGACAAATCCGCCAGTGCCGGTTCTTCCTGCGCTTGGGGGTCCTTCCAGTCGGCTTCCAACCCTTGCCTGCGGGACGTCCATGAGTACCTGCTCGTGTTCTCCAAAGGGGACTACAAACTCCCTCGCAACAAGAAAGAGCGCGAGGAGGGGCGATTGGACACCATCCCCCGAGACGATTTCATCCAGCACACGAAGTCCATCTGGTCTTTTGCCACCGAGCGTGCCTCCCGTGTGAACCACCCCGCACCGTTCCCGGTTGAACTGCCCAAGCGCTGCATTGAGATGTACTCCTTCACCGGCGACGTCGTCCTCGACCCGTTCAACGGTTCAGGCACCACCTGTGTGGCTGCCAAGATGCACGGACGCCGCTACCTCGGTGTCGACCTGTCGGAGGCGTACTGCGCCATCGCCGAAGAGCGACTCGACCAAACACAGGCCTTGGACCTCGACGACATCGTGGTCTAATTTTCGGTGATGTTGTCCCAGAAGGCGCCGCCAGATGACGCCTTTTCTTCCAAGACCTCCTCAGATGATGCGTCGGTCATGACCTCCTGCACCTCTTCCATCCCCGCCTCTTGAATCGGCGTGTCCTCGGGTTCAGCAGGTATGGATTCAACCGATTGTCCAGCCTGAACGAAGGCGGGCAGCCCGTTCGAACCGACGACGGTCGGGTAGGCTTGCGCCACCACGACCTGTTGTTCGGTGTTGCTCGCCTTGGCGATGCCACGGCCGATGAAGACGTGAAGCAAGATGCTCAGGCAGCACATGCCTGCGCCGAGGTCCGCAATCGCGTTTCCGGAGGCGTAATCCTCCATGTAGGCGTCGAGGTCGCCTTGCACCGCTACGATGGTGACCGTATCGCTGGCGCTGAAGCCGTATCGCTCCTCGGTGAGGTTGTACAGTCGAAACTGGTAGCTGTTCGCTAAGGACCAACGGTCACAACTCGTTTTCTCGACCGGTACGAAATCGTAGGACCCGTCATGGCGGTCAACCGTGAGATCGAACTCATCGCAGTTCGCATCTTCGTTGTCCGTGAACACGATGATGGACATGTCAGCGTGGTGTTCTTCGATGTAGAACGAGCCTCTTGTCCCGTAGGCGAGTTCTTCCGTGCCGGGTTCGGTCAGCGAAGCACCGGTGGTGATCAACACCACGCCGAGCACCACGAGCGTGAGGATGACGGGCCTGTACCACTTCTTCTCGCCCATGACAGGCCATGCTCTCTCTTCAGTTTCTAAGTTGGTGTCCCCGATTGTTCCGATTGGGTTTTGAACGGGTGCCGTTCACCTCGCATCATGACCTCGTGGTCCACCTCGGACATCGTCGGCCCGGACGGCGAGGACTGGCGTGTGCCGGTTTCGGAACTTGAGGCTCGTCAAGCCCGTTTGGGCGAGATGCTGGCCGAAGCAGGCTTGCCTGGCGTGCTCGTTCAACACCCGGTTGACCTCTACTACTACGCCGGTGGTCGCCAGGATGGGACGCTGTTCGTCCCTGCCAAAGGCGCTGGCGGCAGTTCGGAAGCCGGCGGTAACGGCCCGGTGGCCTTCGTCCGACGCTCGCTCAAGCGAGCCGTATGGGAAGCTGGAGGCGACGATGCCCCGCATCGCATCGAGGCCTTCCCCCGTCTGTCCCAATTCGCCGACCACCTTCGGTCGATGGGCGTGGCCCACGCCCCTGCTCTTCAGTTCGGAGAGGCGCCGGGTTCGTTCACCGCTCGATTTGCTTCGGCTCTGTCGTCCTTGGGCGACTGCGGCGATGCCACGGGCGTGATTCATCGCCAACGAGAAATCAAGTCCGCCTGGGAAATCGAGCAGATGGACGTCGGTGCCTCGGTGCAGATGCGGATGTTCGAAGCGGTTCAGGCCGTGGGCGGCGAAGGCATGAGTGAACTCGACATGGTGGCAGCGGCCGAGGCCGTGAGCCGAAGCGAAGGCTTTGGCGGCAACGTCCAGATGCGTCGCTACCCGCTCCAGTGCGACCGTGGCGTGATCGTAGCCGGGCGCGCCGGTGGCATCCCTTCCTTCTTCGATTCAGCCGTCGGCGGCACCGGCCCGCACCCGCTCAGCGGCATGGGCTCGGGCTTCAACCGCGTCAAATCAGGCGACCCTGTGCTCGTCGATTTGGTCCACGCCCATCGCGGCTACATGGTTGACGCCACCCGCATGTTCGTTTCGGGTCAACTGAGCGCACAATGGCAACAACGCCTTGAGGACATGATCGCCGTCAAGGAAGAAGTCGTCGACGTGCTCGACCAAGGACTGGCTTGCAGCCAAGCCTGGGAACAAGGGCACGCCTTGGCGGTGGAATTGGGCTACGAAGACCATTTGATGGGCACCAAGCCCGACCAAAGCCGCTTCCTCGGCCATTCCATCGGGTTGCAACTCGATGAATCTCCTGTGGTGGCCGCTGGTTTTGACCGCCCCCTGCCTGTGGGCGGTACGATGGCCATTGAGCCGAAGGCGGTGTACGCTGAAGGCAGTGTGGGTAGCGAGGACACCTGGGTTCGCGACGAGGAAGGCATGCGGCCCATCACGGCCGACGGCGCCCTTCCCTGGGTGATGGAGTGGGATGCATGACACAAGAACACGAGGAAGACGAACTCTGCGAGAAGACCGAAGATTGGGATGAAGAAGACGTTGGCAAGCGCATCGTCAAGCGAGTCACCTCCAACGGGACCTACTTCAACGAACTCATTGTGAACGTGTTTTGCACCATGTGCGGGGCATCGTTCATTGGGCCGTCCCGTGAAGCCGGTGGTTTCCTCGGTGGGCATGAATGCCTCCATGCTTGGGAATTTGGCCAAGTCATGGGGCGCAGCGACGGCTTGACCGAGTGAGTCAAGGATTTGCACCACATCATTGAAGGGTCGCACGACCACCACGAATCTCATGGTCGCCAAGCCCTACTCCAGCAGCCACATCGCCGCCGTGTCGTCGCATTTCACGACCATGCGTTTGTCGGGCGACGTGAAGGACCGTTTGGTCACCCTGCTGTGCGAAGAGCTTGACCGTTTGGTTCCACGAATGGAGGACGAGACCCTCACGCAAGACCCCGAGCGAAAAACCCTCGACGACCCCCGCCGAAGTCGCCTCAACTACAACCGCACGCGAGAGTTGATGATCGACCGCATCAAGGGCGTGGATTCCGTCGGTTCTGCTGCGGTTCAGGCCGGCATTGACCATCTCGAACAACACCTCGCTCAGATGCTTCGTCATGCCGCCGAAGCCGCGGAACGTGATCGTGTAGCGACCATCAAACCCCGCCATCTCGACCGTGCCCTGCTCAACATGAAGCCCGCTGAAGGTGAGGAAGACGGCGAGGATGTCGCTGAGGTGGGTGCTGCTGAGGAATTCGTGGCCAGTCAAGCCGGCGGTTTGGTCACGCCCACAGCCCTGTTGTCCATGGCCAAGAGCATCGCTCGCATGGGCGTCACCAAAGATGCACTGGATGAGTTACTGTTCCTCTACGCCGAAGTGCTGGAAGATTTGGAAGACGACATTCGAACTCACGCCCAACTCGGCAGCAACCCCGTCCACTTCATTGAGTCCATCAATGCCATGCGCGGCATGATGACGCTGGGATGGATCCGCTCAAGGCTGACGCGTGCGGCTGAACACGCCCAGGGTCGCGGCGCCAAGGTGATTGAACTCCAGGACATCATTGACAGCCAATCCTACGCTGCGGAGTGATGGCATGGACCCTCAGGTCTTGACCGACCCGCACCGCCCTTTGGGGGTGAACCAACCCACCCTCCTCATTCTCGGTCGGCCGACTTGTGATGACTGTCAAGCGTTCTACGCTGACTTGGCCACGTGGACGCCCGCAGGGCCGCTTGAGGTGCTCACGCTCAACCTGCGCGCACCCGAGGGGGAGGTTTTCCGTTCGCTCAACCCGTGGACCGAACACATCGATTTCGTGCCGTTCAACGTCCTCTACGTTGACGGTGAACCGGTTGATGATTGGACCGGCGGCGATCTTGGACGCCTCGAGGCTGCCTTGGCAGCACTGGAGGTATAGGCGTGGAATGGACGTCCGTCCTTCTTTCGGCGCTGTTCGCCGGCATCGTCGCTACGGCGGTGACGGTGGCCATCGAGAAGTGGGGCGGCTTGGTGGGCGGTCTGCTCGGTACCGTGCCTTCGACCATCGTGCCGGCCGGGATTGGCATGTACGTAGCAGGTGGTGAAGACGTGCTCGTGATGTCAATGTCCGTGGTGCCGCTCGGTATGTTGCTTAACGCCCTTTTCCTCGGTGCCTGGGTCGTGATTCCTCGATGGTTCCCCAGCGCCCCCTACCTGCTGGTGTTGACCACCTTGGGCGCACTGGCGTTTTGGAGCGTGCTGGGCATGATGTTCCTGGTCGCGGTTGACGAACTCACGACCTACCTCAGCGTCCAACAACTGGCGGCGGTAGGTCTTGTCTTGCTGGTCGTCACCGCCGTGGTGTTCAATCGACGTCCCCAACCCACGCCAAAAGGGACCAACCGTGTCTCCACCTTGGTGCTGGTCGCTCGGGGCGTGATGGCGGCCACGGCCATCGGCATCGCGGTGGCCTTCTCGGGGCTGGGCTTCCCTACCCTCGCCGGCCTGGCCAGCGTGTTCCCCGCCATTTTCCTCACCAGCATGGTGGCGTTGTGGTTGGCCCAAGGCCCGACCGTGCCTCAGGGGGCGGCCGGACCGATGATGTTGGGTGGTGCAAGTGTGGCGGTGTACGCCAACGTCGCCATGTGGTCGTTGCCCGCCTATGGCGCCGTCATGGGCTCTGCCATCGCCTGGGTCGCTTCCGTGGTCGGTTGGTCGCTTCCGGCCTTCATGGTGCTGCGCAAGCATCACGCCAAGGTCAACGGTTGACCGCTCGGGTCCAACGCGGTGCAGCGGGAATTTCCACCACTTGGATGTGAACAAAGGATACGCCTTTCACCCCGAGCAGGCGCTTTCGCAGGGCTTCCAAATCGAGCAGACAGCACGGGCAGTGTGGTCGGGCAGGTCGCACGGTCAGGTTCACTTCACCGTCCTCAGCGATGTCGATGCGCTGGACGATGTCGAGTTCGGGGTAGGGCTTGGTGTCGTGTGGGTCTCGCCATCCCGCCAAAACGCGAGCAACACGGCGCTGGAGGGCGACGTGCTTCCGTCCCATGCACAACCCTCAGTTCTCGTCCTTGACCAAGTCTTCGGCGTCGTCAAGGCGCAATTCGGCCAATCGGCCTTCCACCTCACCGAGTTCCTCTTGGCACCGCTTGAGCAGCGCTGTGCCTTCCTCAAACATGGCCAGCGTTTCGTCAAGGTTCTTGCCACCTCGTTCGAGTTGGCTTACCAGGTCTTCCAGTCGGCGTAGGGCTTCATCATAGGTCATCGTGTTGTCCGTCATCGTTCATCCTCCAGGGGTTCAATCGTGTGCACGTCGGCAGCCGCATGGCCGTCGGCGAATTGGAGTTGGATGGTCTGCCCTTCCTTCAGGCTGGCGATGTCCGAAATGACCTCGCCCTTCTGGTCTTGAACCATGGAATATCCACGTTCAAGCACGCGTTTTGGATGGGCTGCCTGCAGCGTCGCTTCAAGTTGAGCGAGGCGTTGACGGCGGTCGGCCACCGTGGCGTCCATGCTGCGTTGCAGGCGGTGATTCAGTCGAGCCAGCCCTTGTCCGTGGTCGGTGAGGGTGCTGGTCATGGTTCGCTGAAGTTGGTGATTGAGCCGGCTCAAGCGTTCCTTGGCGGCGTGGATGCCCTTGCCCGGCGCATGCTTGAGCTGATTCGCCAAGAGAGCGAGGTGTTGGCGCCATTCTTGCAAGCGTCGGACCATGGCGCTTTCCACACGGCCGTCCAACTCGTCAAGCCATTGCACGACAGCGTTGCGCTCGGGCACGAGCCGTTCAATGGCGTTGGAAGGGGTCGAGGCTCGCACGTCGGCCACAAGGTCGGTGACCAGGTGGTCTTGTTCATGGCCGACGGCGGAGATGATCGGCACGGTGCTGGCGAGGACGGCCCGGACGACCGGCTCGAGGTTGAACGCCCACAGGTCCTCAGGCGAGCCGCCGCCTCGGCCTACGATGACGGCGTCCACCGGCGGCAGGCCAAGTCGTTGTGCGACTTCGGGGCGAGCCAGTTCTCGTGTCACGGCCAAGCCTCGCACGATTTCTTTCGCGGCATGTTCGCCCTGAACGAGGACTTCGATGACCGTTGTTCGCATGCCTGGCCAGCGGTCGGCCATGAGTTGACGCATGTCGGACAGGGCCGCCGAATCGGCGCCCGTGACAATCGCCACGTGTTTGGGCAGGGCGGGGAGGCGACGGCTTGGAATGTCAAGCGCTCCTTCAGCCCGGAGCGTTTCGATGAGTTGACGCTTGGTTTCCTCCATGGCGCCCAAGGTCTGGACCGGCTGGATTCGGGCAACCACGATTTGCAAGCGACCACGCTTGGGCCAAACGTCCACACTGCCGATGATGATGACCTCGCTGCCGACCTTGATGGAGGGGTCCACCTGCAAGCGAGCGCTGCGCCACATCACGCAGTCCATCTGTCCGTCATCGTCCCGCAGGGAGAAGTAGATGTTGCCGTTGTGAACACTCCACGAGGAGACTTCACCCAGAAGGGCCTGATGTTGAAACAGCGGGTCGCTCTTGACCGTGCGTTGGACCAACTGGGCAAACTGACCGATGGGCAACGGGCCCGTCGTCGTTTGATGGCCCGCTGACATACGAGGAAGGTCGCGTCAAGGGTTCTTGAACCATCCCTTCTGCCAGAAATACGCCAGCATGACGAAGGCAAAGAGCACCATCAAGCCCAAAATCCCCCAAAATCCACCGAACATGTCGGCAGGTAAGTCGTCGTTGTTCATTCCGAAGATGCCGGCGATCAGGGTGAGTGGGAGCATGGTGGCGCCCACCATGGTCAGCGTGGTCATGACTTCGGTGAGTTTTGCATTGGATTCGGAAAGTTGCATGCTGATGCTGCTCAAGTAGGAATCGCGGGTCGAGGTCGCTGCTGCGGAGTAGGCCAACATGCGCTTGATCAGCGCCGTGGTCAGTTGATGGAGATCAGAGAAGTAGTGCTTGACATCGGGATTGATGAAGCGTTCTCCCGGCTGGAGCAGACGAATCGTAATGGTGTTGAGGGATTCAATGGACCGGTTGGCCTCTCTCAATTTTCGCTTCAGGTCGTGCAGCCCCTCGAGGAGGTTGTCGTACCGGGTCTCGGGGTCAAACACACGGAGTTCCAAGTCGTCCAGTTCTTTGGAGCATTGAGCGATGAGTGGCATCCAGTCGTCGGCCAAGGCATCCAAGAGTTCGTAGAGGAGAAAGTCAATACCGAGTTTGATGTCTTCCTCATCACAGTTCAAAAACCGACGCCTAAACGTGGCCAAGGCAGGTACCTTCCCTTTCCGGACGGTGATGAGCATGTCGTCCTTGACGATGATGCGCAATGTTTCTGTGTCCAAACGCTGGCTGTTTTCACGAGCATGAACCACGAAGAAGCGATGGCTGGGGAACTTCAAGGAGGTGGTGGTTGCTTCACCAAAGACGTCCTCAATGACCAGTTCATCCAATTCCAAAACATCGGTGAAGAACGCCTGTTCTTCCCTGCCGGGATCAACGAGGTCAATCCAGGCCATGCCCTTCCCTTCAACCATCGTGAGAACATCTGTGAGGGCCGCCCCATCGGTGTTCATCACGCCGGCCATCGTGGTGTGGGTTGCGAACTCGGTCATGCAACGTTCGAGCACGTATCTTCCCTATTGGTTTCTCTACGGAGGGGGCGGAGGAACGGGTAGAATCTCATCCTCGCTTCTTTTGCAGACGCTCGTGCGCCTGCCTCGCTTCAACCTCGCGCAATTTGTGCTGAACTTTCCGTTTGAGAAACACGACCACGATGTACACGGCGACGGTGTTCACCACGAGCAGAACCCACTCGGTGCGGCCCCACGTTTCGAACAGAACCATTCCCCCATTCAAATCGGCGGCCGAATGTCAATGTCAACGTCGCCACGAGGCTTGCCAATGCAGCCCAAGCGCGCCCCTTCCTCGACCAGCCAGTCGTCCAGACC
This sequence comes from Candidatus Poseidonia sp., assembly GCA_049412325.1. Taxonomy (GTDB): domain Archaea; phylum Thermoplasmatota; class Poseidoniia; order Poseidoniales; family Poseidoniaceae; genus Poseidonia. Next base: position 17,470 of record JBMSEL010000024.1, read on the forward strand.
GGGGGGGAGTTCTTCGGGCAGCGGGACCTCACCGAGGATGAGGCTGACCATGCAGGTGCCGCAGGTGCCTGAGGTGCAGTTGGTGGGCAGGGTGATGCCGCAGGCTTCGGCGTGGTCGACGATGGTCTCGCCCGGGTTGACGGCGCATTGACCCAACAGGTGCGGGCCACGCAAGAAGCGAATCACGGGAGCGGGTGGCTGGGTCGCGGACGGCTCAGTATCGGCGGTGAGCGTGGCCGGACTTGCGGACATGATCGCCGCCTCATCGTGATTTTTCTCGGGTCCAACGGCCCGTTTGCTTGTTGAAGAACAGACCGGCCTTCTTCATCCACTTGTTGAACTTGGTCGCACCCGCCCCGGTGCGCAGAATGAAGTCCTCTCGGTCTTCTTGAGCTTGGATGTAGTCCTTTGCGGCGAGGGTTTGGTCGATCCAGTCGTTGATGTCCATCAGACCGCCGGCGACGACGCTTTCCTCGACCGCCCGGGTCATTTCGTCGGCCGTCGCGCCGGTCTGCTCGAGGTCCTTGCGGATGAGGTCGGAGACCGAGGAGAAGTCCATGCTGGCGGGCTTGGGCGGCACGGGGTTTCGAGGTGCCTTGTCGGGGTCGATGACGATGCGGGTCTCGTCGAGAATGGATTCCACATGCGTGGCGAGGGCGGGAGTGAAACTTGTTTCACACTCCCAGCAGATGAAGGCCCATGCATCTGGCTGGTCGGGGTCACGTGCTTGACGGGGGTCAAGTTCGTCGCCGCATTCAGGACAGGCGTGGAAAATAAGGCCGGGGACATGCTGGCGTCGGAAGTCCACGATGTCTTGAGGTGTGCCTTCAAGTTCGAGCATTTCATGGTCGCGAGCAGCCTCAAGGCCACGGGTTTCGAGTTGGTCACGAATCTTGACCTTCTGGTCGTCCTTGCCCTCGTCGTGAAGATTGTTTTCCAGCTTGACGATGAGTTCAACGGTCTTGCCAAGGCGGTTCATGATGAGCTTCTGCGCTCGAAAGGCTTCGACCTTGGCGATCTTGAGGCGCTCTTTCTGCTCGGCCAGTTCGGTGAGAACGTCCTTCTGCTTGCGCTGGAACTTGATCTCTTCAATGCGAGACTCCTGTTTCTTTTCAGGAGCGAGGACCTTGGAAAGGAAACGCTCCTTACCGTGGGACTGCGGTCCTGCGGTGATGATCTCGATGACACCTTGAGCGATTTCTTCCTTCAGCCCGTAATTTTCCACGAGCATCGTTTTGTCGATTTTTTTCAAATCGCCAATCTTCAGCCCGGCGTCAGCGAGTTGGTTGGCCGTCGTATCGTCAATACCACGACGAAGCAGTGCAAGATAGGTGTCCTTCTTTGCCATCCCAATCCCCCGACAAGTTGAGGCGAGCAGACACTCCTAAGAAAAGTCTCTCCCCACAGTGTTCAATCCTACGACACGATTTGAAGGCTCAAGCCTCTTCCTCGCACGAAGCGAAATCAACGCCCAAATCGGCCCACTCGTCCAGTTCCAAGGTTTCAGGGCGGCGTTGAAGGCGTGGGTCATGCTCCATGGCTGCGTACGCCCGCTTCCATCGAGATGCGTGCCACCCGGGCACGCGGGTGAGGCGCCGAGGCGGCTGCTTCAGCGTCTTCTTCAATTTCTTGCGACGCTGGTCGAAGGCCGCACGAATCATCTGCACCAGTAGGCGTCGGTCGCAGGGCCATTCCTCATCGTGCGGCGTCATCCGCAACAGGCGTGAATGCACCTTGGGCATGGGCGAGAAGGCGTGGGGGGGCACTCGTTCGCCCAAATCAGCGTCAAAATCCAGTGCCACCACCATGCCCAGGGAACCGACGTCGCTTTCGTATTCCATCACCACGCGCTCGGCGAATTCCTCCTGCACGAGCATGACGATGTCGTAAAGTGGAGCCGTCTTCGGGTTGCGGTGATGGCGGGTGATGACATCGATGAGCGGGGAGGAAATCTGGTAGGGAATGTTGGCGACCACCCGGGTGATATCCTTGGGCCAGGCGACCTCCAAGGCGTCGCCTTCCAGCAAGGTCAGGCGACGTTCAGCGATCTCCTCAGCAAAGACGGAACGGAGGTGGTCGCACGCACCGCTGTCAAGTTCCACCGCAGTGACCTGGCAGCCGGTGGCGAGCAGGGCTTCGGTCAGCACACCGGGGCCGGGGCCGACCTCAAACACATGGTCTTCCACATCGACCTCGGCCCACGCTACGGTGCGCTCGATGATGTCGTCATGAACCAGGAAGTGCTGACCGAGTGATTTGTTGAACGGTTGCTTAGCGCGGAGGGCGTCAACGAGGCGTCGAGCACCCTTCATGCTTCCACCGGAAGGAGAAGTTCAATGAGACGGGGCACGAGGGTCTTGTCTTCCATTTCCTCGACGAAACGCTGGGCAAGAAGTTCAGCGCCCTTGATTTTGGCCAGCGAGTTGAGTTCGTCCATCGAGGCGAACACACCGACCTGATCGCGGGCTTTGACCATGTTACGGGCCTTGACCGGACCGATGTCGGGGAGCAACTCGTAGGAGTGCTGCTTGAGAGACATGGGGCCAGCCTTGTTGTAGAACTCGTCTACGAAGTACTGACCGTGGTCTTCCACGAACATCTGGACAAGGGCCGGCAGGTCGGCCTTGGCCATGTTGGACATCTTGTCGAGGTGGGCCATGCCGATGATGGCGGAGATGGCTTCACGCTTGGAGCGGTCCTTGCCGATGTAGATGCGCTGGTTCACAGGCATCACGTCGCTGCCTTTGACCTTGACACGGCAGAACACGAGTGTCTTTTCGGCCATGACGGTCGCAACGCCGCCCTTGACGTCGTGTTCAAGCACACGAGCCCAGGATTCGTCCTTCACCGCTTCGGGCTCAGGGCGGGGCTGGTCGCGTCGACCTTGGCCTCGGGCGCCGGGTCCACCTCGCCCACGACCGCCTTGGTTTCGACCGCCGGGACGTCCACCTTCACGCTGGCCACCACCACCTCGCTGACCGCTGCTGCGCTGCTGCGAGGGGTCGGGCTTGGCTTGGGGTTTGGGCACCTCTTGACGGCCCGTTGGTGGGGGGCTCATCTTGTACTTGGAGAGGTCAGGAGCGTCCTTCTTACGAGGACCGGAGGGGGTCTTGATTTGGCGCCTTCGCCGTGGGTCTGACATCGAACATCACCTAGGGTGGATGCAGGTCGCATCAAATGACTTGGGCCACGATATCGATCACAGAGGTGATCTCGCTGTCGTCGAAGACGATGCGCTTTGAGCGGAACACGGCCTTCACGTCTTCTTCAGTGGCGGGCATGAGTTCGGCAAGCTTCGCAGCAAGGTCAGGATGCTTGGCCAGGGTCTCAACCTCAAGGAGTTTGGTACGGAGTTCTTCGAACACTTCGGGCTTGGTGGACACGCCGTTGCGAGCTTCGCTGGCCGCCCATTCAGCGTGCTGAAGGGCCCACTTCTGTTCGTACTTGAGGGAGCCACGGCGCTCTTGGGCGTCGTACAGCATCTCACGGACGGTGGCAAAATCCAGGAATCTCTCTTCTTCGGTCATGGTCTATCCCTCATTCGAGTGGGCGGAGGTGCTCGGGACGAGCGATGACGGTCTTCTGCATGTTGCCGTCCTTCACAGCGACGATCCATGCAACACCTTGGCGCTTCGTGATGAAGCCGGTGCGACCGTGGAAGCGTCGGTGGGGCATGCCACCTTGTTGACCACCGTCGAGGACGATGGCGACGCGGTCGCCTTCCTCGTATTGGTGCATCACGCGGCGGATGTTCAAGCGACTGCGTTGGTTCTTTCGTCGTCGCAAGATGCTACGGGTACCGACTCGCTGGCCCTTTGAGCGCTTCATGTTCTTCGCCTCCAAATGCTCTAATTCAGCGCAAGCGCCTCTTCGGAGCAAGTTGCCGACCCACCATCCCCATATAAGCACCGCGACGGTGCTGAGCGAGGGGTTTGCTGTGCTTAATCGGCGTGAATGTCGCCCACGTCCAACCAAACCACGTTGCATTTGGCCTTGATGAGGGCGGCCACCGAAGGTTGGGTGCGCCCGCTGTCGCCATGGACGGTCTCTTTGACGTAAGTCCCCGATTCGCAGCGTAGGGTGAATTCGATTTCCCGCTCACCGTCTTCGTTCACTTCGATGAACGGCGAATGGGCCTCAAACACGGTGCGCTTTCGAATCAGGTCCGAGCGACGGTGAGCAACACGCTCGGGCGTTCGCTGGGCCAGCTTGATGCCGTTGAGGCCGTCGATGATCTTCAGAATGGTCTCGTCGTCGGGCAATTCAAACACGGCCGGTGCAGGTGGCAGGGCTGCGATGATGCGCTCGATGAGTTCGTCCTTTTTCCCGGTCTTCTTCAGCCCGTGCGTCTCGGCCAGCGCCACGAGTTCCGGCTTCTTCATCGCCTTCAATTCGGCTTCGCTGGGTCCGCTGGGTGGCACCTCGATGGTGGTCTCCAGCGGCTTGGTGCGGTCAGCCCCTTTGTCGCCACGATGCTGTCGACGTCGCTTCTTGCTTCGGTTTTGGACGTCCTCCTTGGTCATGTCCACCGGAGCGGTCAGCACAGCGTATTCGGCTTCGTTCATCGGCTCGAGCGTGAAGCGAATCGTGTAGGATTTCTCGGCGGGTGTGTCCTTGATACGAACCACTTCGCTGCGGGTGGAGGGTCGAATGGAGGACACCTCCACCGAACCTTGGGCCGCTTCGTTGATGATTTCGGCCAATTTCTCAGCGTTAAAACTGCGCTTCTTTGGCTCCTTCACTTCGAGCACAAAGGGTCGTCCTCGGCCTAAACAGCGCACGTCAATGTCCTCTCGGCCCATGCCGTGGAAGGCGTGTTCGGTCCCACCGAAAATCTCCAGCATCGGGTTGCCCACCAGGTCTTGAACGCTCTTTTCGTACTGCAGTCCGGTCTGGTCGCATCGCTCGCATCCTCGCCCCTTGCAGGCTCGGCATGGCCAGCGGGTTTGGGGGATGCCACGCTCGAGTTTCCGGTAGCGGCCGTAGACGTAAACGGCCCGAATATCCAATTCCACCGTGAGGGTGAGCACGTCGATAAGCGCCAGTACGTCTGGCTTGTCGCTGACCAAGGTCACCCCCTCCAGTCGGTCGTTCAGGCGCTTGCCGATCTCGTCGACCAGGGATGACTTCAGGGGGTCAGAACCGCCAGCGCCGAGGCGCTTGCGCATTTTTTCCTCTTCTTCCATCTGGTCTTTGGGGAAGCGTGCACCGAGTTGCAAACGACTGAGGTCGTAGGGTTCGAGGGCGTCGAAAATGATGTCGGCGAGCAAGTCCACTTCCTCAAAGAGGTTCTCGCAGAAGGGACACAAAGGCTCGTCTTCCCGAATGTTGTTCAGGTGCGAATCTTGTTCCACCACCGACGCTCGAATGCCTTGGCCAGCCTCTTCGAGTGTCTGGCCGTAGGTGCGCTTTCCACCGACGCGACCCAAGCAGGCATCGCAGGTGCCTTGGCGAACCAGATGCTTGAGTCCGGCTGGGCGGGGGGCTCGAGGAATTTCTTCTACGTGGGTCCCGAGTTGCATGGCCACTTCTTGCTGGTGGGCTTCGTCTTCTTCCGCCGGTTCGACATCATCCCAGAGGGAATAGTCGGTTTCACCAAAGCCAGCGTTGGCGTACTTCATCCACTCGTCTTCATCGTCGTCGATGTCTTCGGCCGTTTCGGGTTCGTTGCCTGCCATGTCGCCACCACCTTCCCGGGGCCAACCCCAAAGACGGCACGCAGAGCGCAGGCTCAATCCTTGATGAAGTCACCGATGCAGGTTGGCTCACTTCTGGTCCATGAAGGCCAACACGCCGGCCACGATGGCGAGCACACCGCCCAACACGGTCATCCACACGCCCATGCCGGCGCTGGTGTCGGTGTCGGTGTCGGGCAGCAGAAGCCACCACACCAACACGGCCAGAAGCATCAGCACGCCAGCAGCCATACCGGCCCACTTGCCGTGCTTCTCGGCCTGTGCGGGCAGGCTGGAACCGATGGAGCCGGCACTCAACATGAGGGTGCCCAGCAGGGCGCCAATGGAGCCCAGCCAGAGGACGAGGCCACCGGTTGAACCCGCAGCGGGCGTTTCGAGACAGGTGTCCCGAGTCTCAGCCAAGTCGGCCAACACGGTCTCGTTGCCCATGGCAAAGGCGGAGGCGAAGGCGTAGGTGTTGTCGCAATAATCTTCGTAGTTCCCCACGATGACATCGTCGATGTCGTCGGCCGTGTTGTTTTCTGCTGCCGCAGCTTCCATGTCCTCGGCGAGTAACCCGTAAGTGAACAACTTGCACTGATCGATCACATCCTGCTTGGTCAGCGAACTCCCCGGCGTTGTCTCGCTTTGGGAACAATCGTACCGAATCGTGGTCAGACCAGCGCTCAATCCCTCAGAACCTTCCTCGTTGTTGACAATCCACGAATGACTGAATTGGCCGGCCAACGACAGCATCAGGGCGAACACGATGCAACCCACGGCGGCCCACATCATCGGCGTTGTACCGCCGGCGGGCAGCGGCGTGGTCGCCATCGGCGCGTAGGCGGCCTGCGCCCCCATCGGTGCCCCCACGGCAGGAGCAGTAGCCACTGGTGCGGCCGCTACGGGAGCAGCAGCAACGGCTGGTTGAGCCACGGGCTGAACCGCTGGAACGGCTTGTTGCGAGACGGGAGCCACCACGGGCGCCGCCACAGGTGCTGCCACACCAGGGACGAAATCGGGGTAGTGTTGGCGGGTGTAAGCGAGGGCGTTTTCGGGCGAATGGCCCATGCCGAGTACCTGATTGTAGTAGTCTTGAGCGGCTGACATCGGCGATGTCTTGGCTCGGATGTTTGATGATGTTTTCTCCGATTTCAGGCCTCTTCGTCAGTTGAGGTCGTCGAATCTCCCGCTCCCTTTGCCGCCGTGACTGAAGCAAGGTCGAGACCGGGGTCTTTATCGGCAGGCGAGCTGATCAGGCCGAGGGCAGCGGTGGTCAGCACGAGGCTGGCAAACAAGGAGAGGGCGATCATCGCCGCTGAGAAGATACCGAAGTTGGCGAACAGCCCCATCGGGGAGAGGGCGATGACGAGGAAGCCGGCTATGTCTGAGGTGGCCGAGCCGAGCAAAGCCAAACCGCACGCACCGCCCACCGCAGCGAGGGCGTCGTTGTGGGATTCGCCGTTTTCTCTGCCTTCCCGATACCGTTCAGTCACGTGAATGCAGTAGTCGATGCCCACGCCCAACGAAATGGTTGCGATGGTGACGGTGACGATGTTGAGCGAAGCGCCGGCCACGTACATCAGGCCGTAGAGCCACACGACGACAAGGAAAATTGGGACAAAGGTGACCACGGCCTGTTTGGGCGAGCGGAAGCCGATGGTCAGGGAACCGAGAACAAACACCGAGCCGAGGATGAGCGAAGATTGCATCTCGTCCTGCATCGCCGTGGAGGCTGTGTATCGGGTGATGGGGCGACCGGTCAACATGACCCAGGTCAGTGGTTTGTCCTCTTCTTCTTCGCCTTCTGCTTCGTAAGTGCCACTGGACAGGTTGGTGAAGACCTCCAAATCTCGCCAGACTTCAGCCACGCCGCCCTGCATGCCGGGGAAGTCCTCGGGCTGGGTCATGCCAAAGCGAATCTGCATCATGTTGTAGGCGGCATCTTCGCCGTTCACGTCAAGCCACGGCCGGTCAGGGTCGAGGTCGACCACGGGCATGATGTAGAGTTGAACGATGCTGGCGGGGATGTCAGGAATCGGACCGACGCCGGGCACGCCGTAGAGGGACAAGAAGCCGTAGAAGAAGGCCAGACACTCGCGGTCGGTGGTGTCCACCAGCGGTCCGTTGCCGGCCAGTGAACAGTTCATGCCAAAGCCGTCCACCTCAGGCTGCCAGCCGGCCGCTTCAAACGGCGTGCTGTCAAGGACGAGGCTGCCTTGGGCGGCGAACACCATTTCGTCGAGGGCGAGGATGTCGATGGTGCCGTCGGGTTGACGGGTGATCTTGTCCGGTACACCTTCGGGCAGCGCGTCCATTTCTTGGCGGAATTCGTCGATGGCGGCAAACACCCTCGGGTCGAGCACATCGCCCAGAATCAGCAGGTTCGCCGGCTCACCCTCGTCGGCGAACCGCTCGGCGATTTCGTCCACGCCAATGGCGAAATCTGAACGCTCGTCGAGGAAATCTTCCACGGCAAAGTCGCCTTCCAAACTGGCCATGCCCACGGCGGCGGGCACGGTGACCAGCACGGCGATGAGGGCGATGACGGCGGCCGTTCTTCGCTGGCCCGAGCCGTGCGTCACTTGCTTGAGCCAGTCGGGGTTGACCAGCGATTTGACCTCGCCCTGTTCTTGCTTGTTCTTGCGAGCCTCCAACCAGTCGTCCACGCTGACCCGAATCAGTGGCGCCCACAACCCGGTAAGGATGAAGGCCGCCAGCACGCCCAGCGCCGCTTCAATACCGAACGAACGGAGGGCAGCGATATCACTGAACAGGTTGGCGGCAAAAGCCGACATGGTCGTCAGCGACGTGAGGGTGATGGCCCGGCCGACACGGGACACGGTGATGCTACCGGCTTCTTCCGAGGTCTTGCCGTTGGCTCGCTCTTCCTTGTAGCGATGCAGCGCATGCAGCGAATCGTCAATGCCGAGCGCCAGCACAAGGATGGGCAGTAGGTTCGAGAATTGCGACCGGGCGATGAGGCTTAATCCAAACCATCCGGTGATGTTGGCGAAGTGGCCGATGAGCCCCTGCATCCACAACAGGGCGGCGCCCAGCGCGAACATGACGATGGCGACATCCGACCAGCGGCGCAGGCTGACGTAGAGCAGCACGACGATGGCCAGCCCCATCATGGCGATGAGACCCGCACTGGACTGGAGTTCTCGATTCACTTCCACGTTGACGCCTTGACCCAAGAGCAGGGTGACGGTGGTACGGTCGTGGGAGCGCAGGTGGCCTTCAAGGTCCATGTAGCTCCATTCGGTGGCGCAACCGGCCCCTTCGGCTTGAAGTTCCAAACAGGTGTCTTCGGTGTACTGCGGTGGGTGAAGCACCAACTGCCCGTCTGCCAGACGGTAGCCGCCCACTCGGAAGCCTTCGTCGGTGAACTGCACCTGCTTTTCTTGGTGAGCGTCCTTCCAAACGACTTCCCAACCCATCTCTTGCAGTTTGGTGCTGTCGAGTTGAACCAGCAGCCAGGTGGAAGAACCGGTCCAGCGCCCTTTGCCCCACAGCGCCCCTTCCCACGTCCCGTTGGAAAGCAATTTTCCGTAGATTGGCCCCTCTTGATGGGCGGTGTAGTCGGCCTTGAAGCCGCGGTCAAGGGAGAGCCAGCGGAGGAAGTTGTTGTTCGAGGCCTCGGCCATGCGGGCGGCCGCCATGTCGATGTGGGCCTGGGTGATGTTGGCGTCGTCAAATTCCAAACAGTCGAGCGGGAAACAGTCCGTCCAGTTCGTCGGTGGTTCGGTGACGACGCCCAGCGTTGTCAGGCCGGGCTGGGTGAGAATGGAGGTGTTGTTCATGAAGCCACGGAAGTGGTCTGAGAGCGAGATAGCACCGTTGGACTGATGTCCGGTCACGTCGTTCACCAGCGGCTTGAGCGCAGGGGCAAGTGGATGCTCAAGCACGAGGTTGAGTTTGGTGTCCAACTCCTGCAACACGGTCAGGTTGAGGATGCCGCCGGTCGGAGCATCAACCCCCGCCCACGGCTCACCAGCGGGAACCATTTCCGAGGGGTGGGGCAGCGAGGCATAATCGGGGGAACCATCGGCCATGCGGGGCACGGGTTGCCAGTCCTCCACGGAGGGGACGACATCAGGGTTGCGCGCTGAAACGAGGAAGCCGAGGATGATCTCCGAATTCGGGAACTCCTCGTTGACGAGGGTCTGCGCCGTCAACTCCGGCGATTCCATCTCGTAGGATTCCATATCGATGGGCTGGAGGGCTGTCATCGCACCGGGAATCATCAGCAGCGTGAGCAGCACCACGGCGATGTGGGCGCCACGCTTGCGGGGCAGGAGCCACGCTGCGATGCGGTCGTAGCGACGGCTCATGGTCTCAAGCCCGCGCTTCCGCCTTTTGAAGGAATGTTTTC
>JBMSEL010000025.1:0-27201 GCA_049412325.1 Candidatus Poseidonia sp.
AGGGCCGCCTTTCTTCGGGCCGCCGGGAGGACCGCTCTTCTTGGGGCCGGGAGGGCCGCCAGGGCCGCCTTTCTTCGGGCCGCCGGGAGGACCGCTCTTCTTCGGACCAGGAGGGCCACCGCTCTTCTTCGGACCAGGAGGACCACCGCCCTTCTTCGGGCCGCCAGGAGGACCGCCCTTCTTTGGACCGGGAGGACCAGCCTTCTTTGGACCGGGAGGGCCGGACCGGGAGGGCGCAGGGGCAGATGCTTCCACTTCTTCATCCCCTTCATCCTCGAAGACAGCCCCACAATGCGGGCATTCAGAATCGCTCTCCTTCACCAGGCCGTCGCAGATTTCACAGGCAAACATGTCCTCTTCATCGCCTCCACCGCCGAGTTTCTCGGTGGCACCGTCTTTGGAACGGAACATGGTGATGGCGCAGGACAAATCGTAGCCTTTCAGCGCAAGTTCGGTTTGAATCGCTTGCTCGAACGCTTGGGTCAGGTCTTCGGGTGAGTCCAACACACGACCGTCGTCAATGTAAGTGATGTTCACCATGAATTGATCGTCCTCAAGCTTGGTTTGAGGCGCCTCAACCGCGACACCTCGCTTACGGGCCACTCGTCGGACAGCAACCTCAGATATACGGCGCAACAGGGCATCGTTGGGTGCATCCTTGGCAGAGGAGTTAAGGGCCCCTGCCATGATTTCAGCAGCAGCATTGCCGCTGTCGGAACCGCTGCGCAGGTGGGCAGGCAATTCACCTCCGCCAAGATTGGCCAACACGGAAGAGGCCGGCGATTGATTCATTGAAAGCCATTGGCTTCGGCGTTCGTCTTTGACGGCACGCTCCGCCTCAGCCAGACGGTTCACCATGGCGTCGGTGGGCGAATTTGCCGGGTTATGAGCAATTTTAGTCCCACCTGCAGCCAACGGTGAAACATTGCCGGTGTTGGGCACGGCGCCGCTGGCGATGGAGGGGCCGCGTTGCAGGTTCGGCAGATCATTGCGGGGGGCTTGAGCCATCCCTGGCATGACGTTGCCTTGTTGCGGCGGGAATTGGTTGGGGGGGAATTGGTTGGGGGGAATCCCACCCTGAACTGGTTGTTGTGGGTACGTGCCGGGAGGAAGGTTCTGTTGCTGATGCAAGCCTTGGGCCATGCCCTGAAGCATGTCGGGCTGAACCTGCCCCATCTGCTGCATGTTGTTCTCCTGTTGCAGGCGCTGGGCTTGACCAGAAACAGGATCAAAGGTGCGCTGTTGTTGAGGGAACGGTGGGATGTTTGAGGCGGGAGGCATGCCTTGGTTGGGTTGCATGGGTTGTGAGGGCGGAGGTGCAAATCCGCTGGAAGCCGAAACATCTTGTCGAGCACCGCATTCCGTACAGAACATGCTATCGGCAGGAATTTGAGCGCCACAGGAATTGCAGTTCATGACGCTCCCCTTCAAAAGTCTGGTTAAGCCACCCTCCCTAAAGGGTTGCGACGAGTTGAACACCCGCCATGGCCTCCTGCGACCGATATGTCAGCCGACGGCAACCGACCATCCATATCTTCATGGCGGGAGCAACGATGGAAGCATCGGAGGGAGAATGCATGCCGGTGTTGGTGAACGAAAAAATTGACAGGTTGCTTGAAACAACCTCCCGGTCGTTTTACCCGACGCTGAAGTATCTCCCGAAGAAAACCCGTGGGCAGATTGGCCTTCTTTACCTGTTGGCAAGGGTTGCCGATACCATTGCTGATTCAAAGACTGGCGATACCGAGATGCTCCTTCAACACCTCAAACAGTACAACGATGCCGTTCAAGGAAACGCCACAACCCTTCCGGATTTTTCTGAATTGGCAGCCCTGCAAGCCAACGAACATGAAGCCGAACTTCTTCGAAACGTGCCGATGGTGGTTGAAGGCCTTGAAACCTACAGCAGCGAGGACCAAACCCGTATGCTTGAGTGCCTTGACGTTATCGTCGGTGGACAAATTCTGGATTTGGAACGGTTTGGGCCGGCCAACGAAGGTGGCATCATCTCTGCCCTCCCCACGGACAAAGAATTGGACGACTACACCTTCCGGGTCGCTGGCTGTGTCGGCGTCTTTTGGACCAAGATGTCGCTCGCTCATCTGATGAGCCTCTCTCCCGAGGACGAAGCGTTGTTCATGGAACATGGAATTCGATTCGGAAAGGCGTTGCAGATGATCAACATCCTACGCGACATTCCCGAAGACCTTCGTTTCGGACGATGCTACATTCCTGAAGAAGCACTGGCAGGGGTCGGCTTGACCCCGAGCGACCTCCTCGATGAGAGCAACCTTGCCACCTTCCGACCCTTGTACGACCGATACCTCGACCTGACCAATGAACACCTCGAAGCTGCGACCGCCTATATCCGGATGATCCCCGAAACCCAGTTCCGATTGAAGGCCTCATGCATGCTTCCGGTTTTGGTTGGCCAACGTACGGTCACGTTGTTGAGAGAGGGCAACATTCTCAATTCAGACGAACGAATCAAAGTGACCCGAGAAGAGATGAAAACCTACGCTCGCAAATTGTTGCGTGCGCTGCTGATTCCCGGGGGAGTTCGAAGGTTACTTGAAAAGAACAAAGATAAGTCACCTAATCTATAGATTATTTTAATGAAGTAAACTTCTGCTTACTTCATTTTGAATTCTTCTTTTGGTACGCACTCTCAAGGCGAGGGCTCATAAACAAAGGATGCGAGGCCTGTCTGGTTAGGATGCTGGAACGCCGCAAACCGCTCGATTTGCTCTTCCCGCTCAAGGGGAATGCTGCGAGCCGTGCCGGCGACAACGATGTCCGCCCCCCCACCACACTTGACCGCCTTCGTGCTGGCGTCACCCTCGCCCGGGACGCCGTCAAGGCCGTTAGCGTCACCGCCATGGAAGCCCTGCGAGAAGGGGCCTCGTTCATTGGAATTGTCGGGGAAACCGACGAGTTGGTCGACCCATTTGCCCACCTTGATGCCCCGATTTGGTCGGAGAAACCACCGGCCGAACTCCACAAACTTGCCTATCGCTACTGCGAAGAGTTGACCATGCGGGAAGCAGGAAATTTCTATCACTCGTTCAAGTACCTTCCAGAAGAACAGCGCCTGGCCATGTGCGCCATTTACGCCTTCTGTCGTCGAGCCGACGACATTGCCGACGGCGATTGGTCGGACCGCTTCCCAGGGAGCAGAGGCGAACTTGACCCCGAAGCAACGGCGTACAGAAATCAATTGGAATCACTCCAAGACCGTGGAACCATCCTTGATGAGGAAGCATATCTCAACAAGATCACGCAACTCTTCTTCTTCCGCAAGAAACTCTCCACTTGCTACGGCGATGTGCACTCCACCGACCCTGTGTTTTTGGCCCTTAAGGACACGGTCCGACGCTACAACATCCCACGAGATGTGTTTGACGATTTGATTTCTGGGATGGAAGACGATCTCTATAACAACCGCTATCGCACGTTTGATGAGCTCTACGTCTACTGCTACAGAGTCGCCTCTGTTGTGGGCCTGATGTGCATCGAGGTCTACGGCTACGACAACCCCATGGCCAGAAAGTACGCCGAGTCGTGGGGGATTTTCATGCAATTGACGAATGTCCTGCGAGATGTCGGCGAGGACATCCAGCGCGACCGTGTCTATCTCCCGCTGAACGAACTGGAGCGAAACGGCATGACCGAGGGTGAACTCGGCGGCACCATCGTTCTCAACAAGCATTGGGAACCCTACTGCCGGCACTATGCTGCTCGAGCACGAACCTACCTTGAGGAAGCACGCGCACTGCTCCCGCTCCTGCCACGCCGAACACGCTATTCCCCAGCGGCCATGATCGCCTTTTACGACAAGATTCTCCGTCAAATCGAAAAGCAGCAGGGAGACGTGTTCACCACCCGAGTCAAACTCAACAAATTCCAGAAAATCTCACTGGCTGCGGCCGTTTACCTACGCCATCGATTCCTTCCTGCCTTCCTCGACCCCGTTTGGGCTGGTTTAGCCCGAGTCGGCTTGTTGCCAAGTGTCTGAGACGCACCTCAACCAAGACCGCTCATCGCCCTGCGCGACGCATTCAGCCACCCCGAAGGATGAATCAATCCATTCCTTTGTGCCGGAGTTCGTCAAAACGCTCTCGTTCAGGGCCATCATCGCCGATCGAAGGTCAGCACACACCGAGCATCAAGCTTGGCGCGTGAAGGCTTGGATACCTGTGATGTAGCGACCCAAAATGAGGTTGTGAATGTCATGGGTGCCTTCGTAAGTTTTTACCGACTCTAAATTCGCCATGTGGCGCATGACGGGGTATTCGTCAAGAATGCCGTTGGCGCCGTGAATGTCTCGAGACACCCGTGCAATCTCGAGGGCGATGTCAACGTTGTTCATCTTGGCCAGAGAAATTTGCTCGGGGAACCACGAGCCGTCGTCTTTCTTTTTGCCCAAGTGGTAAGCCAACAACTGTCCTTTGGTGATCTCTCTCAGCATCCAAGCCAGCTTGTTCTGAACGAGTTGATACGAGGCGATGGGGTGGTCGAATTGAATACGGGACATGGCGTAGGTTTTGGCGCTGTGGAAACAAGCCATGGCCGAGCCCAAGGCACCCCAAGAGATACCGTAGCGAGCGTTATTCAAGCAGGAAAAGGGGCCGCGTAGACCCTTGACGCCTGGCAACATGCGGTCTTTGGGAATCTTGCAGTCTTGGAAAACAAGTTCACTGGTGATGCTGGCCTTCAAGGAATGCTTCCCTTTCATCTCAGGGGCACTGAAACCCTCGTCGCCTTTCTCGACGATGAAACCTCGAATGACCCCGTCGAGTTTGGCCCACACCACGGCGACATCTGCGATGGTTCCGTTGGTGATCCACATCTTGGCGCCGTTGAGAAGGTAGTGGTCGCCTTTGTCCTCGGCCTTGGTGACCATGTCACCTGGGTTCGAACCATAATCGGGCTCTGTCAAACCGAAACAGCCGACCCATTCACCGGAGGCCATCTTTGGGAGGTACTTTTCCTTCTGCTCCTCGGTACCAAAGTCCCAGATGGGATACATGGCAAGGGAGCCTTGAACGGAGGCAAACGACCGCAGGCCGCTGTCACCCCGCTCCAGTTCCTGACAGATGAGGCCGTAAGCAACGTAGGACAGACCTGGACAGCCATAGCCCTTCAGCGGGGCGCCCAACACACCCATTTCACCCAGAGCGACTCGCCATTCATCAAGGAAAACGCCTTCTTCACACGCCTGCTCAATTTTGGGGATGACGGCCTCGTCAACCCACTCGCGAACCATGTCGCGAACCATGATTTCTTCCTCGGTGAGGAGGCTTTCAATGTCGTAAAAGTCCAGTCCTTCAAACGGCTCCATGAACTACCCTCATGTCAGTGGCCACGCGGGTGCTTCATCAACATGTCCCCTCGGTTGATAGAAAGCAGGAGGTCATTTCTTCCCAAACCGCCATTCGCGGTACTTTCGCTGCATCCAAGGACTGTTCATGTAGATGAGACCGAGGATGACGCCGGGGACCGAAACCGCCACTGCACCTAGCACGAGCACATCGATGATGCTGGTCTCCACTTCCTCTACGGCGGGTGAAAATTCGATGATGTTTCCGAAATCAGTGATCATGAAACCGTTGTGTCGAGTGGTCTCCCACACCACAGCCAAACCTCGTCCAGCCACCACTGCGTCCCACGAGGCAGCATCCTCTGGGACCAAGACGGAGAAGGCTTCCCCCGTCATGGGCGTGTACCGAACCAAGCCGAGCGGGGCCAAATGCACGAGTGTCGTGCCACCATCGCCTCGAGAATCTCCAATAAATTCGCCGTTCGGTAGGCTCCACGGTAT
The DNA here is from genome assembly GCA_049412325.1 of Candidatus Poseidonia sp. Taxonomy (GTDB): domain Archaea; phylum Thermoplasmatota; class Poseidoniia; order Poseidoniales; family Poseidoniaceae; genus Poseidonia. The sequence goes on from JBMSEL010000025.1 coordinate 5,822, forward strand.
ACCTTCCTCGACGGTTGATGACCGTGCGTCAAGGGTATTGATGCGAATCACCTTGCTCATCAAACCGCTGGCAAAACCAACGCATTCGTTTAGGATGGCACTGGAGCAATCAATTCCAACCCATGTTTCAGCAGCGGTTTGAGGAAGCCAAGCAATGGCATGTGCTTCGTCGATCACCGCCATGCCTTCATCCAAGGAAGAAAGGATGCAAACATTGTAATTTGGATGGCAATCAATGTCCGTGACCGTGCTTTGCCCGTGATTGTCGAGTTGCTCGAAACCTGTGTGTTCAGCAAACTTCCACACCTCGCCTGAAGAGGAGGCCACATAGGCAAAATCACCGGCTGGTCGCCATTTCACCGCCGTCAAATCAAACCCAAGCACGCTGAAGGTTCCGTTGACGTAGGTGATGCTGTGGTCGTAGGTATCGTATCGCATGGCCATTCCATTATCGCCCACCAACAAGGCCGTGTTTCCCCGGGGATGCCAGGCGATGTCGTGCACGGTCGAATTGCGGCCTGTGACGAGCTCAACGTCGAGGGCTCGATTGTCCGCTTTGTCTGCTGAGAGGAGGCGGGCGAAGCCGTTCATGCCACCCAAGAGGACGTCCATGCCATCGGGCGAGACTTCCCCTACAGTGATGCCGAGGTCGGTTTCGCCAAGAACCCCGGCGTCCTTCAATTCAATGCGGCTGACCATTTCACTTGTAGCGGCCGGTGCCAACATCAGCAAAACGAGGCCAACGGCTAACCAAGCGGCGCGTCGCATGGCAAACCGAGCCGACCACGCATCAAAACATCTCCCATGGTCAGCCCCTCCACAACCTTCGGAGACGGTGGCCTTATGAGACGCTGGCCGTTGCCTACGCCATGGAGCGATTTGCAGTCAAGCGTGGCCTGGTAAAATCACTCGGTGGAAACGCCGGCCTAGCAAAGTTAGCCACGAATTATTTTGAGAACATCAACGTGGATGCTGATGGCGTCTTCACCGGCTCCTATGGCTTGCTGGTCAGCGTCAAAGGCTCCTACGACACCACGGGCAAATTGGCCGTTGATGTGGTGCAACTCAAAGGCGGAGATTTGGCCGAATTCCTCGACAGCGATGGTGGTCAAGAACAAGCCATGGAATCCCGAAAGCGATGGTCTGGATTCCTTGATGAGGCCACGGGCTACAGCGCAAAACAGCGGGGCGACAAAGCAAAAGAGGAAGCCAAGAAGTTCTCCAAAGCCAAATCTTCCATCAAGATGGCCCACAAAGCAATGGAACTCATGAAAAACCTCGACCAAGCAACCATCGAAAAGGCGAATCAATTGATTGCGGAGCTTGAAGCGATGATCGAAGCTGGTACACCGCCCTCCGAGACCCAGGTCAAAAAACTGGACAAGTTGTTTTGAGGCGGTTGCATGGCCCCCACGCAAGACATTCCCACCTTGCTGGCTTCCAAAGACGGTTATGCAGGCCTGAATGAGGACGGTAAACACCGCCTTCACACCATGGTTGGCGAAGTCGAGGAAGTCGTCGGCGTAGAACACCTCATCGAGGCCCTTCACAACGGCACCTCGCACGGTGGCGACGGTGTGTTGCGTTGCTATGTCGGCTTTGAGCCAAGCGGAAAAGCTCACATTGGCTGGAAGGTTCTCGCGCTCCAACTGCGACGGATGCTTGATGCCAACGCCAACGTGATGGTGTTTCTCGCTGACTGGCATGCCTGGGTCAACGACAAATTCAACGGTGATATGGATGCGATTCAAACAACCGCGGTTTACATGCAGGAAACCTTCCGAGCACTGCTCAACCACCCACCTGAGGGTGAAGGCCCCGGTGAGTTGCAATTCAAGTGGGCCTCGGAACTGATGGAATCCAGCGACTACTGGGCTCGTGTGCTGCGTTGCTCCAAGGGTGCCACCTTGGCCATGGTTCGCAAAACGTTCACCATCATGGGACGAGATGAGGCCTCCTCCGACCACGATCTTTCAAAATTCTATTACCCAGCCATGCAGGCAGCGGATATCTTTGAGATGGACATTGACATCGCCATCGGCGGCATGGACCAGCGCAAAGCGCACATGTTCATGCGAGACGTCGCCTCAAAATACGGTTGGGCCAAGGCGACCTGCCTCCATACACCCATTATCTCCTCATTGAAGGCCTCCGGCTCTCGTATGGAATCCTTTGACCATAAGATGTCAAAATCCGACCCCAACGGTGCTCTTCTTCTCCATGATACGCATGACCAGATTCGAAAGAAGATGCGCAAGGCCTACATCTCGCCCGACGACCCGCAATCCCCGGTCTACGAATTGGCCGAACACATCCTCCTCCCGGAGTTTGGAGAAATTGTCGTCACCCCCAACCCCAAATTTGGCGAGCCGAGCACGTGGACGGACCTTGACGCCTTTCGCGCTGCGGTGATGGACGGCACGCTTCATCCCCTCGATGCGAAGTTTGGTGTTGCAGACGGCCTTGCGAGGGGCCTTGAAGCGGTGGCGAACCACTTTGAAGCTCATCCCAAGACATTGGAAGAGGTCACGGCCCTCATGAAGGGCTGATTTCAATCTCTCACGGGCAGTTCCTCGACGCTCAAGATGTCGATGGACAACAAACGGCGAGTGTCCTTGGCAAAATTTCGATCGGGGACGGGCTGCACACGTACGATGCCGTTGATTCGTAGATACGCCGAGGCTTTGATGGCGTCCACCAAATCGTCAGCGACGGTTCCCACGATTTTGTTTCGAGTTGAACAATTGATGAGGCGATGCTCGCTGTTGTAGGTGATCTGGCTCATGCTGATGTCTTGCACGTCCTCATAGGTGCACTCCTCCGTGAGCATTCGGAAGTTAGGACGAGGATGGAACATGCCCATGGGGAGGTCCTTGGTTTCCATGTCGGCGAACACCTTGTCCAAACAAGCCCTGCACACACGGGGGCTCTCTCGTTCCCTGGCACGTCGCTGGTCAACCGCGGTGACCATACCGCAATCAAGGCATTCGTACTTGGCCTGTTTCAGCCAACCGTACGACTGGGATACATCGTTGATCCTGACATCGAGGCAAACGAGGTCGTTTCGGTCGCGCATTCGGAGTTCATCGACACGATTCAGGTAATTTTCGGAGAGCCCCACCACTCGAATCACTGGACGTGTCGGAATTTTGTTGGCATCAAACTGCTCACGCATGATGCGGTGGCCAAACTCAAGAGCTCGTACAGGATTTTCATGAAACATGTGTCGCAAGGTGGGTTGTGCGTCGAGGAGGTGGTGTTCAATATGGAACCCGTGGACGCTGTCCTCCATTCCTTGGAGACGAGCGATGTCATCTTTGTAGTGGCCAACGATGAGCTTCTTCCATTCTCGAAGGGCTGCTTGTTCTTCAGGGTCAATCTTGACGTTCTTTGGTGGGGACATGGAGTTTTCCCGCTGGTGGGGCGGTAGATAATATTACCCTGCGCCAACAAGCGAGTCGCGCCCAGCAAGGGCCGTCATGCGGTGAAGTGGCAAGGTTCATGAATTGAGTCTCGGTCGCAAAACTAAGAAATGGAGTGAATGCTCATGCCCAACATTATCGTTCTCGTCAAGCAAGTCCCCGACACCAACGCAAAGATTGTCGTCAACGGCGACCGCGTGGACCTTTCCAGCGTCAAAATGGTCATGAGTCCCTACGACGAATTTGCCGTCGAGACGGCCCTCAAGCACAAAGAAGCAGCTGGGGGAGAAGTCACAGCGCTGACCGTCGGCGGCGCCGGCGCAGAAAAAATTCTGAAGGACGCCAAAGCCATCGGCGTTGACCACATCGTTCGGGTCGATGCGGAAGGTGAAATGGACTCCAATGCCCTCCAGTCCGTCATCGCCCAAGCCGTTGCCGACCTCGGCGGCGAAGTGGTGTATTGCGGAAAATCAGCAGCCGATACCGGTGCTGGCTCAACGGGGCCTGGTCTCGCCGAGCGCATGGGCTGGGCCTCCGTGTCCAACATCATTGGCGCCACCTTTGACGGCGGTGTCAGCGTCGTGATGCCAAGCGGTGGCGGCAACGCCCAGATCAGCGTCCCGCTCCCCGCCGTGGTGTCGTGCGACAAGGGTGATTTCAAAGTCCGAAAACCAAATGTCAAGGGCATCATGCAGGCGAAGAAAGCCAGCGTTGATGTTCATTCTATAGCAGCACCTGCTTCCACGGTCTCGGTCGTTAACCATGCCCTTCCACCCGCCAAGCCAGCAGGGAAGAGCTACGAAGGCGGTGCCGCCGCAGCTGAAGTTGCACAACTCCTTCGAGACGAAGCCAATGTCCTTTGAGGTGATTCCATGACACAAACCATCGTAATTGCAGAAATGAACAACAACGCCGTCCACCCAAGCACCGCTGAACTCGTCAGTGCTGCGAAAACCTTCGGCGGAGAACCAACCCTCGTCGTGCCGTGCACGGATGCTGGCCATGCCAGCGGCGCTGCCGGCATGGGAGCAAGCAACATCATCGCCGCCAAGGCGAGCGCCTTCGCTCACTACGATGCGGGCGGATGGGCAGAGGCTCTCGATGCCGTGGTCCCACAAGGAACCATCATCACGGGTGCCAGTCCACAATCCAAAGACCTCGCTGCACGCCTTGCAGCACGGCGAAACCTGTCGGTGGTTCAAGACGCTGTGAAAATTGAGGGTGGAACAATCACCTCCCCGGTCTACAGCGGCAAAGCCATGCAAACCGTATCTGCCAGCGGCGATGTGGTTGTTTCGGTTCGATCCAATGTCTTCGCACCGGCCTCGGGTGGTGCAACAGATGTGTCCGTTATCGACACGGACGGGAACGTTGCAACCTCGGTCCAGGAATTCATGGCCAGAGCCTCCGAGCGTCTTGATGTCGCAGAAGCCAACATCATCATCTCTGGCGGCCGTGGCATGGGCTCACCAGATAACTTCACCCACCTCGAAGCCATTGCCGACACCATTGGAGCAGCAGTTGGAGCCTCTCGAGCCGCCGTGGACACGTGGGAAGCCATTCCCCACTCCATGCAGGTCGGCCAAACCGGGAAAACCGTCAACCCCAACTTGTACATCGCTGTTGGGATTTCAGGTGCCATTCAACACTTGGCTGGCATGCGTTCTTCGAAGTACATCGTCGCCATCAACAAGGATGCCGACGCGCCCATCTTCCAACACGCCGACTACGGAATCGTGGCCACCTGGGAAGAAGCGCTCCCTGTGCTTCACGAGAGCCTCAAAGGCATGATGGGTTGATCAAGCGTATTTTCCAAAGCCGTAGGTCCCACCTGCGCCAGCAGGTTCGCCCACAAATGGATTGGTTCGCTTCTCATGACCAATCGTCGTGAGGGGGCCGTGACCAGGATGCACGATGGTGTCCTCATCCAATGGCCACAATTGGGTGTGAATGGAGTTGGCGAGGAGATCAAAATCCCCGCCGGAGTTGGCGATGTCGGTCCGACCAACAGAACCAGCAAACAAGGTATCACCCACAAACACGTGGTCCGGACCGTTTTCAACTTGAACCAACAAACAACATCCACCAAGCGTATGTCCGGGCGTGTGGAGAACGCTGAGTTCGATGGTGCCGAATGTGTAGTTTTTACCTGCTTCAAAAGGTAGGTCAGCAACGGCTGGTTCAGGCAGTGAAAGACCATAACGCCGACCCGAGGCTTGGGCGAGGGTTTGGAGGAAATTGTCATCTGGATGAAGGTACCAATCCACGTCGTAATGCGCTTTGAGCGCTGGGATAAAGCCGCTGTGGTCAAAGTGTGCATGCGTGTTCACCAAGGCCACGACGCGACGGGGTGGCAAGTCGCGTTCACGGGCCGCTGTGGCGTTTTCCGGTCCGGTGGTCCAATTTGGACCGGGGCCAGAAAAGGCGTCAATCCATTCGATGATTCGTTGTGGCTCATCACCACCGTCAATGATGATGGTGTCGCCGCTCGCTGGATCCGTGACCACGGAGCAACGCATCTGGAGAGGACCCACAAAAAAATGTTCAATCCAAGGTTCCCGAAGGGCCATGCCACGGGGAGGCCGGCCCCCTTCATGAGGTTGAGCCATCCACGATATGAACCACCAATGCATCGGTGGTCCACGCACCCTGACGGTCAACAACCCGCAACTCAAACCTGTGCTGGCCGAGGGGGAGTTTGAGTTTGAGTTGAGCAGATTGTGCAAGTTCACGGCCTCGCTCATCGTACCAAGACCACCGTGTAATTTGGTCGTGAGGGTCATAGGAACCACGCCCGTCCAACACCACCACACATGTACCAACCTCACCAGCCGTGTGGCGTTGGTCATCGCCAGCGATGGCACGAGGAGGAATGACTTCTTCAACCGGAGCGGAGAGGGCGTCCATCAACCCATCCGTGTCATCCAATGCCAAATCTTCGATGCCGTGGAGCGCCTCGAGCAGTTCATTTTCTGAGGTTGGTTGAACATTCACCTCGGTGCTCGAGACGTCCTCATCCATGGCCGCTAAAAGCGATGCATGACCCGCAGCCCCTGGACCGGCTTGGAATTGATGGCGTTCTTCCTCCGTCAGGAGATGCAGGACATCGTCCTCACCACCGTACAGCTCCTCGGCGGTCAAACCTTCGCTCTGAGCCTCCTCTTGGAACCAAAGCGTCAATTCGGCAGCATCCAATTCTTGGACGGGGGATTCGAGGTCCATCCACCCAATTGGCTCAGGGGCGGTGTAATCGTTCTGGTCATCCCCTGCGAAGACCAGACCATGATGGCGCTCATTCACGGCCAACAAACGGGGCATGCCTTGATGCTCCACTTTCCACTGTTCCTCATCGTGCTCACCGTGAATGTAAAACCAGGAGCTGGCGATCACGCCCGAACGATGCTCCAAACAAGCGAAGATGGCATATCCAGTCTCAAGGACGAGTTCCATTCGACCGTCTTCGTGAAGGCGGTGAACCGTGCCATCATCAAAACCAAGCACGGCCCCCCATGTCGCTTGAGAGAAAGTAAGCAATCGCATACGTAAGTCATTGCGGGCCAACAGGCGTCCATTTTCCCAAAGCTCAAACTCAATGGCTTCCTCATCTCCTGACACAAGGGCATGCCCTTCTCTCGTCAAAAACAGACGACCTTGCTTCGTCAATCCCAAGGAGGTGATTCGTTCGCCGTGTTCACCACGTGGTGGGCGTCGCCAAACCACTGTATCTTCATTGCAAGTCAGCACCGTCCCACGTTGCTCGGCGATGAACAGTTGTTGCCCATGAGCTTCCACGTGGACAACGTCATCAAATCCCAGTTTCTTTGACAGATTCACGCTTTCTCGCCCACGTTGGACCAGCACCACTTCGCCCATGCCGCTCAACACGACGACCTTGAGCGCCATCAGGCGGCAGGATTGGACACCGCCGTCGATGTCTTGAACCTCAATCAGTTCGCCATCAAGGTCGTAGAACATCAGCGAGTCAAGGTCATTGCCAACCAGCAAGCCTTCTCGATGAAAGCCGATGTAGGACACACGATGCTTTGTCGTGAACGTCGCCGTGACCTCCAGAAGGCCGCCGTGCTCGATTCGACCCAAATGGATGGTGCTGGCACCTTCCACCCAAGCGATGGAATCGGACGAATCGTCAACGGCCACGTGGTGCACCTTGGCCTCGGGGCGCAGCAACGGGACCACGGGGCGGGTGGAGACCATGCCATGAGGTCAGAACGGTCGTTGAAAAGCACTCGCTCTTCTTGAGCCTCACAGCGCTTCGTCATTGTGAAGGTCAATCACAGCGTCATCGGCATGCGATTGTCCCTTGGCCGCATCGTTGCGGGCATCGTAGAGTTTCTGAAGGTAGGTTTCGTCAATGTCCCCTGTGATGTATTCACCGTTGAAACAGCTGGCATCAAAGGCAGAAACATCGGATGAGGGTTGGAGAGTGACGTCAATGAGATCCTCGAGCGTCTGATAGAACAATCGATCGCTGCCGATGGTGTCGTTGATCTCCTCGATGCTTCGCCCGTTGGCGATGAATTCGTTCACTGCTGGCATGTCGATACCGTAGACGTTGGGGTGTCGAACTGGGGGTGCAGCCGAGGCAAAGTAGACCTTAGCCGCACCAACATCCCTTGCCATTTCGATGATTTGAGCGCTGGTGGTCCCCCGAACAATAGAGTCATCAACCAACAGCACGTTCTTGCCATGGAATTCGTGCTCAATGGCGTTGAGTTTTCGGCGAACCGATTTTTCCCTCAAGGCCTGACCTGGCATGATGAAGGTCCGGCCAACATAGCGATTCTTGACAAACCCTTCCCGATAGGGGAGGTTCAAGGCCTTGGCCATCTGCAAGGCAGCGATTCGACCTGAATCTGGGATTGGGATGACGACATCGATGTCGTGGTCGGGCCACGATTGAAGCATGCGTTCAGCCAATCGTTGACCCTGATTCAGGCGCGATTGGTAGACCGACATGCCGTCGATGACCGAGTCCGGACGGGCAAAGTACACGTGTTCGAAAATGCAAGGAGTGTAGGCAGCAGGCTCAGAACACTGACGGGAAAAGAAGTGGCCGGAAGCGCTGATGAAAATCGCCTCACCCGGGAGAACATCCCGCACGATATCAAAACCAAGCGCCGTAATGGCCACACTTTCACTGGCCACGATGTATTCGGTTTGACCGTCGGATTCGCGCCGGCCATAGACCAACGGGCGGATTCCGTTCGGGTCGCGAAAGGCGAGCAAACCGTAGCCTGAAATGACGGAGACACAAGCATATCCGCCTCGGACTCGATGGTTCACCGCACTGACGGCACCGAACACCGTTTCGATGTTCATGTGAGGGTCGCCTTGGATCCGCAAGGATGTACTGCGCTCACCAAGTTCAACAGCCAGGGCGTTGAGAAGCAATTCAGAATCGCTCGTGGTGTTGATGTGCCGCATGCATTCATCTCTTAGGAAACGACCGAGTTCTTCGGCGTTGGTGAGGTTCCCGTTGTGTGCAAGGGCAATCCCGTACGGTGAGTTCACGTAGAACGGTTGAGCTTCAGCACGAGAGGAGGACCCGGCCGTAGGGTAGCGGACGTGGCCGATGCCAACATTGCCTTGGAGGCGAAGCATGTGGCGCTTGAAGAACACATCCGAAACAAGGCCGTTTGATTTTCGAAGTCGGAAATGACCGTTGATATCGGTCAAGATCCCAGCAGCGTCTTGACCACGGTGTTGAAGGACCGTCAAACCGTCATAGAGGAGTTGATTGACATGCGCGCCTTGTTGTCCGACAATGCCGATGATGCCGCACATGCGTTCCCCTCAATCCAACCAATTCGTGGTTGCTTCTTATCGTTGCGATAGGAAATCTTCAGGCTTTGGGGCGATGGGTCTTCTTGGACCAGTTGTATTTGCGGATTTTGGAGGTTTCTCCGTAGCCGCAGGATGAACAGACCTTCTTTTGCTTGTGATATGCATTGCGTCCACAGCGTCGGCAACGGATATGGGTGGTCTTTTGGCGTCGACCCATGGATGGTGTACCTTTGGACATGCGCTCACCTGAACGACTCGCCCACCGACCTCCTCCTTATGAATTCAACGGCAGGCTTTGAGGCGCCCCTTACTCCTCCTCAACGTGGATCGTACGCCTTGGACCGCTCATGAGGCTTGCAAACAACGTTCCACCGACCACCATCACCGCAAGTCCAAAACCGACAGCGGTCGTACCGAATCGAATGATGTTGGAGAGGGCTTGGGCTCGAACTGATCCGTTGTCCTCCATCAACAACTCGCCCTGAGAGAGGAAAAACACGGTCAAGGCGGCTCCCAGCCCGACGCTTAGGGCCATGCCAAACAAGGGAGCAACGGGGCGTTTTCTTGCATCACCGTAAACGAACAACGTGAGCAGTAAAATGAACGAAAACAGCGTGAAGGAGGTGAGTAAAGCGTTGGCAAAGCGCACCAATGCGCCTTCAGGAGTGGACCCTGAGAGGTACATGACGGCCAGCAGCACAGCGACGAAGGGGAGAATCACCTTCACGCCCGTGCTAAAGAGGGAAACGGGTGCGTTGGACTTACTCAGACTCTTCACCTCCGGTGATGTTGCTGGCGATGACCTTGCTTGCCTGAGCCAGTTGTTCGGTCGTTGGAGGCGCCAGTCGATTCGGAGCGGGCTGCTGAGATTCGTATACGGCTAAAACGAGGGCGAAAACGAGGACGGCGATGGCAGCACCAACCACTGCACCAAAGAGGTCCGCCGCTGCGAGGATGACCTCGTTTGCGAATTGTTCGTGGGCAACGTTGGGCCCGTCAAGGGCCGCCCCCAACAACAACAAGAGCCCTGAAAACACGGTGATGAGCAGCATCAATCGTTGCTCCTGCTGGCGATCCTCGCCAACCAACCCGACAAGGGCTGCAGCACCCGCTCCACACGCCAGCACTCCCAACAGCATCGTCGGCCAAAAAATAAGCCAGTACCGGTTGACTTCCCCGGGATACGTGGGCGTCAGCACCCACCAATGCATGGCCTCCAACCACAACACGCCAGCGAGGACCATGACAACGCCGGTTTTTCGATCGGCGGGAGAAAGTTGGCCAACGGGAACATGACCTGAGAAGGTGATCAGATAGAATCCAACGCCCAAAAGAACACCAGGCCCGGCAAGGCTGCCCAGCAAGTGGCCGAAGGCGCTCGATGGAGAGAAGGAAAGAGTCCAAGGCGTGGCCATCAACGAGAGAAGGCCTGCGGCAGCCATGACAAGGCCGGCTTTACGTTGCATTGGCACCTTGGAAAACAAACCCAGCATGGCACCTGAGAGGACGAAGAGTCCGGCAAGCCAGAAGAAAACGAAGGCTTGCGTCGCCTCTTCCATGCAGTGTGCTGTCCTCCTCAACTTATAGAGAATCCCTCAGAGGGAGACGCAGTGCTTTGATGATGTCCAAAACGCATGGCGGAGGGCATAAATACCCGACCTCTGTGGGCTGAACGCTTAGGTGTTCACATGGTGAAGCGACCCCGTCAAGTTATGCGCTACAGCCCATCGGCTGGCAAGCACACCCTCCACACGGTGGAGCGAGTGAAGAAGAAGCGAGCCTCCGAGCTTCGATGGGGTCAGCGCCGCTTCCGACGCGTCATGGCCGGTTACCGAGGTTTCCCTCGCCCGAAGCCCGATGGCCGTGAAAAGCCAACCAAGCGCGTGAACATTCTCTATCGCTGCACGGAAACGGGCAAAGCGCACTACGCTCCTTGCAAGCGTGCTAAGAAATTCGAACTTGTCGACCGTTGAGGTGTTTCCAATGACCAACCATTTTCTCCGAGTGAGCTGCCGAGACTGCGGAAGTGAATCCATCATCTTCTCCCGTGCGACCACTTCCATCGCCTGCGGCGTCTGCAGCGCAACACTGACCAAGCCCGCCGGTGGCAAGGCTGACCTTGTCGGATGCACCGTTGTTGAAGCACTGAACTGAGGAGGCTGTGCCTCCATGGTGATTCAAGACGGCGCTACCCCAGAAGAGGGCGAATTGGTCGTTGCCACGATCAAGACGGTCAAACAAAACGGCGCCTACGTTGACCTCGATGAGTACGAAGGCATCGAGGGTTTCATCTTCATTGGGGAAATTGCCTCGGGTTGGGTCAAAAACATCCGCGGTTTTGTGCGCGAAGGTCAGCGTGTGATTTGCAAGGTCATGCGAACCCGTCGCGACGGTACTTCGCTCGAACTTTCGTTGAAATCGGTTTCAGAAGAACGTCGCCGAGACCGCCTTCAAGAATGGAAAAACGAGCAGCGTGCTCAGCAACTTCTCAAGGTCCTCGGCGAAAAAATTGGATGGTCCGATGACGAGGTGGCGGAACAAGCGAGCGAACTTGTGGATGCCTTTGGGAGCCTTTACACGGCTTTCGAGGAAGCGGCCATGCAGGAAGGTGCCTTGGATAACGCCGGATTTGAAGGCGAATGGATGGCACCGTTCATTGAAATTGCAGTTGAGAACATCATTCCCCCCTTTGTTGAAGTTCGAGGAACGCTCACCCTGAGCATTAATCTCGCCAACGGCGTTTCCGTCATCCGCTCTGCCCTTGAGGCTGCTGAATCCCTCTCCAACGAAGAGGAAGAAATCGATGTCAAGTGCTTCTATGACGGTGCCCCAACGTACCGAATTGAACTCAAGGCACCCGACTTCAAAGTGGCTGAATCCATGTGGGAACAAGCCACGCAAGCCGTGGTTGATCACATGGTGTCCGCCGGCGGAGAAGCGACCGCAGAACGAGAGTGAAGATCATGGCAAAACAACGTATGCAACAGTGCCTGACGTGCGGTGCGTTTTCCTTGAACACCACTTGTCCATCATGCGGTGAGCGCGCCCAAGCAGCAGCACCGTTGAAATGGTCTCCAGAAGACAACCGTGCCGCCCTTCGAAGGAAAATGAACGGAGTTGAGGACAAGGATTGGCCTAACCAACTTGCCACCTTGCCCTCGCTGGCTACCATGAAGGCCGACCACGCTTCGGAAGAAGAGTGACGGATGCAAAGGCACACTTGGAAAACAAGGGGCCTGCGCACCCAATGAACATCAAACATTATAGCGCGTGTTGACGGGTTCAACCCTTCATGACCATGCGAATCGAATGGCGCAACGGTGCTTCCACGCTCCCAGAAGGTGCCACCATCCTGGTGGCTTTCCCTGGCGTTGCCAACCTTGGCAAAGTGGCCGTTGATTCCATTGGGAACCTGCACGACGGTGTGGAGTTGGCTCGCCTCCACCCGGTTGGCTTACCACCCCACGCTGAACTGGATGAGGACGGATTACTGGCCCCGCCGCATTACAGCCTGCGACGCGTCGAGACCGAGTCAGGCCACCTCTTGACCTTGACAGGCAAAGCTCAACCAAATGAACCCGGTCAACAATCCACCCTGGCTGGTGAACTCATGACCTTTCTTCACAACGAAGGTGTGGCAACCGTGTTGGTTCTGGCGGGAATGATCGATAAACCCGAGGTCAAGGAAACCTTCGCTGTGGCCAGTTCCTCCTCGTTCCGCATCGACATGGAAGCCTTGGGCGTCGATGTTCGCCGTGACGAACCACGTTCCGGCGCCATCGGCCTGGCTGCGTTGTTAGCGTCCATGGGGCCATTGTTTGACATGAACTCGGCCTGTGTGATTGCAACCACCGTGGGCAACAGCGAGGACATTTTGGGCTCTCAACGCCTCATTGAACACTTGGAACGGTGGTTCAACTTTGGCCTCACGGTCCCAAAGGACGGCGATGCATGGCTTCGACAACGACTTGAGGCGTTGGCGCCGAAGGTGAAGGACGACCTCGTCAAGGAAATGACGGCTTCGCATGATGCGTTCTATATGTGATAAAGAGCGCCGAGAGAGGGATTTGAACCCCCGCGTCCAAGGGACAGTGGATTTCGAATCCACCGCAATACCGGGCTATGCGACCTCGGCTCTAATCCGTGGCTCATGCGCCACGGTCATAAGCATGATGTTTGGTCGCCATCTCATGGAGATTCGATTTCATGGAACCGACGTTGACACCGCTGTTGAGGTCGAGGAAGGGACCACGGTTCGTACCGCCTTGCAGGCAGCGGGCATCCTCCCTTCCATGGTGATCGTCAGCTACCAAGGCACCGTACTTCCACACTCGACCCCGCTCAAGCAAGATGTGGCCTTGCTCGTCACCACCATCTCATCAGGAGGTTGAACGGTCCACACGTTCAAGGATCTGAAGCCTTGAGTTTCTCGTATAATCTGCACGAACTTCACTGGCCCATGCATCCAGTCCGACATTGGCCAGAGCAACGACGTCGCCAACCTCTAGCATGTTGTATTGATGGTTCCAATCATCCCCCCACCCCTCAACCTTGCACGCTCCTGTGTGGTCCATGAGCATCAATCCCTTTCTCGACCAGGATTTTCCAGTTTTGCCCACGCCGCTCTTTTCGTAGGTGTAAACAACCCTGCCACCCACATTGTATTTGGCCTGAAAGTCAAACAGGTCAGCCGTTTCAACAGAAGGGTCGTCGTCGGCAATCAGTTCAGAGAAGGGGTCCATCTTGAGAACAATTTCTCCTTTCCAATTGACGGTGAAGACGGCATCCTTCACAACGACGGCTTGGCCCTTCATGGCGGGCACCCCCACTGTTGGCGACCCATCGGACCGCTTGGTGGAGACCACTTGGATGTGAGCGGTGTTCGTTCCCTGCTTGAGCGTCATCTTGAGAGGGACACCGTCTTTGAGATAGCCTACAGAAAACAGTTCCCCACGTACCGTTGCTCGAGGGTTGAGGCCCCCAATGGATTGCAAATGCGTGCGCTGGCTGGCTCCTGGCAATTGCACATCATCGGGCCGCTGTTGCTCGTCCGTTCCTTCTCCACCCGGGCACACCGCCCTCCAGTCGCAGCGCTCACAACGTGATTCATTGGGCGGCTCAGCCGCTGTACCTCCGGCCGAGAAACCTCGCATTGGACGCGGTTCAGGTGGGCATTCACTTAGCGTGGGTTCGCCCTCTTTGAGCGTGCGCCAAAGGGCCTCCATCTCATCTTCAATCGCTTCCATTTCGTCAATGGTTGGCGTTTGAACATGTTTGATACTTGGATGACCAAGGTACCAGATTTGCAGTCCAGCAACCTGCTCTTGACGACCGTGGGTGGCGTACCACAGCATGGCGTAGATTTTGAGTTGCTCAACATAGTCCCCTGAACGGTCGTTCGCACCAACGCTCGCCTTCAGATCGACGATCACGGCCGAGCCCGTCCATCGATAGACGAGGTCGTATTCACCCTGGAACCAATGGTCGGGGTGAATGGCATTCATGGTAAAGGAAGGAGCATCGGGGTCAACGAACCACGGTCGAGCAACTTCCCAAGCTTCGCACCATGAAATCGGGCCCGATGCCGCGAGTGGATGGCCGTCAAAGGGTTCGTGGGGAAAGCCATCGGGTGCTGGCCATACCGGACGTTCGCCTCGACGCCATGCTTCAAGCCCGGGTCCACCTCCTGCTTCCACACACCGTTGGACCTCATCGAGATGGAAGAGAAGGGCGTGCTGAACCATGTCGAGGCATTTGGCTGGGTCAACCTCCGACCAGTCTCCAGCCTTCCGTTCATCCTTTTCCCAGAGCAAGCGCATGCGTTCAAGGGCGGGAGGAAGATGGGCTTTCGCTCGCTCGAGAGCCCAAGCCTGCAAGTCGTCTTTCGACGAGGGTTGTTCGTTTGGAAACAACGGCATCAAACCCACGGATGGCCAGTCCGCCTTTCCAGCGGGAACGGGCCTCCCGTCCTCAACATAGGGCGACGGTCCCAAAACATCGGGGCTCGATGCGGCGACGATGAAACTTGGAGATTCTTTCAGTACTCGACACACGGCTTCCTCCACGGCTCTCCCAACGAACAACACGGGGATTTGTGGCATTTTGAAACGGTACACTTTCTGAAAAAACCAAAGCCGCGGACATGCTTTGTACGTGTTGGCCTGGCTGGCCGACATTCGCCGGTAGGGTCCGACTTCATCGGCTGCAGGATTCGCCATGTGGACAGGCATGAAAAGTCCACTTTGGCCACACCTTTTGAAGCCTCAGTGCAGGAACAACGGACTACTGGTTTGCGAATGTTTCGATGCGCGTTTTTCGATTGTCAATCCTGAGCTGGAGGATGCCGGAACGCCATCCAAGTTCAACACCTGTCATCGCCAAACCATCGCCTGGCCGGAGTTCAAGCAAGCGCTGATTGATACTGGCACCGAAGGCCACCACCTCAGCAACATGATGGCCGTCCCACAACATCAAGGACACCATGGCCCATGGTTTTCCGTCAACTCGAACGCCACGTCGCTGACGAATGGAGAGGACATGCCCTTTGACATTGGCCCTGGTTCGCAGCAAACCAAGACGGGTCACGGGTGGCATCTCATCATCCGAGAGTTCAGCACGGTGTTGCAGCCTTGTCTGGCCGTCAACATAGAGGCGGGCTTGGTCGCGCCAGACACCAGGCAATGCGTCGATGAGGACAAGATCCTGCTCGGCGTGATCGTGGAGTCCAGAAAAGGCGCCGGGTTCGCTTTCTTCCACCGTGATGTGTTGCTGCCCCACGACCAGCACCGCACCAAGGACATGTTCGGCGAAGTGATTGGGCATGGGGCCCCAAGCCCCAGTTAGGCGCCCAGTGACCGTCACACGACCTTGAACATCGCTAAGCGGCCCGTAAGGTGCCCTCAGCTGAACCTCGGGGAGGTTCCTCACCCATTCGAACCGTTCGGGAAGGACCAACGTGCCATCCTCTGCCCGTGTAACGGCGCACCAACCGCAACCGGCGGCCTCGCCTGCGCATGCATCAGCAGGCGGGGCAGGAAACGAGATGACACCGGCCTCTTGGGCCTGCATCGCCTTGTAGTGTCCTTTGTAAGTTTGTGTCAACTCAGACATCTTTTCCAAGACTGGGGGCGTATAGGCCACCCGCTCACCCGCCTCAAGGTACCAGCCCTCCATGCCATGGACCGCTTGACCATCATGGGTTTCGTGCCACAACCAAGCATAGAATCGCAACTGGTGCTCGAGCGAGGATGAAAATGCTGAATTTGGTGTGCCGAGTTTGATATCAACGATTCGAATTCGACCATCCCACCGCAACACCATGTCAAGTTCACCCGAGGCCCAGCCATCGGGGTGATAGAGGCGTTGAGGCTGGTGAACTCGCGGATCTTTGAACCAAGGACGCGCACACTCCCATGCTTCGTGCCAGGTGATGGAGGAGGAAGCAGGCGACCATTCGGGTTGGGCGGGTGGGGTCCAAGATCGGAGTTCAACATCGCGAACTTTTTCGCGAAGAGGGAATACAGGTGCTGCACCAAGCGTGGGGGCAGGCACCTCAAACGGCACCGAACCAGCCCGGTGAGCTCCCAAAAATGGTCCGCCGTCGGCGTCAAAACACGCCTTGACCTCTTCCATAAACAGACGCAAGCCTCCGAGAAGACGTTCTTCAATGGAGGCCAGCGACACTTCGTCCCATGCAAGAGGGTCAGACTTCCAGAGAACCTCGTCCCAAGCAGCCTTTCCTTTCTTCAGCGCAGTGGTCGCTACAGCGTGCACTTGATGTTGCGCCCAATCCAACAACGCCTTTTGGCTTGAGACGGCAGGAGGGTGCATCATCAAAACATCACAGAACGCCTCTTCAAGGACGATGCCAAGAATCTGTGAAGGGCGAGTCGGGCCCTGGAGGCCGACTTGGTAGCCCAAAAGCCATTGACGCGGACATCGGAGATAGGTGGTCAACGCGCTCGCTGACAATCGCCCTCGTGTCCGCCCCAAGGGGCCACCTTTGGGCGGGAGGCCTACGGGCATGGATGCACCTCCATTCCCTGGGATGCCATCGCTTGGTCTTCATGCATCGTAAGAATAGTAGTCACCACTGGTTCGTTGTTCGCGGTCTTTCCTGCTTTCGTTTTTGTTGATGCGCGGGCGACGTGAATCATGGTCTCGGCGGAACGTTACATCAACACCCGCCAGGAAGCGGTTCATCCCTTCCCGCAACTTGTACGGGCCTGTTGCTCGACCTTCAACCCCGCCTTGACCTTCGAAGACGAGCAAGGAATCGGAAACAATGTCGATGAAATAGACGTCATGGTCAATCACAAAGGCCGATTTCTCATTGGCTTCCATGGTCCGGCGAATCGCCTTCGCCGCCTCCATACGGGCGTTGGCGTCGAGATGAGCCGAGGGTTCATCGAGCAGGTAGAGGTCAGCCTCACGACCAAGGCAAAGGGCGATGGACACGGCTTGACGTTCACCACCGGACAACTTCTTGACGCGCTTTGGCAGAAGTTGGTCGATACCGAGGGCCTTGATGACGTTCACATTGAACTCGCCGCTTCGCCATCTTGGGCCCAACTCACTGTCCAGCCAGAGTTGTACTGAACCGTCAATGTCCACATCAATGTGTTGAGGTTTGTAGGAAATGGTCGCTTCTGCAGTGACCCAACCAGCATCGTATTCGTGTTCACCAGCGAGGATTTTGATCATGGTCGATTTTCCGGTTCCGTTCGCCCCAACCACGCCCACAACTTCAGATCGGTGCACGGCTCCTTCCCCAGATGTGAGTTTAAACTCACCTAGCTTCTTCTCAAGACCACCCCAAGAGACAACGGGGGTGCCGACCTCGGCTGACCGGTCGCGATGCCGGAGGAACTTGATCGGTTTGTCCCGAATACGCACGTTTTCCTCGGGAAGAAATCCGTCAAGGTAGGAGTTGATGGCCTGCCGAGTAGAGCGAGCAGGCGTGAAGATTCCGAACGCCCCCTTCTTGCCGTACACGATGTGAACCAAATCCGCGAGAACGTCAAGGACAGCCAAATCGTGTTCGATCACGATCACACGCTTGGTTTCTGCGAGGGATTGAATGATGCGCACAATTCGCATGCGCTCGTGAATGTCAAGATAAGAGGAAGGCTCGTCGAAGAAGTACACGTCCACGTCTCGAAGGATCGTAGCGGCGATGGCCATTCGCTGCAATTCACCACCCGAGAGTTGCTGTACGGTTCGGTCCAACAGGTGGTCAATGCCCAATGACCGGGTGGTCTCTTCAAGCAGACCTCTCTCGTCGACTTTGGTCAGCAAGTCAGCGACCGTTCCGGTGATTCGCTTGGGGAGCCGGTCCACATTCTGGGGTTTGACGGCCACACGGATTTTTCCGCCCTGGACGGCGATAAAGAAGTCTCGGAGTTCGCCTTTTGGAAGGGAGGCGATGACCTCGTCCCACTGTGCCTCTTGGTTCAACCAGTCCCCGAGGTTTGGAATCATTCGCCCGGAGAGGGCGCTGATCGCCGTAGATTTCCCCATGCCGTTGGGCCCGAGAATACCCACCACGCTTTCTTTGGATGGCGTCGGCAGACGAAAGAGGCGGAACCCGTTCATGGAATACCGGTGAATCATATCGGTCTCAAGTTCGCTTGGAAGGTTCTCGATGATGAGGGCGTCATGAGGGCACTTGTTGATGCAGATACCACATCCGATGCAAAGGCTCTCCGAGATGTGAGGCTTGCCCGTGTGTTCGTCCATGATGATGCATTCTTGCCCGTTTCGAACGGGGGGGCAGAACACTTGACATTCATCGTTGCACTTCTTCGGTTGACAATTGTCTTCCTTCAGAACCGCAACACGCATTTCATCACCTGGCCGAGCCTCTCGTCTGTTCTATTTTGTTTCACCTGCCGTTCACCGAGCCAAGCCCGGCGAAACGGATGTGTTTTCGTCGTCTCAAATGAGACCCTTGAGGTGCTCGTGTCCACGGATGAGGCGGATGGTGCACGGGGTAGGGAATTTCATGCTGGCCTTGCGGAGTGCATCACGGGCCGTGAGGTAGTTGGGTGCATTAACCTGAATGGAAATCACACGCTGGCCACGCTTGACACGAGCAGCCGTACCGACATTCTTTCCGAAGGCACATCGCATACCCTGCGAGACACGGTCAGCACCGGCGCCGGTGGCTTGCTTGTTTTCACGCAGCACGTGGTGAGGGAAGGTGTGGACGCGGAGGGCATACCCTTGTGCGCCGGCCACCTTACGGATGGTGGAGTTGGAAACAACACGGGCTGCCTCAAGAGCAGTGTGGCGAATCTGAACATCGTTGTCAGCACGAAGTTCGAGGACGACCTGGAACTGGCCCGTCTCCGCAGCACGTCGGTTTCCAACGTGGTACTGGTGGATTCGGTTGTTGGGCACACCACCGATGTATTTTCGGCGGGTGTAGGCTGGGCCTTTCAAGCGGCGGTACATCACAGCTGGTTTACGTGCCATAGGTATGCCTCCAAGCATCCCTGCGACCGATGCTCCCTTTATGATATCTCCGCACCCTTCAGCCACGCTTTCTCGGCCGCGCACCACCCTGGACCGAGCAAAGTCTTCATGTTGTCTCCACCCCAGCACCGTTCATGGCTGATGGCTGGCGGCGACTCCTCGAGGAGGAATCCGAACACCAATGGCTGACGCTTTCCCTCTTTGCTCTGTTCGTGGCCCTTGGTGCCTTTGCCATTGAAGCCACCGAACACTTCGTAGGCGACATGATCGTCAACGACGACGCCCTTCATCAAGGCGGTTTGGTCACCCACATCGAATACAACCCCACTGGCGAAGGATACACGGCGCTGGTCTACGCTCCAACTGAAGGCTATCACCTGTTCACCGAGCATGCCAATGGCTTACCCACTGAAGTTTACAGCCCCGCAGGCAACGACATGGGCGCTCAAGTAAAATTCATGCGAACCATGCCAAGCGGTGAACTTCTCTATTCGGTGGCACCCAACCAAGTGATGGGCATTCAAGACAACCTGCTCATCACCTACGACTACACGGCCTTTGAGGAGACCTTCACGGTGCTGGATGCAGCTGACCGAAGCGCAGCAGGAGTAACCCAGCGATTGTTGCTGACCGCTGAAGGAAGCAGCACCTCGATGCGAGGCATTGCCAACGGCGTGCCAACCCCAGCCATGTCCATGTCTTCTGGCGTCCAGTGGCACGGCCTTGAGGCCCACAGCGACGGGCTTTGGGTGGCCTATGGAACACACACCAGTTCATCTGGCGCCGACGGTTCAAGCCCCGCGACGCCCGAGTCTCGGCCGGTGTTGGGCTGGATTCTCTGGAACGGCGACGATGCCACGCCGGTTCTCAGAAATGTTCAGATGTTTGCCAGCGGCGTGTTTCACAGTTTTGCATGGGCCGATGACACCTTGGTCATCGGTGGCACCGTTGAAAGTCTCACCATCAGCCCAAACGAAGAGGTGGCGGCCATTGATGCGCCTGCCGCCAGGGTCATCGGCGACATGGATGGAACGGTGTGGTTCATCGGACCCCTTGGCTCATCCAGCATCGCCACCTATGACAACACTGGATTCGAGGTCCACCAACTCAGCCGGCACGTGCCGGTTGATGTCACCGATGCTGGTATGCAGGGCGATCATGTCCATGTGCACGGCGTCGATGAAAACGGCTTCCCCATTCAGTGGTCCATCGACATCACAGCCGACGGTTCTATAGAAAGTGGCCGGGGTTTCCTGAACCTGATGTTCCTGCTGTTTGGCGGGGTGATGCTCTGCATGATGGTAGCCCATGCTGGCCGCCAACTGATGGCAAGAAACTGAGCCATGGTTTCTCGATAAATCAGGGCAGAGCACGCCGTTGATTGAGAACCTTCATGTGCTCTCGTCAGGGTTGGATAATTCCAGCGCAAGCCATGGAGGCAACGACGATGACCAAACGTGGGATGATGGACCAGTTCTTTGACATCAAAGAACAACATCCAGATACCATTCTGTTCTTCCGCATGGGTGATTTTTACGAACTCTTTCACGACGATGCGGAAGTCGCTGCTGAGGTGCTGGGGCTTTCGCTCACCTCCAGGGACAAAAATGCGGAAGAACCCATCCCTATGGCTGGTTTTCCATGGCACGGGTTGGAAGATCATCTTCGAACCATGCT
>JBMSEL010000005.1:0-76482 GCA_049412325.1 Candidatus Poseidonia sp.
GGCGTGGCATCTAAAAACCTCCTTCCAGTGGCCCAATTGCGCCTACCCTTTCGGAGGTGCCGTTCGTAGGTGAAAGCATGAAACTTGGCGTCCCCAAAGAGCCCGAAGGTGAAACTCGAGTCGGTATCGTTCCATCGAGCATGAAGAAACTCGCCAAGGCTGGTTTTGACGTCTTCGTCGAATCCGGTGCTGGCCATGCTGCCAACTATCACGATGCTGATTATGAGGCAGCAGGTGCATCGATTGTTTCCAGAGCAGAGGCGTTGGCTTGTGAAAACATCGTCTGTATTCGTTTCCCCGGTATTGACGGCATCGCTGCTGGCACCAATCTGGCCTGTGTCTCGGACCCGTTTCGCCATCCAGAATCCGTCAAGGCCTGCATGGATGCCAACATCACGCTCCTCTCCATGGACATGATTCCTCGTCGCCTCTCTCGAGCGCAATCCATGGACGTGAACTCCAGCCAGGACAACTTGGCTGGGTACAAAGCCGTCTTGCTTGGCGCCGCCCAAGTACCCAAAGGCATCCCGATGATGACCACATCCGCCGGCACCATCCGACCTGCCAAGGTCGTCATCATGGGCAGCGGTGTGGCGGGCCTCCAAGCCATCGCCACCGCCAAGCGTCTTGGCGCCATCGTGTTTGCTTCCGACGTCCGCAAGTCTGCCGCCGAGCAAATTGAGTCGGTCGGTGGACGTTTCATCGAGGTCGATGGTATGGACGACTTCGAAGACGAATCTGGCTATGCCAAGCCCCTCACCCCCGAATTCATACAGAAGGTGAACGACACGGTCTGCGGTGTGGCTGCCGATGCTGACATCATTGTGACGACCGCTCGTATTTTCGGCCGGCCCGCTCCCATCACCGTCCCCTCTTCAGCCGTTGCTAATTTCAAATCCGGAGCCGTTGTGGTCGATATGAACGCCGATGTTGGTGGTAACTGCGAAGATACCGTTCAGGGTGAAATCATCACCACAGACAACGGCGTCATCATCGTTGGCACCTCAAACCTCCCCGGCACCCTCGCCAACACCGCATCGATGCTGTACTCCAACAACCTCACGACCTTCTTCACTTCACTGGTTGACAAAGAATCCGGCCATGTTGTGATCTCCGATGATGATGACATCCTCGTCGGTGCCCCCGAGGGCTCCGATTTCTACGTCAACGGCATGGGTGGCGTTCTCATCTGCAAGGACGGGGCGATCCATCCAAAACAAACTCGCCTTGCGGGGGTGGTTGAATGACGATTACAGAAGCCTCATTGATTGCTAACTTGACCTTGTTCATGCTTGCCATTTTCCTTGGATTTGAGCTGATTACCAAGGTTCCAGCCACACTTCACACACCATTGATGAGCGGCGCCAACGCCATCTCTGGCATCAGCGTG
Source organism: Candidatus Poseidonia sp. (assembly GCA_049412325.1). Lineage (GTDB taxonomy): Archaea > Thermoplasmatota > Poseidoniia > Poseidoniales > Poseidoniaceae > Poseidonia. The sequence goes on from JBMSEL010000005.1 coordinate 1,391, forward strand.
GTGGGAGCATTGCTCGGAGCTAACGTTGCGTATGCCGGCGGTGATACACTGGTTTCGGGGCTGCTTGCATTCGTCGCCGTTGTGTTGGCCATGATCAACGTCGTCGGCGGGTTTGCCGTCACCAACCGGATGCTCAACATGATCGCTGGAAAGAACAGGAGGGCTTGAGATGCAAGCATGGATTCCTCTGGGCTACTTGCTTTCCGCTGCGCTGTTCATCTTCGGATTGAAGAAACTGGGACACCCGCGCACCGCTCCGCGAGGCAACCAATACGGTGCCATGGGTATGCTCGTGGCAGTGTTGACCACCATCATCGACATGCAACTCGCATCTGGAGGCATGAACTGGGAACTCATCATCGCTGGCCTCGTCGTTGGCTCAGTGATTGGGATCATCATGGCCGTGAAGGTTGAGATGACCGGTATGCCCGAACTCGTTGCCCTGTTCAATGGGTTTGGTGGTGCAGCCTCTGCTTTGGTGGCCCTCTCAGAGACGTGGAAGTACATCGAAGGCTCTGCAACGGTACCCGATGGACTGACACTTCAAGTCATCATGCTTGCTGCTGGCCTTTCCGCTCTGGTTGGATGGATGACCCTCACTGGCTCCATCCTGGCGATGTTCAAACTCAAGGGTGGAATCGAAATATTTGGCAAGTGGTTCAGCACGCCGACTTGGGGGCCGTCATGGCTCAATCCCGTCAAAGTCCTGCTCACTCTGAGCGTCCTCGGCCTTATCATCATGGCCATGGACGACCCAACCAACACCGATTACCTCTGGGCCATTATCGGTATTTCTTGCTTGCTCGGCATTGTTCTTGTCCTCCCCATCGGCGGTGCGGATATGCCCGTTGTCGTTTCGTTGCTCAACTCCCTTTCGGGAATTGCAGCCGCCTTTACCGGCTTCATCATCAGCAACCCGGTGCTGATCGTTGCAGGTTCCCTCGTGGGTGCATCAGGACTGATCTTGACCTTCATCATGTGCAAGGCCATGAACAGAACCTTGCCTGATGTGTTGTTCAAGTCCTTCGGTGGGACAACCAAGGAAACCGTCACACGGACCAAGGTCGGCTCCGACCCGGATGAAGTGGCCATGATGATCGACGGGGCCCAGAAGGTCATCATCGTCCCAGGATACGGCATGGCCGTATCTCAGTGTCAGCACCAAGTCAAGGAATTCGGTGACCTGCTCGAAGAGAAATTCGACACCGAGGTCAAGTACGCCATTCACCCTGTCGCCGGCCGTATGCCCGGACACATGAACGTCTTGTTAGCAGAAGCGAATGTTCCTTACGAACAGCTCATCGAAATGGACGAAATCAACCCAGAATTCCCTGAGTGTGATGTCGCCGTGATCATTGGTGCCAACGACACCTGCAACCCTGCCGCCCGCACAGGTGAGGGCCCCCTCGCAGGCATGCCGATTATCGATGCCGACCAGGCACGAACCGTCGTCATCATCAAGCGTTCGCTCTCCGTTGGTTATGCAGGGGTTGACAACGACCTGTTCTACATGGACAAGACCATGATGCTCTTCGGCGATGGTAAAGCCATGATGACCGGTCTGAACAACGCCATCAAAGAGATTTGAACAGGTTGCTGACTCCGCATCATGAAGCAACATTGAAAGAGCGGGGACCGGTGGAAAAAATTAGGTGAGTCCATGCGACGCAACTTCCGTAACATTTCGTTGATGGTTGTTCTCTCTTTGATGTTGGTCGCCCCTGTTTTGGGCAACCCAAACGGACCCCCATGGGACGCTGGTGGAGGCAACCTCGTCATTGAAACAGGTTGTACGTGCCATGGTGGTGGGGCGCCATCGACCGAAGTGGTCGTTTCCGTGTCTGGAGTCCCCCGGGCTTACAATGTCAGTGAAACATACGAATTCGTCATCAAACTCCAACACGCCTCGAATGAAGGCGGCGGATTCCTCTTTTGGGACGGTGGCATTGGGACACTTACCGCAGGCGAAGGCAGCCAATCCGTTGCAGACGAGCCTGGCGCCCTTTCGCAGTCAGAACCAGGCAACGACTGGGTGGTTCAATGGACGGCACCAAGTGAGGATGCCGGCCCTGCAAATTTCCAACTGGTCGGCAACGCCGTCAACGGTGACGGGGCGCCCAATGAGGACGACAAATGGAACATCCTCACGTTCACCGTGTCCGCACCTGGAGCGACCGAAATTGCCACCGATGAAGACGTGTCATTGCGAACCATCAGCGTTGGTGATTACGACTCCCTCTTTGTCGCAGAAGAAGACCCGGAGGCTGTGGAAGCCGAGCGACAAGAAGGTATTGCGCATGACTTCTTCACCAACGGTAATCTCTACTACTGGACGACGCTCTCCATGATCATCATTGCCGCCGTCATTCAAGGTGAATTCTACGAACGAAAGTTTGGCGGGGGACCAACCCACTTGGACAAGAGCCTCGCCGTCCCACAGGGCCTGCGCCGCGGTGTGTTGGCAGCAGCTCTTGCCGTCTTGTTTGCCTACCTCGTCGACAGTGGACAGCCTTGGGGCTACGGCCTCGTGGCTGGCATGTTGACCCTATGGGCTATCTACGGCGTTTATCGGACCATCGTTCAAGCCCGAGCTCCAAAGCAGTACACCGACCTTGTTTGAGTGAAGCATCATGGCGGTCCTCCTCGATCAGGACCAACAACAACCCGTCCAGGTTCATTTGAATGAATTGACCTGGAGAACGACGGTCGTGTTCGCCACCGTCTCGCTGCTCACGATAGCATGGTCAACCATGGTAGACGATGTTCTCGACCAAGTGCTTCGAAATCTCAACCCATGTCCTGGGGAGTGTTTGAATGTCTATGACCCGGCTCAATGGAGCGCCGTTCGATGGTTGACGTCCCTGTTGCTGGGCACGCTGTCCGCTTTACCACTGATTTCTTTTCACGTTCTTCAATTCTCAAAACCGGGATTGTTGCCGGGTGAATACAATGCCTTGCGACGTTGGATGCTGACCACGGCACTCGGGTTGATGCTGATTGCATTCATGTTGGTCAACCACTGGCTTCCTGCGCTCTATGATGCAGGATTCACCCAACACAACAACGCAGGTTTGGCCGCTCAATACAGCGCCGTTGACATGCTTCTGGTGGCGGCGTTCTGTATTTGGGCTACCATGGTCATGGCTGCGACATGGACGGGCCTCGTCGTGATGGGGAGGCTTGGTGTTGTCAACCGGACGACAGCCGATGTGTGGCGGCTCCGTTTGTACGGCCTTGGTAGCCTCTTGCTTGCATTATCGATCCCGGAGCATGCTCAACCACTCTTGCTCCCATTGCTCGCCACCTACTGGATCACATCAGAATTGATTGGACAACGGTGGTTGTTGGCCCAACCCATGGCCCAGGGGTATGCGGTTGAACGATTGGACGAAGAAGGTCGGCGTCAGCGGATTGCACTGCTGGACTGTTCATGTGAAGGAGCCAATGTACACCACGGGCACGCCCAGGTCGATGGTTGTTCAACCGTTTCGGTCACAGGAATCTGCACCTCTCCCACTGCCCGCACGACAGTGTTCGAGCACTTGATCCAGGCAAAGATCACCGATGCCGTCATCACTGGATGCGATGGACAGCCTTGTCCAAAGCAATTCAAAGAGAACATCCATCACCTCGGGGCACGCCTCCACGGCCTCAACCTCATGGCTCTTCAAAACCATCGCGTTTCAAACCCAAATCCAAACCTCGATGTGCTCATAGGATTCCATACGCTTCCATCCCTGTTTCCTTCCGAAGCCCGTCAACGAAACCTCAGCGAGATCATTGAAACAGAACACTACATCACGGCCGTGAAGATTGAAAATGATGACCTTCCTCAATGGCCAGCAATCTATCTTGAGGTGGACCAATTCGTGTATCCAAGCGTTCGGTAGAAATCCGTCGACGGGCATGCATCGGCAACGAAGGTTCAAACACCCATCCGTTGACAACATCCCATGAGGAGGGTCGCTGCTGCGCTCATGGCCTTTCTCTTCATTGCCATGTCCATCTGGTCGTTTTTGAATGAAGAAACCGTTGAAACTTGGCTCACGCAACAGGTGGTCAATCAATCAAAAGAACCCACGAATCAACTTCCACTCCAAGACAACGAATCTTGGCTGGTGGTGGTGGTTGATTTTGAGCAAAACGTCGCTGGAAACGGTTGGGGTCCTGAAGAAGCAAGAACGATGCTTGACCAAGCCGTTGTTCCTTACATCCAGCAACTTTCCGGAGGTGTGACTAACCTTACCATCGACGTCCACGAAACTGTGATTCGTGCCAGTGGGTCAATGGCAGATTATGGCCGAGACGAAGCAGGAAAAGATACGGCAGCGGACGGCCAATTCCTACCGAGTGCACTTGCCGAAGAGGCCGTGCTCGGCATCAAAGAGTCCGTTGACTGGAACCGTTATGACCTCAACGCCAACGGTGAGGTCGACCGATTCATGGTCCTCCATACAACCAAAGGTCAAGAGGAAAACCCAGGTATTTCCAATCGTATTTGGAGCCATTACACGGAATTTGAGACACCGCTTGACCTTGATGGAGGCCTCACCATCGGCCACTACACCATGGCCAGTCTTCAAACGGGAACCAGTGGAATTGGAACCATCATTCACGAAATGTTGCATCAGATGGGTGCCATTGACCTCTATCCAGTCCATGATGAGGTCAATGCTCAATCGTGGAAAGGTCCCGGGGACTGGGACATCATGGCCAGTGGAAACTGGAACGGTGGAGGTCGATGGCCGGCCATGCCGACGGGCGCCAACATCGAACTGGTTCGACCTGAACGAGTGGATACACTGAACCTTGAATGGCCATCCACCGCGGCAAAGCCATGCATCGGTCCGACGGTTGACCTCGTTGGTGTTAGTGAGGGGGGTTCCATTCTGAAGATCCCTATCGCCCAACATGAAGCTGTTTTCATCGAGCACCGATCTGATTCAGGGTACGATTCTCGCTTACCGGGCTACGGCGTGTTGGTGTCGTACCAAGACCTCAGTGTGGGCGACATTGAACGAAACGAAGTGAACACCAACCCCAATACCCCTTGGTTAAAGGTCATTGAAGCCGATGAAGGTGATGATTTGGTCCGTGGCTCAAACCAAGGTGAAGCCACCGACCTGTTCCTCAACAACACCTCCTTTGGTGCCGAAGGCGTAGAAATTCGGACGCATGATGGTTTCTTGGTGCCTTGGGTCGCCACCATCACCGGAGAAGACAACATCACCGTCTCGTTCGAAGCGCCCCACTGCAATCCAGAATTCCATATTGACATGAACGACCATGGCAGTACCATCCTGCCGGGCCAATCACTCACCATCGACATCACCGGCGATGTTGTAGATTGCTCCGCCAACCTCATGTCGTCCGATGGACGGAGCGTGAGCCTCGAATCCACCAGCAGCGGCCATGAGTTGGTCTACTCCACCACCGGGGTGGCCCCATCAACGGCAATCCTTCGTGGTACCATCACATGCGATGGCATGACCTTGGACCTCGAACATCCCGTTCAGGTGTTTGAGCGCATACCACGTCCTTCGCTGTTTGAGGCCAAGGTTCACCCGTCGCAACCAACGATCCTAAGCATCCCTCTCGACTCCATGGGTGAAGGTGAACAGCGATACAGTGTAGTGGTGGATGGGCCGTTGAGTCGGGTAGCAACTGGTGAGGCATTCATCACCCTGAAAGGACAGGACACCTACACGCTGATGGTTGAACCGAGTGGGCTCTTATCTGAGAACATGTTGATTTTCGGCTCGGTTCATCTTGTGACAGAAGAAGGCACAGAGTGGACAGTTGAGATCGAACTTCAGGCCACAACGCAACAAGATGAATGGTGGATGATATGGACTGAACCCGGGAGAGTCATCGGATTGATGTTCCTGGTCTTGGCGTTCTCCTCACTCGCTGGGGCCATCGGATCGCGAGGAACGGATCGTCATGTGCCCGAGCATGTTGCGACAGACCAAACCGATCCCAGCGCCCATGCTCCACAAGGGGATGCATGGGGGCGGCCGTTGGATGAACAGGCATCAACCGGCACGCTTGATGTTGAGGAACAATGGTGATTCATCGCTTTGGTCAGCGCAGAGCCACCGCTTGTTGACTCCTTCAGCCAATCGAACGGCAAGGCAAACTTCCTCCCAATTTGCAGGTGCCTCTGGACGTGGCTGGATCAGCCATGGTGCATGAGCAAACTCAATGTCATCTTCGTAAGCTCGCCATCGGCACCCGTACTTGAATCCCGGACGAAGTAAAAGGCCGGCCTCGACGAGAGCCACGTAAAGACCGTTGGAGGCTGATGAACCACTCAGAAGGTATTCTCGCTCTTCCGTTCTTAGGAATCGACCGGAAAAATGGGGCAATCCGAAGGCCGGCAACGGCCATTCATCACACGATGAAAGAAACACACCACCGTCCACCGGCGTACCCTCAAGGCACCACGTCGTCACTTGTTCTCGTTGCTCAACATTGAGATTCCCAAGGTGCAGGTGATGACCGTTGGGCTGCATGAACGACAAATGGTAGACCGTGGTGTCAAATTCATCGTCGATGACAACCAATTCCGCAAGGTGGCCAAAGCCATGAACATCAGACACCCACTGACCGAGTTCATCCCAATCAAGCGGATCGTGTGTTCGCTGAATTCGAACTTGGGTGTTTCCAGGGTGAGTTGACCATGCCTCGTGTCGTTCCCAACGAATGGCCCAAGTTGCTTGAGGCAACTGTTCATACCTTCCAGCGAGATGTTGTGCAGGCACGACTCGCTCACCGCCGTTTCGAAGCACATCGAGGGCAATGGTTCGTCTGAGCAACGTGGTGTCTTGTTTGAGTGAGGCTTCAAACCAACCATCGGTCTTCGGCAAGGGGAGATGACGGTACCAATGACAGAAGAGTACCTCCTCTGGCGTGAGTAACAACCCGCCTTCAACCCGCTGACCGAGTGCACTTTTCTGATGCAGACGGTGAGCGAGTGGTTCGCTCACGAACCATCCATCATCCCGTAGTATAGGTGGGTCAAGCGGGGTTGTTGGTGCCGCATTGGCGGAGCGGCCCTCGCCGATGGGTCGAGTGGTTCTTGCCCTCGGACGATATGTTCGTTCTCGCCCACCCATGTAATCTCCATCAGCGGGCTGTTTTTGATTCCGTCGCTTGAAACCGATTGTCCTATGTGCTATCGGCTCAACGCTTACCTGAGGCGCTCCCATGGTTGTTGGCTATCTTGGGACATTGACGACAGAGGAGCGAACCATGCTCCATTTGCTGAACCAGCAGCTTCCTGCGGGTGGTTGGGAAGCACCAGCATCATTGACGCAAGCAGGCATTTCAGCCGCCGTTCACGTCCAGCGAAAGCATATCCCACGGACCTTGAAGCGGATGGAGAAAAACGGGCTGCTTACCGTTGCCCAACGGCACATTCCAGGTGGAAAGCAACGAAAACGAGTCTATACCCTGACCGAATTGGGCCGTGATATGGCCAACTCCCTCGCCCAACGCGTTCTTGACGAAGAGGTGAATGAAGGAAATACAACAAAAGTTCTAGCGGAGATTTGGAACCGGAATGAACCACTTCTTGAATTGCTTTCGAGGGTTGATGAAGCCCGTAACCTCCAAGACGCCCCACTCGTATCTCCTGTTTCCAACCCCCATGGCATGGCCTCGATGGATGCCCAGAATGGAGAAGCACTGGTCAGAAGAATGTATGCGAGAGCTTGGGAAGACGGCAAGATAACCCGAGACGAACAATCCCTTCTCAACGAGGTGGTGGAATTCCTTGGTATGCACCCGGAGCGTGTACGACGATTGTCCAACGAAGCAAGAAAGGCGCTGAAGATTCCACCTCCAGAGGAAGTGTACTTCGAGATGATATTGCAAGCGTTGGACGATGGGGAGATTCTCCAAGATGAAATTGACTTGTTGGATACGTTCAGAGTTCACTTCGGCATCGACCAAGTCACCCACAACGCCCTGTTGAACCGTGCCCGCGAAACACCTGCTGTTTCAGAACACTACCAAACCTATGCTGCAGCTGTCAAAACCGCCATGCAGGACAAGGTGATCACGGCCGACGAGCACGCCATCCTCAAAACGCTGCGAGGAACCCTTGAAATCACGGACCAAGAACACGAACGCATCATGAATGAGTTGACGGATGAATAACTGAGGTGACACCATGGGAATGACCGACGAGGAAGCGAATTTGCACGATACATTGTCCACATTGAAACGCCACTTGCGTTCAGATGAATCTGGAAAAATTGTGCTCATTGGCGATGTGATGATGGATTGCTACATTCACGGCTATGCCAACAATCTCAACTCGAGGGCCCCGGTTCCGGTGTTGCGAGAAACGTCAAGGGAGGAGGACGTGGGAGCGGCTGCACACGTCGCCCGTGGTTTGCGTTCCATGGGTTTGGACAGTTACCTGTTTGGCGTTGTCGGGGATGACACGGCTGGCCTTAGCATCATTGAATCACTCGAGGCAGAAGGGGTGACAACCCATGGTATTGCCATTATTGAAGACCGAACCACCACCGTGAAAACTCGCATGTTAGCCTCCCGTGAAAGTTTGATTCGTGATGAACAACTCTTGCTTCGGTGGGACATTGAAGAAGATGCACCGGTGCCAGAAGAGGCTTCAAACGCACTCTATGATCAGGCTATCGCGGACCTCGATGATGCATCAGCCCTCATTGCATCCGACTACGGCCAAGGGGTGATCACCGACCAGGGTGCTGAACGATTGTTTGCAGCCGCAAAGGCACGGAACATTCCCGTGATCGCCGATCCAAAACTCACCGGCCTTCACCGCACCGAGGGTGTCGATTGGATTCTTTTCCAATCACAGGGACTTGAATTGATGCGGCGACGCGTTGGTGCTTCAACAGGGGCTGAAGCTGCTGAGAAATTGTTGGCCCAATATCATTGGAAGCATCTCGTGGTGCTTTCAGGTGAAGCGGGTGTGACGATATATTCTGCAGAGGAGGAGACCGTCCATGCACCGTGCGGTCTGGTTGACCTTCGCCAAATGATTGGATTGATCGATGCTGCGGCCGTAGCCATCGCTTTCTCGCTGTCCTGTGGACTGGATGTTCACTCCACGGCCCTGCTAGCGAACGCTGCATGCGAATGTATTCTTGCGGCAGAAAAAACCGACGCGTTTGTGTTGAGCAAAGACGAACTGATCCACCGAGTGGGTGAGCATGTCTGGAATTTACAAGTGTCCAAGCGATAGGGTGGATGCATGAGTGCTTGGTTGTGGCCCACGACCGCCGACGTCGGCATGCGAGTCTTTGCCAAAAATTACGCCTCGTTGTTGGCTGAAGCAGCAGAAGGGATGCAATCGTATCTCCTGAGTGAAACAAGTGCTCGTAACTTGAACGCTTGCGTACGAAAGACTGGGGAGTGGCGGGTTCGCTCCGAACACCGTCCGGCGGATGAGGAGTTTCTCTTCCTCGCTTGGCTTGATGAACTCCTCTACAGAGCCGAAGTGCATGGGCAATGGTATGTGGATGGACAGGTTCACGTCTTACGAGAACCAGATGGATTGACCGCTGTAGCCCAAGTCTCTTTCATTGACGCTGAGCAAGTTGAACGAGAAATCGAAATTAAAGCGGTCACCACCCATCAATTGGTGGTCGCTGAACTACAATCAGGAGAGGTTGTGACAAGCCATTGGGATGACGTGCCGTCCTTCGAAGGTCCAGGCTGGTACGCCGATGTTGTCTTTGACATTTAAGGTGGGAGAGCCAAGGGTGGACGTGCGCTTCGCAAGGCCAAATCCGCAGGCTTCCTCCATCCCGGATCCCCACAGCACCCATGGCCCCAGGTAGGGCTGCTCCGTTCCCGGCCTGACCTAGTCCCCCGGTTATTCACTCCCCGTTTCCTTCCGGATACGGTTCATGACACCCGAGTCATGTGGGGGCGAGACATCAACGTCCGCCTACGGGAACCCCACGGCCGCTTACGCCGCCCCAAGGCGTTCGGTCCACCATAACGACGATTTGTGATTCAGGGTACGCCGAGCTCCCCACCTATCCCACCTACCGCCCGTCAGCCAGCCTATATCAAAGCAACGCAGGGTCGTTATTCCTCATTGCTTGATGCTTCTTCATACTTCGAGGGGCATGAAGTCTTGATGATGTTCGCATCAAAGACATACGTTCCATCTTCGTAGCGCAGAATGCCTTCAGCGTAGACCGTGCGATTGTCATCAAGACCGTTAGAAACCATCGCATCGGTAAATCGAACGGTCAAATATGAGGTCCCGCCCTCAAGTACGAAGGTCATCGTGCTGTTGTCGATGGTCCCATCACGAACTTCACCCCGGATGGCGACTTCTTGGTCAACATGATCGGCAGGAGAGGCCATCAATTCGTCCACCGTCTGTGTAGGGGCAGGCGATTGGAGCAGAACTGTCGCCAAGAGCCCGAGCGTCAGCACGGCGCCGATGACAAGAATACGTGTGCGCCTTGCCCACATGCTTTTCCCACCCGTTGCACCCTTAACAATCCTCTTTCAGGCAATTCCAGTCCCAACGGCCTCTTCAATGGATGAAAAGCCCGATGTTCTGAGATGTTTGGCAAGCCCATCAACAACGGCTTTGGTGAGCGCTGGGCCTTCAAAGACAAAGCCGGAATAGGCTTGAACGAGGGTTGCTCCTGCTCGGATTTTTTCCCAGGCATCATCCGCACATGATACGCCACCAACACCGATGATTGGCCAATCAGGTCCGGTCGCATGGCGCACGGTGGCGATCATCGCTGTTGAACGCTCGCGAAGAGGTCGTCCGCTCAGCCCACCTGTTTCCTGGAAGACAGCGTTGTCCTTGCCATTGGAAGCAGACGGTCGGTCAACCGTGGTGTTTGAAACCACAATGCCGTTAGCCCCGTTGGCCTTGGCTGTCCTCGCAATATGAATGAGTTGTTCATCCGTCATGTCTGGGGCGACCTTAACCAAGATGGGCTTCGGTGGTGAACCCTGCGTTTCAGAACATTGTCGATTGACCTTTGCGCAATGGGAGAGAATACGCACGAGCCCTTCATCGTCCTGTAACTCTCGGAGATTGGGGGTGTTGGGTGAGGATACATTCACCACAAACACATCGCCGAACGACCATAGCCGTTCAAGCGTGGTTCCGTAATCAAGATGTGCCTCGGAGAGGGGCGTAACCTTTGACTTCCCAAGATTCACCCAGATAGGAATACCGGGTTGACCGTACCGGTCGATGTGGTGTTGAAGTGCGCGTTGGATTTTCTCGCTTCCATCGTTGTTAAAACCCATCCGATTGACCAGGGCTTGGGCATGAGGTGCACGGAACATCCTCGGCTTCGGATTACCTGATTGTTCAAGCATGGTCACACCACCGATTTCAACAAAGGAAAGCCCTGATGCTTCCCATCCTCGAAGGGCTTTAGCGTTCTTGTCCATGCCTGCAGCCAAACCAAACGGGTGGGTATATTGCGTACCGAAGAGCGTGACGGGCAACGATGTTTTCGGGCGGTAAAGCGCCCTCAGGAGAGCACGTGTCAGCGGATTGTTCGAAGCCAAACGCAACAATACAAGCGACCGGCCGTGAGCCTTTTCCGAATCCTGAAAACGAAGGAGGGGGCGTCCAAACCACCGATAACCGACGCCCATGGATGTCAAGCCTCTGAGGACATCCTTCAAGACTTGCCCCTCCTGCGAAGGAATGATGCGAATATCGGACCCGCGGTGGCCTGCCGTTCGAGAATTGGCAAGAGTCATGTTGCGCACCGAGGATGTGGAGGTCCAAGGTCCGGATTGGCTCAAGGCGTCCATTCTGGCCCTTGGCCTTCGATTGGCAGACATTCAGCCAGCTCGGACGATGTTTCCCAGCTTCACCTCTGGTGAAAACCATGCCATCTCGTTGATTTCTCCTGCATCTGGTGGTGAAGTCGGACGATGCTCGCATCACGAACCTGCCCCCGAAACGGTTTGGCTCCCCATGGAACCACGGGAGGCGTGGGAAGCGATTTCGACGATCATCGAGGATTTGCTCACAGCCGGATATCCAGGGTGTTTGGGGTGCGGCGGACCGCACACCGAGGGTGATTGGGACGAAGATTCGAGCCGGCGAAGTATGATGGAAAACTGAGAATCCATACCATGAAATGATACATTTCATGCATACGTGAGGCTGCCTTTGATTCACGAAGGAGGGTTCAAGTATGGTCGTCGGTGCGCTTTCTTCATATGTCCATCGTCATCATTGCTGAGAAACCCAGCGTTGCCGAGGACCTCGCCAACGTCCTTGGTGTTGGGAAAAAAACCGAAACTCACTGGCATAGCGATGACATCATCATCACGTGGGCCATCGGACACTTGCTAGAACTCAAGTACATGGATGACTATGACCCCGCCTTCAAAAATTGGCGAGGAACGGTTGACCGTCTGCCATACATTCCAGACACCTTTCAATACAAACCCAAAAGCGGACGGGGCAAAAAACAACTCTCCGCAATCCTGAAGCTTGTCAAGGATAAATCCGTCACCGAAATTGTGAATGCTTGCGACGCAGCAAGAGAAGGCGAACTTATCTTCCGAACCATCGTTCAACATTCGAAAGTCAAAACACCCACCTCTCGAATGTGGATGCAGTCCATGACCTACGACGCGATCCTGCATGCTTTCGAGAACCGTGAACCAGGAGAAGTGTACCAGGCGCTGAGTGATGCAGCCTATTCACGCTCTCAAGCCGACTGGATCATCGGCATGAACGGATCAAGGATTGCCACACGCCTTCCGCAAAACCGCGACCGCTCTGCAAATTCGCTCGGAAGGGTTCAAACGGCCACCCTCGCCATGGTCGTTGATCATGAATTGGAGGTGTTGTCCCACGTTCCTGTACCGTATTGGCAACTCAACGCGACCTTCACCGCAGGGGACGCACAGTGGGTCGCTCGTTGGGAACGTACAGGTCACAAAGATGACCCCGACCGGCCAGAATACAAAGCGCATCGCATCATGGATGAAAAGGAAAAGGAAGCCATCGAATCCATGTTGGCCTCCAAAGGAGAATTTACGGTTGAAGAACAAAGTCGCACGAAAAAGGAGCAATCTCCCCTGAATTTCGACCTTACGACCTTGCAGAAGCGGGCCAACAGTATGTGGTCGTGGTCCGCCAAGCGCACACTGGGTGTTGCACAAGACCTCTATGACAAATTCAAATTGACAACCTACCCGAGAACGGACTCGAAGCATTTACCTGAAGACATGCACGAAGCCGTTGCCAAAACATTGGATCAACTTGGAGGTCAACCCGATTATTCGGAGCATGTCAAGCGGCTACAATCCGATGGACTCACCAACGCAAAACGGAATTTCAACAACGCAAAGGTTTCCGACCACTATGCGATTGTACCAACCGGTCAAACACCACCCAAAAATTTCGGTGGAGACCACGCAAAGCTCTACGACCTCATTGCCAGAAACTTCCTTGCTTCATGGCACCCTGTTGCCGAGTGGACGGTCACGAAGCGTACTGTCACCAAAGACGGTCATCAATTCCTCAAAGAAGTTGAGGCTTTGGCCACGGCAGGATGGCGGGCAGTTGTCCCCAAAAATGACAAGGTACCTGAAGGATGGGGCAACCTACCGAGTAATCCATGCGAAGCTGCATTGGATTCGCATGAGTTCTCAGAAGAGCTGAGCAAGCCCAAGAATCGGCTTAAGGAGGCCAGCCTGCTTCAGTTGATGGAACATGCTGGAAAGCAAATTGAGGACGATGAACTTGCTGATGCCATGAAGGAAAAAGGACTAGGGACACCTGCCACACGAGCAGACACCATCGAGAAACTCCTCAATCGCAAGTATATCCGCCGCTCAAGAAACGGCACCATCAGTGCTGCACCTCATGGCATACGAATGATCGATGTCTTGCGCAGAATACCCGTTGAATGGATCACTTCTGCTGAATTGACAGGCGACATGGAAGCCTCCCTGCTCTCCGTTCAGCGCGGCGAAACGCCGATGAAGGACTACATGGACAGGATCATTCAACAAACGAAGTCCATGGTCGACCGTATTCGAGACCACGATCGCAACACGCTCTACCTCAACGAGAGCAGCCTCGGTGCGTGCCCATCATGCAGCGGCAACGTCATGGAGAACACCTTGGCCTACCAGTGTGAACACAATGAAGGTCGAGACAAAGGATGTTCATTCGTGTTCTGGAAAGATACTTCAGGGCGTTGGTTTGACCGGACGACGGCGACCCGATTGATCGAATCAGGAAACCTCGAAAACCTCCACGGATTCTTTTCCCAAGCAGGCGAAGGATACGAGGCATCGATCGAGCTCAAGAAAGACGGGAAGGTCATGAGCAAGGGTTCAGGTTCGGGAGAGGCCACCGAAGATGACGAAGTCCTCTGCCCTTGTCCTGTTTGCGACCATGGTTCCATTCGAATCACCAAAACCGCTTACCTTTGCGACAATCCCGATTGCACCTTTAGAGGCATGCAGAACATCATGTGCAAGCGATTGGTAACACCAGAGGAGGCAAAACCCATCTTCACCGAGGGCAAGTCAACCCTGCTTGAGGATTTCACCTCTCGGCGAAACAAACCGTTCAATGCATTCCTCAAACTGGAGAAGAACAGAGTAACATACGACTTCCCACCGAGAGCCGCAGCCGCAGATGCCAAGCGATTCCCAGTTGTTCCAGGCGTCGTGGCCGTATGTCCGAAAACAAAAGCCAACATCATTGAAACCGAAACTCACTACACGGTGGAAGACAGTTCCACCGATTGCAAGATTCACATTGAACGTTGCATATCGAAGCGAGACCTCACCCGAGAAGAAGCGAAAACGCTCATTGAAACAGGTTCAGTCGGGCCGTTTGACGATTTTGTCTCAAAGAAAACAAGCAATCCCTTCAGTGCATCGTTGTATCTCAAAAAGAACCAGTCCGTGGGTTACAAGTTCGCAAAACGTTCGTGATAACGCCACGAACGAAGGAAGGTTGAAACAATACCTTCCCGAGGCAATTTCATGGACAGTTGGGACTACGATGTCGTCATTGTGGGCGCAGGTCCCGTCGGTGGCAGGGCCGCCACGCTTCTGAGCCAAGACGGTTTGAGGGTCTTGATGCTTGAAGAACACGAGGAAGTAGGACGCCCGTTCCAGTGCGCAGGGCTCGTCACACCGAGCGCCATGGACATCGTTGAAGGATATCATACGGTGCTCGAAGAGGTTGACGGCGCTTTGATCCACGGCCCGAGTGGAACCCTCGTCCCGGTTGGAACCGAGGGAACATTACGCACCTATGTGGTCTGTAGAAAACGATTCGATCAATTCGTCGTCCAGCAAGGGATGGAAGCCGGCGCTGAATTATGGTTGAACACCGTCCCTACATCAGCAGAACGCGAAGAAGGCGGTGTGCGCTTGTCCGTTCTTCGGGACGGTGAACAGGTTGACCTCACGACCAAACTCCTCATCGGGGCTGATGGAGCCCACAGTTGGACACGTCGAACCTTCAAGATGGGGCGGCCAAAAGAACTCATGATCGGTTTCCAAACCGAAGTGGTTGGGTATGAGGGGCGAGAGCGCTGGCTTGAAATGTACAGTGGAAGCGCCATCGCTCCTGGGTTTTTCGCCTGGGTGATTCCGTCAGGCTTTGGAACCCATCGCATCGGATTATGGTCAACCGCCGACCGTTTGGGCGGGCGTAGTATTGAGTCATGCTACCAAGATTTGATGGACCACCCACGATGGAAAGAGCGCTTTGAACATACGCAAGAAATTGCAAGATATTGTGGCCCCGTGCCATCCGGCATGGTCAAGCACACCGTCAAGGACCGAATCATGCTCCTAGGGGATGCTGCCGGTATGGCAAAACCAACCACGGGTGGCGGCATTGGCCCAGGTTTCCATCAAATCCAATGCATCCACGAGGAACTGGCGTTGGCCGTAAAATCAAATCAACTCACAGAAAAGGATCTCAAGTCCATCACGAAACAACCTTGGAGTTCAATGAAGAAGGAACAGGATCGAGCCCGAACCCTTCGTAACTTGTTGGTGAGCGATTGCACCGATGAAGTCCTTGACAAGCATTTCATCAATTTCGCTCACCCGGACACGCTGAGTTTAATCAACGCCATTGGCGACATCGAAAAACCCGTACCTTTAGGCATGGCTCTCCTCAAGCAGGTTCCAGCCTTTCGGCCCCTCGCCCTCAAAGCTGGCGTTCGGCTGTTGTTGTCGTGAGGTGACATCATGAAGCGGCTCATAGAACAGCACCGCATTCGTTACCCGCCCTTCGAGGCGAATCGATGGTTGCCGACATCACTTCCCATCGCACAACAAGACATCGACCTTGGTGAATTCGAGACCATTGGTTCGGCCACAAAATCGCTTCAACGTCTGCCTCCGGCTTTTCGCTTGGGTGATGAAGACGGTTGGTTGATGGAACGTCGCTATCTGATTGATGGTGAACCAATTTCCTGCGAGAGGGATGGGCCTCATCTGGAAGAGGGGCCCTTCGTCCGGTTGGTCAAACGCCAACGAAGGGGCTGGTACCTGATTCCCAACCCCATCCACAACATTTTGCGTCAGTTCATCAATGGTGTTGTTATCGTCCTGTTAGCGAGTCTGTTTTACCTGTTTATTTCGCCGGCTTTGGAACTGTTGAATATTCCCGTATATGGACTGGATACGGTGAGATGGGG
The DNA here is from genome assembly GCA_049412325.1 of Candidatus Poseidonia sp. Lineage (GTDB taxonomy): Archaea > Thermoplasmatota > Poseidoniia > Poseidoniales > Poseidoniaceae > Poseidonia. Next base: position 18,082 of record JBMSEL010000005.1, read on the forward strand.
CTTGCTTGATTACCCAGCCTTGGCTGTGTTTGTTGTCCCGTTACTCTTTGCTCCGCTCTTCATTCGGGTCATCGCCAACTTGACTGAACTTCGACGTCAAAACATGTTCCTCAAACGGAATCTCCAGACACCGCAAATCGAGTTTAGTCAACCGAGCAAGGCCGACGAAAACCTCGTCGTCAGCGTTGAATTTCCTGAATGGGATGAATCATGGAATCATGTTGACGCCATCCTTCGGGTTGGTGTCCTTCCACCAGGACGAGAATCCCTTCTCCGCACGCTCGAGCGCGACCCTCATCGCCAACCACCTCCGGGGCTGTCCACCGAACTCCCACACCACTGGGAAGTGGGACTTGATGACGGAACGGCGGGCGGTGAAGATGCCCCTATGGAACTCAAAGAAGTGAAAGGTGGCCTGTTCCTTCGGCCCATGCGCTTGATGGTGCAAGGTGAACCCCAGCGGTGGGTGAAAGGCCAACAACTCACACTTTCTCCACCCTCGCCCACATGGCCCGGTTCAGTGAACACAGAACTTTTGCGTGTGCATTGGGAATTCATTCTTCGGATCGATCGCCAACGCGGCGGTGCCTTGCTTTGGGTGCAACCACTGAAAGTCGCTCATTCGACAACCTTCAGTGAATTGGGAGAGTTACCCCTCCACGACGGGCGAAGCGAACTTGATATGAGCTGAACAACACATTGAAAGACAGCCAAGCAAACCAGACGGCATGGAAGCCCGTGGACTCTCTGCCATTTTTTTGGTCGTTGTCATGGCGCTCGCAGGGTGTTTGGGTGCGACGGAACCTGCACCCGTGGACGAAGAGCCCGACATCCAAACCTTCGAATTAAAACCAACATGGATTGTGGCCCCGGAGGAAATTCGACTGGGTGAAGTCGCCTCCTTCACCCTTGGCGTCCAGCAGATTGGTCCAGGAGATTGGATGATCAACTACGATGTCTTGCAACCCAATTTTTCTCCGGTCAGTGATGTGGACTGGACAGAAAATGACATCGGATTTATTCTGGAGTTCACCCCAACGGTCGTGGGCGAACACATCGTTTCCATCTCCTTTGTGAATACCGGTGAACAGTTGATGGTTCCTCAACTCCAAGCGCTGGTTCTCCCGTTAATGGTGGTCGCTCCCGACGAGGAAGCACCAATCCTTACCACGCCTGTACGCTTGGTTCTTGAGGAGCCAAATGTTGTTTGGTTCGAAGGCAGTGTTGACCATCGCTACCTCGATTCATGCACCGTGACCTACACCATCTCTGACGGCAACGATGGTTCGATTGCCCTCGATACGGAGGGGGCATGGAAGGTGCTCATCGACTTCACGGAAGCCACGGACTCCCACACCATCACGACCCTTGCGAGTTGTGGCCAATTTTCCACTGCTACCGATACATCGACGACGCAAGTCCTGATTGAAGGAGCGGGTGATGATGAGGACGGAGACGGCATCCAAGATGTCAATGACCGATGCCCTTCAGGCATCGGCGCAGATGAGGGCTGGCAATCAACACTCGCCACCGACGGCGACCAAGACGGGTGCAGGGACAACGATGAGGACGAGGACGATGACAATGATGGCATCGTAGACACCTATGATTTGTGCCCTGGCTCCTATGGGTGGGTAAGCACACCGTCAGCGGACTACGACTACGACGGTTGTCATGATGCCGATGAAGACGATGATGACGACAATGACGGAGTAGTGGACATCGATGACCTTTGCCCGGTAGGACGCAAAGGGTGGTACTCCAACCGCTACAGCGACTGGGACAACGATGGTTGCTCTGATTTGGACGAGGATGACAACGATGACAACGACGACCATGACGACATTCTCGATGCCTGTGCAAAAGGTGTGGCCGACTGGGTTTCCGACAACACCACGGATTGGGACGATGACGGATGCCAAGACGCAACAGAGGATGAGGACGATGACAACGACGGCGTGAACGATGTCAACGCCACCGGTGATGCCCTTGACCTCTGTCCCCGAACGCCCCAAAACGCGACGGATGTCAACGAATTCGGATGTGCTGCCGTTGAGCGAGACACCGACAATGACGGGGTGAACGACCTCCAAGACCAATGCGAAGGAACGCCATCCGGCCTCACGGTCAACGCTGTTGGGTGTGCAGATATCGATGGAGACGGTGTCTTTGCAAACGTGGACAGGTGTCCAAATTCTCCGGATCGTTGGAGCGTTGATACCCTCGGTTGTGCCGTGGTTCAAAACCCGGTCAACTGGACAACGTCCAGCAGCTTGGACGGCCCGATGCAGGTCGTCCCCCAATTTACCTTCCCAACGCTCAACGGCACATTCAATTTCAACAACCGTTGGACAGGTCACGATGTCTACTTTTTCATGTTCAAGTACACAGACAGCAATGGAAACAACAACGGTGCAACATGGGGACAAAATCCGGGGAAGTTCATTCGAAACCTCCCCGCCAATACACACCTGTTCTACGGATCGTTTGACAACAATTACCACAATGATGTGGTCCAGCAACGAAACGCCGTCTTGGCAGGCTTGACGACTTCAGAAGAGGCGTACTGGGACGATCGCATCCACTACATTGACATTGATGCAAGCAACCTTGGAGGGGGCATTGGCGCCATGATCAGTTCGTTCAACAGCCCCTTCTTCATGGGCATCGACCGCTTCCAATTGGCCCGAGAAACCGGTTCCCTCTACGCTTGGACGACCCAATCCAACGACCCATACCATTTGTCTTACGAACCCAACCAATGGGTGGCTGAGTTCCCGACGAAAATCCGAGAATTGGACCCAGCCGTACACGCAGTTTCGGTCATGGATTTCCAGCGACACACGGGCGGATGGGGGGGAGGCTATTCCTCCTTCACGAACGCAACGTTTGACCTGCCCAACGACCTGACGTCATACGACACGCTCGAAGTGTATCACGAACATGCATGCTATGAGCGAACCAACCGCTATCAGAAATCTGACGGCACCTACGGTGGTTGCCACGAGTGGGACTACCTCGCCTACATGTTTGTGTGCGACGAGGACAACGATTCCATCTGCGATACGGAGATGGTCCGATGGATCACAACCTACGGGCGAGAAGGAATGTGGTTGACCGACATCTCGCCGTACTTGTTCATGCTCAATGACGGAGAAGAGCGGCGCTTCAAGTACGCAGGAGCCAATCGAGGCGACTTGACGGTCACTTTTTTGTTCAGCAATTGGGGGAGCGGTAGCCGAGCCGTGGATGGCACCTATGCGTTTAGCGGTGGACAATTTGATGGCACCTACAACAACGAATCTCGGTACCAACGACAACTCAACTTTACGGTACCATCCTCAGCAACCAGTGTTGAAATCGTGGCCACCATCACCGGTCACGGATTCAACAAAGACACTGCAAATTGTGCTGAATTCTGTGACCACCAGCATTACTACACGATGGGTCAACACCAAACCTACGAATGGCACCCCATCGTCTACAGCAGCGAAGGCTGTGAAAATGAAGTGAACAACGGCGTGGTGGCCAATCAGTTTGGCTCGTGGCCGTTTGGAAGAGCGGGTTGGTGTGCAGGCCAGGATGTGAAACAGTGGACGTTTGACATCACAGATTGGGTTGACAATTCCACGAACAATACCAACCATTTGGTGTACCGTGGCTATTACAACGGCCAAGAGTACGTGCCCTCAGACGGTATTGGAAACGGTGGACGGAACATTCGTGCCGTGGTGTGGATTGTGTTTTACGGACCTACGACGTGAAGGCTGGTGGCGGTGAAACCAACTCCTCGCGTGTTTTGACGACGATGGTGGTTTCGAGGAGGTCATAATCGCTGTTGCGTCGCACCGGTTCAAAGCCGGCCCGAACAATGGCAGATTGGAGTTCGACCTCAGAGGCGTCAAGTTTGCTGGTTCCTGAGGCTGAGACCACGTTTTCCTCCATCATCGTGGAGCCTGCATCGTCGGCACCACCCAACAAAGCCATCTGCGCGATGGCGAGCCCCATGGTTGGCCACGATGCTTGGATATGCTCAACGTTATCAAGAAACAGACGCGAAATGGCGACATGACGAAGGTATTCCGAGGAACCGGCTCCGAGGACGTGTTTGTTTTGGCCTCTGTTACGCCGACCAAATGAATTCACCTCCAGTTGAACCGGCCAAGCGATGAAGGAAGTGAAACCAATGTTATGCTGCTCCAACGAATCATCCTGAAGTGTGCGAATACGGCGCATGTGCTCCACACGGGCAGCGTTGTCTTCACCAAAGCCGATCACATTGGTGGCACTGGTGGTCAACCCAAGGGATTGGGCCTCACCCATGACACGAAGCCAATTCGCCGGTGCACCCTTTTTGGGAGAGACGTCCTTCCGGACATCATCGACCAGCATCTCGGCACCGCCTCCCGGTAATCCGTGCATGCCTGCCTCCTTGAGGACGGTGAGGACCTCGAGGGTGCTCATGTCGCAAACTTCTGCCAGACCCTCGATTTCAATTGGACTGAAGCAGTCCAGATCAATCGTTGGATGATTCAGACGAAGATGGCAAAGCAGGTCCGTGTACCAGGACATGGGTAAATCGGGATTGACGCCCCCCTGCATGAGAATTCTTGAACCCCCAATGGCCTCTAACTCAACGATTCGCTCAGAAATTTGCTGGTAGGTTTGTGTGTAGGTTTCATCATGTCCAGGAGGCCGATAGAACGAGCAAAATTGACAGTTGATGGTGCAGACATTCGTGTAGTTGATGTTCCGGTCCACAAGATAGGTTACCTGCCCGCTTGGGTGCATCACCAGCCTCCGCTGATGGGCGGCTGCCATTAACGAATGGAGCGGAGCGTCGTTGTACAAGGTTTCAGCCTCTTGAGGCGTTAGCCGGTACGAAGCTGCACTGGCGCGTGTCCATTGCGACTGCCGTTGGAGGATGTTTTGCCAATCCAAGAGACCACCTCATTGGAGGTTTTGACCAACGATGCGCTCAATGTCTTCAATCGTCTTCGGGCAATCCTCGGTCAAGACCACTGGTCCATCGGCCGTAATCAGAACATCATCCTCAATGCGAATGCCAATGTTGGCATATCGCTCAGGGCAATCGACATCAGGTCGCCATGCTCCAAAATAGAGGCCCGGCTCAACGGTCAAACACATTCCGGGTTCAAGCACTCGAGGTGTACCACCTGGCTTGTAGACACCTGCATCATGAACATCCAAACCGATCCAATGACTGGTGTTGTGCATGTACCATTTTTTGAGGTCACCGTGCTCCATGTCAAGGGCTTCTTCCACTGACTGAGAGATCACCCCCAGGCGAATGAGACCCTCGGCCAACACCGCCCGAGCAGCATCGTGCGGTGCGGTGTAGAGATTGCCGACTTTGCAAGCCTCAATGGCGGCGATTTGTGCGTCCAGAACGACCTGGTAGATTTCGCGTTGGGGATCCGTGAACTGGCCCGAAATTGGCCATGAACGGGTAATGTCGCTCGCATAGCCCCGGAATTCGGCGCCTGCATCGATCAAAATGACTTCATCATCGCCACAAACATCCTGGTTGGTGGTGTAATGGAGAATGGTAGCGTTTTCCCCGCAGCCAACGATGCTTGGGTAGGACCATCCTGAGGCTCCTGCATAAGAGAAGAAGCCCTCGATAACGGATTGAAGTTGATATTCGGTGATGCCTGAGCGGCTGTGCCGCATGGCCAACTCGTGGGCGATGCTGGCCACTTTGCTGGCGAACACCATTTGTTCAATTTCAGAGGCAGACTTTCGCAGACGTAATTCGGCGAGGTGCCCTGAAGGGTCCTCAACAGCAACGGGACCGGTCCCAAAGTGTTGACGAGCTCGATCTCGACGCCTCACGGCCGATTCTACAAGGCCGTCGAGACCCGGATGAACCCCCCCACGATGGAACACGCGTCGTGCATCGGTCAACCATTCAGTGAGCTTGCCTTCCAATTCCTCGTTGTTGTAGGCTTCATGAACCGCAAAATCCGAAATTGCACCCTCAACACCTGGCCGCCGTCCTTCCCAAATTTCCTTCAGGGTGTCTTTTGGCTGAACGAAAAGAGCAGAGACCCATCCCTTCCCTTCGTATCGCATAACAAAAACGCTCTCGGGCTCCGTCCATCCAGTGAGGTAAATGAGGTCGCTTGAGGTCCTGTAGGGATATTCTACGTCGTTTGAGTGAACAGCGTGTGGAGGAGAAGCGAGGACAAAGACGTCATCATGGCGAAACTGATTCGTCAAACGAGCCTGACGCTCAACAAATTCCTCAACGCTCGTGGGTGCGGGTCGTTGAGGCAAGCGGGTCAATGCTTCAGCGAACATGAATCATCCATTCGGTTCGTCTTCTTCAACCGTTGCATCATCTTGTACCAGAGGAACAACATCACGATGGACGGGCTGCTTCCCCGGCGATGTCCATTTTGGTAATTCATCAACGACCACGGAACGCCGGCTCAAACCCAGACCAAGGCCAAGAATGAAAACGAGGATAAGCAATGCCACCCAACCAGTTGACGTCGAGGACTCAGCGGTCTGATCGGCAAGAATCTCCAATTCCAAAAACGTGGAATTTGTCGCACCATCGTCATCAAAAACAATCAATTCGACGGTATAGGTGCCGGGTCCCTCAAAGTGTTCTTGGTTCAAGGCTGTCAATCCACGCCATGACCGGTCGTCGTTCACCACCCACAAATACTCGACCGGCTCGTCATCATAACTGAGATTTCCAGTGATGGACCAACCGTCGTTTTCTTGGACCATCAGTCGACCATCGGTCGAGAAAATCATCCCCTCATTGCTGATGCGTGCGGTTGGTCGTTGGTTGATCACGGTGAAATTTTCTGTTGCCTCGGCCGTCAGCCCTGCAAGATCGCGAACCGACACCTCAACCACGTACACGCCTTGAGATGAAAGATTGAGCAAAAGGTGGTTTGGAGCGAGGTACTCGGCCGTTGTTGGGGCACGCCTCGATCCAAGTTCATCGACCAAGGTCCACGTGTAGGTGAAATCAGCACCCGTATAGCCATCCTCCGCATTGACGTAGACATTGATGGGCACGCGTTCAAAGGTGGTCTGCTCTGTGATGAGTTCCACGACAGGAGGTGTACCGTCGTAAACGACGAGCATCTGGTGTTGTCCCGTGGTGCGGAGGAGGCTGTCTGTAGCCGTGATCACCATCTTCCAAATACCCTCCTCAATCGTCATGTTTGAGGCATTCAGCGTGATCATCAGCTTTGAATTGACCAATTCATGCGGCAATGTTTGGGTGATCGGAGATTCTAAACACACACCATTCGGAGCCTCACAAAGTTCAGCCATGACCATCGAAATCGTGCCACTGTCAGGGGCGAGCACCAGGTCGATGAAATGGTCAATCTCGTCGGAAACAAGAAGTGGAGGTTGTTGGCCGAAGCCTCCGTCCAGTTCTGCATTGCTCTCAGCCACGGTGTTGACGGGTGAGAGATGCTGTCTCCATTCACCTACAAAGACAGGACGATGTAACATCTCACCCAGATAGAGCAGAATGTCATAATGACGATGAAGGCCATTTGCGTCTTCCAATTCGATGCTCACGTAACACGTGCAGGCGAGTCCGGGGACTTCAACCGTGAGGTTCCATGCAAACAGGTGTTCTGATAACGGCATCACGGCGGTCAGGTAAGGTCCGGATACAACAGTCGTAGGTGTTGCTCCAGAGATGTTGACAACTGACCAACTGGCATTGCGGAGCGGAACGTTCGAACTCCCATTGAGGTGGATGGTGTCCAGCATGTGGGCGCCTTGTGATTGATAGAACTCAATGTCCACAGCAGCCGTTCCAGGGTTGTGGTCATGGGCATCAACTACCGGCATCGCCGATACCAGCAAAAGCAGGGCGAACAGCACACATCCCGATGGATGGCGGCCGATGCTCAAGGTCAGCACATCACCCGATCTTATCAGTCCGAGAATGGATCGCACAATTCACCCTGACCTGGATAGGAGACAGGGTTTCGTGGGTTGGTGTCCCATTTGTACTCACAGAAGTTCACGTGTCCGTCACCATCCGTGTCCACCATTCTGTCAGCTCCATCGAAGGGGTCGAACTGGAAATGGTACTCCCATCCAGTCGCCATGCCATCATCGTCGTGGTCTTGATAGTAGACCTCCGGTCCATCGTTCCAGTCATCTCCATCTGTATCGTTGGTGATGGGGTTGGTGCCATTTTGCAACTCTTCAAAGTTGGTGTAATTTTCCAAGTTATCGTAGAAACGCTGGCCGTCAGGCGTATCGGGGTCGATGTTACATTCGGAATTGGTGGAATCGTTGTATCCGGGGCAATAACGCTTGATCAATCCCGACCGATTCAACCCGTCCATATCTGGGTCTTCAAAGCCGTCATCGATTCCGTCCAAGTCGCTGTCGGCCATGGCAGGGTCCATGACACCACGTGCACCGTAGACACCAACGGTCTCGTTGTCTGCAAGGCCGTTTTCAAAGGCCAGTTGAGAATAGTAGACTTCCCAGCCGTCAGGGAGCGTGTCACCATCGGTGTCGTCGTCAACCGGATTTGTATCCCAGCGGTCAGGTGCTTCCATACTGTTGGCAAGGGTGTCGTTGTCAACATCGAAGGTGTCGTCCTTCAATGAACTCAGTGAGGGGTCAAGGGCCCATCGTCCGTTGCAACCATCACAAAGCGTGTTGGTCGGCATTTGGAACCCAGTGAGGTTCATTTCGCTGACCTGGAATTTTGGTTCAAGGGCGAATCCACCCAACCAGTTTTGCCAGACATAGCCGCCCGGTTGCATCGTACATGAATTGGTTTGCGTGGATTCACACCCAGGTCGCTCCCAAGTCGATGTCGCCACCCAAAGACTGTGGGAGTTGGTGTTGTCTTCGGCCGATTTTACTTGCATTTCCCAACCGTCAAGCATGTCATCGCCATCGGTATCGTTGAGAAGTGGATTGGTTGGATTCTGGAACGGTCGAGGAACAAAAAGAACCTCTTGGCCGTCGATGAGACCGTCATCGTCCGAATCCGAATTGTTGGCATGCGTCAAAAAGTTGTCAGCACCCGCAATGACTTCTTCACCGTCTTCGAGTCCGTCGTTGTCAGTATCAAACATGCACGGGCTGGTGGAATAAGTCTCACCTTCCCACATGAAATTGTCTCCTGCCTCTTCAAGGTCGGTCAGACCGTCAGAGTCCGTGTCAGGATTGGACGCATTGGAACCTCCAAGGTTGCATGTCGAAGAGAATTCCGCATAGTCAGACAGTCCGTCAGCATCCGTGTCGTACAGGCCCGGGTCTGAGGTGACCCAAGTGGGTTGGACACCACGATTGACGACGAGAATCTCCCAGCCCATGACTTCAATGCCGTCGATGAGTCCGTCGTTGTCCGTGTCGGCGTTAAGCGGGTTGGTGCTACGACCGTCCAGGATACCGTCTTGGTCTCGGTCGTTGGCTTTGTACTCCATGACGTTGGTGAATCGCTCCTCTTCTTCCACGAGGTTCATCCAAACGAAGAGGCGGGAGTCGATGCTCTGTCCAACGACCACGTTGAGTTCGTAAACGTAGCCGTCAACAGGAGCACGCATAGGGACGACTTGTTGGTTGCCACCCGCCAGGGTAATTCGAGCAGAAGCGACCTGCTGGTTCTCCGAAACTTGCTGTCCAAGCACAACGTCAACGGTGTGAACTATGGCGGTGTTTTCAAGCTCGCCGTACATCACGTGCCCGTCCCCGTCGAGGTCGTAGCCGTCCATGTCAGGGTCTTGGTCTCGGTTCAAGGCCGAGCGAGGATGAAGACCGTTGGAGGCCTCCCACTGATCTGGCATTTCATCTTGGTCGGTGTCTTCCAACCACGGAGAAGTGAAGTTGCCTTCACCGAAGAGTTTGGCCACTTGGTATTCCTCAAGGTTGTTCATGCCGTCCTCGTCCCAGTCGCCGTACCCATCTGAGGCGTTGGCTGGATTCAACACGTAAGCAGCACTGGGTGCCATGGTGGAATCGGAGTAGCAGTACTCAAAACCATCAGGCATACCATCCCCATCCGTGTCCCAGTCAGAGGGACCATTGAGCAATCCATCGCCGTCCATGTCCAATAAGAACCAGTTGCGTTCAACACCGTTGAACGGACCAATACGTGAGTCTGGCTGGAGTAACGGTTCATTGCAGGACTCACCCAAACCGGTGTAGAGAGCGATGGTGCCGTTGTTGGCCACCTCAACGATATCGTCGATCAAGTCCATGTCGGAGTCTCGTGCCGTAGGGTTCGTTCCGAAGGCCTCCTCCTCAAAGTTAGCGAGGCCGTCATCGTCCGAGTCGAGCACCATGTCGCAGGAGTGGCGGTCATTTGAGGCCAAATCGTCCCAGTCAGCCATGCCGTTTTCGCCATTGAACCGACTTTCGAGTGCATCGACCATGGCCTGGTCCAGGAGCAAACAATCCCAGTTTCCGTCAAGCGGGTTGAAGAGAATGACTTCTCCACCAGGCGTTTGAACGCTGGTGGTGTAGAGCGATTCCCATCGGTCGTTAAGACCGTCATTGTCCGTGTCTGAACGCTGGGGGTCCGTCCCAAGTTCCTGCTCGGCTTGGTTGGTCAAACCGTCCCTGTCAGGGTCACCGTTGGGGCCTTGACTTGGGTCAGGCCAGGATTCGGTTTCGTTTTCGACTTGAGCATCGCTGGAGTCTTCGTTTTGGGTGGGGTCTACCTCGAGGTCCTCAGACTCACCGTTGTCAAGTGGATTCAACCCGTGTTGGACTTCCCAGCCATCACTCATTCCGTCATTATCAGTGTCGGGGTCGTTGACGTCCGTTCCGTATTGTGTTTCTTCAAGTTTGTCTGAAAGTCCATCGCCGTCGGAATCAATGGCGGCTTCGACGGGGACGGTGTCGCCGCGAATGTCTTCCTCAACGGCGCTTTCAAATCCACCAATTTCTTCGCTGGTTTGGAAAAAGCCCGAAACACCCACGAAAAGTGAACCAAAAATGAGGGTTGAAACAATCGCCACGTACGCCATTTGGTTGTGATTTAGACTCATGGGTAACACCCGGCACTGTTGTGCGACCCCTACGAGGCGTTGTTTCGGTTATGAACCTTGACCAAAGATGAGCAGGAAATTCAAACCCCGTGACTCGTTTCTGTTCATTTTCATTCGTAATTCATTCGCGGTTTCCGTACCGTCAAATTGAGGCATCCATCGAGCAATGAGCACCTTACCTTGCCTCGATGACCGTGTGCTCTGCACCACATACCGACAACGGTGCCTGCCACCATGGCTGGGAGGTGCGAATGAACAACAAATTCAGTGCAATCATCCCCGGCGAGAATACTTTGGCGTACCTCGACAGATCCAAAACCACGGTCACTGAAGTGGAGAGACAGGTGGCCACGCCAATCATCGGCCGATTGGAGGTAAACCGGCCCATCGGTGTTGTTGTATGCCACATGGGACGCATGAGCCACCGATTTGAAGAGGTCACTTTCCTCTATTGAGGATTCAAATTCCCAATCCGACAAAGGTCCATTGACCATCGAAGGTCGCCCACGAAGACCGTCAATGAGCCGTTGAATGACAGAAACGGGGAGAAAAAACGACTTCGCTTGTCCTGCGAAAAGTGTTGTACCACGATGGTCAAGGTCAACACTTCGGAGGCTGGACGGATGGTTCTCTTCGCCGTTTGAGGCGAGCCACGCCAACGGTTGAACCGATGGTGGAGGCGTCATGGCTTGTTGATTCGGGCTCAATGTCAGGATGATCTGTTCGTTGGTTGGTTGCCTCCATTCAAGAGCCAGGCGCTTTTGAGCAAGATGTTCCTGGTGCGCCAGCATCCATCCTACCGTGAGCGCGTCATGTGCTGGCGAAGTGATTTGCCGATGTTGGAAAAAACCCCAACCCATGCAAGCCGCCCGACCGTTGAGAAACGCCTCCGCACGACGGCGGCCAAACCATTTCCCAAACTGGGCTTGTTCCGTCTTGCTCAAATGGCATTCTTCCGCATCCGTTGCAGCGTAGATGAGTTTGCGGCCGAGGGGAGAAGAAAAACATGCATCAAATGCGTTCCAAAAATCAGTGAATTCAACGGTTCCAATCAACACACACGCTGAGCCTCCTTCGTCAAAAAAGAATCCGTCGGCACGAAATTCAAATCCATCCAAGCAGGAGTTGGACGGCATACGCAACACCTTACTCAGGATAGCCAGGCCGGTTGTCTTCGTTGAAACAATACCGGACGATTTGGTGATTCATCTTCAAGGCGTGGACATCCTTTCTCACATCACGGGGATTTTCACCTTCCATCAAGACTCGGGCATAAAATCGAGCGACTTCTTCCATGTCATCGGGCGTGAATCCAACCCGTGTCAGCTCTTGGACGCCGAGGCGGAGCCCCGATGGAGACAAGGCCTTGGTGTCGCCTGGAAGCATGTTCATGTTGGTGATGATACCTGCATCCTCGAGTTGTTTGGCTGCTTTTGCACCTGCGCCGGAGTCCAGGTCGCCGTGTCGGGTCAAGACTTGATGGGAAGCGGTGTAGCCTCTGCTTTCCGCCAAGACGTCAAAGCCCTCGCTTGCCAACGCAGCAGCGAAGGCTTGGGCGTTGGTGACCGTATCCCTCGCATAGGCTTCACCGTATTCCATGAATTCCGCAAGCGCCATGACCTTTCCAGCGACGTGGTGTAGGTGGTAGGACGAGCACACTCCGGGGAACATGGCGGTGTTGAGGCGGCGTTGGAAGACGGGGTCTTCAGATGAGGAGAGCAAAAACCCTCCTTGGGGGCCCGGGAATGTTTTATGGCTGGACCCAGTCATCAAGTCGGCGCCTTCGCGGAGAGGATCTTGAAATTGACCACCAGCGATGAGACCGAGCACATGGGCACCATCGTACATCACCGATGCGCCAACTTCCTTTGCTGCAGCCGCCATCTCTTCCAGTGGTGTCGGGAACAAAAATACGGATTGCCCAAACAACGCCACCTTTGGTTCGACTTCCCGGATGGTTTTGCAAGCAGCATCGACGTCGGGCTCCATCCGTTCCTCATCCCACGGATAGGTCGTGAGGTTGAGGTCACGAAGACCAACAGCCCCCATTCGAGCGTGGGAGATGTGTCCACCATCAGCCGTTGAAACGGCCGTGATAGCGTCACCTGGCTTAGCCAAGGCCTTCAGTGCTCCAATGTTGGAAACGGTTCCTGAGACGCTCTGAATGTTGGCAAACGAGGCGCCAAAGACCTGTTGAGCGAGTTCGATTCCGAGCGCTTCAATGGTGTCAAAATCATCGCAGCCTTGGTAGTACCGTTTCCCGGGTAGCCCCTCTGCATATCGCCCGTGAAGGTCACTTGAAACGATGTCTCGAACGGCAGGTGAAACGATGTTTTCCGAAGCGATCATCCCTAACCCAAGACGATAAAGCTCCCCACTGGACTTCACGGCATCACGGACCGTTGATGCGAGTTCAAGGTGTTCGGGAGAGGCTGGCCATCCACCTGCTGGTTGTGTCATGTCCCTGCAAAGCGGCGTTCAGTCTTTGAACTCTCGTCAACCGTGCTGTACGAACTCAGGCACGTTCACTACGAATGGTGTTCCGTGGAATAAACCGCTTCTGTAGTGGCGTTTCTTTCCCTTGAGCAGCATCATTGAGCGCCTGTGGTTCTTTCTTTCGAGCATAGTTGGTTCGGCCTCGATAAGCGACGGGGCCAATGGTTCGTTCCAACACTGGCCCGCTCTCATTGTGCTCTTTGGGCCGCTTGAGCCACCAGGCCTTGCCCAAGGGCGAAACCCTCGGTGTTTTCCCTTTCTCAAGTGCAACGGCACGCTTGCGAAGGCGATGACGCACCTTTTTCTCCGGTTCCTTGGCCAGCCGTTCAACCATCCATGCTGGATAGCCGATGTCGAGCACGACGCCATTCACGGTGACCAAAATGCCGCCGAGAAGAAGGTGATTACCGATGGGGATGTTACTCGCATTAGGAATGGCTTTGAAACGCTTGAGGCGTCTGGCATACTTGATCATTCCACGTTGGTCTCGATGTCGAATTTGGTGTTCCTGTTGGCGCATCACACGCCGATATGTGAAATGGGCGAACAACAACCCTCCAAGGGCAGCGAGACCTTGGACATCACCCACTTCTTGGTATACGAATATACCCAACACAAAGTAAATTGGAATCAGGACGAGGTATTGAAAGATACTCGACAAAATACTCGATGAATAACGGGGTGCAACGGCTCGCCGTGTCGCTTCATGGGCTGCAATCAGGACATTGGCGTTCATGGCCTCGTCCAACCCGCCTTTCTGCAAAACGGCAGCGTAGGCGTTGACGGGCGCAATATCCATCCACTTTTTTGTCTCCTTTGAATCATCAAGAATGAGTGAAACCTCGAGATGTTCGCGGCCCTTGGTGCCGTATCCAAAGATCACGGCAAGCGCCTGCACACGCGGGTCTTTGCTGTCGCTCTTGATGAGTTCATCCAACACAGATTTTGCGTCGTGCCACTGCCCGGTGTCCAACAAACTCAGTGCGACAGCAATGCGAGGCCGAACACCGATGGGGTCGCCCCGAACCAACGACATCGCCAACTCCAAGGCTTCGTCATATCGGCGTTGCGCACGGAGAAGAGCCACCATGGTGAGTTGCCCTGTTTGGGTCAATTTGTCATTGTGAAGGGCCATTTCAGAGGGTTGAGGCTTCCACGATTTCATCATTCGTTGGAGTTGTTGGATGTAGTCAATCGTTGAATTGTTTTCCCAATCCCACAGGTCATCTTCGGTGACAGCTCCACGCCACGGGTCAAGCCATTCACAAATGAATGACAAGATTTCAGGCTCATCATAACCCTCGGGCTGTTGTAAACCGTGAAGGGCCTCACGTGCGGCATCAAGTCGTCGTAGCGCCATGTAACCTGTGGCGATCAACATACGAGCTTCATCGTTGTCTCCACCCGATTGAGCCAGTAGTTTTCGGCTCTCTTCAATTGCTTGAGGCCAAAGACCACGGATCGCTTTCTCCCACATTGAAGCCCGAGACTGTTCTTGCCGAATCAGCGCTTGATCACCGGGGAATTCGTGCGATTGTATGCGAATCAGCATGTCCAAATCTTCATTGTACGCTGCATTCTCAACAAGATTTTGCAGTCGGTCGCCACCCTCAAGAAGAACGGCGCCTTCTCTCCGTTCATCGGGGTTGAGATCGAATCGAAGTTTGGTCAGATGGCCAAATTTGCTGATCGACAGCAACCAAGTCAGCAAAAAGATCAGTTGACCAACGGCGATGAACAACCAAACCGTCAACAGCCGCATTTCTTCATCAAAATCATTGGCCTCCAGAGCCGTTGTGAACGGCATAAGGTCACCGAATTCTTTGTAGCAAACCAAGATCAACAGCAGGACGGTGTAGCCTGAAAAGCCTGCGAAAGCGAAGGTCAATTGTCTGGCCTGAGCTGCTTTTTCTGCACGAATTTCACGTGGAGTGTCCAACACGACACCAAACATTCCACCAAAGGATTGGCCCCCGAGAATTAAGTTTCGAGTCAATTCAAAAATAAAGGCAAGCCCGACGATGGCGATGTTCAGCGTGAGGTACAACGACAAGAACTGTGGAAGCGATTTGACAAACTCCCAATGGAACAACAATTCAGAAATCAAGTCAATACGAATATAGATCGAATAACCGATGATGCCCCCAAAGTTCAGCACTTCCTCGGCGTTTGGTGGATCATTGAGCATGACGTACAATACAGTGAGAATACCGTTCAGTGCCGTGATGGGCATCGTCAAGAGAAACAACACCAGGAGGAACGAAAAAATTCGTCCGATGAATCCGTTCTTATCCGGATCAATCGGGTTCTTCCTCCCTCGAGTGGTTCGCCATTTGTTGATGAGCAGCATGTTCCAAGAAGCCCCCATGATTCTCCCGTAGGCGAAAATCGTGGGCGCCATGAACGTCAACATGGCAAAGGCCAACCACGTCGGCGTCAGCCCACCTTCAACCTGAATTCCATACGCCAACACCAACGAGGTGACGATGACTAACATCGCCAGTGAAAAGACCCGTCGAATCAAATCAGTTCCAAGCGAGGAACGAACATCTCGCTGGCGCGATGAGAGTTGGCTGTTGAACGATTCCCAAGGTGAAATAAAAACCGGAATCAAAATCAATCCAGCGATGATGTAGAGGTTGAATTGCGCAAAAACTTCGGCGTTGAAGAGCAATTCGGCGATGAGAATCAACACACCGGTGAGACCCATCATGTAGAGGAGGACACCGTAACCAACCCCCTTAGCAGCCAGCAAGCGTCGAGAATCACGGAGTGTACGAGTGATTCGATGAACTTCGTAAAGATCGTCATCAATCTCAAAAGCCACTTGCAAGTTCTTGAGTTGTTGAGGAATAAACCACCGGCGAACAAAGAAAGCGATCACCAAGGCGACCAACAGCGGACCCAAGGATTCCAATGATACCTCCGTGGATGTGGAGACGGTAGCAGCGGAGGCTGAGGGGACGAACATCAGGGCGAACACCAAAGCGGTGATGCTCTGATTCAATCGCCTCATGGCGTCGGCTTCGTTCGATGCTTCATGAAAATTCCTACGACATGTGGGGATGACGATGCCTTTCCAAGAACCGTTCAATGCGGTCGAATGCTTCGTCAAGCACGGCAACATCAGCCAAATAGACCAAACGTACGTGTCCTTTTCCAAGTTGAGGAGAAAACCCACTTCCGTGCACCAATAACACATGCTCTTCGTGAAGAAGTTTCAGAACGAACTGCTTGTCGTCGGCAGCCCAATGGTCGTCCGTCAGACGAATGAACATGTAGAACGCACCACCCGGCCGCTCAACTTCAAGACCTTCGATGCCTTTGATGCGTTGAAGGCAATGGTCCCGCTGATTCAGCACCCGTTGGGCATAGGCTCCCATCCATTGGCGGTCACCCTCCAGCCCTGCGAGGTAACCGAGTTGGGCGGGCGTTGACGCACAAAGTCGAGAACGAAGTAGACGCTCGAGTCCATCACGGACCAATGTCAAACGGCCATTTGGATCGTGCAGGGCCATGTACCCAATGCGCCATCCTGGTGCGTAGTAAACCTTTGAGACACCGTTGAGTGAAATCACGGGAACATCTTGACTTCGGCTCGCCACAGAGACGTGATGGCCCGTGAAATCAAGCCCGTCGTAAATTTCATCTGCGACCACGATGCAATTTGGAAAGTCTCGTGCGATCTCCAACAGGGCATCAACCTCTGCAGGTCCGCACACCGTGCCGCAGGGGTTGTTGGGGTTGATGAGCACCAAGAGACGGACATCGTCGTCCATTTTTGCACGAATATCAGAAAAGTCGGGTTTCCATTCATCGGTGCTGTGAAGTTGGTATTCCACCGTTTCAGCACCATACATCTGAGGGTAGGCCATGTAAGGTGGGTAGTGAGGCCCAGGGGCGAGCACCTTGCTTCCGTCTTCAAGCACAGCGGCAAAAATCAACTGCAAGGCCTCGGTGACACCATGACAAACGTAGACGTCATCGGCCGTGGCCCGCCATCCCTTTCGTTGCTCATCCCGGGCAATGGCTTCGCGCAAAGCCGGAAGACCGTAAGATGGAGAATATCCGTTTCTGCCATCTTTGAGGGCACTGGCATAGGCCTCGACCATGTGTGGTGGTGTTGGGAGACCAGGATATGCGATCGGGTCTCCAATGTTGAGTTTGATGATCTCATGACCTTGTGCTTCCAGTTCAGCAGCAGGAACGACAACATCTCGAATGGCGTATTCAATGTTCGCCGCACGTGATGAAACTGGGATGGGGTCGGACATCTGCTCCACCCCTCAGTTCAGGTCATTTCGAGACACGCCGGCCATGGTCAGCACCTCGTCAAAGTGGGCTGCATCCACGGGTTGCACGGACAAACGCTGACCTCGCTGGAGGAGTGGCATTCCCTCGAGATTGGGATTTTCCTTCATCGCATGAAGCGAAACCATGGCCAGTTCCAGAACAGGTTCAATGTCAACCATGAACCATCTTGGATGATCTGGTGTTGATTTTTCGTCGTAGTAGTTGCCTTCAGCATCCCACGAGGTGAAATCCGGGTAGCCTTCCCTTGCAATGCGAGCCACCCCGGCCACATGGGGAGGTTTGGTGTTGGAGTGATAAAACAGTACAAGATCGCCTTCTTTCATCGCATCACGCATCATGTTTCGGGCCTGATAATTTCGGACGCCGTCCCAATGGGTTTTCCCATCGGCCACCAATTGTGCGTAAGGGTAGACATCCAACTCCGACTTCATCAGCCAGTGGTTCATGGTTCATCGGACACCGAAGGGGTCTATGGACTCCTCGCTTACCAAGCATCAACGACATCGTCGACCAAGGCCGCTTCCATCACATCATCACTTTGCACGTTGGTACGAATGAGACCAAGCTTCTTCGCCATGTTGTTTCCTCCGCTTACAGCGCCAATGCCCATCTTTTCAAGCGTGACGAAAATGGCGGGAAGCAACACCAGCGCACTGGCGGCTGCCACCCACAAGAGAATGAGAATAACGGTGATGAACGGCGTGATTTCAGGAATCGGGATATCGTAGGCGGTGTACATCCCTAATGAGGTCACAACGGCTGCTTCGAACAGCGACATCCCCGTACCGACAGCGGCTGTTCGAATCGCCTGAATGCCGCCACCAAGTTCACGAATACGGTTCGCAATGTGAATGGAAAAGTCGACGCCAACTCCCACCAAAATGGAGCCGATCATGACGGTCACCAACGAAAGCGGCACGTCCATTTGCCACATAACGAGCCATTGCAAGGCCACCGTTGCTATCACCGGCGAGGTGGTCCAGATGGAATACCGGATGTCCCGGAACACAACCGCCAGTGTGATGAGCGTCAAGATGATGGCAAATCCAAGGGAGGTCCACTGAGAACCAACAATGAGTTCGTTGACCTCGATGGCCGTTGCAGCCACACCGGTCAAATCCTCGGCGGTCTCTCCGTACCTTCCTTGGAACGTTGCAGCCATTTCGTTGACGGAATCAACGCTCTTTGCCGTGTCAGCCACAGGGATGAACGGCATGTCAACGTAAATCAGGGACCGGCTGAAATCCTCGCTGACAAAGATTTCACGGGTTTCTTTGGTGAGCGAGGCATAGAACACATCCAGCAGGAAAATTTGGCTTTGTTGAGAAGCAGGCAAGCCAAACGCATCTGGGTCATTCAACAAGTCCCAAAACGAGGCGTCAAGGGATTGACTTTGATTCAACAGGACATCGGCTGTGGTTTTGACATCCTCGCACTGCTGGTTGCCAGCGCACGGCACCAATTGCAAGAGTTCGTTGACATCTTGACCGGTGACCGTCACCTGAACACCGGAGGATTTCATCAAGAAGACCACAGACACAGCTGTCGTGTTTTCAACGGTGTTGAGTTTTGCCTCCAGGTTGTCAATTTTCTGTAAGATTTCAACCGGGTCGTCGTTTGACTGATCGGCGTCGTTGAAATCACCGCTTACATTAGCGTTCACGAGGATCATTCCAACTTGACCTGCTTCAAACTCCGAGCTGTATTGTTTCATTTTCACAACCGGAGATTCTGTCTCTGGAGCCATCCCAAGAAGGTCAATGTTCTCCTCGACGTTTGCTTGACCGATGGTGGCAGAAAGGAGAATCATCAGCACGAAAAAACCGAGGACGCCTTTGTTTCGCTTGACTGGGATGTCAACCAGTACATCAAAGGCCTTGAGCGGCGGGTGTTTTGGTTTCTTCAAATCCAAAATCAAGGTGAGGTTCGGCACCATGAACATCGTGAGGATGTAAACGATCACAATGCCCGCTGAGAGAGCGATGCCGACGGTTTGAATGGGGGCCATGGGCGTGAAAACCAGGGAGATGAAACCGATGACGGTGGTCACTGCAGAGAGGAAGACAGCCCGCCCAGTTGATGTTAGCGAAGCCCGCATTTTCTCGTCCTTGCTACCTTCCTCCTCTGCATATCGATTGGTGATGTGAAGGCCATAGGAAACACCGAGCGCGAGCAAGATGGGCCCAACGATGATCACCGTCATCGTCACCTCATAGTTTGTCGCTCCGATGAGACCCAGGGTCCAGAACACAGCACACAGTGTAGGAAGACCTGCAATCACCACCACCTTGAACCCTTGAAGCGGGCGCATACCGGTGATACCGGCTTGGAGAAGATCGGAGTGGAAGATGAACAAACCAATGGCAACCAACACTACAGCATTCGGGAAAATGTCCCAAAACAGTTTGAAGGAAAATTCGGTGACGGCGTTGGTGATGGGGACAGGGCCGGTCAACACCATGGAGAGGCCCAAGTCATCCCACGTGCACATGCCTTCAGACTCATCTGGCTCGCCATTGTCCTCAAATTCACACGCTCGCTCAAGTTTTGAGATGGTGTCGAGAATTTCCTGGGTATCAGCGATGATTTCCTTGGCTGGTCGGTCTTCAGTGACGGCGATGGCCATGATGGCGCGGTCCAGTACACCGTCAGGGCCGCCGTCTTCCCCGCCCTCAATGTCTCTTGCCAATTTGTTCATCCCGGCAGAAGGTTGGCCCTCGTCCGTGTACATCTCTCCGATGACCAGATCGATGGTGGTTTGACTTGGAATTTCATAGGAGCCACCAAATTGTTCGTCGGTCAGGGCGAAGGCTTCGTTGAGTTCATTGGCGAACTCCCGCGACGGACAGTTGTCCTCAGGATTGCTTGAACAACCGAGCTCACCAACCTCGGTGACGATGGCTTCACGGATGCGAGGAGCGCTTGAATTCACTTCTTTGAGCACCGTTGAGAGGGAGAGGATGTAAATCACGTCATCCGAGTCATCTGAGAGTTGAGGGTTCAGCAATCGCTCAACGTAACTGATCTCTTGCAAAATTCGTTGATTGGTGATGTTGTTCCCCTTGGTGGATTCAATGTAGACGACCATGACATTGGTAGACCAGTCTTCCTCAACTTTACCAATGAGTTCAGCCACTTGACTTCCGTCAGGCAAGTACACCTCAAGGTCGCCGTTCACGTTGAGCGCTGGATTGTTCAAATCATCATCAAAACGGGTGTTGTCCAGGAAGCCGGACTGTGAAACAAAGTAGGCCGTCAACAACAAGAACACCAACACGGTTGGAATTGGGAATCTCGTAATGGCGCCGGTCGCCCCGGTTTTTTGCCACTCCCGTTTGAAACGCTTTGGCGCCTCAAGGACGGCGTCAATGGTCCGCTTTGAGTCAATGGTCTTCATCTGTCCAACCAATTGTTCCCGGACAGCACGGCTTTTCCCAGCAATGGCTTCAAGCCGTTGATTACCGGTGGACACGGACTTCTCAGGAGCATCAGAGGAGGGTTTCGTTGCCTCGTTTTCTGAGCCCACGCCACCACCTCAACACTTGCGAGGCAGGAGTCCTTCAAAGCCTTACCTTCCTTGCGAGCCAAAACCAAAACGATTCCAATCAACGCCGACGGGTTGAAATGATGTCCCACATCCGCAGAGTTGGACCCACCTCATTGACCGAGGCGGGGCCAGGTGAGGCACATGCCAGCCCCGAAACTTCCAGAAAAGCGATGGTCCATTGACCTTGAGAAATCCATCCAAGAAGCCCACTATGCCGATGAGGAGGCTTACAGCGGGCGATACGCCTTCAACCCAGACAGCGGGAAAGAATTGTTCGTCATCGACACTCCCCCTCCCTACCCCTCCGGCACTTGGCACATCGGTGCTGTGGCCCAATACTCGATGATCGACGTCCTCGCTCGGAGTCAGCGTCTCTTGGGCAAAGAAGTCTACTTCCCTTGGGGCGTTGACCGGAACGGCATCAACATCGAATTCACCGTCGAGAAGAACACCAAACGCAAAATGAAATCTTACGACCGAGAGGAATTCCTCAAACTTTGTGAAACCACCATTGAATCGTTCACACAAGCGATGCGGAGCACAGCCAAGCGTGTGGGCCTCTCGTGTGATTATTCGCGGGAATACTTGACGGATGCTCCAGACTATCGAAGCGTGACCCAGTCAATTTTCGTTGACCTGTTCAAAAAAGGTGACATCGTAGAGGACCTTCGGCCCAACATCTACGACCCCGTGGAGGGCACCACCATTGCGGATGCTGAGGTTGAACGTCTTCCTCGAAAAACCAAGCTGGTTGACGTCAGATGGACCTGCGAGGACGGAACGGAACTCGTCATCTCCACCACTCGTCCTGAGTTGATTTGTGCTTGTGGCGTTGTGGTCGTTCATCCCGATGACGAACGTTACCACCACCTCGTCGGCCAGCAAATCAGCCTCCCGCTGGAAACCCATGGGCGCACCATCAGCGTCGAAATTCAACAACATCCGTCGGTCAAATCTGACTTCGGAACCGGTGTCCTGATGGTGTGTTCCTTCGGCGACCAAAACGACGTGGCGGTGTTCAGAGAACTTGGCCTCACGCCCTTCCAAGCCATCGACCTTGACGGTGCCATGACCGAGGTGGCAGGTCCTTTACAAGGACTGTCCGTGCTCGACGCCCGTGCCAAAGCCATAGAACTCCTCGAACAATCCGGACGCCTTGTTCAAGCCGTGGAACGAGACCAAGACATTCCCGTTTCTGAACGAGGAAAAAATCCGGTCGAAATCATCTTGCTGAAGGAATGGTACGTGCGCCAGACCCACATCCAAGACCGAATGCGAGAGCACATTGAATCCATCCGTTTCCATCCCGTGAGAAACCGGCAATTTTTACTTGATTGGATGGACAACATCAGCATTGATTGGCCCATCAGTAGGCGCCGATGGTACCATACAGAAATTCCAATTTGGTACAGCGAAGATGCGACCAGAGTGATCGTACCCCCTGCGGGGACGTACGTTCAACCATGGAAGGACAGCCCCCCCGTTGGGAGCCGAGTACTCGACCGAGAGAGCCGGGAGGACCTTGGAGCATTTGAGGACATCAAAGAAACGCTCGGCGCAATCGTCGGCGAGGAAAAGGTGTTTGACACATGGATGGATTCATCGAACTCCAACCTCTTCGTCAGCGGTTTTCTCAACCACCCTGAAGTGTTTCAAAAGGCCTTCCCGACGGCCCTGCGGCCACAAGGCAAAGAAATTGTGAGAACATGGTTGTATTACACCCTCCTCAAATCCACGCTGGTGCTGGATCAACCCGGTTTCCAGCATGTATGGATCGATGGACTCGGCATGGACCCTTGGGGCAGAAAGATGAGCAAGTCTTTGGGCAACGGCATTGATGCTGATTCTGTGCTCGAGTGTGGCGCAGGTGGTCGAACCGGTTCATGGCAAGTCAAGGGACCAGATGGTTCGGTTAAACTTCGTGCGAACAAGATTGGCAGCGAATGTTTCCGACTTTGGAAGGCATGCGACGCCCAAGTCGGGGATGATTTTCACATCAATCCCGAGGACATCGAAAAGAAGTATTTTGGCGTGCTCACCAAGTTGTTCAACGTGGCTCGTTTCGCTTCGCAATTTGATGTACCAGAGGATTTGAACACGCCTCCTGAAGAACTCGAACCAGAAGACACCTGGATTTTGGCGGAGTTCCAACAGACGATGAGCCAAGTGCAACAAGCATGGGAGAACCTCGACATTTACACAGCAACCCAAGCGCTCAAAACATTCGGCACAGGGTTGCTGCCAAGTCATTACCTTGAGATGGTGAAATCTCGACTCTACGATGAGGACAAGGCGGCTGCGTGGACACTGCACCGAATGGTTCGTGATTTCATGTCCGCCTTTAGCCCTGTATGCCCCTTCTTTACGCATCACATCAGCAGCACCGTCTACGGCTCGTCAGCCGTGGACGTCGATGTCTTCCCCGAACCACCGCTAGCGGCCGTTGGTTTTGGAACGGAAGAGGGAACACGACTCTGTGGGCTTTCAACCAGCCTTCAAGACTTCAACGGGAAAACATGGGCTGTGAAGAAAGAACAAGGCATCTCACTGAACCAACCCATTTCAGGCATTCAGGTCCCGGAAGAACTGGGTGAATTCGCAGCTACGCTCACACGAATGCATCAACTCTCGTGAGTTATTCTTCTCCGAAGAGTGTGGTTTGGCGGGATGGTGGCATCTCCAATTGACCCAATCGAAAGCCGATCAACCGGACCCGACTTTCAGGTCGGATGTTGGTCGCAAAGAGTTGCTTCGCCAAGCGTTTGAACACAGCCTCATCGTCCATGGCAACAGGGATACTCCGCCCGCTCGTGTGCGTCTCAAAGCCAGTGTAGCGAATTTTCACCTCACCCAAGCGGCCGGAAACGCCGAGATTGCGAGCTCGTTCCATCACCAAATCCACGAGCGTATCCAACCTCGCAAGCACATCCTCGTGGTCGTCAAGATCCTGCTCAAACGTGTGCTCCTTCCCGATGGATTTCCTGCTGCGAAGCGGACTGACCACCGCACTGCTTTCACCTTCGACCACTCGCATGAACCAGGTCGCGAACCGGTCTCCTGCCAAACGTGCCAGGGAGAGTTCACCTAACGCATACAATTCATCTGCCGTGGTGTAGCCCCACTCTGCCAGTTGCGTTGCACGCTTGGGCCCGATACCGGGGACGTCCCTGAGGGAACGGCCCTCAAAAAACGATGAAACTTCATCGGGCATCACGCGATGAATCCCGTTGGGTTTGTTCACTTCACTCGACATTTTCGCGACAATGCGTGTCGGCCCGATGCCAAAGGAAGCGGTTAGGTTCACCCGTTTTTTGATCTCCCGCTGCAGTTGATTCGCCAGGGCCAAGGCTGCATCCCAATCTCCACCAACGGTTTCTGTCACGTCCATGTAGGCTTCATCGATGCTGGCTTTTTCAAACAGGACCGCAGGTTCTCGCAGACATGCCATGACTTTTCGACTCGCTCGACTGTACAGACCCCGCGTACCACGGATGTAGATGGCTGGTCCGAACGGGGCAGCAGGGCAACGTCGCCACGCTTCTGAGACGGGCATGGCGGACCGTATGCCAAATGTCCGTGCTGCGTAATTGCATGTGGAAACAATACCCCGTCCACGACCTTGCTTTGGGTCCGAACCAATGATGAGGGGGACCTCGCTGTCGAAGCCATGGTGGAGCGTTTCCACCGCCGCAAAGAACGCATCGAGGTCACAATGAATCAACACGCGAGGCCCCTCTGCCTCAACGGCCATCGACTCCTCAACCACGATGATACAAACACGCCAGCGGTGTTTGAACTTGATGTGTGTTCAGTTCAAGTTGAGGGGTGTTCACAAGCATAGATGACCTCCGAGAGCGACCTTCGATGATTGACATGAAGCGAGATCTTGGCACCACTGTGGGAAGGAACATCGGACTTGTGCGGCGCACACAGGGCATTGACCCATCCCAAATTCAACCGCAAGCGGGTCAACTGTACCACCTCAGCGGACCGGGGCGTTCGGGCAAGAGCATGCGTTGTATTGCCGAGCATTGGGTTGCCCACGCATTGGCTCAAGGACAAACTGTCCACTGGGTGGACGGTGCTTGCAGAATCGACCCTGCACGGTTCATTCCACTTCTCGAAGCGATGGGGGCCAAGGTTGAACCGTGCCTGTCACGGCTCTATCTCAGTCGAGGATTCACGCTGCATCAACTCGACCGGCAACTGGAACGGCTACCCGATGAATTGGCCATCACACGTTCACCAATGGTGGTGGTGGACGGGTTGTTGGCCATGCACGGCGACGACGCCATCTCTTCGCTGGAATCACGCACCCTTCTTCGACGGCACGTGAAGATCCTGCAAAATCTCGCCCACCAACATCACGCAGCCGTCGTCGCCATCACCGGGCTCGACCACGGCCCATCTGAAAGTGCACGCCATGTGAAGCATGTGAGGCGCCATTCGCAAAATCACCTTGAAGGCGCATGGCGGGGTCGACGGCGGCAACGGTTGCTGCATGTCGTTCATCGACGAAGTGGCCTCCAAGGTGCTTGGCAGCCCTTCCATCGAGACCCACAGACTGCTTTTTTACTCCCGAAACGACGACTCAATCGTCAAGAGGTGGCTTCATCGGTTGGGGTTCTTGCGTTGCATCATACTGAGTCGTGAACGCAAATAACGTGGGTTGTCGACCGTCGTTTCGCAGTTGGTCCGTGGTCCAACCAAATGGAGCGAGGAGCGCCCAAATGGCACGTTCTGCCAATTCAGCGTAGTGTTCGACACACGCATGAACACCGTCCGGCAACGAATCCAATTCTTCTGCAAGAACCACGCGGTCGAGCAAGGCATGTGAATCACGGTTCATGACCACGTAGCGAACTTTTCCTCCAGCAGGGACCTCGTACCCGCGTTCGTTGGCTCGCATGAGGGCGGCGTAGGTCACGTTCTTGACGCGATAGTCACTCAGTGAGCGGCTGGTTCGGCGGGTGATCACCAGTTCACTCAGCGGAATTTCGCCCTGTTCCAACCGCTGGAGTTCACACCTGTAGTGATTCAAGACAGTGCGCTGCGTTTCAAACGAGGGAAGCCCCTCCTTGCGTTGACCTGCTGCGAGGTATTCCAATCCAACGCGCTGCAACCGTTGAATCCAGATTGGCGTCGAATGTTGTCGCATCTCAATCCCGCGGACTTTGAACGAATCGCCATCATACGCCCAGTACTTTGTCAATGAACCGGACCCGTGGACCCGGCTAGGAAGAAACGCAATGAACTCGTAGTGCGCCTCGAACTCGAGAGGAATACCGACCTGTTCAGAGATGCGGGAAGCAAACGCCTCGGCGTCCACCCGTTGCTGGTGCTTCGTTCGCCCTTGCGTATCCGAAAGCCAAACGCAGTCGACGATGGCATGGAGGACATCCCATCCGTCCTTTTGGGCCTCTTCAATGGTGGTCAATAAGAGGTCTCGAGACCACGCACAAATCGCTTCATGCGCTTCAATCCGACCAAACCGGGCGTTTCGATAACCGGTATAACCAAAACACGTGACCAGCAGCCACTTGAGTGCGTTTTGTCGCAGGTCAAAGGCGTCGCCTTTCTGTTGACGTTGATGCTTCAATTCACATCGTCGCTCGATGATGGGTGCCACGACACGCCCGAGAAAACCGTGCGTTCTCCCACACGTGTGCATGTTGAGCCCCGGTACGGCAAGGGCTTTCTCGTGAGCGAGTGGGAAAAGACCATGTCCGAAACGAGCGTGAACCGACCGTTGCCGAAATTCGTTGGCGGCTTGTTCTGGATGGAGCGGCACAATGCCTCGCATGGATGCCGAAGTCGGTGGTTGACAGCACGAACAATTCAGGGTCTCAGGCGAGATGTTCCGTGTGGCGATGATGCTCGGAAACAGGCTCGCAAAATCAAGTTCAATCACCGATGCATGGACGCCAGGGCGACTGTCAAGGTACAGGCCTCCTCGGTCGGCTTGTAAGAGATCCAGTGCCGATTTCGTGTCTTCGGGACGATTTTTCTTCCAAGGTACGAGCACACCGTCGTCCATGGCCACGCGCATTTGAATGGCACTGATCACCGAGCCCGGAGAAAGTCGGGAGATGATTTGAGCCGATTGACGCGAGTGCTGAGCGAGCTCGAAAAGACCGGAAAGACCTCCTTCGCTCACGATGAAACTGTTCTTGAGATCGATGTGGAGGCGGCCGTTGAGAAAAAAGGCTCCGTGGCGATGCCGAGTTTGGCCGTAGGAGTGGACCGTGCGTTGGTTGGTCGTTTGCTGAAGCGATTCCGATGTTCGCCCCAACACCATCGGCTGACCGTGAAGCATCCCTTGCTCAACCAACCATGGAAACCAGCGCTGATCACCCCCCTCCGTGAGAAGAATGTCCGGATCCATCGCATCATACGCTGCCTGAACAGCGACCAACATGGACGCCATGGAACCATGTTCAGAACGTCTGATGGTCAATGAACGAAGTGGCTGTCGCGGTGAAATACCGGGCTCGTGAACTGTTTCCAAACGAAACCACTCCACGGTGTCATGGAGGGTCGGTAGCCCTTGGCCAGAGGTGCGTTTCACGGCCATTTTGACAACGTGAAACGGAGGGTAGACCTCACTTTTTGAGTGGTTTGAGCACATTGACAAACGCGTTGACTCATCAGCGGACCACCGTACTCGACCAAAGGGTATGCATTCGTGGTCGTTGAGGAATCGCTGGGCTAAGTGCGCGTCGACAGAATAGAGTTTGAAACGGTGAAAATCCCCCCGTGCTTCAATGTGTTCAGCCAGTCCACGAACATGCTGGAACGACTGGAGACCGACTTCAAGAACATCGCTTTGGCCATCGGCTTCCAAATCCAAACGCGCTCGCGTCATGTGAGGTTGGTTGAGGGTGAAACGCTGCTGAATTTCAGGCTGTTCGAGCCAGTGCTCCAACCGGTTGAGGTCGGTATGCGATGCGTGAACATGGATCACCGGTTGCCATGGAACTGCACACGCATGGGCGAGACCGTCGTCGTCAATCACCCAGGCTGTCATACCGGTGTTGTCCTTGTTCGCATGAACGTCAAGAAGCCATCCTTCAATCATCGCCATGCCGTTCCTCAAGGACTTCAAGCCGGGCAGAAAGCCGCGTCAGTTCGGACATCAATCCGACCAGCATGCTGAGCACGGCTGGCTGCCATGTGTTCAACGTCGGAAGAAGACCTCCAGCGGTCCTTCGCTCGCGCACTTCGTTAAGCAAGGCATCAAACGCCTCGCGATCACTCGGATTCAAGGCGCGACGGTACGGGGCCAAGTTCTGCAGTTCACTCTCAACACGCATTCGCCATGACGGTACACTTCGACCCATACCAGCGTGTGGGCCAAGAAGCAAGGGATGCTTATCCGAGACCCAGTTGTTGAAAGTGAAAGTGCTAGAGGTGATCACGGTTCACGACAAAGTCACATGCCACACCGTTGAGAACATCCATGACGTTGGCGGCAATGTCCATTCCAACACGCCCTTGGGCTTCAACGGTGGACGCCCCAATGTGCGGTGTACCGTGAAAGTGTTCCATCTGAAGCAACGGATGGTCGGGGTCCACCGGTTCTTGTTCAAACACATCGAGAGCAGCGGAAGTGAGAACACCGGACTGAAGCGCCTCCAAAACGGCGTGCTCATCGACGATGCCACCGCGAGCGCAATTGACGATGTGGCTTCCACACCGAGCACCGTCCTTACCGATGTGCGGCATCGATGCCAAGCGCTCAGCGTTGACCAAATGGTGCGTCTCGTCCGTTAAATTGCAGTGGATGGACACGTGGGTGCAGTTCGAGAACAGTGCGTCCACCGTTTTGTGCAGACGCGTGCCTTGTGCTTTAGCAATCTTCGGAGGGAGGTACGGGTCGTAGGCATGAACCTCCATGCCGATGGCTTGAGCGATGCGGCCGACCGATTGAGCGATCCTCCCAAACCCGATGAGGCCGAGGGCTTTGCCGGAAAGTTCTGAGCCTGTCATCGCTTTCTTTTCCCACCGTCCTTCTCGCAGAGAGCGGTCTGCCCGGGGAAGATGGCGAATGGACGCAAGAAGATGTCCAAGGGTCAGTTCAACCACGGATTGAGTGCTGGCGCGAGGAGCGTTGACGACACGAATGCCTCGTGTTCCGGCCGCCGCCAGGTCAATGTTGTCGACGCCGACACCGGCACGACCGATCACCTTGAGGCGGTCACCGGAGGCTTCGATCACTTCGGCAGGAAGTTTGGTTGCACTTCGGATGATGATGGCGTCAAAGTCCGCCAGTGCCCCAGCGAGAAGATCGGAGGCGGTGATGTGTTCGACCACGACCTCGTGACCGGCTTTCTTGAGGCGTTGAACGGCCTTTTCATCCATCCCATCGGTCACGGCAATTCTGGCCATGGTCGGTGGGTCTCCCGAGGGTGTTAGAACATTGGGTTTGTGGCGGAAATGAACCGCTGTTTTCAACAACCCCTGATGAGTGGCGTGGATGAGGAAGGTCAATGGAATCTGGTCTGCAAGAGTTGCTTTGGGGGGCAGGTATCCTCGCCCTCCCGTTACTTCTTGCCTTGCCGATGAGGCTTGCTTGGCAATTTTGGGTCGGGGTTGGCCATGAGGTGTCCGAGTACAGAACGATCGTTCGACAAATTGTCGATTCAGGGCATCAAGTGGCTTCCTTTTCGCAAACCTTGGATGACATCGCTCGCAACCTCCGCATCCCTCCAGCCAAGCAGCGGCTGATCGAGGCTGAATTGCTTCACCCGCTGACGCTGTCACACTTTTTGCTCCTGCCTGCGCTCTTGATTCTGCCACTTTCAGCCATCATGGCCTTGCCCCTGATTCTCCTAGGATTTCCCTTCATGCTCTTCATGGAATACCTCTTGATTCGACGCCGCCTGTTGATTTTGGCGCTCAAGACCATCGAACGCCTCTTGCACTGGCAAGTCATTCACATCCCGAAACCGCATCGTGGAAACAAAGAACAGCGTCGTTCACTGACGGAGTTCTCTCAGCACATTGAACATTTCAACTACGTCCCACAGGCTGCGTTCTTGGGGTTATTTGCTTGGCTCATTGTGCACTGGGTCTTGGACCTGGATTCTTGGACCATTGAACTCATCGTGTCCTCTTTTCTTTACATGGTCCTGCTGTCCATTCTCTCGGTGCTGAACACTGCGTTTGAGGCTGACCTCGTCTTTGTGGACCCTGCAAAAGGACGGCTCGTCCCGGTGAATCAATGGCTTGAGGGGGTGCTCAATCCTGTTGTGGGCATCGGATTGCTGTTCCTGTTGGGTCGAAACCTGCTTGAGGAATCTCGAGATGTTGATGGAAACCCTATCCTCTTTGCCACGGTCGTCCTCACGCTTCTGTACGGTGCGGCCATCGTCGGCCTCTCCTACCGATGGGGTTATTCTTCATGGAGAGGAGAGCGAGTCCGCCAGGACTTCGAAGTCCAAGTCATCGACTACCTCAACCCACTTTCCTACGACCTCACCCGAACCAAGGGGCGCATCGATTTCAACGTTCGAATGGGCATGGATGAGCGGCTCACCGACTTTGATACGGCTGCACCGCAGCAGTTGAGTTTCGAGGAATTACAGAATTTGCCAAGCATCCCGCTCGACACCAAGGCTCCGGACAATCCATTGAAGAAGTGATCTCAGTCAAGCCAAGGGATGCGTTCGGGCAACTCACCAAACAGGTTGGCGGGAATCGCTGTCTTGATCTTTGATACGCTTCCGAGTTTGGCCGCTGTTTCATCTTGCCAGGCCTTGAATTCATCATAGGAGGTCATCGATAAAACCGGGTTGTGTTTCCGGTTCCAGTCCAGCGACATCATCTCGGTACCGGGGGGGTCATGCCCCGAGCACACCACCGTAGAGCCTTCGAATCGCGAGAGAACCTGAAGGGCGTCCCAGTGCACGTGAATCCGACCACTTGGCAAATCATCTCGACCGACACCACCTGCGCCATTGAACAGGAAATCACCTGTCATCATGTAGCCGGGAACATGGACGATCATCGAATCGTTGGTGTGACCGGGGGCAGCGTGGAATTGAATGGGAATGGAACCGAGCATGATTTTCTCTTCGTCGTCAACGTGCATGGTCACGCCGAGGCTCGCCGTCTCGGTTGACATGACGTACGCACAGTCGTACATCGCTTGCAAGCTGAAACACGCTGTGATGTGGTCGGCATGCGTGTGGGTCGCAATGACATAGACCAACGTAAGGCCATCATTCTTGAGGAGGTCAACATACTGTTGCATGAAATCGTACACCGGGTCCACCAAGGCCGCTTCCTTCGTGGCCTCATCCACGATCAAATACGTCATCGCCCAACCTCCCTCATTCAACTGTTCGAAGCGCATGGTTGAGCCGAGAGATAGGAGTGATTTGAAGGTTGATGTCAGGGCATTCATCATATACCGTCGTCGTGGTTGTTTGGCCATGACAGCCCTCATAGAATACGGACTTCTCCTCGTAGGCCTTGCCATCGGTGCTTCGGTTGGGTGGCTCCTCGCGAAGCAATCGTTTTCTGG
The DNA here is from genome assembly GCA_049412325.1 of Candidatus Poseidonia sp. Classification (GTDB taxonomy): domain Archaea; phylum Thermoplasmatota; class Poseidoniia; order Poseidoniales; family Poseidoniaceae; genus Poseidonia. Next base: position 49,991 of record JBMSEL010000005.1, read on the forward strand.
CCAACTGATCCGTGCTGAAGAACGCCTCCGGGCCAACGAAGCCAGTGCAGTTGGAAACGAACAACGAATTCGGGCCGAGGTTGAAAACATCGCCATCAAAATCGGTGAGGAAAACTCAGCCCGCTTCCTTGAGATGGCGCAAGCCAAACTTGTCAATCAGCAACAAGATGCTACGCATGAGTTGGAACTTCGCAAATTGGAGGTCGCCAACCTTGTCAAACCCATTCAAGAAGAGATGGCCAAACTCACCGTGATGAACGCAGAAATGGAAAAAGAACGTGCGGGAGCGTACGAAGGTATCAAGCGGCACCTCAAGGAATTAGGAGAAAAAACAGAATCGCTTTCCACCCGCACGACGGCGCTTTCGACTGCGTTGACCACCTCGAGCCAAGCACGAGGGAATTGGGGCGAAGTGAAACTCCGGCGTTTGTTCGAGATGGCTGGGATGAGTGAAAACATCGATTTTGATGAACAAGCCACCCTCGCTGACGGCAGTCGGCCAGACTTCGTGGTTCGCTTGCCGGACAGCGGTGTCATCCCGATTGATTCCAAAGCAACCGGAGCCCATTTTCTGCAAGCGGCTGAGCTTGAGCCCGGAGACGAGCAGACCATGTTGCTCAAGAAACATGCCAAAGCCATGCGAGGGAGAATTGCGGAACTCAGCAAGAAGGCCTATCAAGAAACCATTGAAGGCGAATTCGATCATGTCGTGATGTTCGTCCCAAGCGAAGCCATGGCGGCTGCAGCCTTTTCTATGGATGCCGAATTGATGGATTATGCCATGAGCAAGTCTGTTCTCATTGCCACACCTGTCACGATGCTTGGTTTGTTGAGAACCGTGGCGCTGTACTGGCAACAGCATGCGCTGGCTGAAGGTGCGAACGAAATCTACGAAGTCTCACGAGAACTCTACAAGCGAGTGAATACGACGATGGACCACTTTGTGAAGGTTGGTGGGCACCTTAGCAAAGCAGCCAAGGCTTACGACGCTACGATGAATTCATACGGACGACGCGTCTTACCTCAGGCTCGGCGATTGGAAGAACTCAAGGTGTCTGAAACGTTGCAATCAACACTCCCCGAACCAACGGAAATCGAGTATCCCAAAGAATGAGCGAGGACGAGCGAGGGTTCTTGACCGACGGAGAAGTGGACGTTTCATGCACCCCTCCGAGGTCATCTACTTGGAGCATGACGGCAAGGTGCTGCTGGTTGATGAATCTGGAAATGGACCACGACAACCCGTGAAAGGTCGGGCGACTGGGGGCACCGAACTTCGGTTCCCGACCCGTAAGGAAGTCGAGGCGTTGGGCATTGAATTCACGGAAAAAAACCATCTCTGCCTCCGATACAATGAGGATGAATTCCATGTCAAGAAAGCGTACCCGCTGATGGACTGGCCGAAGGATTGGGCATGGAAAGATGCGTGCGTCTCTGACAACGCTGTCCATCCCGTGGCCCGTGATGCCATCTATCGGTCCATTCATCGGCTTGTATCGAAAGTGATGGTGTGCAACCAAACCGGTGATGTGCTCATGGCCAAGGTTGAGCGTGGTCATTTCAGGGGATTCTGGACGCTCCCTGGAGGATACATGGACCACGACGAACATCCAGCCGTCGGGTGTGTTCGCGAAACACTCGAGGAACTCGGACTCAACATCGTCCTTGATGATATGGAACCCGTTGTCACGCAGAACATCTTCAACGACGAAGGCATCTCCTTCGTTTCGTTCACCTATCGCTCAACATGGAACGGGAAGTTGAACGAACTCACACTGCAAACTGAAGAAATCTCTGAAGCCGCATGGTTTTCACCAACGGAAGCCTTCAACCAAGCGGTTTCGTACTTCGATCGAGAGGCCCTTCGAAGCCTGTTATGATCAAACACCCAACGCTGAACGAGCCGCATCCAGCGCATCGTCCAAGCCATCGGCATGGGAGCCGCCACCTTGGGCGAAGGTTGGGCGGCCCCCGCCCCCGCCCTTGATGTGCGGCGAAATGGAACGTAAGAGATCAACGGCGTTGTACCGCTCGCTGGCCACGGTGTTTTCTGTAGCGGCGATCATCAGTTTACCGCCCCCATCCCTCGAACCGAGGACCGCTAACGTGGGAATGGAGGCATCAAGCGTCAATTCCTTCAGCATCGTGGTCATGGATTTGAGATCGCCATCAATCTCCATCACAACAACACGGACACCATCGACCTCAGTCGATGCATCGCCGCCACCCGATGTTCGAAGACGTACAATTTCAGATTCAAGTTGCTCAATCAATTTTCGTTGTTCCTTCCACTCTTTGAAGAAGCGAGCTGCAGCCTTGGGCAAATCGTCTCCATGAACACCAAACACCTCACTTGAGGCACGAACGAGTGCATCCTGAGAACGGGCGTAATTGAGGGCTGCTTCGCCGGCAACGATGTGAAGACGTTCAACACCATCCTGAACGGCGGAAGAACGAACGATTCTGATGGAACCAATTTGTCCAGGTTCGTCGTGGTGTGTCCCCCCACAAGCCTGAATGTCATGGTCAGCGATCTTCAAAATTCGAATGGAATCCCCCTTTGGCGCACCCCCTTGGTAGAGGTCAAAACCGTGGATGAGGTCAGCGTCTTTTCGATTGAGTTGGGTTTTCTCCGTGGTACGAACTTCCGCCAACACCGCATTGGCCATGTCTTCCATCGCATCCAATTCCGCACGATTCAGGCGGTGGAAATGCGTGATGTCGAGTCGCCCACTCTCAACAGAGAGGTGGGAGCCTGCTTGGAAAATATGCGGACCCAACAGGCGACGAGCGGCTCCACCAACGATGTGCACGGCCGTATGATGGTCCATGAGCTGTTTCCTTCGCTTCCAGTCAAGATGACCCTGGACCGATGAACCAACATCAACGGGTTGGTTGGTGAAGTGGACGATGACATCTCCAACTTTTTGTGTATCGAGCACATTGGTGGTGATGCCGTCACGGGTCAAGATGCCGTGGTCGCCTTCCTGACCACCACCTTCTGGGTAAAACAGCGTGGAGTCAAGAACAACAGCGTGAGTTGAACCGTCAGGACCCTGGCCCTCGGAAGGGAGACAGGCAAGGACACGTGCGTCAAACGACGGCTGGTAAACAGCGTCGTAATACAGGCTGACCGTGGCTGGAAGCGATGCAACATCAAGTGAACTGGTGGCCGTAGATTCTGCACTTGCGGCTTCCTTGGCGAGACGAGCATGGCGCTCCGCCATCTCTGCGGAGAACCCCGTTCGCAATGCGACCTTCTTCCAGCCAGCATTACGGGCGAGCGTGATGGCCATGTCTGGCGCAAGACCGTGGGAATCGTTCATGGTGAAAAGGTGGTCGTCGGGAATAAATTCACTGTCTTTCGACACGGATTTCAGCTGGGTTTGGATCACGTTGGTCCCCTTTCGCAGCATTTCTGCATACCGTTCTTCCTCCAGCGCCAAGATGGTGAGCAAGCCTTCTTCCGTCTGTTTGTTGAGATGGCCACCCAAATTGATGTCAAGGTGGTGGCGCGCCAAATCGGGAAGAGAAACCGCGATACCAAGTTCGTCGCGCATGCGAAGGACCCGTCGTGCCAGCATGCGTGCGAGGTACCCTGCTTTCGCATTCGACGGAACGAGGCCATCACCGAGCATATTGCACAAGGCGTGAAGATGGTCGGGAATCGCATAGATATTGGCCAATGGTTCTGTAACAGAGGAGAATTGTTCAGCGGTCAAATCAACGCCACGCTCCTTGAGTTTGGTGAGGAACAAATTGACAAGTTGTTCACCATCAACACCGGCTTCGATGTTCATGATCCCGTTTAAGCGAGACATCTCACTCAGCAGGCCGTTCAAGTCAAGCGATGGCCAACGGCTCGTGACCTGGTCAAAGCCAGAGAGTTCCTTGAGCCATTCAACGGTTTCTGGATAGATGGCTTCGTAAATGGTCGGTGTCCCGGCAGCCGCCCAGCAAAAGCGTTCAAGACCGTAGCCTGTGTCAATGATTTGCAGCGGCATCGTACGGTAGGTATCGCCTTTGAGTTCCACATCACCATCTGGATGCTCCTCCATGTCCATGAAAACAAGTGTGGCCAGTTCGAGACCACCCACAATGACCTCAACAGCAGCGCCTGCATTGCCACCTCCGCACCAAGGGTTCTCAACATACGTAACTTCGTTCGCATCAATGCCGAAGGTCTCGGTCAACATGCGATGGCAGTGGTCAACACATGCTTCCATCCAGTAGATTTCCAACCCTTCATCGGGGCGATTAAACACGTGATGCGCCATCATTTCAAAGGTGGTAAGATGACGACCTGACCGACCCACGGCATCGACGTCAGTCAACCGAATGCAAGGTTGAGAAACGGTCAAGGGATTCGCGGGTGGGTCAACGGCACCTGAGGTCACATGTGGTTGAAAATCGGCGATGGAAGCGATGGTCAGATGAATGTCATCCCGCCATCGTGCGAGCACCGGATAGGGGTCGATACGGGTGTGCTCAACCGACTCAAAAAAGCCGAGAAACGCTTCTCTCATGGCATCTTTGAGGGCCTTTCCCCGTTGATCAAAGCCAGCGATCAGTGGAGCACCGATGAAGGTGTATTCGTCCTCTGACGTATCGCCACAGGTGTCTCGTCCTTCATCGGTGGTCCAAAACCAAAGAGATGTGACACGACATTGCTTGCGAACATAGCCGTTCTTGTGAAACACGGCGAGGTCAATGGGTGGCAAGGACATCAAATCAACTCCACGAGGTGAACAGTCCGTCCAAGCGAAGGCCCCCCTTCAAGGCTGTGTTCCCGGAGACCATGAATGGTGAGCAAAAAGTCTCAAATCAAATGCCCGAGAGCCCGTATCATGGAACCTACATGGCGCCAGCACCTCGTAGACGAGGGTGATGGTACCATGCGCATCAAAGCTCACGGGATGATGAAGACGGATGCCAGATTGGTAACCGATGCCGCTCACATGAAACGTCATGCTGACGACCGTGGGCCCGAGCAACTCGTCAACACAGCAGCGCTCCCCGGAATTGTTGGAGAGGCGTGGGCTATGGCCGACTGGCATTATGGCTATGGGTTTCCCATTGGGGGCGTTGTTGCCACCGACACCGAAGCAGGGGAACTCGGCGGAGCGGTGTCACCTGGTGGTGTCGGCTTTGACATCAATTGTGGCGTTCGATTTCTTGCCCTCGAAGCAACAGCCCAAGACATTCCAAACCTCAAGAAACTTGCAGGACGATTGGCGGGAAGGATCCCCGCTGGGGGCTCCGGTAAGGGCGGCGTTGATCTCAGCCAACAAGACCTCAACAACCTGCTACAACGAGGTGCGCATGCTGCCGTGGATTTGGGTTACGGACTCCATGAGGACTTGAACCATCTTGAGTCGCAGGGCCTTCTCGAAACGGAGGAAGCCAATCTTTCCCAGCGCGCAAGAGAGCGAGGTCTGCGATCATTGGGCACGCTTGGCAGCGGCAACCACTTCCTTGAATTGCAGACCGTTGGGAAGGTGGTTGATGAAAAGACCGCAAAGGCGTGGGGCCTCTTTGAAGACCAAGTTGTCGCTATGATTCATTCTGGTAGCCGAGGCCTTGGGCACCAAGTCTGTACGGACCATGTCCGGCAACTCGAAGCAACCTACAAACTCCAACAAGGTGTTTGGCATAACGAAACATGGGGCTACGAACTCCCCGACAGGCAATTGGCAGCTGCCCCCATCCACTCGCCAGAGGGACAAGCCTACCTCGATTCGATGAACGCTGCAGCAAACTTTGCGTTTGCCAACCGGGCTGTCCTCGCTGAGCGGTTGCGAACGGTCCTTCGATTGGAGATGGGTGTTGACGGTGAAGCAAGAACGTTGTACGATGTCGCCCACAACATAGCAAAAATGGAAACACACGTCATCCACGGACGTTCCTGCTCGTGCTGCGTCCATCGCAAGGGTGCCACTCGTGCGTTTGGTGGAGATCATGCCGATATTGGTGCTCAATTCAGTCTGACGGGCCAACCGGTGATTGTTCCAGGCGACATGGGTAACGGTTCCTGGATCATGGCTGGTGCTCCAGTGGGCAGCAATGCGGCCTTTGGTTCATCGTGCCACGGAGCAGGGAGGGCCCTCTCAAGAAGTCAAGCAAAAAAGACACAGGATGGAAAAGCGCTGAAGCGAATGCTTGAGGAACGAGGTGTTCGTGTCCACGCCTCAACACCGAACGTGCTCTCTGAAGAAGCGCCGGATGCCTACAAAGATGTCGACGAGGTCATCGCTTTGACCGCCAAGGCCGATTTGGCCCGACCCGTGGCCAGAATGAATCCCCTCGCCGTCATCAAAGGCTGATCACATGCAGACTTGCATCATACCCTGCCCTGGCAGGGTAGGCGCTGCACCGCTGTGAACACCGTCTGGCTCTTCCACGATGACGCTCAACAATGTGTTGACCAATTCTTTCAGTTCATCGACCTGGTGTTGGAGTTCCTTCACCCGTCGTTGCATGTCCTCTGCTTCTTGCTTTCGCTCCATGTGCATCCCATCTGAGAAGTTGCCTTCTCAACATGAAATCAGGAAAATCACCCTTTATAGATTGAGGTTGAAAAACGGAAAAGTTGCACGTTCAATGAGGTGCTGTCGGTTGGGAGGATGGAGCCACCGGCGAGATTTGAACTCGCGACCTCCTCATTACCAATGAGGTGCTATACCCCTAAGCCACGGTGGCAGTGGTCCGCCCACCGGCCAAATGGATATAATCGCTTCGTGGAACGGGAATCACGGAAGTGCCCTAAACACCTTCCAACTCCCTGCATTTGTGCCCCCACTCAGCGTGAAAGGTACTGGTTGTTCCTCCACCATGACCCATCCCTCGCCGGGTGTGTATGATGCACCAGGGGCGACGAGCATCAAGCCAGCGCATTGAGGGTGTGAATCCAAGAAGTCATCCACGAGATTTGCACTTCGCCAATAACCGTCAATCGCCTCGTCGCCTGTGAGGTCAACGTTCGATTTGATGACGTACAGGTGATGCATTGCGAGGGTTTCAGGAGCAACCATCACGAAACAGTCTTCCTCCTCTTCCATGGAATCAGCCAGCCACGCACCTGCGTCATCCGACCACAATTGCTGTCCGAAAAAGGAAACAAACAGCGACAAAGGTAACAACACCAGCACACCCCAATTCACTCGAACGCTCTCTTGGCGAGTGCCAACATGAACTTCTTGGCTCACCGGCCACGACAAGAGAAACACCAACGGAAGCAAGACAACGGTGGCATACCTTCCATTGTTTCCGAGCACCAGCATGGTTTCGATCAGCGACCGACCCCAAAGCCCAGATTCAAGAGTCCATAGCGCACCGATGTAGGCGACGACACCAGCCAACAACGCCGCAACGTACGAGGCCAGCATGGTTGGACCAGGGCCGCGAAGGGCCGCCAGCGATGACCATCGAGTCGAAACCAACGGCCAGAGAACAAAACCAACCAAGAGAAACAGAACAGTGGAGTGAATCAGCGCCAGCAGTGTTGCGGCGGCGAAGACCACGGGCTGTTGTGCAATGATACCAAACGTGCCCGCTTTTGAGGTCAAACCCATGACCATCACGCCAATGAGGACGGCCATGCCACTCGCTGCCGCCATGATCCAAGGGTGTCGTAACCAATCACCGAAGGAACCCGTCGACCGCTCTTCCAACAGAACCCATCCAACACCCAAAGCGACGGTGATCAGAAAAGCACCGATACCCATCACCGGACTGAAGCCTTTCCATCCCAACAAAAGCAACACCGAAGTGGCCATCAGAATGACATGCAAAAGGCGTTGAGAGCGTTGCCCCCCATCGTTGAACCAGAAGCCCAATGCACCAAGACCTCCCAGCAATGCTAACATTCCCTCATCGTAGCCACGTGCAGAGACAAAAAGGAACACTGGACTCAACAGAATCAGGGTTGGTCGAATGGGGTCAAAACGATGAGAACGGGAGCCCCAACCTGGCGAAACACCAGCCAGGCCTGCCACAGCGAACACACCGACGAAGGCCGTTATTTTGGCTGCGTATTCAGATTCAAACCAAGGTGCGATGTACCCGTCATACGCATGCTCATGGCTGGGTGATTGGTCAGAGCTGTTGCTGATTCGAAGTTTGCCCCACGCCAAATCTTGCCCATCATGCTGATCGTCCATCGCAGCATTGAGGCGAACATGAGCATCAAGACCGAGGTCGCTGTTGGTCATGGCCAGGACGTGAAGGAGAATCCCAACCGCCATGAGCGCATACCAGCGCCGCCGCGTGCCATGGTCGTCGTCCACGTCGGTGGCTGTGTTGACTCAATCATGGACGTTGTGGTCGTGAGAAGGAGTGGCGCCGAGAGAGAGATTTGAACTCCCGAGGGAACGGGCCCACGCGATTTCCAGTCGCGCGCACTACCAGGCTATGCGATCTCGGCTCTGCCCCCTGCGACCCCCCTTTCTCGTTTAACCATCACCCTCTGAAACGAAGCCTGCCTGTATGCGAGGCGAAAGGACTCAAAGGGGCGGCCTCTAGCCTTGTACCATGGCCGAGGGGGCGGGTGCTGAGGGAGTCGCCGAAGTCCCAGTGACCACCCTTCCGTTTCGCATGGCAGACATGACGCTCCAAGCACCGATTCCAGATCATCTTCCGATGGCAGATGCGATCAACACGATGAGAAAAGAATGGGTATTTCACTGGAAATTACTCAGGGAAGAATGGACCAAAAACCACTACATCACCGTCGCTTTTGGATGCATGGCTCTTCTGTTGGGTTCCATATCAACCGACCTCTGGAATGGAGGAGATGCAATGATAGCAGGTGTTGACGGCATCCTTGCCATCGACGGTTTTCAATTCTTCCAAATGCTGATTTCGTTGATCTGTTGGGGATGGTTCGCATATCAAGCGTGGATGTTGTTTCCGATTATGCGAATTCACGCCATATCATTGCTGGTGATGTGGAACGGTATGATGTGGGCGCAAATTTTCTTCTATCGCACCAACCCAAGATTCCCGCTCGGGCTCGATTTGGCCAACATGATGGAGGGCACCCTGATCTTGCTCGTTGTGTTTTTCTTCCTGTTTTTCTTCTGGAAGGCCGTGGTTGAAACTCGCGATCTGCACGTCGAAGTCAACCATCTACACGAGGATGTTCGTGTCATGGAAGAAGCGCTTTCGGAACATTCTCTTCGAGGTTGGACCGCCATGCTGGGCATCTGGGTATTCCTCATCATCTTCTCGTCATGGGCCGGTCTTCGACATGTGGCAACCTACGGCGACAACAGCATCGGCTTTCTGGTCCTCCATCTCATCACTGGGCTTCCAGCCATTCCTCTCTTCATTTTTGTCCTTTGGTATCCCCAACGGATGTTAGGCAATCAAGCCAGTGTCCGCACGCGAGCCGCCGTTGATGCAACGCTCGAAATGTTAGGGGATACTGAAGTGCGCCCGAAGATCGGTGCGGCGTGTCCTGAATGCGATGCACCATCTCAACTTTCGTTGAACAACACGGGCGAGTTAACACACCCGTGTCATTCGCCGGGGTGTGGTGCAAGCGTGGTGGTGGGGAGCTCTTGCGCCGCCTGTGCGACGCCCATGCCGAGTCGAATCGCATGTTCCTCTTGCGGTGTGAATGCACCCGCTCTGGATTACATGCCAGACCAGGAAGCGTGGTAAAATGTTCAGCCAATACCGTGATGATTTTCCGACACTCAATGTCGAACAGCCACCTGCCTACCTCGACAACGCCTGCGTGACATTGAAGCCACAATCCGTGATTGATACCATCCATCGATATTACACCGAAACACCTGGTTGTGGTGGGAGGTCTGTTCATCGATATGGTACGGCTGTGTCCAAATCTGTGGCTGATGCCAGGAACAAGTTGGGGCGTTTTCTCAACGCTGCATCACCCAATGAAATCGTGTTCACACGAAATGCAACCCATTCCATCAACCAAATCGCTCACGGGCTTTCTTGGCAGAAGGGTGATATTGTCTTAACAACGGACAGAGAACACAATTCAAACCTCGTTCCTTGGTTGCAACTGGAGCAGGAGCAAGGTATTGACCACCGTGTTGTGGCCAGTCACCCTGACAACACCTTCGATTTGGAAGCTTTTGAGGCCGCATGTGCCGAAGCGGGAAAGAACCTCAAAATGGTCGCCATGAGCCACGTCGGGAATTTAGACGGGATTGAAATTCCTATTGCAGAGATCACCAAAATCACCCACGACCACGGGGCACTCATAGCGGTTGACGGTGCTCAATCAACGCCTCATATGAATGTCGATGTGCAATCGCTGGACATCGATTTCCTGTCCTTTTCCATCCACAAAATGTGTGGCCCATCGGGCATGGGAGGCTTGTGGGGCCGATACGAACTTCTCGAGAACTTACGGACGATTCAATCCGGTGGACAAACCGTTCAATCCTCGACGTACACGGAAGCGACCTGGGCAGCACCACCTGCGAGATTTGAAGGTGGGCTTGGGAATTTCTCAGGCATGATGGCCACGGGGGCCGCTATTGATTACTTGTCACAACTTGATATGAATGCTGTCCACGAGCATGAAGTCGCCTTGAATCGTATCATGACCCAAGGTGTCAAAGATTTGCCAGGCCTCTCCATCATCGGACCAGAGGATGCATCAAAGCGTGGCGGCATATGCTCCATTCTCATGGATAACCTACCGGCTCACGATGTCGCCTTGTTGCTGGATGAGGCTGCAGGCGTGATGGTACGGAGCGGTCAGCACTGTGTTCATTCGTGGTTCGCAGATCGTGGCCATCCGCAAGGCTCACTGAGAGCATCGGCGTACCTCTACAACAACGAGGAAGACGTTCGAAGGTTCGTTGATACACTGAATGAAATAGTTCACACCCTTGGTTGATTCGCATGGAACCGCATGACGCGCTCGACGATGCCATCGAGGAGCGAGTGCAATTTTGGTCCACGCCCCCACCCTATCAGGCTGAAATAAATCATGAGGGGTCCGACATGCGGGCCATCAAACTCGTGGTCAGCCTGACCCTTGGCATCACCCTCGTGCTCGCAGCAGGCTACCTCGGGGCGGTGGTCATGAGCGACGGCGCCATCTTGCTACGGCCGAGCGAGGTTGCTCTCCAACGCCATGCCACTTACCACCAACTGATTCAACCGGCACCTGAGTCCATGACAGGCAACGGCGTGGTGGCTTGTATCGTCGATTCAGGGATTGCGATGGATCATTCCGATTTTGAAGGTGTCAACCTCGTGGGATGGAAGGATTTCATCAACGGAAACAGCGACCCCTACGACGACCACGGGCACGGCACGTCCATGGCCGGCCTGTTGGTCGCGAATGGCTGGCTCAAGGGTGTTGCAAAACAAGTGGACCTGTTGGTTGCGAAAGCCCTCGGATCCGATGGAAGTGGCAGTGACACCATCGTCGCCGACGCTGTCGATTGGTGTGTTGAAAACGGAGCGCATGTGATTTCCCTCTCCTTGGGTGGGGCGCCGAATATTCTCCCGTTCTCCATTGGGTCGGGCCGAACATCCGGAGATGCTGCCAGCGATGCTATCGATGCTGGTGTGTATGTCGTGGCCGCTGCAGGAAATGATGGAGAAGATGATGACGGTGATGTTGCACATCCCTCAAGCGAAGCAGGCGTCATTTCCGTAGGCGGCGTGACCATCAAGGGCACCCATTGGTCCGGTTCTTCAAAGGGCGATAACAATGGCCGCCTCCTCCCGCCTCCCATCCTGATGCCGAGGGGGGACCCGAACAAAAAGCCCGAAATCGTGGCACCTGCAGAAGGCGTTCCCGTTCTCACAAAGGACGGTGGATGGGGCATTGCTGATGGCACGAGCGCAGCCACAGTCTATGTCACGGGCGCCCTGTGCCTCCTCCTTGAACAGAAGCCAGACTTGAAGGCAGACGCATCAACGAACGGTGCCGATACCGTCGATACGGTGAAGCGTTGGCTCATGGAGAGTGCTGTGCCAGAAGAAGGGCAAACCTCCCACGACGATTACTATGGCTACGGGTTGCTCAATGTTAACGGGCTGATCGAACTCGCCACTCAGGCGTGAGGAAGCCAAGCCACGAGCGTCCCGCCGAAGAGCGGCATGAATGCAAGGTGATGGGTCGATTGTGTTTCACCGATGAGCTCAATCCAGCGATTGAAGCCATCCACCATCGCCATCCCATCAACATCGTCTTCTGCAACCTCACCCACTGGCATGTCCGGCTCAACGGTGAAGAGGACGCCGTTATCATTGAGCAAGGAGAGGTAGGTCGCTACAAGACTCGCTCGAACGGGTGATGGCCCGTCGACCACAATCACATCGTACCCCGATTCAAACGGTGTTTGCGATAATTCTGCACCGGTCGCCGAGGCCAAGGCCCATGCCTGGTGTTCAGCAGCGAGTTGTTCTGGCTCACCCACCACGACCGAAGCCCAAGGCAAAGCCTCGTAGCGTTGGAGAAGCCGCTGAAGGATGACGGCAAATTTGCCACCTTGTTCCACCAAGGTCAAGGCAGTCGGGACGCGCTCGTTTCGTTCGAACTCATCCAACAACCAAGCCGTGCGGTGTCCGATGCTGGCGCCAACCTCCAAGACCCGAGCAGGAGCGAGACGACCAACGGCATCCCGTAATCGACGAAGAACGGAGATGGACCAGGTGGAGAGACCCATGTGTTGGAGTTGTTCGTGGATGTTGGCGGCAATCAGCGGTTCGGCTTGGGGCTGATTCCCATCTTTGGAGAGGAGATAAGCGAGAACATCACCCCGCTCGAGACCTTCCATCTCATCCGCCATGGGACCTCGTTCTCCACCCACAACATCAAGCCTTGCACGGGAACCAAGTCGGAGGGTTCAAACGAAGTGGGTTCAGCGCAAACAACGAGGGAAGCCCATGGATGAGGATGACGAGTGGGAAGAAGAGGAGATCCTCGACAATGCCACACACTGTTCCTCGTGTGAAGAGATGACGGCTCACGAGATTCTTCACGAGAAAAAAGTCGGCGACGGCGCGGATTTCAAGGTGAAATGCACCGAATGTGAACACGTGCACACCATCGTTTTTCGGCCGCCTCCCCCGACCAACATCCCGTTCATCCTCACAGATGGACCGCAATCCAACCGCGTGGTGTTGGTGGTGGATGCCGATGAGGAATTCGTGATCGGTGATGTATTTGAGGAGGAGGAAATGCTTTGGCGCATCCACCAAATTGAACTCCGTTCTGGACAGCACACCTCGGCGGAAACAGCCGCCAACATCGCTCGCATCACCGCCCTCCGAACCGATATGGTGCGGGTGAAATTAACCCTGACACGAGGCGAAGACTCGACAGCAGATGTTTTGGTCGTTCCTCAAGAGACGACCTTCACCGGCTCCCACCTGATGGAACACAACGGAGAAACATGGCGAATCCGTGCCATTCACACCGGCTCCGGTCGAACGATGCGAGGTACCGTCAAAGCCCCCGACATCAAGCGAATGTATCTGCATGAACCACCCAAAGGTGAACACTTTGCTCCTCGTACACCGCGTGAACGCCGGCAGGCCTGGAAAGAAGGGCGCTTGGGCTTCAATCCCAATCCCGAACGACCGAAAGAGCACGTCAAGAAAGGCGTGAATCCTAATGCCAACCGAGGTCGTTCGAACAAGAAGAAACGTAACTGATCACGGTCGGTTCGTCCAAGGAAGCAAGAAAGCCTTGGCCACTTGGGTACCGATCGTTGGATTCTCTTTGAGCCTGCGGATGCTGTATTCGTACCACTTTTCTCCGTAAGGGATGTACACACGCGTTCGGTGGCCATCACTCAACAAACGACGACGAAGCGGCCCACGGACGCCGAGGAGCATTTGGAATTCATATCCCGGCCCCTTGTGATGGCGAGCCGGACCAGCATTGCCTCGTGGGTCTTCAATGCCAGGTCCCATGCCGTGAGAGGAAAGCGCTGAGAGAGCGTGGTCAATCACGGGCTGGTCATGGCTTGCAATTCCAACGTACGCACCTGCGTCCAACATACGGTCAATGGCGGCATTGGTCGCGTCAACAATGTCCTTGTAACCTGTGAACGAGATGTCATCGGGCTCGAGGTAAATGCCCTTGCAGATTCTGTAATCTGCGTCCGGACCGAGCGTGGTCTCCAAAGCATCAATGTCGCTCAGCGTACGAAACAATCGTCCTTGTAAAACAGTCCCAACATTGGTGAGCCCTTCTTTGTGCAAGGCAACAACCACATCGATGGTATCGGTGGTGACCCGATGGTCTTCCATATCCAGTCGAACAAACATATCCTCTTCTGCAGCCATTTGGACGAGGCGTCGAATGTTGGCCATGCCTTGGTCAGGGTCAATGAGCAAACCGAAGGCCGTCGGTTTGATGCTCAAGTTAGCATCGAGTTGATGGGTTTTGATGGACTCCATCACCCTGATGTATTCTTCAAGGAAAAATTGTGCCTCGTCCATAGAGGAAATTTCCTCGCCGAGGACGTCGATGGTGAAACAGGCACCTTCGTGGCTCAGTCGCTTCATAACCGCCACTGCATCGTCGAGGCTGGCGCCTGCTACATAGCGACGGCTGACCCAGCGGACGAACCACTTTGGCATCCGGACAGTGGTTGCAACCACCATCTTGGAGAACCAGCCCACCATGTTAAGCGGACAACGGAGGCGCTCTTTGACCCTTTGTGCTGAGCGCTATGCTTGACCGATACGTTGTTTGATTTGGTGCGATGTGAGAAGCGGTATCCCTTCGGATTCAAGGTACGCTCGTATGGCTTGCCGTTGCCATCCTTTGAACGCTTTTTTGTCCATGGAGCACACGATATCGCCTCCGGGAAACGAGGTGCGTGTCGCCTCAAGACCTGCGCTGATCGATTGCTGCCATGTGCCTCGAACTTCTCCATTTTCTGCCAGCTCGAACGGAAGAGCATAGGTCGCCAACATGTGGCCGAGCCAGACACCTTCAAGTGCAGCCAATTGATTCGCCCGAGGTGCATAATGACCACCACCGAGGGTTACAAGCACAAGTTGGCCCTGGTGTTTGGCGGGAAGCCATGCATCGTCTTCTGGACCCAAAAGGCCAGTTTGCATGATGGTGGCCAGTAAGTTTGCAGCCCCCTCATGCCCCCATGTTGCTTCGGTTGAACCGACCTCAATGAACATGCACGGTACGCCAACGGTGGGTCCATGGTGCGTCACTTCAAGGGAGAGGTCAAACCCTTCAACGCTCGGGTCAGACGGGGCCATCTCCAGTAGACGTTTCCACCACGAAGCCAAACGGGTGGAAGGCGGCGGTGCCTGGCCACCATGGCCCCCATAAGGACCCAGTTCACCTGTCGGAAGATGAGGAACGCCGATGGGATGGAGGGTGAGTGAGGCTTGTCCACTCGCCGCTACATGGCGTGATGGGAAGATGATTTCTCGAACCCTCTCCCCAGTTTCATCTTCCCAGCGTTTATCGAGATGGTCCTCAAACAACAGGCCGTCAGGAAGATACACCATGCGGATGTCCTGGCAGGCATAGGTAGGGTGATGTTCGAAAGCCTTGATTTCAGTCCATGCATCCATTTGACGGAGAGCGTCTGCCTGATTGGTACTGGCGATGTCTTGTTGATTCACAGCCACGAGAATCACCGAGGCTGCGACCATGACCGACGCTCAAAACCGACCTATTTTGAGGTGACTCAGACGAGGATTGACATAGCAGTGTCTCGTGTTTTGGTCATGGACGAGGGATTGCCACCCAGCATCCCTTTTTTGCCAGACAACATCATTCACCATCCAGAAGGTGCGTTGGTCACCGGGATGGACGGCGAGTTTCTCTGGCTCAACAACGAAATGCACCCTTTGGGCCCGGTTTCAATCCCGCATCCCATGAGGGTTCGCCAAGGCACCATCATCGACGGACATCTCATTGCAACTTGGCTCGACCGTGAGTTGATGGTCGCTTGCATGGGAGCCATCCCCGTAGGTTCAGCAGAAGATGGAAAACCGCGTTCAGAACTTCGAACCTCGATTGGCACTCAGACCATCCATTATCCAGCAGGAAACACGTGGGCACATGCACTGGATGCTGAGCCGATGGCGCTGGCTACCGATGGTGAAACAGTTGTGTTTGACCTTTATCGGCGAGGCTTGTACGGCATTGGACTGAACGCTGACGAGCACTGGCGCATGCCGCCACCAACGTGGAACTATCCAAAGCGTCGACCTCGAAATGAAGAGACGGTTGGGCTCAACGTGCTTGGAGACGAGTGCTGGGTCACATCTCGCGGCGGCCGGGTTCAACGCCGATCGCTTGTCGACGGGCAACTCTTGGAAGAACATCTCATGACAGAAGTGGAAGCCCCTGTTGAACATCACTACAAACACGGCGCACATGATTTGCTCTGTTCAACGGAGGGAACCATCATCTGGCTCCACGAAATGAAGGTCGTCAAGAAGGCACGCTTGAGTGGGCCGGTCCAATCGGCCGTCTACGATGTGCAAGCAGATGGTTGGCGCATCGCTGGGTGGCGTGAAGAAATCGTCATCACCCAAGAGGGTGAGCTGCGACGACCAACCAACGAGTTACCTGTTCACACGGTCGTCATTGGGAGCGGAGCACTGCTGCTCTACAACGACGGTTCTTGGGAGAACAGCCCGTTTGAATTCAACGTGTCAAACGATGAGTGAGGCTTACTCGCCCATCTCGGTGTGGCCGCATCGGCCGCACGACTTACGATTGTTGTGGGTGGCGAGAAAGACACCGGGGCCACAGTTAGGGCAGTGCTCAGCGCGGACGAGTTTTCCGTCCTCCACCTTGTACTTCGACCACTTAGCCTTGGGGTTTGGTCCGTCGCCCATCACTCATCGCCTCCTTCGGATGCGTCAGCAGCAGGAGCATCTGAAGCGCTGGAACTTCGGAGTTCTTCGTGTCGCTTATGGATGTAGCCTGGCTCAACGGCCATGGCTTCAGGTGAGTTGTAGATGTAAGCCGTGCCGGTGGTCAAGGGTTGACCGAATCGGGTGTTGCAGTCCTTCACAACAATGAGTTCGCTGTTCGAACCTGGTTCAAGGGTTTGGACAAGGGCGATCACTTCCTTTCGTGAAGGCGTGGACTTTTTGTCGTGCTTCCAACTGAATGAAATTTCAACGCGGTTGAGAATTTTGTTTTCTTTTCGTTCTTTGATTTCCATGATATCACCTTCATCGAATGTTGACTTTCAGGGCGTAGCGGCCTGGCTTTTCCACTTTGAGTCGCTTGGCAATCTCCGAGCGTTCAGGGTTGACAATAATGACGTAGCCTGTCCAATCCGAGGACACGTGAGCCGAGGGGTGGTGAGGGCACTGATCAACTTCATCGTTGAGAATCATGTGACACTCGCCGCAGGAAAAGGGCATCTTGACCATCTTACTCACCACTTCCTCTTCGTTCCCACTGAGGAGAGCCGAGGCCATCCTGCTTGCTGGTCAGTCCAATCTTGGAGCGACGAGGATCCGAGGTATCGGGGGAGAGCGAGACGATGCGTGCGCGCACAAACGACCCGATGGAGAGTTCACGACCGCTCTGGCGGCCCGTGATCTTGTTTGCGCCGATGTTGATGTCCACTGGCTCATCCATGATCTGAGACTTGTGAAGGAGAGCTTCCATGGGTCCAATACGAACGAATGCACCGAACTCGTTCACCTCTGACACAGCCCCTTCGACCACTTCTTGGTCGTCCATACAGAACAACACAGCATCGAATTGAACACGCTGGTAGATGGCCCCATCACCGTGAATGATTCGGCCACGGCCAATGGTCTTGTGATTGTTGGTGACCAGCACAAATCGGTTTTCAGCATCAAATTTGCCTTCAAAGGCATCCATCGAGAGACGGTCAATGTGCTGGTCAAGGGATTGGCCCTTGCGCATGTATTCCGCTGGGATGCGGATGGTGTCTTCCTTGGTTACGACCTTGTACATTTCATCACCTCTAAGCCTTCTCAAAGGGACGATGAGGACGGGAAGTCAAGCGACTCTTCCGTCCTTCACCGGTGAACCCTCAGGAGAGAATGCGACCGAAGTCAACCCTTCCACCGACGGCCCCTATTTAATTCAAGCGGCAACGGCGTTCTTCGGCATCCACTCCGTCCCCTTGTTTCGTGTCATTTGATGCAAACCGGAAAAGGTGTTTTAGGTGCTGAATCCTCCATAAGCAATAACAACCCCCCGAAACAGGTGATTGATGATGGAGACCATCAGGCCGTTCAGCGACCGCCATCAGGCGTTGGCGATGATGATGGTTTGCTTGATGCTAACCGTTGTTTCCACACCCTTGGCGCACTTCACATCACTGGCAGAAAACCCGACCGTGAATCGAAGCCAAACCGACCCGTGGCAAGGAGGCGAACAACCATGGGCGCAGTACGCCAAGAATCCCACCCACAACCAGACCGTGCCGGACCACGGGCCCAATGGAGGGCCGGGGGCTGGGAGCCTGGCCAACATCACGTCCCTGGCCACCTTGGAGAACCCTGTTGTGAACTGGCAGGTTTTCGAGGATACGACGGAAAGTGATGCTTATGGCTCGGTCGTGGGTGATTTCTCAAGGAGCATAAGCGCATCTGAAACAGCCGTGGAACGTTGTGGAGAAGGCACGTTGTTTCCCGTGTTGATCTCAAGCGAAATCGCCGATGGAACTCGCACGAGTTTCCTCAACATCATTTCAGGGAACGACGCCAA
Source organism: Candidatus Poseidonia sp. (assembly GCA_049412325.1). GTDB lineage: Archaea > Thermoplasmatota > Poseidoniia > Poseidoniales > Poseidoniaceae > Poseidonia. The sequence continues at coordinate 68,682 of JBMSEL010000005.1, forward strand.
AATTGCTTGGCGAGTGAGCCTGGGTTCCACCGAAGCGGTCCGTTCCACGCCCATGATTCATGATGTCGACGGCGATGAAATGCCGGAGATCATCCTGGCCTACGATACACAAGGTGCCTTCAACATCGATGTGTGGTCGCCGCGTCTGACGTGCACAGAATCCAACTGGCAAACATCCGGACACAGCAACGAATTGATGTGGTCCTACAGCGATTCTGAGGTGCGAATCGGCTCAACATCGCCCCATTGGCCCACCTCTAACAGCGACCACAAGGCGGTCACACAACCACTTCTCGCCGATTTGGAGTTGGACGGAACACCTGAACTGGTCGTGGCGGTGGTGGACGACCCTGATAACAACCCATTGGTCAAAGTCAACGCCTACGGCCTCACATCCTCCCAGCCTTCCGAAGAGGACTGGAGCGTCTCATTGGACCGAGGCACGCACCCATCTGACCCCGTTTGGGCACAACTCGACAGCAGCACGACTTCGGTGGTCTTGACGACCATCGACGGAGATTCGGGGAACATGTGGATCTGGAAAATCGACGGTGGTTCTGGCTCGTTGGATTGGGAGCGCGTGGCTGTTCAAGGAACGGACAGCGATTCGGATGCACCCCGCCTACGCCTCCCCGGACCGGTCATTGTCCAACTCGACCAAGATTCGGCCCCTGAAATGGTATTGACCGTGCCGACCGATGCAAACGGACGAACGTCAGGGAGCGGAGCTCGCTTTATCGGGATGGAGTTGACATCCACCACTGAAGTGTTCAATTTTCGTGCTCAAAATGGCTACGCTGACGCACAGCCCTTGGCCTTGGACACGGATGATGATGGCATCGACGACCGTCTGTGTTGGGTGACGTGGTACTCTGAGGAGTCCTTCAACTTCAACCGCAAGGGGATGCTTGGATGCACCGATATCTCGGACAGCACGCCGGTGACGGAGTGGACTCGAGACCTTCAACGAGGAGCGGGAACGGACAACGATGAAATCGCTGCTTCTCCACCATTCTGGCTCGACATCGACGGTCAAGGCACACCCGAGATTCTCGTCGGTTTTGGACGACGGTTTTGGGCATTCGATGGAGACACTGGTGCATCTGCTGACATCAACGATGCGTGGTCAACGCCGCTGAGCATGCCTCATCGTGTTTGGACCGCTCCGGCCATTGCAGACATCGATGGTGATGGCCATATTGATGTCCTCTTTGGTGATACACTCGTCTCCAACCGCGGCGTTGATTTGACACCAGCGCTTGACAATCGTGGCCTTTCGTTTAACCCAGCCCAAGCCGATCCCGGCCAAACAGTTACCGTCACCGGCCAGTTTTCCAACGTTGGAACCAGCGAGGCCGACGAGGACATCGATGCTGCTATCATCATGAACGGCGTTGAGTTGTTCAGGGATCGATTCACCACCAGTGATCCAGTTGCACCATCGGGCGAAGGTGGACCGCTGACCTTTTCCACAGACTTTGTGGCAGAACTTGGCGTTCATGAATTTGAACTCGTGCTGGACATTAACAACAACATCACCGAACAGCGAGAGGACAACAACCGAGAGACAATGCAGTTCACCGTTGTTGAACCTTACCTCGCAGAACTCACCGGTCCACTCGACCCACCGCGAATCCCCCCGGGGACCTCTCAACAAATTGACGTCCAGTTGATGGCAACGGGGTCAAAGACCGGAGATTGGGTGGTGTCCTATGACGACCGTCTACTGCCCGACGATTGGACCTTCGAGGTGGCGAACAACGGCGAACTCACTCGTGAACTGATACCCAATGTTCCCCAAACACTGAGCTTTGATGCGACGGTTCCCTCGACGGCACTGGGTGATGAGTCTGGCTTGATCTCCTTCACCATGGCCCTTGTTTCCGACCCCTCGGTCAACACCACGCTGGATTTACAACTGGATGTGTTTCGGACAAGAGGACTCGATTTGACCGGTGCCAGTGGCATGAACATGTCCACCGGCCATGGCCGACCAGGCCAAACCTCCAAGGCCTGGTTCATGGTCGAAAATTTGGGCAATGCTCCTGAAAGCACGACCTCCATCACATGGACTGCACCTTCTTGGGGTGGTTCTCCATCCATCCACGATGCTACTGGCCAGCAATTGTTTAGCATCTCACTCAACCCTGGGGAGACCAAGGTGTTGTTTGCCCATCTTTCCACACCATCCAGCACCAGTTTCGGAAGCAGCACGCAATCCACCCTGACGATGTGCATGGGCAGTGGAGATGAGGCGTTGTGCGAATCCATGCCGTTCACATTTATTGCTCACAAAGTGGTGGCCGAACCTACACACCATCGGACACTGCCAGACGCCACGCTGACATGGAACCTCCAAGGGACCGTCCCCACATCAGGTGAAGCCACGTGGAGCATGGGCGCCATGGGTATGCTCGAAACGGATTGGGTATGGGGCGCCAGTGAGGACTTGAGTATCAACGGTACGAACTTGGTCGCCTCAGGTACACCCGGAGATGTGTTCAACGGAGAACTGACCCTCCAACTTCCTCCTGACGCCGTACCTAAGCGCCACACATTTTCCTCGACCGACGCGTCTGACGGCGATGCCGAATTCAACATCACGCTCCATGTGTTGCAAATCTTCAGGGCCAACGTGGAGGTGATTGAACCGACAGCAAGCAATCCCGGCCAGCCCATCTCCCTCAACGTGAGTGAAGCGCATCGATTCTTACTCTTCCTAGAGAATCCGGGGAACGGGGAAGACACATTTTTGCTCAGCGCCGTGGCGCGCAGTACGGGCACAATGGACCAGCCTGAAGTTGCCTTCACGTATTTCGACCCCCAGAAGACACTCGGAGCATTGTCGACTGGCATTGGGACAGTTGACGTGATGTTGTCATCCGAAATCCCTGCGCTGACGCCCTTTTACCTTGATTTCACATGGACCTCGCTTGGTGGGGAAAACATTCACGATGTGGTCAGTGTCGAAGTTCAAGCGGCGCAAAGCCACGAATGGTCAGTGGTCGCTACCAACGATACATCCGTGGGCGGAAAGCCGGGTGAAACCTTGGAGTTCGGATTTAATCTCACCAACCTTGGAAACGCAGCAGATACCCTGATGCTTCAACCACTAATTCATCAACACCCGTTCGGCAACGATGCATCAACGTGGACCGCAGTGGCCGTTGAAACAGAAACTGTTTCTGTCAACGGAACAACCGAACTGATCTTCTCGGTGACGGTCCCTGAAAACGCTTGGGCTACCTCAACGGTCAACATTTCCTTGCGCCATGTAGCCAACGGCTATGTCATTGACGAAACAACCCTCGACATCGAAGTCGAAGCCGTATCCGGTTGGAAACTGAATTTGACCAACGCCGATCTTGAAGTCGATCCCAATGGCGAGAGCCTCACCTTCTCCTTGGTTCATACCGGCAACGCCTACGAACAACCCTACTTTGCAAAAGCAGGGGCTGGTTGGAACATCACCCTTCCCGAAAATGTACCCGAGGTAGCCCCCTATGCCAGCAGCACCTTCGATGTCCTCGTTCAACCACCAGAGGATGCGATTGCAGGGGAAGTGGGCGTCCTGCGAATTCGAATTACGGGCAACGACACCAGCGGACTGGTTGTAGAAGAGATTCCTGTTCGAGTCGGCGCATCCCCACAAATCAACGTCGACCACCGAGGCGTGTGGAGTGTCAACGAGCAAGGGGGGTACCCGACGGCATGGATTGAAAATCAAGGAAATGACATTGCCATGCTGACCGTTGATCTCGACGGCCTTCCTGAAGGATGGTCAACCCAGCAAGGCAGCCAAGTGATTCTCGCCCCTGGTGAAGTGGCGGGAATCCCCATGAATCTCATTCCTGCGACAGATTGGAACCAACAACGTATGTTGTTAACCATCAACATCAACCATCCGCTTCTTGGGGTTCAAAGCCACACCATCGAGGTTGAGTACAGCCATGTTTCGTTCTCCAGCTCCCCCGTTGTCGACGCTTACCTGGGGACCGATCAGTCCATTCTTTACACCGAAGTCGTCGGAAAGGCCGTGACGTTTGGTGGACCACTGAACGTGCAAACGACAACGCAAGCCGTGTCCTTTACCCAACCCACATCGAGCGGAGAATACTTGCTGACGTGGTCAACAGGGGATGAAAACGGGAACCTCTCGATGTATGCCGTTGCTCGACAGTACCCTGATTCAAGCATGACGTGCGAATTCCTCGCTGATGTATTTGATGACCTCGGGAAGTCCGAGGTAAAAGGAACCGTGGCGACCTGCGTCCTCACCGCAGGGCCAACTGAAGATCTTCGAGCCGTCTTTACGCTCGTGAATTCCATTGGTGAACGCATCCAAATCACGGACGAGAGCCTCATTGTTTCCGCTGGACAAGAGGAGACGGTCAACATCAGTCTGGTCGGTTGGGACCCCCAGCCAGGTCTGTTCGACGTGATGCTCACTGGCTACGACCAATATGGACGGAACCTCGCCGATGTTCAAACATCGGTCATCGCACGTGAACAGGGTTGGAACGTGGGCATCAGTTCACTGACGAGCGATGGCGACATCAATATCGGCATCAAGCGCAACGGGTACGATCTCCTCGAAGGCGCCGTGTGTGAACTGTTGGTTGAGGCAGAGGGTGGATGGTCAACGACCTACATTGTCGACGTGGCGTATGCAGAGTACGCACCTGTGATCCAAATCAAGAACCCCAATAGCATTGAACGAGATGAAAAGGTGACCGCCACGCTTGGATGCAGTCTGCCGTTTGATGTGGACGATAACCCAGAAGACGACTCCCTAAGCACGTATTACAAGCCAGCCAACATCTTGGCCGTGTCCTCAAGTGAAATCGGATGGATTGTAGGTGTGGCCGGCTTGATGGTAGCCGTGGCATGGCTGTTAGGAGCCGTTCAGATTGGAAACAAGTCGCAGGCGATGAGACCATCAGAAAAGAAGCCGGCCAAGCGACCTCAAACCGAAGAAAATTCCCAAAGCAAAACCCAAACCGAGCAACTTGAGGAAGAAGATGACATGCAAATGGAAGTGGTCGTCTCACCGACAGAAGATTCGGTGCCCGAGGAGGAATTGAGCATCGGAGAGCCGGAGCCTGTGGTGGAGGTGTTCGATGAGATAGAAGCCGAACCTGAATCCGAGGATGAAACAGCGAGCGGTCGGCTCGCCAACCTCCGCCAAGAGATTGGTGGAGACCAAGTGGACGACAGACAGGGCTCCATCGAGGACCGAATGAAGAGGTTCTTTGGTGGCAATGAATGATGCAAGTCCTTATCTCGCTGTGGTGGAGGCAACCAGCATGGACGAGGAGACCCAGGCATCCACCACGGCGTTCTTCACGCTTGATGCGTTCAACGGGGACCTTGCATCCCATGTGATGACTGCAATTGAGGGGGCCATGGAGGGCGATGAGAACGGATGGACCAACCTCGTTGAAGCACAACCGGACCTCAAACACCGGTTGACCGACCAAGGCATTCCATCACCGGCGTCTTATTCATCCATCCGATGGGACCCAGCCATGCTTCTCTTCACATCATGTGTTGAACTCACCAACGATGGGCGCCCGGTTCCACTCGGCGAAACCATGACGAGAGAGCGTTTTGGACGCTTCCCATTCGGAGACGGTTCGGCTCTTGGCTACCTGCTGGAGTTCATACGTCCAAACCGAAGGATCACCGACCACGACGGCCAGAGCATTTACGATGAAATCATTCAACACCTTGAGCAACTGGCCCACGGATGCGAGGAGGTGCAGCGAGGGCACCAGCGATTCGAGGATGGGTTTGGTGGCATGCAGATCCATGGCTTTTTGCGAGCAGAAGAAGTACGTCAACTACGAAAGAATCTCGCTAGCCGTGCATGGACAGCCTCCTACGAAGAGCCACTTGACGGTGGGGTCGCTGACGTGGCGAAGCACTTCACGACCTTGCTCAAGGCCGCTGAGCGGCGCAGGGTTGGCTTAGCCCTACGTACACACCGCTGAATCAGAAGTCCTGCGACGTCAGTCGCTCGTACATCGAAGCGTAGAGCGCAGCTGTTTCGTCAATGACCGATTGAGGAAGAGCAGGAATGGGGGGTTCATCGGTTCCAGCATCTCGGGCGACTTGGAGGTTGGCTTGATGACCGGTCTCAATGTAGTGAGCGCGAACGAATTCCTTCGAGAGTTCAATGCATTCGCCGTTCGCGTAGGCCTCAGCGTCCCACCAGCGGTCTTCATCGAGGGTGCCAAAAGTATCAACCAGAACGACTTCTCGATCGGTACCAAGGGCGAATTCTTTCTTCCCGTCAACGTGAATCAAGCCATTCTTTGCTGCTTCTCGCTCAATTATTTCATCGATGGCAAGAGCGGCCGCTACGATCTTCTCGTACTCTTCCTCGGTGATGTTGGAGATTTCAAGAGCTTCCTCACGACCGATGTTTCGGTCAAACGTCTCGAATTTGGTGGTCACCTCAACAAAGGGCTGGGAGAGTTTCACACCGTATTCACAATCAGGAGCCACGCCCAGCGCATCAGCCGTGAGTTCACCTCGCTGGAAACGGCGCCAAGCAGACCCCGAGAGGTAGTGTCGAACAATGACCTCAAGCGGAACGAAGACCCATTCCATGTCCCGTGGGATAGCACCTGGTTCTTTGATGACCTTGACCTTACGAACCAAGCAGCGGTCGGGGGCGTTGACTTCAATCAGATGAGTCTTGCAAATGCCAGCCTCTTCGATGAGTTTGAACCAATGCGCCGTGGTTCGGTTGAGCGATTCACCTTTTCGAGGGATAAGGGAGGGAATGATCTGGTCGAAGACCGAAATCTGGTTCGTGAATCGAAACTCATAGACGTCCTCGTCGTCGGTCGACCACACTTGCTTGACTTTTCCTTGGTAGAGCATTTCTCCCATGCCGGGAAACCGCTGAAATCAGCCTTTGAACATTTCATACGACGGCGATGGACCTTTTCAGAGGAAGCCGAGGGCATCCTCGATGCGATTGAGTTCAGGACCGGTGGTTTGCGTCCCGCTGATGGCGCCTGTGTTTGAAGCACAGACACCTGCACCCACATAGGGTGAGCCAAATGATACGGTGCCGACCATTGGCTTGACGCCCAAGATTTCCTCGATCAAGAGCGCTTCGTCTGGGGTGACATCGGGGTGCAGGAGCACACCATGGTCGTTAGCCACAGCCAGGCTTCCCACCACGTCTTGGCCTGCCACGGTGGTCGCTGCGACATCCACAGCCAACACTTCAGCGAGGATTTCAAGACCTTCGTGTGGGATGCTTGGTGATGCAATGGCTCCCTGTTCATTCACCACAAGGAGATTACCAGCGGTGTTCACACCGCCCTCCATGACCACCACATCACCGTAGGCTGTGAGTCGGTCAATGTCGCCCTCTGTGGCGATGTCGGCGACGGCGATCCCTTTGCTGTTGCCACAGACGAGTGCCCCGACGAGGCTGGAGCCACCGATGGAGATGGGTTGCAATTCCAAGCCGAGGCTGGCCTCAAAGGCCTCAACGGTGGGTTCTGGGAGTTCTGGAGGGTGGAAAAGGACGTTGCCCACGCTTGCCAAATGGATGCCCACTTGGTCGCTTCCGAAAATATCGACCGTGTCTATTGGCATGGGCTCATCTCGACCTCTGTCTTGGAGTTCTAAAACGTGGTGTTTGTTGGGTTGCCTGAACGCAAAAAAGGCCGGCCTCCATCGGAGGTCCGGCCTTAAGCGCCCTTGCGGGTCGAGGAACCCGAGGTGAAAAGAGAGGGGCACAGTGACTTCCTTTCCCGTGGACTCTCGTACCACAGTA
>JBMSEL010000026.1:0-26338 GCA_049412325.1 Candidatus Poseidonia sp.
ATGCCGGGGGCAGGATTCGAACCTGCGAAGCAATATGCAGAGGAGCTTGAATCCACCCCCTTTGACCACTCGGGTACCCCGGCTTCTGTCTGCTCGTGAGGCCTGTTCTTCTTGACTATTCCTCTTGCAAGATGTCCACCAAATCCCAAGGCTTCGGGGGCGGGCGACGATGGGTCACAATACGACGGATGCGTTCGAGGTGGTAGACTTCTTCACGCTGAGCCCGTTGATTTCTCACGACAAACAGCACCATGCCTGCGACCAGCAGGGAAAGAACGGACAAACTCAGCGTAGCCATCCCGCCTGACGGGTCATCGCTTTGTTTTGGCTGGATGTCGGCCAGCGGAACGGGAACTTGCGGGGTGAAGTCAACGATTTCCATCGTTAGCCCCAACCTGCCCTCTTTCCAGGCCTCGATGTTCCAGACGAAGTTGATCCACTCGCCAGTGTCGAGGAAGGCCGTGGCGTTGTTCATTTCCCGACCTTCGTCGTCTCGAAGAACGACGGTGAATTCGCCCGGCAGGAGGCCATCGTTAGCGATTCGAGCGTACACCGAGACGTTTTCACCCACGACAGGCCGATACGGTGTCGCTGACAGGTCGGTGAACGCCGGTTCGAAAGCAAACCACGTCAGACCAACGTTCAACGGTGCCGATTCGGTTCCATAGCCGGTCAAGGTACGGCCAGAACGATCGGTGGTGTTGAACCATACGATGAGCACGTCGCTACGGGTGAGAGCGACACCCTCCGGAAGGAAATCAACGGTTCCTGAATAGATGGTAAACTCGTTCACAGTAGCGTTGAACGGCAGTGCAATCGTTTGTTTTGAGCCATCCACGGGCTGACCCATGCGGTAGAACAGGGTGTGCATCTCCAACGGCCCCGGCGGCATGTCGGTGTCGTCGTTGATGCTCACGGTGATGGCGACATCGTTGAGTTCGTTGGAGGCGAAATTCTCGAGCATGCCAGGCGCGATCACGAGTTTGGGGGCAACGTCATCCACCACCACATCGTAGCTCAGGTCGTTCAGTTCGTATTCCATGAAACCGTGGGACGTGATGGACAAGTTTCCTTCGTCGTCGTAGAGGATGTTCTCGTTCATGGACACGGTGAAATTCATCTCACCGGTGGTTGAAAGGTTCACACGTCCTGTTTCAGAGCGCTCACCGTCGCTCAATGTCCATGTGAAATGACCGGTGTTGGGGAAAGCTTCCGCCAACACGGCGGTGTTGTTGTGATACAGGCCAATGCGGTGTTGCACGGGGTCGTTTCGGTGGAACCAATGCGTTGAGCCATCGGTTTGGCCGAATGGAGATTGGAGGTCCGTGATGTCGATCCACCGCAACTCGACATCGTCACTGGCGGTCCAAGCGAGGCTGCTCAACCGATAGAGCCCCAACCCCACATCCTGTCCCTCGTCGATGACACTGAGGCCCGGGACACCAACAGTACCGTTCAAGGAAGCCGTTTTGTTCCAGTCCAATCGGAACGAGAAGGTCACATCGTAGGTGGTGAGCAATGGGCGTTGTTGAACCTCAACGACGGGCCGGATTGCGAAACAGGATTCGTCGTACGTGAGTTCGCCAAACCGGGGTTCGAAATGGATGAAACACGCCGACGGATTGGCCTCACCGAGCAGGACCAATCGTATGCTCTCGAGGGACTGGATGCCGTTGGCGTCGCCCAACGTGAAGGTGAACCGATGCTCGTTGCCAGCCAGCAAACGCCCCTGTACGGCATCGAGGGCAATGTTGTCGACATCCACAGTGGTGTCGGCTCGCCGCTGCACGCTCAAGGTGGCCAGGTCGTTGTCCTCACCGAAGGAGCCTCCGCCCACCAGTGAATTTCCTGCTAAGTCCTTGCCGTTCAGCACGACGCTCAGTCGCCCGGCATTGGCACCATCGGGCACGATGCTCTCTGAGGAAAGGAGTGGTAGGTCTACCTCCAATTCAGCCACGCCGCGATTCAGGCTCACCGTTTCGAGGCGGTATTCATCCGCTTCCATGAGGCCGTTCTTGTTGGTGTCGTGGAGTTTCTCAAGCCAAGTCCACACCTCGAGGAGGCTGGCCAACCCTTCCGGGTCACTGATTTGCAGCCGGAGAGCGATGTCCTTGCCGTACATGGCCACATGGCCATCGGCAGGGACTTCTTGTCCGGAATCCAACACCGTAAGCGTGTTGACCGTGGGTTGCACGGTATCGTAGAGCAGACGCGTCGGCGTTAACACCACGGTTCTGTCCTCACTTGATGAAGCGTTAATCCCCATTGGCCCTCTTCTTGTCAGGCTGGGGACCAGCTCGAGGAAGGTGTTGCTGGGAACGTTGTCGTCCGCGGTCGGGGTGGACGTCAGCACGCTGAACCACCCTCCAGTTTCGACCTCAGCCGTCCACGAACGGGACCATGAAACCGGTTCACCCGGCCATTCGTCTGGCCCTCCAGAGAGGTTCTTTGGCGGAACGGCTCGGAGGGTCACCGTCGCTTCGGCCTCACCGGCTTCGACCCACTGGTTGGCGATGCCTTCCATCCGAACCCGAGCCGAGGCCAACAAAGACTCGTTTTCATCGAGGTGGAACGGCCAGAAGGAATTGGTCCAATCGTCAATTCGACGCTGTTGGCTGTCCGTGACAGTGAAATCCACCACCTCGAGGTCGTTCTCAACTTCATTGAACGCCGTCTTCCTGACGAAGACCTCCGGCCCGGTAGCCAGCCCCTCATCATCGGTGGCCGTTGTGAGGACGTGAAGATCGTCAACGTCGTCAAACAACCACGTGCTCGTGAATGCCCAATTGACCGTGCATGTGTTCATGGTGCAAGCGACGCTGGAGGCACTGGCATCAAACAACGCCAAGCCTGCACCGCCCATTTGACGGAAGCGAGGCGTGGATTGAATACGGTCGAGTTGGACATGAATGGTCGCCTCGTTCACGTCGCTGCTCGGCCCGAGCAGGAACGAGACGCCCGTGATGTCCGGGGCGTTTTCAGACAGGTCGAGCGGATTGGAACGGGTGTGGTGGGTGGTGAACGTCACGGTTTGTCCGGGCAACCACCGAGCATGTGCGGGCGCATCCACCGACTCGGTCATCAACGGCAATGTGGTGGCATTCAATCCAACACGAAGCCCACCCACTTCGGTTTGGACCTGAAGAGGTACGTCGAGCACCGCACGCATGTCGGTACCTGCTGAGGCTTCTTTGGCTGTATTCAGGTCCTGGGCGCTGACGCGAACCTTGAGGGCGGTGTCGGGAAGCAAGTGCATGAACTGCAACACCTTGACGTCCGCCGTCCCTTGGACCTCCACGGTCAGCGTGCATGTTCGTTGCAGCGCCATGAACACTGGATGGAGCGAAGTGTTGGAGGAGGAAGGGCACGAAACGATGGACTGGTGGCTCACGGCGTTTTGACCCTCGGGCAAGGATTGGAGCACCCCGTTGATTCGAATCTCGGTTGGCGACGTGCGGTTGTTAACGGCAAGGACCAGGGCTGGCGGGGGGCCGTTGCTTCCAGAACCACTGGCCTCGAGCGTCGTGTAGGACAACTGAAGGGTACTGTTCGTCATGGCGATGCTTGGTGAAGGCGCACTGTGGTTCCACGTGATGATTGTGCCGTTATGCTCAACGTGTGAAAGGTGAGTGTTCAAGCCGATGTGGTCAGACATGCTACTGGGTGGCCACAGCATCACCGAGACGTTGTTCCATCCGAGCGCAAGATGGGGACCTTCGGGGGGTGATACGCAGTCCGGCTCGGCCTTGGCTCGGACAAAGGCTTCACCACCGCTGGCCGCAATGGTGAAATCGGTCATCAACCCGATCCGACCGCCGAGCGAGTGGTTGAGGTATGTGGTGGCCTCTCTTCCCGGTACGTGAGCAGAAGCAACCACCTGACCGTGAGTGGTAAGCCATGTCAGGTTGTCGCCAACGGTGGTAAGTCGGTAGCCATCGTGAGGGCAGGTGGCCATGGACGAAAGCGGCAAGCTGAACGAACCGGTGACCCGCAGGGTTCCGTTGGCGTCCATGATGGTGTTGTTGCCAGCGGGACTGTTGATGATATGCTGAGGGCCGATGTATGTGGTTCGGCCGACGGAGAGGCTGTGCACCAGCGGAGTGACGTAGGTGTCATTGGTGGTCATTCGTACACGGAGGTGAACAGAGGAGTGTTCCAGCGGGTCCACCGCCAACGGTGCAGGCAACGTGAGGTTGGTGTGACCCACGATGGGTTGGTGTTGGGCGTCCAAGACGTCAAACAAGAGGGTGGTTCCATCGGGTTGGTCGTACCACCCGTCCAACCAGCCGTAACCAAACAGCGGGTCGGGGCTGATGGAACGGGACACCCATGTACCAGAGGATTCGAAGACATCAATTTCGACACCAGCATCGTCAATGTACCACCCATCACCTTCTACATACGTGTCGGAAAAGAAGGAAAAGCGCGCTTTGATCGATTGACCGGAAAGGTTGGAGAGATCGTATGTCTTCAGTTCAAAGTCGCGTTGGTTGGAAGAGCCGCAGCCGTTTGGAATGGTGGAACCATCGATGATGCCGCGGCCGAAGAAGGGCGAATTCGTGTTCACTGTGGAAATTTGGTCGTGGAAGCCGTTGAGTTGTGGAGGCAGCCACCACCATTGTTGGCCACCATCGGTCGAGATGGCAACGGCGCCACCGTCCCAGTTGAATTCCGTACAGACCCAAGAACGGAAAGAGAGGCGTGCTGTGGCATTGTTGGGGACGGTGTACTCCTCGCTGATGAGGTGCGTGTAGACGTTGTTGGTGTACTTCGTCGTGAGGTTGATCGCGGCCCCGTTATTACCAGAATGGAAGACGCCCGGGCCCCATCCTGATGAATTGCGGGTCGCACCCACTTCCCAACCGTCAGGCCACGTACCGTCGATGGTCCAACCAGGGGGCGTTGTCATTGAGTTCTCAAACGAACGACGCGTGCTTGAAGCGGGGTTCATGCCAAACTCGGTGGTCCAGTTCCACTCGTTGATGACGGCCGTTGACGGGTCGAGCCAACCGCGCACATCACCCACCTGGTTGGTGGAGTTGGTAGAGAAATTAGCCAGTTGCCTTCGCTCTTCGCTGGCGGTGCCCTGGCGGTGGATGACGGTGACATCGTCCACGGCCACACCTTCCCAGCCCGAGGAGGCAAAACCACCGTAGCCGGTTTGATGGTTGGTCGTCACCTGGAATTGAAACAACACATTGGAGGCGTTTGGATGGCCCGAAACACCGCTGGGGATGGTGTAAGAAATGGGCACCCATCCAAGCGATTCGTCGGTGTAATATGTTCCCTGATAGGCAAACCCGTTGCCAGGCATTCCAGGAATACCAGACACTGGAGCCCAGGTCGTTCCGTTGTTGACGCTCACGTAGACCAACAAGTTGTCTGAAAACGAACCCTCCAGGTCCCAATTGGCCCAAAACTCCAACCTCATCGGGCCGGTGAAGCCCGAGAGGTTTGCTGGAAGATACAGCCGTCCATCAGCGTTGTTGGCATAGTCACCGCTCATGTTGCCATGGAACCATGCTCCAGGGGCATCGCCAAGGTTGGAGAGCGTGAAGTTGTCAACAAACCAACCGTGGCGCAGGCCGAGCGTGCTCGAGGTTTGGAAACAGAAGCGCACTTCCAATGTCGGGGATGATTGCACCACGTTGTCAAGGGAGAAGTGGGCTTGTTGCCAAGCGCCGGACGCCCCCGCCCATGTGTTGGCAGGCGTACCGGAAAGACTCGACGAATGACCGTAGCCGCCCGTCGGCACAAGCACTTGCCAGGTACCGCCGGCCGTGCGACTTTCCATCCAAGCCGCATCGTCGTCCTCGAAGGCCAGCCAATGGTCAACGGTCAAATGGTACTGATTGACAAACGCAGGCACCACCTCGGCTGGCGAAGCAAGGCATCCGCTCATGTTGGCTTGCAAACCACCGAGCCCTTGCGTGGCGAGCACACGCTGGCCGTGAGTGGCATTGGTTGGTTCCCCTTGTTGTGCCGTTGAGGTATTGAGGAGGGCCACGTTCCAGGCATTATGATTTGAGCCCTGACCCACCCAATCAGGGAGCGTCTCAATGAGCGTTTCAAAATCGGTCAGGGTGGCGAGCATTGACTGTGTGGCGAGACTCAACTGGCCACCATGACCAAGCCCTTGGGTGTCCTGATGTGTTCCGTTCCACCCAGCGTTGCCGTCAATGCCGAACCGAGCAGTGGTGTCGGGAGCCTCTGACCACATGGGCGTGACATCGATTTGTCCGCCTGAAAACGTCCGATTGTATGGAATGCTGAGCACGCCGGTGCTGGTGGCGTTGACGCCTTCTTCCCCTGCCTGCGGCGTGTAAAACGTTGAGTGAGCAGGTGCGGGAGAAGAAGATCCGAGCGGACTCACCACCGGTTGTAACAGCACAAGGAGCATCAGCGCCGTCATGGCGATGGCAGTCGCGCACGACGAGCGAGCGCAAATGTTGTCATCGGAGACGGCCATGCCAAAACACCTCGCTCTGCGAGGTGGGGTTGTGGAATATGAAGGGATGTTCTTCCTGCGTCGCAAGGAAGGTGCCAATCGGGGAGCGGAAGAGGATTCAAATCCCGTCACCTTCACGTCCACTTCATGACCCCTGTTCGGGATCTTGACGGCGGACAAGCCCAAGAGATCGAAGAGCAGTTGTTCACCACACATCGGCAACAGTTGCCGCGACACGTGCCGGTTCCCCTCCCACGGCAAGACTTCTGGGAAATGGTACGAGCCTTGCTCTCCAGCTTGGATTTGGAAATACAAGAGATGGTCCGAAAAGGGTCCATCGATATGCGGTTGCAAAACCTACAGAAACGCCAAACCAACATTCGACGTATTGCCTCCGAACTCGCTCGAAAGCGAATGGTCGCCATGATGCAACACGCGGCCAGCCAAGCATTGCGAAGCGGTGTCAACCCCGGCATGAATCAGGAACTTCCCTCGCTGGATTGGCAGCGGCACGACCCTGCAGAGAAAGCGTTCTATCATGCCCTTCAACTCAACGTTGACCGTTTCAAGAAAGAGATCGACTGGCAGGGCATGCAACAAGGTTTGCTGGGAGAAATCATGATGCAACCACGGACGCACGCACCGGGTACCATGCAACTCGACGCCTTTGTTGGCGAAGGCACCTTGACCTCCGGCCCACCGCCGGATTTGGCTTTTGAGGATACCATGGAACCCCTGCCCCAAACAGAGGAGGACGCAGAAGAACGCTGGATGGACGATGCCCCCTGGGCGGATGAGGAAGCCTACCTCATGGCCGACATGCAGGACCCGGCACCAGCGGCCACCGCACCCATGCCATCGAGCACTGTGCCGGCCCCTTCGGTAGCCGCAACTGCGACGACCTCCGCTACGAACAACAAGCACGGTGCAGCCATGGAGTTGGCACCGTCCAAAGAGCCCATGACCATGATCGAAGACGAACCACCTCAACAAGAGGGGGCGATTGTACCTGAGCAAACGCCGGAGGGAGAAACAACAGAGGAAGGAAACATTCGTGTTCGAATCCTCGAAACTTTGCCTGAGCCCGTGATGGACGCCAGCGGTCAACCGTTGACGCTTGAAGCCGGTGACGTTCACTTCCTCGATGAAGGAACCGCAGCGTGGCTCACAGATGCCGGTGTCGCCGAGCGGGCTGAGCTTTGAGCTTCGGTGAACACCGCGCTCTATCTGCCATCTTTTGCATCCATCGAACAGAGAGACCAACATCGGTCCTGGATTCGGGCTTCTTCCCGGTTGTTGGAAGCGAGACACGCTACGCTGGTCGTGTTGAAAGCGCCCAATGGGCAGCACGGCTCAACCGGATTCAGTTGATGTTTCTCATCGAGATCTCGATGCTCACGGTGTCAGGAATGGGGATCTTGGTCACCGAGCGGAGGGCAGTTTGGTCCTTGGCCGTCGAGATGTCCATCTCAAGCAGGCGCTTGTGGATTCGCATCTCCCAGTGGTCGTAGGTTTCGCTGCCTTCACCATCGGGGGCCTTACGAACAGGCACCACGAGTCGGCGAGTGGGCAAGGGAATCGGGCCACGGAGGTTGATACCGCCGCTGTCGCAGATGGTCTTGATCTGGCTGGCAACGTCATCGATGTCCTTGTGGTTCTCACCGGTCAACTTGATGACTGTAACAGCAACCATTCAATCCACTCCTCGCATCAATCGTTTCGTGAGCGAACTCACTTCTTCTCGATCTTCAAGCAAACACCAGCAGCCACGGTCTTACCCATGTCGCGGATAGCGAAGCGGGAGAGCTCAGGGAAGGTATCCATTTGCTCGATGGCCATTGGCTTGGTTGGCTGGAAGCGGATGAGACAAGCATCACCGGTCTTGAGGAAGGAAGGGTTGGCTTCCTTGCCAGACTTGTTGGTCTTCTCCAAGAGTTCCATGAACTTCACAGCGACTTGAGCGGTGTGAGCGTGGAACACAGGGGTGTAGCCAACGGAAACAGCCTTGGGAATGTCCATGAGCTGAATCTGACCGACGAAGGTTTCGTCGTGTCGAACGAAGGTTGGTTCGCTGTCGGAGTATCCGGCGACGTCGCCACGGCGGATGTCGGTGGCAGCAAGACCACGGACGTTGAAACCAACGTTGTCGCCTGGCTCTGCCTTGTCGACCATGGTGTGGTGCATCTCAATGGACTTCACTTCACCGCCCTTGGCAGAGGGGTTGAAGACCACGTTCTTGCCGACGTTGAGGGTACCGGTTTCGATCTTGCCGACAGGCACAGTACCGATACCGGAGATCTTGTAGACGTCCTGAATGGGCAAGCGGAGAGGCTTGTCGGAAGGCTTGTCAGGCATGGGCGTGGCGTTGATGGCCTCAAAGAGGGTTGGGCCGTTGTACCATGGGCACTTGTCGGACTTGTTGAACACGTTGTCGCCGTTGAGGGACGAAGCAGGAATCATGGGGACGTCGTCTGGCTTGAAACCAGCCATCTTCAAGAGGCCGGAAACTTCAGCGCAGGCAGCCTTGTACTTCTCTTCGGTCCAGTCGACACCGGAGATGTCCATCTTGTTGACGTGGACGATGAGGCCCTTGACACCAAGCACCTTGGCCAAGAAAGCGTGTTCCTTGGTCTGGGCGTTGACACCGTCGTTGGCAGCGCAGAGCAGAACAGCGGTGTCAGCTTGGGAAGCACCGGTGATCATGTTCTTGACGAAGTCGCGGTGGCCTGGAGCATCGATGATGGTCCAGTAGTAGTCAGGGGTGAAGAATTCCTTGTGAGCAACGTCGATGGTGATTCCACGTTCGCGCTCTTCCTTGAGTCCGTCCATGACGTACGCAAGACCGAAACCGGCCTTACCGGATTCGGCAGCGAGTTTCTCGTTCTTCTCAATCACGTGCTGTTCGATGTGGCCGGAGTCGAGAAGGAGACGTCCAACGGTGGTGGACTTTCCGTGGTCGACGTGACCGATAAATACGATGTTGCGGTGTGGCTTGCTTCTGTCTTCCCATTGTGATGGCATGGTAATCGCTCCTTAGCAAGCGCTCCGACAATTATCCCCTATATCAAAACCGCGACGCGTTTCAAGCCACGAATTCACCACGCATTCGCTGTTTTTACCTCATTGCGTGTCAAGAATTTCACCGGACGAACCAATCTTGTACAGACGAAGGGTGCTGGTCGCGCCCCGCATCGCCAGCGGGCTTCCCGAAATAGCCACCACGCGATCACCGGGCTGAATAAGGCCCTGAAGCACGAGTTGGTCCACCGCTTCTCGCATCGTCTTTGACCCACGGTCATGCTCTTTGCACAGCACAGCGTCCACACCGGGAAGGAGGCAGGTTCGGCGAAGGGCACGCAAGCGGTCCGACACGGCCGTGACCGGAATAGAGGGGCGGTAGCCTGAGACCAGGCGAGGAGAGGTCCCGTGTTCGGTGGCGACCACGATGCGCGCAGCCTCGGCCTCCCGAGCCAGTTCCACACCGGCATGCGCCACCGCTCGTGTCGAACGGAAGCGAGCCAAGGCGGTCGGGCGAAGTTCGTGAGCGTCTAAGCCTTCTTCCGTGGCGGTGGCGATCCGCGCCATGGTCTGCACCGTCTCAAGTGGGTACTTGCCCGTAGCGGTTTCGCCCGACAACATGACACCGGTGGCACCGTGTCGGATGGCGGTGGAAACGTCACTGACCTCCGCCCGAGTGGGGCGTGGTTGGAAGGTCATCGAGTCGAGCATCTGCGTGGCCACCACCACCGGCATCCCGCGTTCAAGGGCCTCGTCAATGATGCGTTGCTGGACCACAGGGACGTTCTCAAGTGGAATTTCAACGCCGAGATCACCCCTTGCCACCATCACGGCATCGGCGACGTCAAGGATGCTGTTGAGATTTTCAAGCGCCACTGGGTGTTCGATTTTCGCTACGATGGGGACGTGCATGGAGGCTGCTTGGACCGCTTCCTTGGCGGGCAACAAATCCTCGGCGGTCCGAACATAACTGACGGCGATGTAATCAGCACCGTTTTCCAAGGCATGCTGCAGGGCAGCCTCGTCTTTTGGGCCGATGGCAGGGAGGTCGACCAGCGTGCCAGGGACGTTGACGCCTTTCCGACTGCTGATGGGTCCACCGTCTTCGACTCGACAACGAACCGTAGCTCCTGCCTTTCCTTCGGTGGACAACACCGTCAGCCGAATCAAACCGTCTGACAGAAGGATGGGATCGCCGGTTTTGAGTTCAGCCGAAAGCCCCGCGTATTCAACGGGGAACCGGTTGCCGTTGGTGGTTTCGACGCTGGCCTGACCGCACAGCAAGGTGATTTCACTGCCTTCTTCGAGCATTTCAACTTCAGGAAAGGTGCCAAGGCGAAGTTTTGGACCCGGGAGGTCGGCGAGAATACAGGTTGGGCGGCCCAATTCATCCTCGATGTCTCGGACGCGGCGATAGAGGTCGGTTTTATCCTCGGGTTCACCGTGAGAGTAGTTGAACCGGCACACATCTGCCCCGGCTTCCATGAGCGCTTTGAGGGTCGAACGGTCATCGCAGGCTGGCCCGATGGTCGCTACGATTCGCGTGCGTCGCATCGTGAATCAACTCATTTGTAGTAGAGGCGAATCACGAACTGATCGACGTTGAAGTCGTTGACGCGGTCGTTCTGAATCGTCATGGTCCACTCGCCATCGCCATAGGTTGATTCCGTGTCGGAGAACATGTAACCCGACAACTTCAGGTGGATGCAGTATTGGTCGTCGTCGCAATCACCGTCCTCACGGGATTCAACATCGGTGGAGGTGGTGTTGGAAGCCTCTTCATCCTCCTCGTTGTAAGCATGGATGTTGAGTTCTGCTCGGCAGTTGTTGGCCCCAGGAATCGAGGTGCAATCGTCGTCTTCTTTCGGATATTCCAACTCGACTTGGGCCTTGACGATGGTGTTTCCAGCCTCCTTGTCGTAGTGAATGATGGCGTCAAAGTCCAGTTCGGCAGCGTTGCCGCTGCTGTTGCCTCCAATTTCGAAATCGTTCCAGTAGCCAGCGTAACTCACGTACACCCGGATGGTGGCGCTGTCGGTCATGTCGACGTTGTTGGTGACCGTCAAACCGATTTCATATTCACCTGGTGGAACGTTGCTCCAATCGATGGTCGAACCGACGAGGTCGTCATCGTTCTCCGGGTCACCGTCGTTGTCCTTGTCCTCGTTGAGGTCCAAGTCCCACGCATACCCTTCTTCTGGGATGTACTGGGACGTGGTATCTCCCGCCGTGGAATCCGAGGCATCGAGTTGAATGGTCGTTGTTTCGGTGATGCTACGGTCCGTGATGCTCTTGTCTCGGACGCAAATCCAAACGAGAATGTGGCGTGATTCGGTGATCTCCTCGTCCTCACAGTCTTCAGCATCCGCGTATTGGGTGATCGCCGCCGTTGGAGGTTCAGCGCTCTCGGCGGCCACGGTAATTTCACGGGTTTGCTCTGAGGTCGATGTGCCATCAGACACCTCGAGGGTCACCTTGTAGGTCTTGGCCTCGTCAAAGGACCAGGTGGCTGTCAAACCGGTGGCGTCAATGTCGATGGTCGCTTCGGTGTCGAAATTCCAGCGATAGGTCAACGAGCCGTCGTTTGGTGTAGAACTTGAGCCATCAAAACTGACGGTGGTGCCGACCTTGATGTTCTTGCTCGGGCTGAAGTTGAACACCGCCAACACCTCGGCGTTTTCGCCACCCGAACCTTCTTCAAAGATGCACCCTGCAAGCGAGGAACACAACATCAGTCCCACCACCATGAGGGTTCGTGCATGGCTTCCCATGTTGGGATGTGGTGGCTCGTTCATCAAAAGGGCTTCCTCGCTTGGCCCGCCTAAAACGAGAACAAACTCGCCTGCTTGTTGCCAGCCATGAGGTCTTTTGCCTCCCAACCGAAAGCCTCCGTGATGCGCCCCACAGCCGCGGCCAAACGCTCAGCATAGAAGCGCCCGTCGTAGATGACTTTGGCTTGCTCTTCTTCGGTGTCCGGCCAGTGGACTGCCGCCATTGGAGGTTTGCTGGCGTCGGTGACCACGTAGGAAACCTTCATGCCCGTGGTAAACCCGAGGCCGCGTTCAATGCGTTGTCTGGCCACACGCACTTGGACCATGCTGTCGGGTTTGCTGTAGTCTTTGGTGAAATCCACGTCAGCCGCCGTCTTCACTGGCGTTCGCACCACGCGTCCCTTGCAGGATTTGGCCAGCACGACCTCACTGGCGGGAACTTGGCAGGTCCGAAGCGCCTCGACTCGCTGCTTGGCGTAAGCCACCAGTTCATCGCCCTGGTCGGCCAGCGTGTAGCGGAAAATTTCCTTCATGGTCGTGGTGAGATAACTGAAGGAATCTGTTCGTTGTGTTTCGTATCCACGAACCAACATCTCGTGGGACGGCCAGACCACTTGGCCGATGTACCGTTTCTTCGCACCATGACTGAAGAAAACGGAGAGGCCCTTTTCAAATTCAAGCACCGCCGAATCTCGACTGTACTTGTCGGCCAACGCCGTCCCAAATTCGACCATGTTGTTGCAGGCTGCTTCGTAGGCCGCAACGGTTTCCAAGGCTGTTTTGTCGCCCTGACGGGCAAGCGCTTGGACCTCATCCGTGAGTTGGCGAGGAGCATCCGGGTCCACGGGCGAACGTACGAAGATGGAATCCGTATCGGAATAGACCACGCCGTGGCCTTCCTCCTCAACCGCAGCGATGATGCCCTTGATGTTTTGACGAGCCCAAGCCGTGATGGAAGAGCCCAAGTCTCGATGCGTGAAGCGATAAAAACCACTGGCGAAGACCCCGTAAAACGAATTCATCAGGATCTTCACAGCGTACTGCATGGCATCATGAAAGGCTTCGGCGGTTTCGTCGTCGTCTGACTTCGCCTGTTTAATGGCGGCTTTATGCTCATCTCGTTGCGCCATCAAGTCTTCGAGCAGGGCCGGCACCATGCCTTTCCTGTCTTCGGCCAAGCGGAATTTGCTCTCGATGGGCGAGGTGTGGTACCTGCCTTCCTCGGGAGCGGGTTGAGCCGGGTCGATGCGGGTGGTGTAGCAGATGTTGTGGCCAATCATGATCGAAGGGTACATGCTCTTGAAATCAAGCACAGCGATCCAGGGATGGAGGCCGGCCTCAACGTCGTGAACGTAGCCACCCGTGATCTGGCCTTCCTTGGCTTCAGCCGAACCGGTAAGCGGAACGGCCACCTGTTGAACATCTGCCAGTCGAATCACAAGGGAATCGATGAGTTGGCTGGTGCTGCCGTTGGCGGCGGTTTCGAACGGCACTTTCGCGACCGCCGCCACCGCTTCCTTTCGTCGCACGGCTTGAATGGCGCTGAGGATGTCCAGCGGAAGTTCAGCGTCCCTTACGCAGTAGGCCATGACCTCGTCGGGACGATCGGCCCATTCTTGGTCCATGTTCGAAGCGTCCACGTCCATCTTGTGCTTGTCTTCGTCGTCGGGGAACAGCAGCGAGGCCACAAAGGACAATGTCTCGCGCCGAGGGCGCAGCGCTTGGCGTGCTTGCCACCAAGCGTCCATCACCACGCGCCCCGAAAGATTCCAAGCTCGATTGCTCTGACGCTTGGGGACCAAGGCGTCTCGATTTCGCTTCAGTTCGGTTTCCAAACGAGGCGCTCGCCCCCAACCGAACAGCGCCGCTGTCCCTTCCCAACCTCGCCCGCGCTGAAGAACCCCCGTTCGGTCCGCCAAACGTGGGAGGTCAAAATTGTCGATGTTGTACCCCGTGATGATGTCGGGGTCGGTGGCTTGGACAGTGGCGGTCAGCCCCTCGAGAATGTCCACTTCCGAACCTTGGTACTCGAAGACCTGGCGCACCCCTGTTCCAAGGTTTTCAACGCAGGCCGCAGCGCACAGCACCGTCTCGTGCTCAATGCTGGTCTCCAAGTCAAAGGAGAACACGGTGTAGGGAACTTGGAACGGTTCGGTTGAATGAACATCGCCAACATCACAGCGAACCGTGACGTCCACGGCGTAGCGCCCACCGCCACCTGCCTCGATGACGCCGGGCTTGAGAACGGGGCCCTCTGCCGAACGCTCGTCAACCACCTCGCCCGTGAAGGCGACGTGCATACCAACATCGCTGTCCAAGAACAATCGGTTGACGAACGGGATATCGCCGGAGAAAATTTGCCATGACCGAGTTTTGAGCACCTTTCGAAGGGCAGGAACGTGGAACGGTTGTTCCACTTCAACGGTCCACACCGGACGGTCACCCAACTGGGTCCACTTGACCACCGGCCCGGTCACGTTCTCAACATGTTCCATGGCGCGAACGTGAGCCAGACGATCTTCGACGAACGTCGGCACCGGTTGGTCGGCGTCGAATGTACCGAGGGGTGCAATTTCAAAGGAAGGGCGCAAGCCATGAACGAGCAAACAAACGGAACGTCCGTCCTCGCATCTGCCGAAGAGTTCCACGATGGTGCTGGCTTGTGACTCACCTTCTGCAGCGATGGAAGAGGAGCGATAGCGACCGCTCACTATCCCCATGCGTCCATCCATTGAGCGACCCCGTGAGTCTTGACCGTTTCACCCCATTAGAACCCATCTACCCGCGAACATGGAAAATCGGGGTGGCAACGCAAGAAATGAGAGAGGAACCCTTGAAAGCCTCATTCCAATGGGTCATTTTGACAGGGGTGGGACTGCATGGATGAATCGTTTGATTGGGACAGCCTGACCTTTTCATTGACGCCTACCGACACCATGTACCTCACCACCACCACGGCCAATGACCCATGGATGCCGGGTGAATTACGTCCTTACGGCGACATTCCCATGTCGCCAGCCGCAGGCGTTCTCAATTACGGTCAAGGGCTCTTTGAGGGCATGAAGGCCTACCGAACGTCCAAGGGACGTATCGTCTTCTTCCGACCCGAGGAAAACGCTCGCCGCATGCAGCGGGGTGCTGACCGACTGAAGATGCCACCCGTGCCCGAATCCATCTTTGTGGACGCCGTGGAACAGGTGGTGGAAGCCAACAAGCACTGGGTGCCCCCCTCCGGAAAAGGTGCGATGTACGTCCGACCCCTCTTGATGGGAAGCGGGCCTGTGCTGGGTGTTGCACCTGCGCCATCCTACACCTTCTTGATTTACGTCACGCCCGTTGGACCGTACTTCAAAGGCGGCATGAGCGCCATCGATTTGCTGATTTCCGAGCATCATCACCGAGCAGCACCCGGTGGTTCGGGTGGCGTCAAGGCGATCGGCAACTATGCGCCTGGTATGAAGCCAAGCAAAGAAGCCAAAGCCAAGGGTTACGCCGAGGTCATCTACCTCGATGCGGAAACCCACACCGTCATCGAAGAAGTCGGGGCGGCCAACTTTTTCTGCGTCAAGGACAACGTGCTCTACACCCCTGAACTCACCGGCACCATCCTTCCCGGTATCACCCGAGATTCCATCATTCAACTCGCCCGCCACCTTGGGTATGAGGTCATTGAAGGCAAAGTGGCCGCCGACTTCGCCATGGCCGCCGACGAGGCATTTTGTTGCGGTACCGCCGCAGTGATTTCCCCCATCGGCTCCATCACCCACGACGGCGAGAAGAAGGTCTTCGGTGACGGGACACCCGGTGCTACCACCTTGAAACTCTACGATACCTTGACGGGCATTCAAAACGAAACCGAAGAGGACATCTTCGGCTGGCTTCACCCGTTGCCCTGACGTCGATGGACAGCCACCCAGGACAGGCCGAGCATACCGGCCGTAGCGAACGCTGACAAGGCGGGCGTGTCCTCTGACATTGGTGGCTCTTCCGTGGTGGCATTGGTTTCGTTTAGCGGTGGAGCAGGCTCAACCACGATTTGGCCAACCATCCCCACCGAAGCGTGCGGTTCACAGACGAAATCGTAGGTGCCGTTCATGCCGCGCTCGAAGGTAAAGCTGTAGTCAACCGCTCGTGCCGGTTCGCCCGAATCAAACACCTCGTTGTTCTCCACCGCATTGTGAGGTAGGGCTTGGCCGCTCCAAAAGAAACGGACCGTGTCGCCTTCGGTGATGGTCACCGAAGAAGGCGAAAAGCGAAGGTTGGTGCTGTCAACCGTGATGACGACCGTCTCGGGTTCATCTTCCTGCGCAGTGAGGTCGCCCTGAAGTCCGCTGGTGCACAGCAGCATAACGGACAACACAATGAGGGGGCGCATGTTCAGAAATGACCCTCAAAGGTTATCAATTTCTGTTTTGACAATCAGCGGTTCTTGAAACTCTTTCGCTTCTTGAAACTGCTTTGCTGTTGCGTGTTTTTTCGCTGAGAGCGGGCACGGCGATCACCGGTTTTCGGACCTTTTGCCGTTTCCTGAGCGACGGCTTGGCGTTGGTTGCGTTGCATCTCGCGCCATTGACCGCCAATGAGCTGGAGTAACTCTTCTTTGCTGCTCGCCCCTATCGATTCTTTTGCGCCGACTGAAGACACCCACAAGCGACCTTCACGCCCGTGAGGGCGACGGGGATGGGAGGTGTGTTCCTCGCGCTTGATCTTTCTCAAGCCCACCGCTCGCGCAGCGTTGAACAACCCTTCGAGGTCGGGCTTGAGCACCGAGGCGTCCTTTGGAACCCGCCGGCCTGCACGCCGGGAACGCTTGATGTCGAAGTAGCCCGGCCAAACGCACAGTCGGTCGGGGTTGTGGTCCATGGTCTCGCCTCATAGGCTGGTGACGACGTGCTTTCTTCAAGCCGTCGCTCGGGTTCACTCAAGCAGAACGCCGTTGATGACACCGTCTTTGCCGGGGCGGGATGTAATTCGGACACGACCTTGGTCGGTCTCGATCACAGCACCCTTGACGAGGATGTTTCGACGAACGTAGTTGGGGTCCGAGGCGTTTTCGACCACGCTGTGGATGGAGCCCAAGGTCGTCTTGCCGGTCTTGGGGTTGTTGATGCTGACTTGGTTGGCAGCCATCACGCGGACCATGGTGTTGCCACCGGTCTTGCGGTAGATCTTGCGCTTGGGCTCACCAACGAGGGCGAATTGCTTCTCCGTGGAGATTTCTGTTGCTCGCTTGCCGCGGGCCTGAACCTTTCGTCCACCGGATGGTTTGCGTCGTGAAATTCCGTGCCATTGAGCCATAGGGATGCCTCCTGCGTCGCCACCCACCGGCACGGGCTATATGAAAGCAACCCTCAGACACAGCGCACGTCAATGGACGACCATTCCACGCCATCCGAGCCCATGAGCCGAGCCACGACATGGTCGCCGGGATGGAGTTGCCCGACACCTTGAGGCGTTCCGGTAAACAGCACATCGCCATCGGCTACGGGAGCCCATGTTAGCAATGCGTCGATCTGCTGGCGAGGCGTAACCGACATCTCCGAAAGGGGGCTTGACTGACGGACCTCTCCGTTGATGGAGAGCGACAAATGCAGCCCGTGAACGGATGACACCAGGTCGTCCCATGTTCCCGACCACGGTGACCATGGACCGATAACGGCGCTGGAGCGGAAGCACTTCCCTTTGGTCCAAGGAAGTTGGTCGGCCCGCAAGGTGCTTTGCGTGGCGCGGTCGGTCAAATCAAGGCCGACCGCCACCGCGACCGGCTCCATGGCTTCGTTGAGTTGAACCACGCATTCCACCTCGTGATGGACTTCGCCGCGGTGAGCGCTGACGGGCAACGGCCCGTCCCCGTGAAGACAGCCGCTTGGCTTCACAAAAAAAATAGGTTCAATCACCGGCTCGTTGCCGAGTTCAACCGCGTGCTTGGCGAAGGTTCGGATGGTGCACCACATGGTCATGGACCTTGCATGTTCCTGCCCTTCATCAATGCCGCGATGCCCAAGGATGATAGCCTCCTCGCCCTCCCCAAAAGCATGGCCACCGAATGGAGCGTGCGCAAACGGCGACCTGTTCGAAGAAAACACATCGCTCCGCTGCTCAAGCGCTTGGAGAGTGACCTCGCTATCGATCTCAACGTGGACGGTGCGTTTCTGGAAATGGCCGAATACGGCCCTTGGACCATGGTGTTCGTTGACCGGACGCCATTGGTGATCGAACTCCTCGACGAAGAGGACGACCGTTGCGTCTTCCTGACCCTACGAGGATTCCTCGAGTACATGGACGCCCTCAAATGGGTGGAAGTTGATCACGGCGCCATCCCGTTTTTGATGAACGGTGCGGACTGCATGGTCGCCGGTGTTCACGCAGCAGAAGCCTCCGTTCAAGCAGGCGACCTCGTATGGATTCGGGACATGACCCACAAACGACCGCTCGCGCTCGGTTGGGCGGTGGACGATGGTGAAGCCATGGTGGAGAGCACCAAAGGCAAGGGCATCAAAACCGTTCACTGGGTGGGCGACGAATTGTGGGATATGGAATGAAAGGAACCCAAATAAGGGAGCCGCGCCCCCTTCAACACATGAAGCGAAGTGTGACGTTGCTGGTGGTCGCTGGATTGCTGATGATGTCAACCGCTGCTCTTGCGGGTTCCGCCACCGGTGGCGAGGATGTCAACCCGAACAGTGAGGTCCCGTTCACGGTCGAAGAACGCACCACGCCGTCTCAAGACAGTCAACCTTGGGCGCTTTCGGTCATGCTCGACCAAGAAGCCCGTGACAATGGAACGACGCTGGCCATCACCACGCAAATCTGCTTGAACAATGGTGTGTGCGACCCGCCAACAACCCAGGACGTCACCGTCAGCGACGACGGCAGTACCTACTCGATGGAACTCAAACCACCGGCCGACCACTCTTATGTCAACTGGCGAGTCAAGGCGACCTACAGCGACGATTCCAGCGAAAACTTCCCGCAAGGAGACTGGTACAAAACCTGGTCCACCTGCTATTTCGATGACGGTTCCTACGGTGGTATTCACGCCGACGGAGATGGCTGTGATGTACCAGCCGCTGGCGAGGAAACCGAAGGCTTCCTCCCGAGTGCTGGTGTTGCGGTGGCGGTGGTGGCTCTTTCTGGAGCGGCCATGATGGCGGCTCGCCGTTCGTGATTCAACCGTGCAGACGGTGTTCCACCAAGCGCTCAACGAATCGACGCTGTTCAACCGTCCACGCGGTGAGCAGTGTGCTCATGCTGGTCCGGTCAGGACTGAGGTTCCCTTCTGCAAATCCCGGGCCCGTCAAGTCGCTGGCGACAAGGGGCAAATGTTCACCTGTCATGGTCAGGCGGCAACCGTTGTCCTCGGCCACGGCTTGGCCGCCGTCAAAGGTCAACGTCGTTCCTTCAAGGGTGCTCTTGAGGCCGCCGGCCTTCACAAAGCGATGGAGGGCTGAAAGAAGGGCTGCACCGTCACTTTTCTGGCCGTCATCAACACCGCCGTAGGCGGCGAGGAAATCCAACTCGGTGTCGTTTTGTTCCATCAAATGGTCCAGCCCACGGCCATCGGTGCTCATCAGGCCAACTCCTCAACTGAAAGGCTGGTCCAACCGATCAAGCGCCCGTCGGTCCCGTCAGCGAGTAATGAGAAACTCCGGTCTTTTCCGCCATCATCCCATTGGCGCTGTACATCCACCGTGGTGGCGCCGGACGTATCGAGGAGGTCGCTGAAATCGATGCCAAAGCCCGTTCCAGGCACCACCACAAGGTATCCCACGCGTGTGCCGTCGTGCAAGCCACTGCCGGTGAACAAGGCGTTGGGACCGGTCAACGCTGGGAAGCGTTGGTCGTCCATCAGCCTCGCTTCAACATCGTGAAGGGGCAAGGCCTTCGGGATGGAATCACGGTTGTGCGTGATGGAATCATCAAAGGTGCCTTTGGCGATGAATTCGCAGGTCAAAGCGCCCTCACTGCCCGAAACGGCAAACTTCAGCCAACCGGCCGTGGTGTCCGAATCCACCCAGGAGAGGTTCCATTCCGTCGCCGTCCCGTTTTGTTCGTTCACGGCTCGCCAGACATACCCGTCGTTTTCCAGCGCAGTAACCGCTCCGGAAGCCACGCCACTGAACTCGTCAAGGCAAACCATGGCTTGGTCGAGCGGATGCGCCCGTTGGGTGGAGTTATCGGGGAGATGCATGCCGTCAACTCCCCAATTCACCAATTCGTCACCGTCAGGGTTGAGATCGTTGGCTTGAGGCCTGTTATCATAGGTTTTCCCAAGTTCGATGGCTTTGATGCCGCGAGACAGGGTCGTCCGCTCAAAGGTGTGATGCAATTCGAGTTCACCCTCGGGCAAGACAGCGTCGATGCCTCGCTGCTGCCAGGCTGAACAGCTTGTTTGCGATGCTTCGCTGCTGCTGATGGCGACGTCCACCGTTTGCCGAGCGGCCCATGGGCTGTCCGCATCGAGCCACATGGTCATCGTGGCGTAGCCTAAACAGAAATCGCGAATGTCCCGGTGGCTCGCCGTCACTTTCCACATGTTGGTGGAACCGATTTTCTCCGAACCCGTAACACGCCAGTCCCATCCGGAACTCGTTCCGGTGGCGTCTTTGGTGATGTAGGCGTTGCCAAAGAAGTCGGCCAGTTCAATCGGCGCAATGACCATGCCCAAGCCGGGAGAAAGTTCCTCCAAATCGCCCAACAAGCCGCCCACACCATAGGTGAACGCCGTCCCTTCATAGGCGGTGGCCGACAAGGTGGCGGCGAATTCCAATTCGGTGGCGAGCACCACTTGTTCCCGGAGTTCTTTCCATGTGGTGAGTTTGAGGTCGGCCTGGCCGGTGGTGGTGTCGGTGGTAAAGTCAGAGCACTTGGAAGCGATGGGGTAGTGGCCAGAGACATCAAATTGCGAAAATGACATGTCGTTCACGCTTTCCACCGCCAACCACGAGAGCCCCTGACCTCCACGAATGCTGACGGCGCCTAAGCGATCGTCGGAGGATTGGGTGTTCAATTCCACACCCGTGCCCTCAGTGACCGACGCCGTGCTCTCGCCTTGGAAGGAGAGGCGGATTTTGCAGTAATTTGGCGGGTCGTCGAGTTGGTTGGTGACGAGTTCAACATACTCCTCAGAAGCGAGGAAACTCCCTTCCGTAATGACGTACCCCATTCGATCGCCGTACCGAAGGGAATCAGCGGTGAAGGGTTCGAGCTGGTTGTTCACGTAATACCAACCACCTGCGCCCAGCAGCACCAACGTCAGCATGACGGCGATGGCTTGCGGGCGACGCACCATTTCCATGAGCGTCAGAGGTGATGTTTCAGCGACGGATTTGGGCGGCGGCGTGGCGTTCCTGGTAGCCGCTGGAAGCGGTACCGTTTCCGCCTCGTCTTCGTTGAAGGTTTCCTCACCGTCAATCAGATCGGCCTCAAGAATTTCGGCCTCCAAAACATCGTCCTCGGCCGCCTCTTGTTCGTCATCGGGCAGAGGAACGGAAATCGTTTCTTCGTCTTCGAGGGAGAGCATGACCGGTTCGTCCGCTTCGGTCGCTTCCTCTGCCTCTTCATCGGGCGTGGATGCTCCCTCGGCGTCAAGTTCCTCCTCAATCGCTTCCTTGACCGCCGTTTCATCCTCGACGGCTGCTGGCAGGAACGAGGCGGTTGTTTCGTCGTACACTTCGATGCCGAGGGTTTCTTTGTCAACACCTGCTTCGAGGAGGCGAGCGAGGAGTTCGGCTTTTTTTCCGCTCGCAGAAACGTCGTTGAGGACGCAAAGGGCCTTGAGTTTCGCCACCGTTAACGTGGTGGTTGGCTCCTCTCCCATGGTCATACCTCAACAAACCGTGGGCACGGTGCCTTTCAAGGGTGGCGCTCATTTGAAGCACATTCGCATCAAAATCGGACACTGCCGTTCAATTCATCCTTCGTGAGGCACGTAGGTACCATCGGCGTTCTGAACATAGACGGTTTGGTCGTAGGTGCCGTCTGCGAATTTCCGGAAGAAGTAGCCATTATCAGCGGGCTCAAACGTTACTTCGCCCTCCGCCGGTGCTGCCGCAGGCTCATCTGAAGGTGATTCGACAGGTGCCGCTTCGCCAGCCGCTTCAGCAGGCGGGGCCCCAGGAGGCCCGGAAGGACCAGCTTGTTCTTGAGGCGGAGAGCCGGGAGGACCGGAAGGACCTGCGGGCGGTGCACTGCCGGGACCTGCTGCGATGCGGGCCTTGCTGGCTTCGGACAACACCTTGGACTCGGTGGTCTCGTTTTCACCTTCGAGGATTTTGCGGAGCGCAGCGCCGTGCTTTTGCGCCCCCAAGAAGGCAAAGCCCGACAGCCCAAGGCAGAGCAGCCCGAGGAAGCCACCGAAGAATTGGTTGGGGTAGAGTTTGCCTTTGACGCTGAGTGCGTTGCCCGAAGAGGTGATCTTGTCGCCGGTGGTGCCGTTAATGTATTCAGCGATGAGGCAGTAGTGACCGGGGTCAATGTTGAACTCAAAGTCGTAGGTGCCGTCGTCCAGCACTCGCTCGTCGGCTTCTTGGTACTGGTAGGCGTGAGAATCGCCACCCTTGGCTTCCTGCATCTTTTCGCTAAGGGTATAATCCGTACAATCTTCCTGCTCGATGACGTAGACGGCGATGTTGATGGCAGCCTGGGTTGGTGGATTGTCCGCCGTCACGGTCAACCGCATGGGCACGTCAAACAGGTCTTCGCCGTCCACGGGCAAGCCCCACACCAGGCCAATGTCCTTCTCGGCCGATGTGCTGAAATCGTCCCAATCAGCAGAAAAAGGCATAGGGAAGAGGGCGAAACCGAACAGAATGGCAGCGATGCCGAGGTAGAGAAAGACGTTCCAGCGAGCCTTCTTCAAGCGCTCTTTCCGCTCCTCAATGGACATCTCTTCCATCAATTCGTCTTGGTCCTCGTCCACAGCCAGCGCACCTGCTGCATCAAGTTCCTCTTCGGTCATGAAACCCCGATATCAGCCGAGCACTTCAAGACCGCGGACCGGAAATCCCTGCATCATGGGAACCGATGGAATGAAGAACGACGCCACAAGGCGGCCCGATATGGGGCTCCGTTTGGCCGTTCTCAGCCGGGGCCCACGCCTCTACAGCACGCGGCGCATCGTTGAGGAGGCGAAGAAGCGCGGATTGGACGTGGAAGTCTGCGATCCGATGAAGTTCTCGCTGGTCGTGAACCAAGGCAGTGTTGACGTCCTTCACCGAGGACGGGCCTTCGCCAAAGACGCCGTCATCCCCCGCATCGGCCACTCCATCACCCAACACGGCGTGGCGGTGCTTCGCCACATCGAACAGTTGGGCGTCTGGACCGCCAACACGGGCCAAGGCATCCTGCAAAGTCGCGACAAACTCAACGCCTCACAAATCCTCGCCAGGAACCGCATTCTGGTTCCGAAAACCGTCTATGTAAGGGACGTCCTCGATGTGGACCAAGCCATCGAGACCGTTGGTGGCCTTCCTGTGGTGGTCAAGGTCACCCAAGGCACCCAGGGCGAAGGAGTGTTTCTGCGTCACACGGCGTTTGAAGTTCGCAACCTCGTTCAGGGCTTACTGATGACCGGAAAATCGGTGCTTGTGCAGGAATACATCGCCGAATCTCACGGCAAAGACATCCGCGCCCTGGTTGTGGGCGACAAGGTCGTGGCGTGCATGCGCCGCCGAGCGCGCGGCCGAGAGTTCCGCAGCAACTTCCACCTCAACGGTACGGTGGAGAGCGTCGAATTACCCGAAGGCTACGCCGAGGCTGCTTGTCGAGCGGCTCGCGTATTGGGCCTCAACATCGCCGGAGTGGATTTGCTTGAAGGGAACAACGGTCCGCTCGTGCTCGAAGTCAACTCCTCCCCGGGTTTGGAGGGCATCGAGAAGGCCAGCGGCGTGAACGTCGCAGGCGCCATCGTTGACTATGTCATGGAGGACACCGCCTTTGCCGAGGTCGACATCGGCCAACTCCTGCGCACCGTACCCGGCTCAGGCGTGCTCTCGTTGCAGCTTCGCAACCACCCGAAAATGGTCGGAAAGCGATTGGACGAAGTGTTCGCCTCCGTCCCGGTCTTTGCGCTCTCACGAGGCGACCGTTTGGTGTGGAACCCCGAACACGATATGCAACTTCGCTACGATGACGTCCTCGTCTGCTACGGTGAACTGACCGAACTGCGCGCTTCGCTGCGCCAAGCCATGTTGGGTGTGCCCCGCGAAGCGCTCATGTTCGATGAAACGAGCGAGAACAGCGAGCAAACCGAAGGCTGAGGCCGGAGTCTGAGTTTGAAAAGGTAATTTATCCATGCACGGTGCACAAGTACCACCTGTGTGACAAAAGCCTATTTGTGGCATGCTATCCAGCAAGGAACTGATGAGAACGTGGTTCGTGACTGCCGTGCTGGTTGCCATGGCCTTGACGCCGATGCTCCACGTGTCTACCACGCTCGAAGATTCAGCCGCAGGTGCTCATTCAAGCCCGCTCCAAGTGAGCCTTTCAGCAAGCTCGGGTTGGACAAGCGGTGGCGAGGACCTGACCATCACCGGGACTGGGTTCCGGGACATGGCCGACAGGAACGTCACCTACGACGGTATGAATCACCAATGGACGAAAACGACCGCCGATTACACAGACGGATCAGGCCCGGAAAACGCCATCGTCGTGGATTCAAACGGCCACGTTCACGTGGTATACATCAACGGTGGAAACTTCAAGATCATGCACGCTGAATTCGACGGGTCAGGATGGAACACGGGCGAGGTCGACTCCTGTGCCGGCAGTTATTGCTGGGACGCCCACATGGTCATCGATGACAACGATGAACTCCACGTCGCTTACTCAGCCCAAGGCGAGAAGCTCGTCTATCAGCACTACGACGGTCAGGACTGGAATGGCGGCGTCGTCTCATCCTACGCACGGTTTGCGCCGGTTGGCATCGCAGTCGATTCGAACAACCTTCCCCACATTTCCTATTCGCAAACAGGCCAATGGTGCGGCAACGGACTCCGTCTTGCTTCGTTCGATGGAAGTACGTGGACCACCCAAGGCATTGACGCAGGGACCAACAAGGGGTGCGATTCCTCCATTGTCATTGACGAGAATGACCATATCTACATCGCCTACCAAGACCGAGACGGTCAGAAATTGAAATTTGCAACCAACAAAAGTGGCTCGTGGTTGAGCTACGCCCCCGACGCCTCCTCATTTGGTAATACCCTGCAGCCTGGTTATTCCACTTCGTTGGTCATGGACGAACAAGGTCAGTTCCACATTGCACATTATGACAGCCATAACGAAGATTTGCGCTATTCGACGGGCGTGCCCAACGGCGCGTGGACCAACACCATCGTTGACGCGTCCGGGGACACAGGACGAAATCCTGCCATTGCCGTTGACGCCGCAGGGGATTTGCACATCACCTACTCAAGTTGGTCGGGTTTTGATTTGAAATACGCCACGCTCAAGCCTTCTTCTTCATCCACCTGGCAGAAGAGCAACATCCAGACGCAAGATCAGGTCGGCGATGAAAGTTCCATCGTCATTGATGCCAACGGCATGATCCACGTCGCCTACAGCGATGATACCAACGAGGTGCTGAAGTACGCCACCAAGTCAACGGGCGTTGTTGTCACCGACGAAATCACGGTTCAGTTCGGGCAACTCGGAGCAGTCACGGGCGACGTGCTGGACGACGAAACCATCCAACTCTCGACGCCGACGGTTGCCTCGCCCGGTGTGGTCACCGTTTCCCTCATCGATAAGAACGGCGACGAGCACACCTTGGCGCCCTCGTTCGAGTTCATTGACCAAAACGACCTGGACGGCGACGGTGTGGCCAACGCCAACGATGACTGTCCCAACGACGCAGGAACATCAACCCAAGACCAAGTCGGGTGCCCTGACGACGATGGCGACGGCTACAGCAACGCTGGAGACGCCTTTCCCAACGACGCCAACGAGTGGGTGGACAGCGACGGAGATGGCGTGGGCAACAATGCCGATGCCTTCCCCAACGACCCAACAGAGACGGCCGATTCCGACGGCGACGGCGTGGGCGACAATGCGGACGCCTTCCCGAACAACGGATTCGAGCAATACGATTCCGACGGCG
>JBMSEL010000006.1:0-74268 GCA_049412325.1 Candidatus Poseidonia sp.
TCAACGGGGATTGACCATGGGTGGATTACTGGACAAAGCGAACGCTGCAAAAGAACCTGAAACCAAGGCTGCTGCTGAACCTGAGCCTGTGAAGGCTGCAGGTGCTGAACCGGCGGTAGAATCTTCTGTTGCAACGGGTTCAGCCCATCTCAGTGAAGGTTCGCTCTTTGAACAATTCAGTAAACCCGGTATGGCGCTTGGTGGTCTTGCATTCGTACTCACCTGGTTCTTGGGAAGCTACACGCTTGAGGACCTTACAGGACCGGTCCCTTTCGGTCTGGTCGTCCTTCTCATGTTCGTCGGTTCCTTCTACCTCGTTTGGCAATCGGTTGACCGTGAAAAGACGGTTGTTCTTGCTGTCGGATACCTTTTGCTCGCCGGTGTTCCATACGGAGTGGGTTTGCTTGGAGATGGATTTGTTGGTGTCACGGACATCGATTACAGTGAAGAGGGTGATGAGTTGATGTTCAAAGTACGTGGGAGTTTCAATTCCGTTGACATTTCAATCCGTGCAGACGGGACAGAGGTGTGGTCTGGAAGTGGCGACCTTTCCAACGACCTCAAGAACTTCAAGATTCCAATCACCGATATGTTTGCTGGCAACGGTGAACTGTTTGACGGTAAGGCGGACGTGGAATACACGATCTTTGCTGAATCATCGAACGGACTGACCAACGAAGTTCCGATCCCCAGCAAGCTGGTGACCCGCGAGGCACAAGATGCCGGTATTCGCATTGCATCGCTTCAGAACAGTAACAACAACGACGAGTATCTCGGAATCACGATTGAGGCGTTGGTAGGTCTCATCAACCCGAACTTCCAAAACAGCGACGGTGGCGGCTTCCAAGCGGTTGGTCTCCGACCGATGAACGGCGATTACACCATCGATATTTCCGTCACCGGGGGCGACGCTTGGAGCGAGAGCACCATCACTGTGGATGAAGACACGGCTAGCTGGGCGTCCCAAAGTTCAGGTATCGGTAGTGCAACGACAGCTGGTTGGTTTGGCTTAACGGGTACCGAAGAAGACAACAATGGTGTGCTTTACCTTGACAAGACCGATTTCTATGATGACCCTGGTTGCTACACATTTACTGTTGACATCGTCAACTCCGTGAGTCCAGCCACAACCCACACGACCTCATGGAGTTGGGAAATTGATCTCTCATCCGGCGATGGAGCGAACAGTATACCCAAGGGCTTCGGTGTCGGGGAAACCTGCTGATACCCTTCTCGGTGCTTGGTCTCCGATGATTCAGCCGTGCTCGAACAGTGGCGACAGAGAAGCCTTCTCGGCTGGTGTTCTAACTGAGGGAGCCTTTGGCCTCTCCCAAGTGGCTCATCCAAACCAATTTCAACACTAGCGCTCACTGGTCATCGGGCTGAAGGTCGTAGATGGACTTGGTCGATGGCTCTGCAGCTTCGGTTTCATCATCGGTAGCCGCAGCGACTTCCTCTCCAGCGGCGTCTTCTGTTCCTTCTGCTTCTTCAGATTCCTCTGCGTCCGTCTCGGATGCATCCGTTGTTTCCTCAACGTCAGCGTCCTCTGTGCTTTCGTATGTCTCGTGCTGAATGGCGTAGGATTTCTCTTCTGGTCGACGCTGAGCGGCGATGAACAAGGCCACAGCGACAAATCCTACCGCCGCCGCGATGAAGATGAGAAGCGGGGTGTCTTCTTCCTCCACGGCGTATTCCCACGTGACAACAGGGGAGGTGGCTCCGTTCATGTCAACCACCTCGTCGGCGATGTCGTTGAGTGCAGTTGGCAGCAAGGGCCTGCAATTCAGGGTCGCCTCACCGGCGGTGTAGGCGTACCAGGTGAAGGGGACGTCCTTGCTCTCACCAGGGGCGAGGCTCACGACGACGTTGGTGGTATCAGCGATCTCTTCACCTTCGTAGCACCAAATGCTCACGCTTGAGACGGCGGCGGCACCGGTGTTGGCTACGGTGATCATTCCCGATACACTGCTGTTGGCGAAGGCCGTATCTGCCTCGGGGGCAACGGCGGTCACCTCGACGAATGGGAGGTCGACTTCAACGGTTGCCGTGGAGGTCGTTGGAGCGTTGATGGTGGTGGAAAATACACCCCAACTGCTGGTGATGGAGAGCGTGATGGAGGCCTCTTCTTGGTGGACCATACCATCGCCGTCCATCCATGCCACGATTCGCTTGTGTTCGTTGGTGGCACCCTCTTCAACCAGCACCACATTTCCATCGCTGTCCGTGAGGTCGTTCCAGTCCGCTGCACCCCAGCCCATGTCGTAGATGTCCAAACTCCCGTTGGGGATGTTGGTACTCAAGGTGCGTTGGGTCAGCAAACGAATCCAAGCATCGGTGGTGCCGCCGGTGCCCTGGCTGTTTTGGTAGTCGATGGAGGCCTCATCGTGGAGGATGATGTCCTCATCCGACCTCGAACCGCTGATGATGCTGCTGAGGACGGCCACAGAGGCGGTGGTGGCTGCATCAACGGGCGCACTACCGACCAGCTCGGTGTTGTCAAACCGGCAAAGTGACGCACAGTGGATGCTTGCACCCGATACGGTGCTGGAGGTGATGGAGAGGTCGCCATGAGCGTTGATGTCAAACCCTGATTGGAACCAATACAAGGGTGCATCGGAGGCGTCCATGTCTTGAGCCAACACGGTCTCGCTGTTGCCCCCTCCGTAGATGGCCTTGGCCCACAAGACATACGTCGGCGTGAAGTAATACGAATCAAAGGACACCATGAGGTCCGTCCCATTGAGTGGAACATCAAACTGAACGAGTTCTTGTCCTGAGGCGCTGATGGTCTCATTGCCGATGGTGACATTGAATTTCGAGTCGGCGTTGATGATGTGGTCAAATTTGAGCTGAACCACACCTTCGTCAGCGAGGTCCCCGAAGTTGAGGGTGATGGTGGCAAACATGCTGTTGACCATGAGTCCAGCGTTGAGGTCGTCGCTTACGAGGGCACCATTGGTCAACACGAGTTGCCCTCCTTCTTCCACGGTGATGGAAGAGCCAGTGGCGACGGTGATGTTGGCATTCACCGTCAGGGACCCTCCGTCGGCCACGACCACATGGCCGTCAAAGTGGCCGTCCTCGGTCCATGTTTCAGCGCCGGTGATGGAGGTCGTCCCTCCATCGTTCGGTGCTTGGGCTGCCGCAAGAGGGAGACCGAACAACAGGAGGCTGAGAACAAGGGCCGCAGTGGGTGCATGGGTTCGCATGGTGGCCTGTCGGTTGCGTGGCGAATAAGGGTTCTTCCGGAGCCACACCCAAAACAATGACCGCGAAGGCCTTATTCATCGCCCGAGGACACGGAAGTTCATGACAGGTGCAACGGTGGTTGTCGTCGGCAGCGGTGGACGAGAGCATGCGCTCTGCCTTTCGCTGCATGCCTCGCCCAAGGTCGGTGCCATTCACTGCGTGCCGGGAAACGCTGGGACCGCACGAATCGCTACCAATCACCCGTCGGACTCGTCAACCGAAGCCCTTGTTTCATTGTTCAATCAACTTTCACCCGATTTGGTGGTCGTTGGGCCTGAAGCTCCGCTTTGTGATGGCTTGGCCGATGCATGTGCCGAAGCCGGTTTTGCGTGTTTTGGTCCAGTGGCGGCGCTTGCTCATCTGGAGGGCTCCAAACTCCATGCCAAACAAGCCATGCAGGCGGCGGGCGTGCCGACGGCCAGCTACCTTCGCTTGGACAAAACGACCGACCTTGATGCTGCGTTGGACGCCTTTGCCGGCCAGCCATGGGTGGTGAAGCGCGATGTGCTTGCAGGTGGAAAGGGCGTGGTGGTGACGAGCGATCGTGATGAAGCGAGAACCTTCATCGAATTCTCCATCAAAGCAGACGGCTATGTCTTGTTGGAAGCCTTTCTTCCCGGTGAGGAAGCCAGCATGTTGGTGGTCATGGATGGAACAGCCTACCGAACATTGCCTGCGAGTCAAGACCACAAGCGGGCCTACGACGGTGATGAGGGTCCAAACACCGGTGGCATGGGTGCCTATTGCCCGGCACCGGTCGTTTCCCCAGAGGTTCACGCCAAGGTTGTTGAACGGATTGTTGAGCCCATGCATGCTTACCTGTGTTCACAGCCCGACCCGTACCGTGGCGTGCTGTTCATCGGACTGATGATCGACGAACACGGTGATCCCTACGTTGTTGAATTCAACGTCCGATTCGGTGACCCCGAGTGCCAGGTCACGCTTCCGCTCGTCGCCACGGACATGTACGAATTGCTGCATGGTGCCGCCACCGACCGTCTTCACGAGGTGGCCCTCGAAGTTCACCAGCAGGTTGCGCTGACCGTGGTGTTGGCTTCTGAAGGTTATCCTGCTTCCCCCATCAAGGGGCGATTGATCGTCGGTTTGTCTGACCTGTTAGCCGAGGAAGTCTACGGTTCGTCATGGGTGAATTTCGCAGGCGTTTCGGTTGATGGTGACGGCCACTTCATCGCCTCCGGGGGTCGTGTTCTCTCATGCACCGCTCAGAGGGATGACCTCGCGTCTGCCCATGATGCTGCATATGAACTGCTGCAACAACTCACCCTCGAGGGGGGCCACCACCGCACCGATATCGGCCATCGTGCCATGGAATAAATCGCAAAATTCCCCATGATTCTCTCTTAAGTAAAGAGGGACTGAGCCACATCGGTCTCGGTGGTAACCCGTTATACCTAAAAGGGGTTCAGAAGTGGCCAACGACGCCAGCCTTGAGGCTGGACCTAAAATGAGGGATACAAATGGATGAACAAATGGATACGAAGGCGAATCAGCCAAGTGCCGCAATGGGGTTGCTGCTCGCACCCTTGGCCGTGCTGCTCGCTCTTGCCACTACCCGAGTCGTGGGCATTGAATACGACTTGACGTTGAACAACATGATGCCGATGCTGGTCGTCGCCATCGCAAGCATGCTGGCCGTTGCGCCACGCTTGGTTCTGGCTTCGCGACCCAACCTGTCCTCCACCACCGTTTCCCTCGGCGTGTTGGTGTTGGCCTTGGTCGGCGCCGAAGTGCTCTACATCGTGGCCGATGTCGACGCGTTGGCTGCGCTCATGTTTGCGCTCATCGTCGTGATCGGTTCGAACTTCGACCTTCGAGGTCGCCACGAATGGGTGACCGCCATGGCCTTTTCCGCTGTCGGATTTTGGCTGGCGATGGCGGCGGCTGGCGATGCTTATGCAGCCTTGCCCTCCACCTATTCG
The DNA here is from genome assembly GCA_049412325.1 of Candidatus Poseidonia sp. GTDB lineage: Archaea > Thermoplasmatota > Poseidoniia > Poseidoniales > Poseidoniaceae > Poseidonia. The sequence continues at coordinate 5,190 of JBMSEL010000006.1, forward strand.
ATGGAAAGCGGTCAATTGGTTTCGACCATCAACCTCGAGCGTCAAGCCACCGCTTACGTCTTCTTTGCTTACTGGACGATGTCCACCGCTGCCGGTCTCCTTGCCGGCGTCCTTGCCCGTGGCACGCTCAACCCTGCTGGCTCCGAAGGTTGGTTTTCCTTCCTCGGTCAAACCAGCGGCTACAACCGTGCTGCGCTGCCGTTGATGGTGGCCTTTGGTGTGTGGGTCCTTGCCTTTGCCGGTTCGCTCTGGCATTTCAACAGCGTTGAGGTCTTCAATCAACTCGGCATCACCACCGAAGCCGGATACCACGGCTATGTTGGCTACTGGAGTGCCTTCCTGACCGGTGTGGTGGCACTCATTGTTGCAGGGATGGTCGCCGAGCGCTGGTACACCCGTGCGATGCTCGTCGCCTCGATGTGGACGCTCTACCAAGTTGCGGCTTGGTTCGAAGCTGGCATTTGGTACACCGAAGACCTCGACGGTACATGGGGCGCCTTGATCTGGCTCGCCATCACGTTCTTCATCGGTGTTGGAATTTATTCTCTCGGCAACCACGAGCGCTACGGTGGCTGGGCCAACCTTGGCGAGCACGAGCCCTCTCAGGCACGTCTCTTCCTCAGGGCTCATGGCGCCAGTATGATGGTCGGTTTGGCCTTCCTCGTCGGCTTGGCCATTCGTGTTCAGTGGTATGCTGTACCGTCAATGAACGCCTTTGGCACCGGCAACTGGGACATGACCGGTGGTTCCGACCCTTGGTACATGAAGCGAGTCGTCGACTACATCCTCGCCAACAACGCCCACCTTGTGATGGATGCTGACCGGTCCTACCCCCTCGGTGGAATCAACCCGCGTCCTCCACTCTTCTCGTGGTCCATGGCCATCGGGGCCATGGTGCTCGAGCCGTTCCTCAGCACACCTGAGGACGCCGTTTGGTGGAGCATGCTGGCCCTGCCAGCCGTGTACGGTGCTTTGACCGTGTTCCCCATCGCCTCCATGGCCAAGGATCAGTTTGGCAAGGGCGCTGGTGTCCTCGCCGCTTGGCTCATCGCTTTCATGCCGGCTCACGTGACCCACTCGACGTGGGCTCTGGCTGACCACGATGCGTTTGTGATGCTGTTCCTTTCTGTCGGTTTCATGTATTGGCTACGTGCGGTCAAGTACGCTGGTTCGGCTCGAATTACCAAGACGACTTCGCCCCACCCAATGTCCTTTGTTCGTGCTTTCAACGACGTCGCTGCGCATCGTCAGGCCGCCATGGCTAACGCAGCCTTGGCTGGTGTTGCCTTCGGCATCGTGGCCCTTGGTTGGAAAGGGTTCGTCGTCGGGCCGTCCATCCTCTTCTTGGCCTACGCCTTGCAAGTGGCCCTGAACATGTTCCGTCGCCGTGATTCCACCTCGCTGAGCGTGATGTTCCTCGTCATGTTGACCACGACGTTCTTGATGGCCATTCCGTTCTACGCCCACCCACAACTCGACTTGGTGCTGGACGGTACCGGTCTGCAGCCCTTCTTGTTCATCTTTGTCTTCACGATTGCCATCGCCTTCGTGACGACCGGGTTCCGCGACAAGCCCTGGCTGCTGGTGCTCGGTACGCTTGGCGGTGTTGCCCTGGTGTTCTTCCTCTTGCTCTACGTGCTCAAGACCCTCAACTTATCCGACGCCTGGGACGTGTTGTTCACTGGAGGTGGCTACTTTACCAAGACCAAGATTTTCGGTACTGTTGCTGAAGCAAATGCTCCAAACCGAGCCCAACTCTTTGCGTCGTTTGGACCCATCACCTTCCTGCTCGCCCTCATCATGGGAGGCGGCCTGCTGTGGCGAGGTCTTCGCCAGCGCAACGCTACCGCTTTGGTGTTCGGTGTTTGGGTCTTCACTGCCACGTTCATGGCTTGGAACGCTGCTCGTTTCATGTTCAACGCCACGCCCATCATGGCCATCCTCGGTGCCGCAGGCATTGTCGCCTTGTGGCAGTGGGCCAACTGGAGCGGCTTGGTTCGCTCGTGGAAGAAATATGGAATTCGCACGCCAGCAGACCGCATTTCCGGTGCACGGAAGGCCGTTTGGCGCTCGCCCCAATTCTCGGCCGTCTTCCTCGTGATGATCATGATTTTCGGTCAGCAAGCCACCTACGGTCTTGATTCGGCCATTCCCGGTACCTCGAACCAGGAATCGGAAATTGACGAGCGCATCTACAACATCGTTCCCGATATTCTCCGGTTTGACGGCCTTGGCTTCTCCGTTCTCGACAGCAGCACCTACGACGGCCGCTGGTACCTCGGAAGCTTCGGTTCATCGTTCAACGATAACGGTTGGAACGCTGCTTACGACTGGCTGGCCAATCAGGACGCCGACATGGGGTATTCTCACAAGCCGGCCTTTGTCTCATGGTGGGATTATGGTTTCCAAGCCATGAGCACCGGTGACCACCCCTCGGTTTCAGACAACTTCCAGACCGGTATCCCGGCCACAGGAAACATGTTGCTCGCCCGCAACCAAGATGACTTGACGGCCATGTTCATTTGGCAACTGGCCGAGGGTGATCGGGTCTATGCGACCGAAGGCACGGACCATCAACTGACCCCGGCGTTCGCTGGTGCTGTTCAGAAGTACCTCAACGATGACCAGTGGTCTGACTTTGCGACTTTGCAGTTGAACTTTGGAGAGGAAATGGTTCCGTTCATCGAAGAGCGCTCATTCAGTGTCCTGAAGACCAACCGAGATGTTGTGATGGCCGAGGGTTACCTCCACACCGCTGGCGTTTTCAGCGGTGAGAAGGTCTACAAGATCTACAAGGATCAAGTCGCCATCCCGTGCACCGACGCTGTGTCCACGAGTTGTGTTGGTGATGCATGGAGTTCCATGGACCAAGCCGACATCACCTTCAACAACAACATCCGAACCTCCGAGGAGACGGTCGAAAGCCGTACGCACATCATTATCGGAGACTACTGGTACACTGCAGACCTGCTTGACGAATACCTCTCGGTTTCAACGTCCATCCACCGGCACAACGCCCGTCTGGCCCTGGTGACGCAGTTGCTCACCGCTGCCTTTGACGCCCACCCCACCGCTACCATCCACGACCTCTACAACGACATCATCAACATGGAAAACTTGTACAGAGTACAAAACTACGAAGGCGCTCCTGGAGAAACGATCACCCGAAACCACGAAATCCGATACTTTGCGATCGATGACCGCCTCTACCCACGCGCTGGCCGCTACACGGCGGACGCCAACTACAACCGTGGACAACCCATGGGCATTTTTGGTGCACCAACCATCCTCTCGGGCCAGGACATTGGCACCTACATGGACGAAGTGTACGAAACGGTCCGTGGCGACTTCCAAGACGAAATGACTCGCGAGGAAGTTGACGAAGCCATGCAGAAGGACTTCCTCAACCAGCAAGCCGGTGCTGACATCGACCTGCTGCAGATTGAGGATGTTCGTGTGGACCACAACCCCGCCTTCTTCGACACCATGGTTGCCCGAACTTATGTCGGCTATGGCGCTTCAACGCTCGGCCTCAACGCTGGTTCCAGCAACCCACAACCATCGCAGCATTTCGGTCAGTCCGGTTCTCCCGGGACCATCATGACCAATGCTCTGCCGTTGCCGGGTGCCATGATGAACCACTACGTTATTGCTAACTGGTACAGCGAATCGCCTGAGGACCAGATTCAGTCGACCAACACCTTGGTCAAGATTCTGAAGTACTACCCCGGTGCAGAGATGACCGGTCAAGTCACGATGAGCGACAACGGCGAGGGCCTTCCTGGTGTTCGATTGTTGATCGAGCGTGATGCCTTTTCCGGCGAAACAGGCGAGGACCTTGACGAGGACACGTACTGGGTCCCTATCGGCTTTGTTGACGCCGACGACGACGGACGCTACAGCTTCCTCGCTCCAGCCGGTAAGATTCGTGTCACGGCCTTCGCAGGTGTCTTTGACGCCAGTGCCGCACGGGACAACATCCGAGATGGTTCCTATGGTGAGCGCCTCAGCGATATCCTGACCGAAACCAATGATGACCGTCAAATCAACGAAATCACGGCCATCCTCGGTCAAGTCGCCAACATGACCTGGTTAGGCGAGTCCCTCACCAACGTCACCGCTGACGAAGCAAACCGAGATGTTGCCATGGCCAGTACGGTGGACATCGCTGTCAAGAGCAGTGGTGTTTCCGGTACGGTCTCGTGGACCGGTGATGAAGCCTTCAACGGCGACCCCATCTCCGAAACGACCTTCATCTTGCGTAACATTTGGTCCATGACCGACAACTACACCGTTGAAACCACGAGCGGCTCCTTTACCTCTGATGAATCCCGCATCCTCCAAGGAACGGGTGAAGCCACCTTGGTGGAAGAAGGTTCCTTTGACAGCGAAGGGATTGCCCTCGCCAGCAACTTCATCGGAAACTTCACCAGAGACATTGGCAATGAGCGAACATTCTTTGCCAATGGAACCTGGTCTGGCAACGGTGTCATCGAAGCTTCGTGGGTTGAACCCAGCGATGTGGTCAACTGTGAATTCGACAACGATTCCAACGCCGTGATGCCTACCAACGAAACGTTCTGTCTGATCGACGACAGTGGTGACCTCCCCACCTACCGCCTTGAGGGGTCCGTTGACGCCATGGGCACCTTCACTTCAGAGGGCACCTCAACGTTGATTCGCAGCTACGGTGATGCCGAGGCTGGTCAAGGTGAAACCCTTGAGGGTGCTGGCCTGTTCGAAGGTACGGGTACCTTCAACGGCACGGGCCTGTTCATCGGTGTCGGTACCTTCTCCGGTCCCATGGTGGAACCCGGCTCGTTCTACAAGACTGGCCTCCTCCCGGGAACGTACAACATGATTGCCCAACTGTCCAACGGGAAGGAGGTGCTCCTTCCAGACCCCGTTGAAATTGGTATCGAACCGAGTTATGACTTGGACATGACCATGCCGGGTGCTATCTTCAAGGACACCTTGAAGGACATGCACGGCGACGCACTCCCCAATCAGACGATTGAGTGGATTGACGTTCAACTCGGTGAGGACGCTGCTGTGTTGATCACGACCGATGAGGAAGGAAACTTCTCCTACGGCCCGATTCCACCCGGTGAATACTACTACAGAGGCGATGTCGATGACGACGGTTGGTATGACTTCAACGAATCAACCTTCGTCAATGATGATATCTCCAACATCACGTTGTCACTCAACGTCCCTGACACTGTTGACGTCACCCTCACGTTGGTCTCACCGGTTGACCCGTTGACCCAAGAGGCCTTGTTCGATGTGTCGAACCGCACCATCACGTTCCAGAACGAAGTTGAACTGTTGGAACCCATCAACGTGACCAGCGATGAGAACGGCGAAATTTATGCTGAACTCTTGTTCGGTGTTTGGGACATTCGCGACGATGAGAACCCCGAGTTCGTGCTCTTCGACCAAATTGAACTCGAGCCGGGCACGGAAGATCTGATTCAAGATGTGACCTACGCTCAAGCTGCTTACATCAACGGTTCCATGCGAAACTACCCCGGCGTTACCGTCGACGAGTGGAACACATGGGACGATGAAACACCCGAAGAAAACCGTGAACAGACCACTCAACCTGCCACAGGCCTGACGGTGAACTTTGTTTCCGACGACCTTGCGTTCTCCGCTGTGACCAATATCACTGGACACTTCTCCGTCAGGGTTCCGTCCGGTTTCACCTATCACATGACGACAGAAAGTGTTGTCACCAACCGTGGATACGGTGCCTTGGTGGCGGTTGAAACCGGCGTCGACGCCGATTTGGGCATGCTCTACATCGAGCCAACCAGTTTGGTGAACGGCGTTGTCCATCTTTACGACAACACCACACGTTGGGACTCCTCGTTCCCGCTCTGGGAAGCACCCGAAGTCGTCGCCACCAACGCTGCCGGTTTGATGTGGACCACCACCACGAACGAACTTGGCGACTTTGCGTTTGACCTGCCCAACGGTGTATGGACCATTTCGCTCACCGATGAACGATTGAATGCCACGGCGATTGAAGACTTGGCGGTGAACCGATCCAGCACGGAAAGCATCTCCACCATGCTGGTCATTGCACACCCCGAGGCCGTTGATGTTGAGATGCATGTGTACCTCAACTCCGCTGAGGACGGCACCTTCGAGAACGGCACAGCCTCCACACCTGCCTTCACGCTGAAGCCCATTGCCGAGAACCGTGATCCAATTTACTACACGGCCGACGACTACAGCGAACCGGGCATCATCACCGTTTCCTTGACCCCTGGTGGGTACGACGTGATGTTCAACCGAACGGCTGCTTCCGATGAAAATGCTACCGATTACGACTTGGTTGGTGAGTCCTTCTTTGATGCGATTCGCATCGGCCTTGACGCCGTGGATGAACCTTACGACGTGGCCCTCAAGAACACATACTTGGTGTCTGGGACCCTGTTTAACACCACGGACGATGGCATCGCGAACGACTTCCTGTTGTACAACGAGGCAGACGAAAAGTGGTTCAACATCGGTTCGGACGAAAACGGAAGCTTTGCAGCCTATGTTCCAGCAGGCGAGTGGCTCATCATCGTCGCTCCGTTCAGTAATGGTGACCACACCGAGACTCTACGACAACCATTGACGGTTGATGCCGATTCAGTTCGTACCGGTCTTGAGTTGACAACCAGCATAAGCGTCGAGGTTTCGATGCAACTCCTTGAGGCTGTCACGGAAACCGCCTTGAGCGACATGACGGTCACCGCTGTGAGCCACGATGGTTTTGGCAACATCACCTTTGAGCGAACCGATGCAGAGGGCAACGCCTCAGAATTGATCATGCCGGGTACATGGAGTTTCTACTTCAACCGAACCATTGGCACAAAGTCTTGGTTCATGGACACCAGCGACAGTCCGTTCAACACGGAGGCCGCTGACGAGAACCATACGCTCGTCCTCGACCCTGTCTATGCCACGCTGGAGGTTGAAATCGGCGGCAAGGTCTACTGGGATCTTGACAACAACAGTGCCCCGAGTTTGGGTGAGGGTTTGCCTGAAATGAACGTCACCATCGTTGGAAACAACAACTCTGAGGTCTCAACCACCGTTACCACCGACGATGAAGGTGTTTGGCGTGTCTTTGTGCCCATCCGTGATGTGTACAACGTGACCGTTGAGAAGGAAGGATTTGAGACGGTCTACTACGCAACTGAGGACCAGAATGGATACACCGTTCACGACAGTCCTGATTCCACGGACATTGAAGTCACGGCCGGCCTCGTTGAAGTTGAAGGAACGGTAACCGACCAGCTGGATGCTGACCGTTTGGTGGATGCCACCATCGTGTTGTACCCTGTTGCGGGTATTGAGCGAGATGCTGTCACAGTGAGCGGCACCATGAACGACACCACACTGGAATGGTCCACCAGCGTCCAACCCGGTGATTGGGTCGTGGTGGTCTCCCAGAACAACCCTGGTCCCAACGGTGGCGGCGTTGCCATCGGTCTGCTCGAGGCCTCTGTCGCCAACGGTGGAAACATCAGTTTGGTGATGGCCCTTGGCGGCTACGTTGACCTGACGACGTCTTGGACTGACATTGATCAAAACGAGCACCACGCTGGTTCGGACGATGCAGGCTCGGACATGATCGAGGGCACCGTTGAACTGGAGGTTTCGTTTGACGGCCAATCGTGGATGGTTGATGTTCCTGCGAGCGGTGAACTGCGAGATTTGTTCCCCGAGGGCAGCGTGTCCTTTGATGGTGAATTCATGACGGTTCAGCATGCAACGGCGGTTGAGATGGAGTACTACGGTGGCCAAACCACCACCATCACGGCCGATTCGACCATTGCAGCCACGCTTCAATTCAACCGACGTGTGAACTCTGCCCTTGACATCACGTTCAACGATGCGTCCCTCAGCGATGGGACCTTGTTGAACGCAGCCGATGGGGAGATTGAAGCCGTGGTGTCGTCCACCAACGGGTCAGTGTACTCGACCATCACCTTTGATTACGACATCGCCTACAATGGCACTGAAATCATGGATGTCTTCACCGTTGAAGGCGAAATAGGTCTGGCCCAAGACTCCGATTTGTGGACGGTCCAATTCTGGAACGCCACCAGCGAGGCCTACGAAGACTCTGTCAGCGTTTCACTTGGTATTGGTGATGCTGATACCGATGCTATCTTGAGCACTTCAGTGAAGGTCCAGATCACGCTACCAGAAGTGGCGGAGGCTTGGCACTTGGCCAACGGCCATCGCATGACCATGCGCCTCCAAACAGATTTGGGCGAATCATCCCAAGCTTCGGTGAAGGTGTTCGTGCCTCAATCGTTTGACTTCACGGTGTCGGATGCGACCGAAGAACTGGGCATGTCAGCGTTGGTTGAACGCCAATTCTCCTTTGCCTTGACCAACAACGGCAACGGGCAAGACTCCTTCACGATTGAACTGCTTGAGAGCGGTGTTCCTGAAGGTTGGTCGGTTACGCCGATGATGTCCACTCTGACGCTGAACAAGGACGAAACCCGAACACAACAGTTCACTGTCTTCGCACCTGCGAGTTATTCTGACGAAGATGGTGATTTCCCACTCACCGTTTACGTCAACAGCCAGGACGAAAACGTTGCACGTGAAGAGGTTGAAGTCACCATCAAGAAGGCTACCATCAAATTGACCATTGACGAGGACCGTATCTCGACGGAATCTGACCAGATCGCTGGCCAAGCCGGGGCCGTTCGTGTTGTCGTGGTGAACGAGGGTCTTCTCGATGCACCGTCGGTCATTGTCTACCTGACGCCACCCGGTGGTGATGAACTCCAGCAATCCGTTGCCGTACCAGCTGGCGGCGAGGGCATGGCCGTGTTTGATGGCCTGACCTTTAGCCAAGGAAGTCAGCGGTTTGACTACCGAGTCGAGGTGGCAGGTGCTGAGGCTGAGAGCGTAGATTCTGTTCCCGATCCTGGTGATTTCAGCATTGAGTACAACCCTGAGTCGACAACAGACGGTGAATCCGCTTGGATGACCCTGCTCATCGCTCTGCTGGCCATTCTCGTGCTGTACGGCGGTGTTCGCACCGCTCGTAGCCGTGGCGGTTCCAAGTTCTGATGTTCACTTTTGATTGAATTTTCAAACAAGGGTTGATGAGGACAAGGTAGGGGTAGCGATAGCCATGGAAGGTCTCCGTGACGTTGAGTACCTTCCAGAGCCTTCTGACCGACGCATCGTTTCTGCGGTGGACCCGACGGTGATTGGCTTTCAGGATCAGTGGCGATCCGAAACCATGGGTTGGGCTCCCTTGACCGTCGAGCCAGTTGTTCGGCATTCACGGCGTCGTTTCTCCATCTCTGGCGTGGTGGTGTTGGCGCTCTTGATTTCGGCCAGTGTGTTGATGTGGCAAAACCAATGGTTGGTGGTTGAACTCCCCCAGCCTACATCTGAGTGGGCGTTTGAGCAAACCGATTTGCGTGAAATTCAGGCGGCAGGCCTCTCTGGTGAAGGGGTGCGAGTCTGCATGGTTGACACCGGTGTTGATGCTCAACACGATGCCTTTTCGACCACTGAATTCACGTTCAAGGATTTGATTGGTGCATCGAAGCTACCGGTTGACTACGGTGCGGTTGCTCACGGGACGCTGATGTCTGGCTTGCTTCTCTCAAACGATTCTAACCAACGCGGCGCAGCACCGAATGTTTCCTTTGCGATGGTGGCTGCCTTGAGCGATAACGGTGACGGGGAAAACACCGGATTGGATTCCGATGTTGCGGATGCCATTCGGTGGTGTCAGTTTGAATTCCAAGCCGACATCATCTCCCTCTCTTTGGGCGGGACGGAGGAATCCGACGCCACGGAGGGTGGTTCCTCTGCAGCCACTCGCCAAGCGACGGATGCGGGTATCTACGTGGTGGCTGCAGCCGGGAACGACGGTCTCGATGATGATGGTGACGTCGCTTCACCAGGTAGCGTGGATTTGGCCATTTCCGTTGGTGCAACCACCCGTGAGGGAACCGTATGGGCCAATTCCTCAACCGGGTCTTCAACCGACAGAAACGGTGAGGTTCGAGCCCACCCAAACATGAAGCCAGAAGTGGTGGCGCCGGGTGAGCGGATCATCAGCACGGGTGAGGACAACCTGTGGTACTCCAGCAGCGGTTCTTCCGATGCTACGGTCTTTGTTTCGGGGGCGTTGGCGTTGATCCTTGAGGATCAGCCTCGATTGAAGCCTCAACCGGGTGGTAACGCCTCGTGCCTTGTCGAGGTGAAACTGGCGCTTCTGGAATCATTGGGGCCGGGCGATGGAGCGCATGATCTTCGCAACGGTTATGGCCTCCTCGATGCCTCGTCGTGGCTCAATGAAGCCCGCAAGATACCGAGCTGTTGAGGCTTTTTCGCCTCTTTCTCGACGTAGAATACACCGCATTCATTGCGAAATATATCTGTTTGTCGTCGTTTTCCGATGTTTTTCTACCGTTTTTCGGCAGTCCTAATGATATTCTAAAGTGGAATTGATACATTTAGGGCGGCAAATGAGGCGCAGTATTATATTCGTGGCGTTCATGGACAGAGCAGGTGAATCGCCGATGTCTCAAAAAAACCGAACAAAATCCGTATCGCTCGTGATGCTTTACATGATGTCCCTCATGTTGGCCATGGTGAGCGTTCCCTCGGCCATGGCCGTGAACGAAACCACACAGGGCACCGTGACCGGTACCGAGACGTGGTCGGGCACCATGAACCTCCAGGACGATGTCACGGTGGCTGAGGGTTCCAAACTCATCATCAATGCAGGTACGACCGTCAACATCCCGCACGGCAAGTTCATCGATGTTCAGGGCGCAATCTGCGTTGGCGATTCATCCTGTGGCGCAAGCGCTGGTTCGGCTTCCTCACAAGCCCGTTTCATCTGGTCCCTCCCAACGGATTACACCAAGACTGGTCGCTGTTTGAACACGCAGAGTAACGTTCTCAACAACCCCGATGCTGCGTGCGGTTCTGGCTTGATCATTCGAGACACCATCGACCAGTCCATCACCTCCATCAACTACGCTCACTTTGAGAATGCCTACGGTTACCCTATCTACGTCGCTTCCCTTCAAGCCGTGCAGTATGGGGCATTGGTGTTTGACGGTTCAACCACCACCGCTCGTGGTCTTACGTTCACCGACATCAACACCTCGAACGTCATTGCGGTGGATTATGCGGCCCCACTCCTTGAGGACTCAACCTTCGAGTTGGGTATTGACGGACAGGGTTACGACGCTGCCGCCGTGCGTGCGTACGATGCAGGTGCGGGGATCCTCTCAACCTTCCGCGTCAAGAACTCCGTCTTCACTGGAAACGACGCTGATTGTGGTCAACAAGGCGGTGGCCGTGCCGTCCTCTACATCGAGAATTCTTACATCGATATGGATAACCTCGACATCAAGGACAACAGTTATGGGATTTTGATGAAATCCAGTTCTGGTAGTTTCACCAACTCCAAGGTCGATGTCAAGTGTAACGCCATTGACACCAACTCGCTGAAGACCACCGGCAACATTGAACACACGCTGGAGGTCACCGACAACGACATCACCACGGCCGAGGGTGCGGGCTTGACCGCTTACGACGGTGCCAAGGTGTACGCAGAAGGCAACATCATTTCCGGTGCGAGTGAAGGTTCAGGCGTCGGTATTCGCAGTTCAGTTGTTGAGCTTCACCGCAACACCATCGGTCCCATCGGTGGCTGGAACGGCTTGTGGATTTACGGAACCTCTGATGTCATTGCCGAAAACAACACCATCCAGGACACGGGCAAGGAACCTGTGCTCATCGGTGAGTACCACTACCAAGACCAGGGTTGGCAGGTGCCAGCGCCCTCTGCGGCTCGCCTGTACCTGGCCAACAACGTGATTTCCAACAACTCTGGAACCTGCAACTCCCAAATGTACGGTGGCGATTTCCCCTGTCCCGCCGTTCACGTCTTCCGTTCCTCGGCCTCCATCCTCGACAACACCATTTCGGGCAACGCTGGCGATATCATCCGTGCCAAGGGTTCACTCATTAACGTCCAACGCAACACGGCAGATTCTCAAGATGGATTCGCCGGCAACGTAACCCACCATGACGACAACTACGGCAACAAGTACGGTTCCGTGGCATACTTCTCTGGCAACTCATGGTCCGGTGTTTCGCAAGTCTACAATGTGACCGAATCCCGTGTGACGGTCCAGTCTGAACAAATTCCATCCCCTGGCAACGGTGAGCTCTACCCAGTGAACATCCGTTGGTTGGGTGCCGAATGTCCGTTCGTTCAGGACGAGTGTCTGCAACTTCCCGGTACCGTGGCTTTGCCACCGATCGGCATGCCGATGGCTCTCGAACTGGTCGAGAATGCAACCGTGTTCTCCTTTGCCGATCTTCAGAACTTTGATTCCTCAATGATTCACGTGCAAAACCAGAACACCGCTTGGGGCTCCCAAGTTCGAGAAGGTGAACTCGTTCGCTACCAAGTCAAGGCCAAGAACTCCAACGTTGAAGGCGCCACGGTCATCATCAAGGATTCCACTGGCCTCCCTCTTTACGATTTGACCACCGACGCCTTCGGCTTCACGCCTGAGGTTTCCCTGCCCTCGGATTTCCTCCTTGACCGAAACTGGAACCACGTGGTTGGCGACAAGAACGCTGCCATTCCCGGCACCAACGACGGCACCGGTCAACCCATCGTGGTCGACGAAGACTCGTGTGCAGACGGCATTGACAACGATGGCGACACGTTTGTCGACAAAGATGACACAGACTGCATTAACGGACGAGAGCGCCCGTTCTACACCGTTGAGGCGTTCAAGTTCGGCAGCGGTCGTGATGACTTCTCATACGTGCTTTCGGGCCCGATTGATGACATCATCAACCTTGAGAACTTGCGCCCCGGCGTCAGCGTGACTGAGCCTGACGGCTACTCTTTCGCCACCACGGTTCGCATCACAGGCCAGGCATGGGACGGCGCGAAGTGGCCCTATGCCAACGACAACACAGCACAACAAGCACAGTTTGGTTTGGTGAGCCGCGTTGAGATTCAACCCCCCGGTTCTTCGGATTGGTTCTATGCTTCAGATGCCTCCGGTTCAAGCGGCGACATCACCATGGAAAACCATCCGTTCAAGGACTGGGTCTACGAATGGGATGGCGCTGCTCATCCCGAGGGCGAAGGCGACATCACCTTCCGTATCCGTTCCTACGATGGTTTGGATTACTCTCCTGTTGAAGTCCGCCAGTACAAGCTCAACCTCGTTGCGCCTTCGCTCTTGGTCGATGTTCCAACAGCAGGAAGCGTCCACCAAACAGGCAAGGTGATGTTCCAAGGCACGGCCTCCGATCCCTATCAAGGCACAGCAGGAAGCGATGTCAAGCAGATTTGGTTCTCCATCTCTGGACCCGACGGCTTTGCTCAGCAGTTCTTTATTCAAGGTTCAACAAGTTGGTCCTACGAATGGAACGTGGCTGAGTTGCCCTCTGGCGACTACACGGCCACGGTTTGGGCTGCTGACAGCGACTTCTGCATCGGTGAAGTCGTTGAAGCCGATGGCTGCGTGGCAGAAACCCGAACCATCACCATCAACAACGACAACATTCCACCCAACCTCCAACTCTCTTGGATTGGCGCTGAGGACCAATCTTCCGGCGGCATTGACGGTGATACGGTTCGTGCATCCACCGAAACGAAGATCATCGGTGTGGCTCGAGATATCGGTGGATTCGTGACCCGTGTGGAAATTGAAATCACCGATTTGGCGAACGGTATCGTGCTCAATGACGGTCCGCTGCCGGTCACCGCCTTTGCCCAAGATGGCTCTTGGGTCGCCAACTGGGACACGTCCAAGTTGGTTCACGACAGCGTCTATTCGGTCACCGTGCGTGCTTACGACGGTGATGATTACTCACAAGACGTGGTTTGGCGAATGACCATCAACAACCCACTCGATGCCGAGAACATCGATCCGGTGTTTAACGAAACAGGTTGGGTCGGTACATGGACGATCTTCTGTGACCAGAATTCCAACTCATTCGACCGCTGCGGCGGCGGTATTTCGTTTGACCTCGCTGAGTTCTTCAACGACCCTGATGGAACCGGTTCACCAGGTGATGACCTTGAGTTCTATGTCTACGATGATGACACGACGATTGAGGATGATTTCTACGACGACTTCATCACCATCACGCCGTTTGGTGTGCTGACCTACGACCCAATGTCGTACATGGCCCAAACCACCAGCAGCATCCCCGATTGGTCGCTCAATGGCGTCGTTGTTTACGCCCAGGACGACCAAGAATCCAAGGCGTACTCGTTGAAAGTCAACTTCCTGGTCCGTGCTGTAGCCTTCACCGTTGAGCGAACAGATACCGGCGACATCACCGTAGCCGACCCGGCTGAGTTCCAAGGAGAAGGTCTTCCAGGCAGCCTTGTCATCGCTCGCTTCGCCGAAGGAAACGCTAAGTTGAATTCGACTCGTGTGCTTTCAGATGGGTCGTGGAACATGCAACTCACGGCTGGCCAGCTCAGCGGCATCGAGGGCTCATCTGATGTCATCTTCGAAATGGACGGTCAAATCTTCAAGTTTGCCGGACAGACCGAGAACGCCGAGTTTGCTGTTACTGTATCCAGCGGCGACGACGGTGGTTCAGGCATGGTGGGTATCATTCTCATCGTCCTGGCCGTCCTCGTTCTGTTGGGTGCAGGCGCCTTCTTCTTCATCGAATTCGAAGAAATGCCGGACGAAGATGAGTTGACGGGGGATGATTCCCCTGAGGAAGAAGATCCGTATGCATGGGCCAAGGCCAAGCAGACTCCAGCCATACCACAACAGGATGCAGTGGTGCCTGCCCAGGCAGCCCCTGTTGCACAGGAAACCGCCGCACCGGCCGCATCCCAGCATCCTGGTTGGTTGTGGGACCAAGCATCCAACCAGTGGGTGCCTGACCCGAACTACCAACAGCCGCCACAATGATGGAACCTGAGGGTTGATTCATGGCCGCACAGGCGAAACCGGGCGTACAGGAACGCATCCTGCTCCATTTGCTGGATTATTCCGACTTCAAGGACAGCATTGAGGTGCCGTTTGCCCTTTCGCAAATGGGGATTGCCAATGCAGTAGCGATTGCTCGGTCAAACGTCCCGCGGGCCATTGCCGGACTCAAAGACCAGAACATTTTGGTGGAGCGACAGGCTCACGTGAAAGGGGTCTCTCGAAAGCGGAAGGCCTACTTTCTTACCGACAGTGGTGTAACCCTCGCAAGTGAGACGTGGGACCGACTTTCTGATTGGCCCGTTCGAATCATCCTTGACGACAAACCCGCCATCGCTTCCACCCTTGGTGGTGCGAAAGGGGTGCTGCCGTTTGAGATGAGACCGGTCGACATCATTCGCTACATCGATGAGCACAACTGCCTTGATGTTCGTAACCTCTCTGCAGACTTGGTAGAACGAGACCTCTCAAAGCACGTCGAAAAGCAACTCGTCACTTCGCTGGCAGACCTGCCTCGTCTCCGCCATTTCTACGGGCGTGCTACCGAACTCGATAACATGGTCAATTTGCTTGAGGCCCGTGCGACCACCCTGCTCGTGCCTGGCATCGCTGGAATTGGGAAGACCACAGTGGCCTCCAAATTGATTGAGCGCTTCATGCATCGCAGAAATCTGCTGTATCACCGTTGTCAAGACTGGGAGGGGTCTCGTTCCTTTTTCGAATCGGTGGCCGATTGGCTTTCCAGCATGGGCAACGCTGATTTTTCGGATTATCTCGCAGCGACGCCCGTCCCGCAACCCGCCGATGCTGCTCGCTTGTTGGTTGAGGCGCTGGAAGGAACACCCTCCCTCCTGGTCATCGACGATTTCCACAAGGTGTCGGACATGGTTCTTCACCAAACCTTCCAAGCGATGTCCCTTGCGTTGCTTGGCAGTGAAGAAAAAATTGGCCTCGTCATCTTCTCTCGGTCGTTCAAGCCTGTCGTGCCCACGAAGGATGCAGAAGGTCGAATTGCAAGTTTGGTGCTACCCTTGGACGGTCTCGATCCCGATTCTGGTCGCAAACTTCTCACGAGCTTCGATTCCATGGCGGATGAACAATGGCTTCACATCCACGGTCTTTCCCGTGGCCATCCGTTGGTGTTGGAACTCATCAACAGGGGTGCATCGGCCGGAGCTTTCCATGAGACGCTGGAGAACTATGTCACGGTGGAAATTTTCTCCAAGTTGAGCGCAGAACAGAAGCGTGTGCTGTCCGCCCTGTCCATTTTTAGGGAGCCTGTAAAATTGGAGGCCCTCGCACAACAGGGCCTCAACACAGACGAACTTGACAGTCTGGTTGAATCAGGTCTTGCTCGCCAGGCTGACGCTGACACTTATGACGTGCACGATTTGATTCGAGAATTCCTGCTTCGAAGCCTCTCAATGGCGCTCCGTGAAGAGTTCCACGGCAAGTGCGTGGAGTATTACCAAAAGCAATCACCATCGCACGAATTGCAAATTGAACTGATCTATCACACCATCAAATCAAGTCAATTTGAATCGGCTTCGAACCTCATCGTCAGCGAAGGGCGTCAACTCGTTTCACAAGGCTACATGGAATTGCTCGGGCTGATTGAACAGGTGGAGACCACCGACCTGAACGCTAGTGTTGTTGTCCGCATGGCACAAATCCAAGGCGATATTCTTGCCTTGTTGGGTCGTTTGGCAGAAGCAGAAGAGATCCTGAACGCTACGCTTGAGCGTGCTACCTCATCTGCTGATGAACTTGTGCAAGCAGAAATTCTCTCATCACTGGCCGATGTGAGCAGAAAACAAGGGAACAGCGATGTATCACTCTCTCGTCACAAGAAGGCCCTCAAGCACTACATTTCGCTTGGAAACGCCCGATGGGCCGCCCGAACCTACAACAACATCGGGTACCTCCTTCGCAGAAAAAACGAACGAAGCAAAGCGTTGGAAGCCTACGGCGAGGTGGAAGCCATCCTCGCAAGTTCAGACGACGATGACCTGATTTACAGCCAGATTACCCTTGCCCGTTCCCTCATCGAATTGGGGGAGGTTGACCGAGCGAGGGATCATGCCATTGCGTCCCACGAACGTACATCCGAACTTGGCGACGGCATCCTCCACGCACGCGCTCAAGCCGTCTTGGGTAGGTACTATTCCAAGGTCGAACAATCGGAGCTGGCGCTGTTCCACTATTCCGAAGCGCTGAACGCCATGAACGATGCCGGTGACGTGCAGTCATTGGTTGAGATCACCATGCTGCTTGGGGAAGTCTTGCACGATGCAGGCCGCACCGAAGATGCTGTGGAACACTACAGCCAAGCCTTGGTTCTCGCAGAAGCCAACGACCTCCGCATGCAAATCGGTGAATTACTCACGCGGCTGGGCGGTGTGGACCCCGACAAACAAGGCCGGATGGAGTACCTCCAACGAGCCCTAACGGTGTTCAGAGAACTTGGGGCAAAGAGTCGAATGCGTGAGGTTCAGGCCATGGTTCATCGAGCCGTGATGAGTCGATGATCATTGGACCGCCTGCGGCCTGTCAAGTGAAAGGAAGGTCGTCCCATCATCATGCACGACCCAAAGCCGTTCCACACCGGCCAGGGGTATTCGACCTTCATGAGTTCCCGCACCGGTCCCCGACAGCGAAACCGTCGTGTCAAGGGGTCCTCCTTCGTCGATCAGCACGAGTTCTGTTTCGAGGAGTTCCAGCCAAAACAGGGACTCATCGGCTTCTGTCGGTCGCCAAGCGATCTCCTCGGCATACGATACATTTCCGCCGAAACGGCTGGCTTCATCGGCTCGTTCAACAGCAGCAGCAATGTCGTCCATGTTGGCCTGGATTGCTTCCTCGTTCCATCGCAGGCGGGTGTTGGTCTCAATGTCCCACGCCCACACACTGAACATGCTCATGAGGAGCACACCCAACAGGAAGGTGAAGATGTAGCCCAATTCAGTGGCCGCTGCGCGGGTATCGTGAACCAAGCGTTGTCGCTTCACAACAACACCTCCCGTGTCGTGACGTCCAACGAAGCCAACTGCAATGTGAATTCGATGACCTCACCGTTGGTGTGCCACACCGCTTCCGACGTGCCATAGGTTGGGTCAGGAACCCATCCAACATAATCGGTCAACAAATCAAGGCGGCCAGGGTAGACCGTCCAGTCTTCACTTGTCTCAAGGCCAACGCCGGCGTCATCCGCAATGGCTGTCCCGTACGGTGCTGACCAACCACGCCGAACCTCGTACGCCGGTGTAGAGGCCAGTGAGGTGCGATGAACCATTTCGATGTCAAGTTCCAACTCACCCGCACCCGTTTCGCTTGAAGCGGTCGGGTGCAGTGAGGGAATGGTCGCTGCAAAGCGAGGGCCGGGTCCACCACGGTCAGAGGGTGGAACGACCACATAGGGCTTGAATTCTGGGTGGTTGGTCACCACGGCCCCGCCGCTAAAGGCCACCTCCATCCCGTCGATGGAGGACGAGAACTGGTAGGCAAGGCGGGAGAGGTGGAATGCCCAAACATTGCCGATGGAGGCGTGGCTGGAGACGCCATCGCTCCCCAAGACATCGATGCTCATGCTGGCAGGGTGCCGTCCTTCTACCCATGCTGCTTTGGTATCAATTTCTCCCCGGCCACCCATGCGCTCCCATGGCAGGTCAGTCGTGATCCAACCACTGGCTTGGGTGCCAACTCGAGTGCAACGTTCTGCCCCATCATGGGGGAGGTGGAGGAGGCCTGCATCACCCGAGGTTCGGAGAACGCGGAGGGGGTGGCCAGACTCAACCAGTAGGCTGGTGTTTCCTTCCCCGAGGGTCGTTGAGGCGTGGTTGTTTGTGTCGAGGAAGACACCGTTCGCCACTGTTGACCCCGTCATGTTCCATGTGGTGGTGTACCCTGCCAATCGCACAACAAGGGATTCTTCTGTGGTGTTGTCGAGGTTGGCGTAGGTGAATTCGCCTCCGGACAGACCACCCGTGTCATCGGCAGGCAGGTACATCATCCCCGGGACGGCGTCGGTGGTGGTCTCATCTTCGGCGGGAACCCACGTGAGAAACACATCGCCGTCGCCGTCAATGGTGGCGGCTCCGTCTTCGTAAGATGGTGGCCAAGCGACGTGTTCAACCCCTCCTGCAGCGACAGAAATACCGCCGCCGCGCCATGTGAGTGTGACCACAGTATCACCGGGGTTTGTCATGCGCAAGGTGCCGTTCATGTGAGGGGGAAGAAAAGCATGGCCGAGGTAAGCTCCGTTCGTGGATGGCCAGGCCGTAGAACCGACCTCTGCATCCGGGTTTGAGACGAGCATCAAACGGGAAGGTGCGCTGGTGGTGATGTGGGCCACCGTGCTTTGGTCAACGGTGACTTCGTGGGTCAAGGCCACACCGGTTCGTGCGAGGCCGGTTGGAGTAGCGTAGTGGATGGACGTCTCGCCGTCCAGGGTGATGTGAATTTGGTTGGCGGTGTCACTGAGCAGGTGGAGGGCCGTTGTTCCTGGACGAAGTGGGATGGACCACGCATGGCCTCGCTTGTCGGAGGGCTCTGGAGCGTTGGGCATGACGTAGGTGGCGCCGCCTTCTCCGATGGAACCGAACACGGTGAGTTCATGACTTGAAGAGAGGACCGCTTCGCCTCTGTTTTGCAAGTCGAGGGTGGCCATCTCGTCAACACGAAGAGAGGTTGTTTCCACTTCAACACCGTTCTCTACGAGATGGATGTCAATGGGGCCAAGGGGCATAGCCAAGCCAGGTGTCACCGTCAGGCTCACGTGTTCAAGCCCAGCTTCGAGTGTGTAGTGGAACGGACGATCGGGTCCAAGACGGAGGTCCGTAATGCAGACCGATTCGATGAAACTCTCGGGGTGTCGAATCTCGAGTTCGTCGTCGAAATCCAAGGCGCCTCTGGCTCGAAGGCTCATGTCTTCAATCCACGTGGCAGAATACCACATTCCACCTCGTAGGCTGTCCCAAATCAATTCACCGTCCACGGGAATCAGGGTGGCTTGGGCCGAATCTCCTGGCATGCCTCGTTCAGAAAGCGTTGAGGTTTGCTGGGCGAGTAACGTCATTTGGGACGACATGTCGTGGCGCTCCACCGAACCCTCCATTTCTTCGATGACCGGCATCATCGACACCATCATCAAACCGATGATGGACAAGACACCTCCAAACAGCAGCACGGTCGCCACCGCTGCGGAAACACCGTCTTCATCACGGCGAAGTGCTCCCCTCATCGGCTGACCTCCACTCGCTGGATGTCAACCTCAAAGTACAGCGGAAGGTTCAGCGATGATACGCTGAGGCCGTCGGCTCCGCTCGCTCGTTCGTAAGGTGCAAATCCGATGTAGGTGTCAAGGGTGCCCGCAGCACGTTGAACGGTGTAATCTGACAGCCAGTTGTTGTTGTACTGGGGTGTGATGACGTCGTGAAGTGCATTGAAGACGTTGAAATTCACATTGTAGGCCTGTCCGGTGAAAAGGGTCATCGGTCCTTGTGAAACGAACTGCATGCCGACATTGGAGCCCGAGCCGATGCTACCGTTGGACACCACATCGGTGAGGAGAATGGAGAGGCGCAATTCGTCGTTCGCCATTCGGTCAAATTCGACCAACGGCATGGCGCTTACACTCCATGCTTCGTTGGGAAAGCGCTCAGCACGTGCATTGTTCATCAGCACGATTTGATGCTCGCCCTGCCCCAGCGATGTCGTGATTTGCAAACCGGAGAGCGTCCACATCACCTGGCGATGAAGCGGTTCGCCATCGGCGCCATAGACGGTGGTGATCATCCAGTGCGGGGAGCTTGCATTGTGCGAAACGAACACCTCTTGGTGGCTGACCGGTAGGTCGCTTTCGTAGGTCGTGTCCGGCGATTGAATGGAAATGCTACGTGCTGTTTCGTTGGCGGCGAGCACGGCGATGGTCGATTGGTTGACATGTCGAATGCTGATGGCTTCGCTGTTCGTAAGGTCAGCGCTGATGGTCCAATGTTCAACGTTCTGAACAGACCTGATGGCCGTTGATTGGATGGCCAAGGTGTTGCGGAATCCGGTTCCATCCGGCGCGTTCCCGGCTACCTCAAGCCTGTCTTCAATGCGGTCGGCCAGTCCAGTGGCTGAATTCCAGTTGGTGTTGTCTTCAAAATCAGACAGGTAAGGGTTCAGGAACACCCACACGCCACCCATGATGGTGATGACCATGGCGAGGAGCATGACCACGCCAAGAACTTCGCTCACTGCTCGTTCGTCATCGCATCGGCGATGAGAAGCAAACGGTGCGGGGCCTCGGTCCACAAGGTTGACACAACCCCGTATCATTTAGCCATTGACCTCAAAGAGTCGGAAAGGGTTCAGTTGGCTGTGTTGTTGGTCAGCGAGACGGTCTCGTCTTCTGAACCGATATAATGAGAAAAATCTGGTCCATTTTGAGCCGAAATTCGCAAGTCGCCCGTGAAGACCTCGTCGATATAATACAACACGGTCGATTCGGCCAGGTGGGGGGCGTTGTTTTTCTCACTCAGGTGTGTGAGGGTAATGCTTCTGGTCGTCTCCGTGCACACTTCGGCCAAAAAGCGTCCTGTTTGCTCATTCGAAAGGTGACCGCCCCGTCCTGAAATCCGATCCTTCAGTGAGTAAGGGTAGGGGCCGTACATCAGTTTGTTGTGGTCGTAGTTGGCTTCGATGGAGATGTGCTCGCAACCCCGAACGTGTGCGACGAGTTCATCGGTCCAGGACCCCAAATCGGTGATGATCGCCGCCCGTTCGCCACCATGGCTGGCCACAAAGGCTACGTTGTCGGAACCGGCGTGCGGAACCGGGACGGGAAGAATCGACAAATCGTCCCCAACACGAACCAAATCAAGGGCCTCAAAATAGGTGGTCAACTCCGGGACCAAATCCAATTCCAAGGCGGTGCGTTCGTTGGCGAGCACGGGGATGCTCCACTTGGTTTGGACCACCTTGGCTCCTCCGCCGTGGTCGCCATGGTGATGGCTGATGAAGACGCAGTCGATATCTTCTGGTGTCAGTTGGAGGCGTGCGAGTCGTTTGGCGAGTTGAGTCCCGCTGAATCCTTGGTCGATGAGGACCTTGACCTGGGGTGTTTCAAGCAGGGTCGAGTTGCCTCGGCTGCCTGTTCCCAAATGCGTGATGGTCATGGTCATGCGAACATCCCACCTCGGTCGCGGGAGGGACTTGAAGCCACCGGGTGAGCGACGACCGAGGTGCAGATTCTTCGGGATAAACGGTCATCGCAACGGGCATTTGTATGAACAATGTTCCATCACCCTCATAAGCAATCTTGCAGGAATAAAAAACGAGCGAGGCGGAGGCTTTGCAAACGGTGATTCCATGCGAAGAAGTCAAACGACCATTCTGACCACCCTCGCCGTGATTGCGAGCCTCCTCTTCATGTCTCAATTTCCTGCGGTCTCCAACGTCGCCAACATCCATCCAGATCAGACCGATGGAACACCGCCGCCGAACACCGACACCGACGGTGATTTGATTCCCGATGTCCACGAAACTCTGTTTGAAGAATGGGTGAACTGGACGGCTGTTGACGGCCGAGAAGTCGTCCTGAAAGGCCTTGACAAAAACAACGCATCAGATGCCTCAACCGACCGAGACCGCGACGGATTGAACGCTACCGAGGAGTTCTGTTGGCCTTATCCTGCCAACTGTACTGCACCAGGGTTTCCGCGCGGATTGACGGGCGAACTGGACGAGAACAGTGACCGGGTTTACCTCGACCCCCGTGTATCCGACACCGACGGCGACGGTATGCCGGACGGATACGAAGCGTACATGTGTGCTCGGATGGGTGGATTCGATACAATCTCCCTGCGATACATTTGTCCTGCATTTAACCCGTTGAATGGCAGTGATTTGACCCTTGATGGGGACAACGACGGTTTTGACGTTGACCGCGATGGCATCCTCAGTGATGCTGAACGATTCACGGCACCCGAGGAATACGCCCACGGAACCCCTTCGAATTTCACCGCAGAACTCGATGGATTGTGGTGTCATGCCACGCTCCCCGAGGGCGCTGTCCTCAAGAATTGGCCTTACCTTCCTTCCGGCACCAACGCCACCTTCCACAATTTGTTGCCCGCCTGTACCTCGCGGGCGGTGAACCCCGTGGGTGAGGACCTTTGGCTGGGCACTGACCCGCTGCTGGATGATTCGGACCGATATCTTTGGGATGGATTCTCCATTCGCCCACTGTATCCTTCTTTCGGTGATGGCATTCCCGACGGATGGGAAGTTCACTTTGGCCTCGACCCCTTAAATCGGTCAAACGCTCTTCAGGACCCTGACAGCGACGGGTGGGACACCAACCGTGATGGTGGTATTTCCAGCGATGTCTCACGAACGCTCACAGCACTGAAAGTTGGCGAGGCCCTCTCCACGCTTGAGGAATACCTCGTCCATTATGACGATGGCAACACGGTGTATCCTGGCCTCAAGTCCACGTTGGTCGGGGAAGAGGTCGGCTTCACGACGCTGCCACTGGTTTACGATGCACCCGAGGATACGCTGGCGGTGATGCACCACGATGTGAGGTCGCTTGCCGAACACGATGGCGTCCTCTATGCCATGACAAAATACGGTGTCAGCGTGTTGAATCTTGATGCTTCAGCGCAGAGTCATCATTCCATGCCGCAAGGTGTTGTTCTTCATGACGGGTTCCTTGCAGAAGCTGGCGGCACGCCCTATGGGGTGGTCATGGGCACCAACATTGGTTTCGCTGTTGCGCCCTTGCAGGCTGATGGCGGTTTAGGCTCCATCGGCACGTGGACATGGAGTCTTTCTGAGGCCATTCATGCAGTGGCGCCGCTCGGAGGAGAAGACGTCAACCTCCACGCCATTGGCTTGGGCCATGCTGGCGAAGGCCAAATCGTCGAAATCGACGAAGGTGCAAGCATCGTTTCGACCTTTGAACTCGGCGCAGGCATTGTTGCTGGCCTCAGCGAGGCCAATGCGTCGGTGTCTTCGATTGAGCACGGTCTTGCTGGTGGAACGACGTTTCACTTGTTCATCGGTACGGACCGGGGCTTGTTCATCGTTGATACCGTCTCAGCGAGGGACGATGCACCTGGATCATGGCGATTTTTCTACACGCCAGAAGACAATCCAAATCCTACGGATGTTGACGAACTTCGAAGCCTCCCCTTGGGGTCAAACGACAACCCTGCTACCATCCGTGCCATGGTGTTGGATGGACCATCGTCCTCAAACGCCCAAGCCCTTTGGTTTGGAACGCCGTCCGGATTGCACAAATTGGACTTGAACGATGATTTCATTGAACACAGCGGGCTTTACGTTCATCCCGGGGTGGATGGGAAACTTTCCACGGAGACCAACAATATTCATGCCATTCACCCAACCGGTGATGAATTGCTGATCGGCTCGGAATGGGGCCTTTGGGCTTTGGCAGGCGATTACACCGCCGTCTACGGTGTTCAGGACCAAACTCGTCTCCCCGGTGAAATCGTCGCCATTGCAACCTCGGTGGGCGAGGGGAACGTCTCGGTCTTTGGGGCAGCATCGCCAGGGCGTTATGCCAACTTGCAACTCATGGACCCTGGTGCCAATGATTCGGATGCCGATGGCATGCCAGACGGTTGGGAGGTTGTTCACGGACTGGACCCCACCGATCCGTGGGATGCCCTGTTTGACAACGACGCCGACGGCTTGGATTTGGATCAATCAGGAGACATGAACCTCGAACGTTTGTGGACCAACCTTGACGAATATCGCTACGTTAAACTCACCCCGGAAGGTTACAACGCCACCGACCCACGCCTTGGCGATACGGACGGCGACGGTGTGGGAGACGGTTCGGAATACTACGGTTTCTTCTATGAACAAAGCACGCTTTGGTGCTACTATACGGTTCAACTGGACTACATTTGTGATAGCGTCAAAGGCGAAGCAGCCAACGCCACCTACCTCGCCCTGGCCAACATCGACACGGCAACGGACCCCACCAACCCGGATACCGACGGTGATGGCATGCCAGATGGTTGGGAGATTCAGCACCGCCGCTGGGTCGGTGATACCTTCACGGGTGGTAACAACTGGAGCCTCGACCCACTGCGTGCTGATGACGCCAATTGGGACGCCGACGGCGACGGTCTGCCCAACCTTTGCGAATACCAATGGTCGGTGGTCCGAACCATGGGGCTGAACGGAGATTTGTTCGAAGATTACGGGGAGACTCCCGAAGCGGTTGAGGCATGGGCTGTAGCCGATCCGAACCTCATCGATTCAGACGGCGACACACTGCCTGATGGCTGGGAATCCAAGGGCTTGTGTTCTTGGGACCCATCACGTCTTGGCGTCAACCCACTCAACGGTTCAGACGCCTTTGAGAATCCCGACGGCGACGGCTATGACATCAATCGTGATGGCGTTCTTTCCCAAGATGAGGCCTTCGTGAATTACCTCGAATACCACATCCGTTCGGACCTCTTCAACGGCAACCAAACGCTTGATGGTGTCCCACTACCGGGGAACTTTACCACGAAACTGTTCGATCACATCGGGGATTTGGGTGCTCCCGACGACTCCTTTGCAGACCGAGCATCTGGTTCGGTTACGGCGGGCCTTTCAGCCTACAGCGTAGGCGCCGCTGACCCGTTGAGTGCGGATACTGATGATGATGGTATGCCGGATGGATGGGAAATTTGGTTTGCCCGATGGAACCTGCTCGACGATGCATGGACCCTCAATCCGTTGGATTCCACCGACCGCTGGCAAGATGCTGACGATGACGGAATGACCAATTGGGAGGAATACAATGTGATTTCACCCCTTTACTCAGAGACAGACTCGAACCGTTCATCACCGCAATGGTTCGTAACCACCATCGGGGTGGCCTTCGCTCTTCAGCAGTGGCCCGGCATCCCGACCACGGCTTCGTTCGGTGATTTCCTGACGGAAAATCAAACCAACCTCACGGGTCTGACGGCCGACCCGAACAATGTAGATACGGACGGCGACGGGATGCTCGATGGTGTGGAGTTGCTCTTCACCGCCTGGAACGTTTCGGCTGCGACCTGGACACTGAATCCGCTGGTGGCGGGGGATGGCGACTTTGACGGGGACGAGGACGGTCTCATCGACCGCCAAGAGTTCGCGCTGGCAAGTGAACAACCAGATAACGGCATTGACCATCCCAGCGATGCTCCTTTGTTGCATGTGGACGGTGATCTCCAGCAACCCACCGAGAAAGCACAACGCGTCTTTAACATCCTCATCTCCAAGGAAACGCGTGGCAAGCGTCTGTTGAACGACTTCAACGCTTGGCAACAAGGCGAGCCACCCAATGCGTTCATCGAAGTCGTCCTCGGCATGACCGATCCGACCATCCCTGACACCGATGGTGACGGTATGTACGACGGTTTCGAATACTGGTTCACGTCATGGGACCTGGATGAAAATCGCTGGGCCATCAATCCACTGATCGACGGCGATGTCAACCTTGATTCGGATCAAGACAGTTTTGACTGCAACGGCGACGGCGATATTGATGCCAACGAGACGTTCAGCAACCTTCGTGAATGGGAGTCCAGAACATGGGGTAAATTCCTCACCAGGAACACCGTGCCAGCCAACTTGGGTATCATCGATTTCGGTGAAGATGCGATGGCAGCCTACCAAGAAGAACTCGGGTTTTCCGCTCTTCAAGCCCAACAGGCACTCTATCAGGACTTCATCAAGAAGGGGCCCGAATCCGTGGAACGAATGGAGAAAATCAACGAACTTGAGAGCGAGAACTTCAATCGAAGCTTGCGCGGTGTCGCTGACCCAACCCACCCTGATTCCGACAGCGATGGTATTCCAGACGGCTGGGAGTACTGCTATGCCACCTACGGCATGGACGACGTCACCACGGAGAACCACTGGGCATCCAACCCGCTCAATCCATGGGATGTGAACTACGATGGTGACCATGACGGTTGGTATGACCGTACGAGTTTCGATATCCCCGCAACCCAAGGGTCATGGGAAGACCGCACCTTCACGCCGTCGGGCATCGTGGTGCAGAACGGCGTTGGCAACCTCCCGTTCACGAACTTCATGGAGTATGATAATCAAACTCGCCCCGACCTCAACGACAGTGATGGCGACAGCATCACCTACCTTACAACGGTCGAAAACGGAGCCGTCGTCTCCCACGTCCGAGATTACAACTATTCCGACGGACGAGAAGTGTTCAAGTACGGTTCAAACCCCAGCGATAACGACACCGATGGAGACATGCTCCCTGACTGGTACGAATACAAATTGGCCTGGAACGAAAGCCACGACAACTTCTCCTCTTACCTTGACATTCGTGTGGTGTGGATCGATGTCGGAACAGGCGGGCCGTGCACGACGGACACCAACTCTTGTTTGCCCCTCTCACAAGATGGCTCCGGTGGGACCTTGGCTCGGCCGGATACGGAATTCACATGGTTCACGCTTGATCCTGCCGACCCGAATGATGCCAATCTTGACCCAGACCAAGACGGGAATTGGGATTGTTCTGGGGCCGGATGTGTCTACGAATCCTACACCAACTTCCAGGAATTCTACGCCATCACGTCCAGCGAATACGCCTCTCCAAACGCTGTTCGCCTCAGCGGATTAACCTACGATGGGATGCCGGTCACCGAAGGCTGGCAGTTCCGTGCAGCCCTACTCGGCCTCGGCCAGCCGAACGAATTGGTTCTCAACTATCTCAAACTCGATAAATTCGGGGGTCCTGACAATCAATACGGGTACATCGTTGATGACAAGGACACCAACTTCCTTATTGTCGATCCGTCCGATGATGTCGTATTGATGGCAGGAAACCGTACAGATGCTTGGGAAATTTACTACCAAGGTTCCCCCAACACGGCACCCGTTCGCAATGTGGGTGAACATGAATTTGGTTGGTACTTGCTCGACTTTGACGACGACCATCTTGCCGAAGGCAGCAATCCGATGAATTGGGACACGGACGGCGATTGGATGAACGATTGGTTCGAGGTTCGCGATGACGAAGAAGATGGCGTGCGTGGGGATTCATCTCCCATTCGATACGACTCACGGCAAACAAGCTGACCAATTGCGAACTGACGCTGAACCGCATGGTTCAAATGATGTGTGAAGCGTGTCAGCGTCATGCAAGGTCGCGACCAGCAACACTTCAGTTCACGGGCCGTGTTCTTCCTGCTCGTTTTCGTGATGGTCTTCACGCCACTGAGCCCCATGGCTGGGCTGTTCGTTTCGGAGGCTGAAGCAGCGCCGGGGACGCGCCATGTGTACGAATTCAGCGATGGGTCCGTTGAGCACATCGCGTTGTACCAAGGGGCCAATCCCGATATGGGTGCTTCCGTCTCCCTTCCACGTGGTGCCTTGGTTACAGACGTAAGCATGACCCTCTCGGGTGCTTCTGCCACAGGATGGTCCCAAGTTGTCGCCGATGATCGAGTGCATTGGATTCGAGGTGCAGAAAGCAACGTGGACGACCGGAGTGGTGACCTGACGCTGGCCATGGATAACATCAGCAGAAATTTCCTTCCTCACGGTGACGATGCATACGTCAACCCGAACTCCGATGCGTGGCTTGACAACGGCTCCTACGCCCTGCGCCAACCCCACACATCAAACACCACCGAGACGCTCTATTCTCAGCAATTGACGAAGACGTCGTCAAGTTTCATGGCTCAAAGCCAAGGTGCGATTTTGAAACATCACGACTGGCTGTTTTTGTCAACGTGGTCGTCTTCATCTTTCCACAATGTGGTTGAGCGCCTTTACCCTAACAACGCCACTCGTGAATCCGTGATCACGCTTGACCAAGCCTCGTGTACCCTCCCGCAGAAACACTCATCCTCCTATTACGGATACTACGGCTTCCGAGACTGGACGGTGACCGATGATGAACGTCTCTTCGGCATTCTCTCTGGCTACCGCTACACCTATGGTTCCACGGCGCCGGTGAACTACCACCGTGTGCTCGAGATGGACATCTCCAGGGACGATACATGGACTTGCCTTGATTCCTACGACATCTCGCCGTCCGTGGGTGAATACACGGGCATTGCTTACGACCGAGATACCGGTCAAGTTTGGGTGGCGCACAACGCTATGAATCGTTTGTATTCCTACGAATTCGCAGGCGACGGCACAGGTACCTACACACGCAGCCAAGACTTCTACAGCTACACTTCAGCCGCTGGTTCGAGTTGGGAATGCGGTGGTACTTACAGCGGAAGCCAAAAGCAGATGGTTCGCGGCCTGGAGGTCAACGGCTCGACCTTCTACATGCGATGTCAAGAGGATTCACCCTACAACGACCGTGACCAACTGGAAGCATGGACGGTCTCCGGCAGTTCTTCTGCTCTGATTCCTGAATCGAACACCCGCCAGATTTCACGGCTTGGCTACGGCTTGCAATTCGATGGTGAGCGATTTGTCACCGTGGACTGTGGATACTCGACGTGGTCGGGTGCAACCCTTTACTATCGTGAATTTGGAACCGGCTGGACGTACGAGACCACCCCGGCACCCGGTACGACAACGTGGTACGGCGAAGTGATCCAAACCGGAGATGATGTTCTCTCAGCCAACGTTCAGACCTATTGGTCTGCTGCCTCTATCGGCGACCGCGTGGACTACTGGATTTCAGCCGACAACGGAACGCACTGGGAGGAGGTTGAATCTGAAGCGACCATTCACTTTGATCATCCCGGCACCGAACTCGTATGGAAAGCACAACTCATCGGATCAACAGCCGTCTCATGGTGGGTTGACATTGAGTACGCCACCGACTACAAAGTTTCAGGCGACTGGACCTCGCCCTACTTCAATACCGGCACCAAGGTCGGGAAGGTCCGCCCCTCGTGGACAGCAGATGTTCCGGCTGGAACGACCCTTGATGTCGTGGTTTCCAACGATAACGGTAGCACATGGCTGGACGCCTCCAACAATCAAGAGACCAGTTTCTCGACGGAAGCGGCGGGAAACACGCTTCGCTACGCCGTGTTCTTTTCCAGTTCAAACAACGATGTTTCGCCGAGCATTGACCAATTTGTATTGGAATACGAGGAGGGCTATCCCGACCGACCCATGCTCGATATCGGTGGTGACGGAACCTACGACTGGGAGTCGGACATTTTCCTCAACGAATCCTCTGTGGTCGCCAGCGATGACTCCCCAGTGGGTCCAATCGTCAAGAAAGCCCCCACTCTGGTGGATGCATTCAACGACCACATCCCTGAAAACGGCGACGGTATGGTTACCATCCCCATCGCTGTCAAGGCGGCCAGTTCAGGCCGGGTAAAGATTTCCAACATCGACGTCACCTATGCGATGCAAACCCGTGCTGTTGATGCCTCGTTTGAGGGTGGCTTGGCTGCCCCCGATGGTTTGTTCCGCAATTTCATCACACGTGTCGCCCCGGGCGATGAGGTTGACCACGTCACCAAGGCGGTCGTTGCCATTGAGCACACCCACGGGGATAACCCGACCTTTACGTGGTTGCGAGGTGATGCATGTTCCGTCAATTCTGATGCCGGGGGCATCGTGGTGTTTGATGCAGCGAACTGCACCTCTACCGTTGATGCCAATGGTGTGGTCTCGATTTGGATGCCGACCAAGATGAACTGGTCTTGGGACGATGAGAGCAGCACGGAAGCGGTGATCACCGTTGAGGATGACTTCGGTGTGGCCGTCAGTCAGTGGGTCACTTCGGACATGGAATTGGTCGTTGAAAATGACATCCAACTTGACGGACTGCGCGTCTGGGAGGAAACCGGTCGTCAACTGTATCCCATGGACTGGGTGCGGGGAGGATTCAACTTGAGTTTCAGTGGCTCGATGCATTTCCAAGATTCACAACTCATGCCACCTGCCGGAAGCTTTTCCATCCGTGTCATCGGACAGAACGTGACGTTTGACGGGGACCCACTTGGCGAACCGATGGTGCTCTACGAAGAGGTCAACCCAGCATTCGGTGCTTACAACATGACGTTCATGTCACCGATTGAATCGGCTCCAGGCGGCATGATCTTCTATGTCCAAGCGGTGAACCTCGAGAACGGCTCGACCTTCACCAACCCGAATTACAATTCCATTCGACTCATTCTTGACGGTAATTCTCCCCTTGTGTTGAGTGCCACGCCCATGGACAGTGAAGAACGGCATGCAGGTGCGCCTGGTGCCGGCCAAGCCGTCTCCATCGTTGTGCAGGATTCTGTCGACCCACCACGACAGTTGAACCTTCACTATTGGGTTGGGTGCAAAGCCAGCGATGCCATCGGATGCACCGATTACAACTTTGACGGTTTGCCAAACGAGGACGAATATGAGGTGAAGACCCTTTCGTCCCCCGAAACCCGAGCGGGTGGACTCAACATCTTTGAAGGCCTCATTGACGATTCCATGCTCCTTCACAAGCAGCGTGTTTCCTTCTACGTCTCTGGTGAGGACGAGCAAAACAACGAGATTGCGATGGGTCGTGGTCCCGTTTGCCCGACATCCACCATCACGTGTGGCTACCGTCCCGGTGAGGTTCTTCCCGATTGGGATGCAGACCTGGTGACCTATGTTATTCGTCAGGAGTTCGAGCCGGCGGTTGACCTCGGGAACTCTTCCATCTTGGGGCACGATGACTACGAGCCACTCCATCCTGGCGTCCCCTACACGGCGCAGATCAAACTCAGCGACATCAACGGCTGGCAAGATATCCAATATGTCCAGGTTGCTCTCAGCGGAGACTTTGACGACGACGAATCGTCAATGTTCATCTCCCTCGCAGAGGGCGCTGACGGTCATCCTGTGGCCGTGATGACCTCCGGTTCTGACAACATCGCCGTGTCCAACCTCTATTCAACCGTCAGTCTTGAAGAAGGCAACGAGTCGGTCATCATCATTCAAGCCCGATTCCAACTGACATGGATGTTCCCCGAAGCCTACGACACCAACGGTGAATCGCACTTCTTGCCTCGGGTCAGGGTCACCGATATGCCATGCAACGACAATGAAATGACTCCTTGTTTCGAAGTCGAGGAAGGAATGGGAGATGATTGGTGGAGCCTCGATAACGATTTCCGATTTGATACCCAACCCGGTAAAATTCGTGCGATTGAACTGCGCAACAGTGAGAACCACTACAACGATGAGAATTTCGAGACCATCATCGGTGCAGGTCAAGCCCTTCGTGTCTCCGGCCGAGTCCTGTTTTCGGAGGACGAGACGCCCGCACCTGCTGGTGCCTTTGACGTGGTCTTTGGGGACTTTGAAAACAACTGGAGAACATCGACAAGGGACGACGGAGAATTCAGCCTTGACCTCTTGGTTCCGGCCGTTCGCTCCGGTCGTCTTGACCTCCGACTGAGCATGGATGACTTGCCCGGTATTGCCCTTGACGAGACCGCCTTCTCCCCGCGCGTCCGCTTGGCTGTGGACAGCGCCCGCCCCACGATCGACAGCATCACGCTCAACGGTGTTCCTGAGGGCTCACCGCTTTCAATCGGCGATGCCAGCGACATCGAAGTGATTCTGATCACGAACGACGAGAACGGCTTTGATACCAACGAAGCCGCCGTGCTGCACTACCGTGTGAAGGCTGGTGAAGCTGAAATTTCTCGGGGCAGCGTGCTGTTGCCTGACATCACGCCGTTTGGTCAGCAGTACTTCTGGAGCGGTTCTCTCGATCTCACGGACTCCGGTGCAACGACGCTTCTGCCGACTTACACGGTCGACGTTTGGGTGTCCGGCTCCGACGAAGCAGGTAACCCCTACGACACCGATAGCAACGCAATGAGCGACCCCTTCGCCTCTTGGCCGATGGCCCTTGTTGGCCCACGCGTCGATCTGCAGCACGAAGCGACCTCGCTTCAGTGGGATGTTCCAAGTCCCTATGAGGGCGAAACCGCCAAGATGATGGTGAAGGTCGACAATTTGGGAGGTAGCGGTAAAGTGGCCTTTGCTCTCCAAGAACTCGTCGACGGAGGCTTTTGGGCGACTGTGTCCACAGTGGAGCTTGATGCTTCACCCGGAGACCAACTCATGACCTCACTTTCCGTTGTTGCGAACGAACCCGCCGGCTCCAGCCTTGACTATCGCGTGGTCGTGCTCGTGGACGGTGTAGAGATGGACCGGCGCAGTGTGGATTCTTTGCTCGTCAAGGAAGAAACGGTTCGAGACGGTGCAGCGCTCTCCCAACAACTTTCCACCGATGTGTTCAGTGTCACGCTGTTCATCATTGCGTTGGCTTCGGTTTCCTTTGGACTCTACGCCATGGTGCTTCGCCGACGTCTGCTCGCCCCTGAAACCGAAGAGGAACTGGCCGACCAAACCGACGTGGTCGCAGAGGAGATGAACGCTGGAAAATCCGTGCCGGCCTTGGCTTCCGTCCCTCCTGCACCGACCAGTCCTGTTCCCCCTCCACCAAGCAGCGCCGTCCCTCCTCCGCCCATGGCAGGACCCGACCGCTCTCAACCCGCTCCGGTTCCACCAACCGGCCTTCCCGATGGTTGGACACAAGAGCAGTGGAATTCCTACGGATGGCAGTACATCGATGCACTTTCCAAGAAGTGAGGGACAACCTTGGCAGACGAGTCGGTTGATGGGCTGGTGACGCTCACAGAGCGAACCGTCAATCTGGTCAATCAACTTAACATGCCACTCGTGGAGGTTTCATTGGTCATTCAGAAACACCTCAACCAACTCATGAAGACGCTCACACAACATCTCGACAACACCGGTGAGACCGTGAACGAGCGGGTTCATTCGCCTTGGCCGATCGAGACTGTTTCGCCCACCACAAGCGCCTCCTTCGACCTCGAGAAAGTGATGAACATCGTTGACAATCAACGCATGGACATTCTTGATACGTTGATTCGCGTGACTTTGGTCGAAATCAACACCTCCATCATCGACGCTATTCTTGCCCTGCGCCAGTGGGAACATCTTGCGCGGACTCAGCTCGCTCTTGCCACGGGACCCGGGCAATTGTTTTCACCTCTTGACATTCCTGATGACTGGTAGGCAGATGTTCAAAAGTGGAGGTTCGTGTGTGATGGTCATGGCAAAGCGAAATCTGGCGATTATGCTGGTCGTCTTTGTGATGAGCAGTTCCATGGCTGGGTGCCTTGGAAGCGACGGCTTGGATGTCTTACCCGAGAAAAAAGGGGTTCCAGGAGGTCTCACACTGGCCTGTCTGCGCAGCAGCATGTACACCTCGATGGTGATCGAAATTGACCATGAACCAGGCTATCGACCTTTCTCAAGCAGCGTCGACCTCCTGATCGACAGGTTGGAAAGCG
Organism: Candidatus Poseidonia sp.; assembly: GCA_049412325.1. Lineage (GTDB taxonomy): Archaea > Thermoplasmatota > Poseidoniia > Poseidoniales > Poseidoniaceae > Poseidonia. The sequence goes on from JBMSEL010000006.1 coordinate 39,496, forward strand.
TCTGCGACAAGCCATCCGGCATTTCTGTTGAGTACGATGAGGTTGATTTCGGGCACGATGGCGCCTGGTCAGCTCAGGATGTTCGAGACAAAGGCTGGGAGCAAAAAGACACCTCACCACGAGACGGCACCACGTTGTACTGGCAAATCCTCTTCCCTGCAGGTACGTACGATTCGGACTCGGTGCTCGGTGTGGCCGTGGACGCCTCGACCGTCGCCCTGTTCAGCGATTCCATTGACGAGGCGGACGGCCCGTTTGGACGGCCATCGGTTGAGGATGTAGAAAACAGCGTGTTGGTTCACGAAGTCGGCCATCTTCTCGGTTTGGTTAATTTGGTGTATGAATCGCCCGTTGACCACGAAGATCCGGAACACCCTGGTCATTCGAGCAACGATGATTCAGTGATGTATTGGGCCATTGAATCCGCTGACGTTGCGAACGTCATCTTCGGGAGTTTACCAAGTGACTTTGACGACGACGACCGCGCAGATTTGGCGGGGCTTGCCGACGGCTCCATTCCGATTCGTGATCAACTCTGGTCCTGAGGCCCGCCCATCGCACTGACGGCGTCCCTCCATGCGTCAAAAATCGACCACAAATAGAGCCCGAACCACAGGATAATGGTGAGGGCCAACGGGATTTGCAGAAATCCCCATTCAAGCCCACGCCGATGTTGTCGGTTGAAATGCTGTCCGAGGAAAAGGAACGGCACAGCCGCCAAGGCTGCGGCAATCAAGGGACGCAACGCCCCCCATGTCCCCACGCCAAAGGTGATTTCACGCCAAATCTCTTTGACGATTCGCACGGGGAAGATGCCCTCTTTGGGTGGGGAGGATTCGGGAGCCAATTGGACCACGAGTTCCTCTTCCATGGCGGAGGCTGGCGTCTCATGTTTGTGAAGATGACGCCGATGTTGAGGGCGGATGAATCAAAAACCTGCCTTCTCATCTGTGCCCATGGAGCCTGTGCAACGTGTACTGGTGACCGGGTTTGAACCGTTTGGCGGGAACGACACCAACATCAGTCAACAGGTGGTGAATCGCCTCCATCCTTCTCATGAACTGGTGGACCCTTGGACACAGCACGTGTTCCCCGTTCGAGTCGAAACCGATGTGTTGACTGTTGACGCCCGAGGCGCCCAACGCACAGCAGCGCTCGTCCGAAACGGGATGAACTGGGATGCCATTCTCCATGTGGGTTTGTGCGAATCTTGTGAACATCCCCGCTTGGAACAACTCGCTCAAGACCGACTTGATATGCGAATTCCGGACAACGAAGGACGTCAGATCAACGGTGGCCGATTGGATGGAGAGGGTCATCGCGGTTGTTGGTTGGACCTCTCGTTGTGGCAGGCTGAACACTTCCCCGTCCCGTTCACACGCTCAACGGATGCAGGTGCGTATCTATGCAACGAGACTTACCACGCCACCATGAAGGCCGTCTGTGAGCAGCCTTCAGAAGATCCGGTCCCTCCGCCGGTGTTGTTTCTGCATCTCCCCGGCGAAGGGAAGTTTTCGGTTGAACAAGGCGTGGCGACGGTTGATGCGTGTTTGGCTTACATGCTTCGTCCTTATCCTGTGGCACCACAGCATGTGGTCGCTGCCGCGATTTCATCGCCATCTGGCGAGGTGCTTGTCGCCCAACGGTCTGCAGGCGAGGCCGATGCGCTCCAATGGGAATTTCCGGGTGGAAAATGCGAGGCTGGAGAACCTTGGTCGAAGGCTCTTGAACGTGAACTGCGCGAAGAATTGGCGCTTGATGTAAGGGCGGGCCACCCCCTTGGCTCTTGGTACAGGCGCCGGGGAACAGAGGCCTTTGTCATTCACTTGATTCATTCCTCTGTGGAGGATGGCCAGAGAGACGTATCGCTGAATGTCCATCAAGCCATTCAATGGTTGAATCCGAGCCTTGATTCAGGGTTGGAGTGGGCTGGTCGTGATGGGGAAATGCTGGCCTTCCTGAGTAAGGTGTTCAAACCCACGTTGTAGGCTCGCCGTCTTCGGTCATGGAGTGGTCGTCGTCGATATGGCGCGGTATTTGTGTTCGTCCTGCATGCCATGTTGCTGCCTGAAGCCAATCCTCCAGGCCATCTCCGGTGATCGTGATGGAAAACACGCCTCCCAAGGGGTCATCACCGGGTATTGGAAAAGCGATTTTCCCAGCGACGGCGGCCTGTCGTGCAATCTGGAAGGTGGTGGTGTTTCCATCCATGTCCATTGACATAGCATCCAGGGCCGTGTCCAGAATTCGTTGCTCGTGGAGTTGCTGAAGAAACAAAGCAAGTGAAACATCATCGAACACCCATGTCGCGCTGATTGGATGGCCCAACGAAGGTTCGCTTTCAAGTTCCTGTGGCGCGACCTCAGGGAAGAGGTTTTGAAGCGCTTCCAGCACCTTGGTGGGTGAATCAACCCCCGAGAGTGTGGTGGTGATTCGGGTCGAGAACCCCTCGCCCACACCGGTGAGCCGCAAGCGTGAACCATCCATGGACGAGGGAGGCGGTTGACCTCAAAGAACATACCGTGGGTGAGCACATGAGACGAAGAGGTGAAAACCGACTCCCATGACCACCTCACATGGATGGGGCTGAAGGTCCGGAACTGGCGACCGTCATCCCCGTTTACAACGAAGTTGAACACATTGAAGCCTGCTTGTTGTCGCTGCTCAAGCAAACCACCGAACCTACCCGACACATGATTTTGGTGCTCGACGGCGGTTCCACCGACGGTACACAAAGGGTGGTGGAGCGCATCATTGAAGCGCATCAAGGTGAGGAGTGGCCTTCCCTTTCCTTGATGAAAAACCCGAATCGCACCGTTGCTCATGCTCGAAACCTGGCTCTTCAAACACTGCCGGACAGCGTGGAGTTTCTGGTTGAGATGATTGGTCATGCCACCGTTGCTCCTGACCATCTTGAACGACGCTTTCAGGCATGGGCCGCGTGTGAGGTTGAAGCTGGCGCAGACCTTTCGGGTGTTGGTGTGCGGGTGCTTCCTGCTCAACAATCAACTACCCGAACAGCACGTTGGATCGACGGTGCTTTGGCATCACCCCTCGGGCGAAGCGGTGGACAATTCAGTCAATTCCGTGGTCGAGAACCAACAAAGGTCCCAGCTTTTGTCATGCATCGACGCTCTTCGTTGAGCGCCGTCGGCGGTTGGGATGAATCGTTCATCACAAGTCAGGACAGTGAACTCTCCATGCGCTTGCTGAAATCAGGATACATTCTGTACAGGGATGGTGGCCCGACGGTCCACATGCACAAACGAACCTCCCTGGTCAACTGGTGGAAAATGGGGCACAGGTATGGGTTTTGGCGGACGAAGGTCCTGATGAAGCACCCCCGGCGTGCGACATGGCAGGAATTTCTCCCTCTGCTTGGCCTTCTCGTGACCTTGGCCATGGTGGCCACAGGTGAGCCACGTTGGTGGGGACTTGCTGCCTGCTACGGGGCAGTCCTTGGATTGGCTGGTCTCGATCGTACTGCACGTGGCGACGGATGGTTGGCCCTGTTGGGGGTGCCGCTTTGTTTGCTGATGCTTCACACCAGTTTTACGTTGGGATTGGTGGATGGACTGGTTCGCCGTGGGCGAATACCAAGCGACCGTTCATAGAAACATTCAGCCAATAGATACATCAGGTAATCACCAAAACGGGAGGCTGAGCACGATGGCTGAATCACGTGGTGTCACAAACCGCAGCCTCAGCGTGTTGCCACTTCTCGTGATGGGTGCCTCCCACTTTTCGCTCCCGCCGCTGCAGACCATGTTTGAACTCGAACCACGATTGATGTACGGTTGGTACGGTGTGGCCTTGCTGCTCGGTGTGGTGGTCTATCGTCGCTCAGGCGTGGTCAAAGACCATGAATACAACCGGGCAAAGGCCATGAGAAAAATCAAACATGTCTATGAGGCAGAAGAACGAGGTGTTTGGGCAACCGATGCACACCTCGATGGGACCTTGAACCCGGTGGACAAGCATGGCCTGAATCGTTCGGTTTCAGAAATTTCAGGAGAGGCTCCGGAAATGGAATTGGGCGACGAGGCCAAGGTGGAGGTCCAAATGCTCAGTGAAGCGTCTCATATCGTCAAGGCCAACGCCCGCGTCACCGGTAGCGCTACCTTGGACGACGAAACCGTTGTCGGAACGATGGGTGCGAGCAGAAAAAGCGGTCCTATGGACCGTTTTTTAGACACGCTTTTCGGTTTCTTTGGGATTGATAGCAAGGCCGAGCGTGAAGCCCAACGGCAGGCAAGATTGCGACAAGCTGCCTCAGCAGCCCCGGTTACGGCACAACGCCCTGTGGCTCCGCTTCGTCTCAACAAAGGAGAGGATGATTCGGAGGTCAACATCACCTCGATGAGCGATTCGGGCGGGGTTGAAACCGTGATGACCACATCAGGACAAGTTCGGGGCGGCGCTCAAGCATCGCCCGTTGGGAAGACCGTGCCGGCTGTTTCCGAATCACTGGAAAGCATGGCCATGATGGGTCAACCTCCCTCGTCGTCCAGTCCTATAGCCACCACGGGCCCGACATGCCGAGGTTGCGCTGCACCCGTGTCTCCCTCTGAGCGATTCTGCCCGCATTGTGGCTTGGACCTTTGAAGGACAAGCGTGAGGTTCAAAGCAGGTCCCCCGTCGTCTTGAACGAGGACGCCAAGATGAGTGAGAAGCGAGACTACTACGACGTCCTTGACGTTGAGAAGTCGGCTTCGGCCAGTGACCTGAAGAACGCCTTCCGTCGCTTGGCTCGAAAATATCACCCTGACCGGAGTACCGAAGAGGATGCGGAGGATCGCTTCAAAGAAATCCAAGAAGCCTATGCCGTCCTTTCAGACGACCAAAAGCGTGCTCAATACGACCGATTTGGGCACAGCGGGCCCCAAGGTTCACCCTTCGGTGGAGGTGGCTTCAACATCAATCTCGAGGACATCCTCGGCGGTGATTTCTTTTCCTCGTTTTTTGGAGGTGGCTCACGCCGTAGTTCTGCACGTCGTGGTTCAGATATTCTCATTCGACACTCCATCTCGCTCCGTGATGTATTCCTCGGTTCAGACCAAGAGGTGGTTGTTGACCTCCCTGAACCGTGCACAACGTGCGATGGAACAGGTGCAGAAGGTGGTGCCTTGACCTCATGCGACAGGTGCGCTGGAAGAGGACAAGTCCGTGTTCGACAACAAGTGGGGCCGTTCATTCAAGAAGCGGTTCAGGCCTGCCAAGATTGTGGTGGGCGAGGGAAAGTGGCCGACCATCCGTGTACCGATTGTTCGGGTCGCGGCCAACAACTTAAATCAAGCACGCTTCGATTCAGCGTCCCAGAAGGCGCTGAGGATGGCACCCGAATGAGGATGCGAGGGAAAGGTGAACCCGCTCCGCAAGGTGTAGGTGAACCCGGTGACTTGTTCATTGAGCTCGAAGTCGACCAGCACGATTGGTTCGAACGTTCTGGTTCCGACCTTATCATGTCCCTGCCGCTTGGCTATGCCGATTTGGTCCTGGGAACCACGGTGGAGTTGGAGCATCTCGACGGTAAACCGCTGGTGATCAAGATTCCAGCTCTCTCCAACTCCGGTGAGACCATCGAATTGCGAAAGCGCGGACTTCCCAGGCAGCGAGGTGGAGGCCGAGGTGATGTGGTGGTGCTTTTGAAACTCCACATGCCGAAGAAAGTCCCCAAAGCCACACGGAAGGGTTTGGATGCTATGCGAGCGGACCTTGCCCCCGGCGATGTTGAGGCCAGCATCCTCGAAGATGCGAAAGAGCGCCGTCGTGGTTGACCGGCTGGTCATCGTTCGAGGGTTTCGGGAACTCGAGCAGCGAACGGTTGACCGTCCATACGGCCATTGAGTTCAACGTCAACTCGCTGTGCGGGTCCCACCAATTCGACGATGAGGTAGGTGCGGTGGCCAGGCCCCATGGTGTCAAGGAAGACTTCCTCGCCTTGGAAAAGGAAGCGTGGCTCTACATGAGCGACTTCAAAGCCTTGTCCTTCGGGAGCATCAAATCGGAGAGCAGCAAGATCCCATGTACCATTCAGGACATGAACGCCTACCACGACCGGCCAAGCCTCCTCCTGCGTTGCTAAGCGATTGTCGACACTCCAAATAGCGAGTGCGATGTCTTCGGTTCGATGTTCCAACCGCTTCGGCCCCCAAGCCTCCAGGCCTTCGTTCCAATCAAGTTCAGCGACGGCTCGCAAGGCCTTGCTCATGTCCATTCGCGCTTGCTTTGGGGTGCTTTCACCGCTGTCCAGCCTTGTGATGTACCATGATAACCTCTCTTTCTTGGCAGCCACGGAGGCTGCAAAGGCTTGGGACCGTTTGATGTGGACCATCAGGTAAACCACGGGCAATAAGAACAGAAGCCCCATGAACCAACGTGCTACTCCACCCCAGAAAACAGCGTCTTCGCTGGGTGGGTACCATGGCTCATCGCCTTCATCGATCAGCGTGTAGGCGGGTCGCAGGGTGTAGGTTCTCGAAGGCACCTCTTCTCCCCAGAGGTGTGGCGTGGCTTCAGATGCATTTTGGAACCGGAGTTGGAGGTAATGCGTACCACGGCCGACTTGCAAACCGATTCGGAGTTGTTCGCCTACCGGGCGGGTGATATCTGTCGCCAACACTTCACCGGTGTTTTGATCGATGTCCCATAGTTGAATCTCAAGTCCTGTTACATCGCCCTCAACGACGAACTGAACGAAATGGATGGATTCGCTCCAGCCATCAACCACCAAACGGTAGGTGTCTGTTGTGTCATGAACCGCCAGGGTCAGTTCCCCGGGTGTGGCTTTTGTGAGGTTGATTACAGGCCATGATGCATTATCTGAGGCAAAGTCCGTTGGTCGATAGGAGGGTGCTTCAAGTCCGGAGAGATCATCAAAGGAACGAATGGATGCTTCGAGCATGAAGACGGGGGCATCGGTCACCTTGATTCGACCTGCACTCACGTCTGGATAGGGATAGACCTTCATCGGTGCTCCGGGTTGGAGGATCTGGGTCGAACCGTCCACCCAAGCACCGTTGAGCAATTGGTCAACGGAGAACGCCAGAGGGTGGTGAACCGCCTTCACGGTCAGTTCGTGGACATCATCCCAGGAAAACGGGGCCGTGATGTTCTCGTGGCCGAGGATGACAGCGCCGGATGTGAGGTTGCTTTCCATCAAGGATTGGACCGATACAAGCGGGTGGTGAACGACATGGGCGACCCAAAATGCGGTGGGGGCCTGCGTCGTAAGGCGAGCGATAAACCGCCCGTCAGCAGGTGCTGTCCAGTGTTCTCCATGCGGAGCTGACGCTGACCAAACCGTGGGTGCATCGGTGTTGTGGACGACATCGATGAGCGTTTCACTCGTCTCGGTTTGGTGGAAGAACTCGACGGTCAGGGCATTGGTGGTCGCCATCCACTGCCACTCGATGGTGTCGCCCAGTGAGACGTTGAACGCCACGTGATGATGGGTGTTGGCTTTCACCATGCCACTTATTGTGGCCAGTTCATTGGTTCCTGGGACGGCAAAGAGGTGCTGGTCATTGGCCGTCAAGCATGCCATGGCTGAGGCGCACTCAACGGGAGTGGCAACCTCAGTGGGTGCACCCGGGGCAGGACGTTGGGTGTTCATCGACGTGCTGACATTGTTGAACAGCAGCACTTCGACGTCTTCGCTTGAATCGGCCGTGAAGGTCAGTGTGAGGATGTCGCTTTGGTTGGCCTGAACACTGAGCATTCTGTCCCCGTGGGCCTCAATGACAAGATCGGCATCATGTTCGTCCACCTCAACATCGCAAGATGCACACGACCACGACAGGACCGCCGCCGTTTGAGGTGCCAAGGTGAATTGCACCTGCTGCACCTGACCTGAGGTGAGCTCAATGACGGACGCCCCCTCATCGAGTTGGATGGGTTGATTCGTCTGGGCGCCGGCAGGGACCCCAAGAAGCAGCAGAAGGAGAACGAGCACCACGGCTCGGCGCTCACCTTTGCCCCATCCCATGACATGGCGTGAGAGGGCGTCTTTCAAAACCCTCCCCCCGGTTTGGGTTCAAACTCTTCAAGAAGATACGGCCGCAGGGCATGGTATGGCCGATGCCCTTGGGCGAACCGTTTTGCATCGCGACCGCTACGGCCGTGTTTGGGGTCTGGGTGACCGAAAATCACCAACGGCCAAGACACCAGCGCTGGTGTTGATGCAAGACGACCCCCTTCTTCCTGTAGACTATGCACCGTTTTCCTCAACCTCCTCAGCATCGTTACCCTCGGTCTTGAGCATCACATCTCGAGGTGCGTTCTCCCCACCTGAATTCACTGTCGAAGGACCAACGTATTCAGTCAACGTCGGACACGTCCTTCCTCCATCACTCGAAGATGCGAATGCAGGGGAGGCGCAAGGAACATCCTCCCTGTTGCCGGTCTCTTGGCAGCGGATGAATCACGATGATGCACTGACCGACCCATCGCTTGCTCCCGAAATCGTGGTGTTGACCGATGCAGTTCAATTGGCCAGCCAACCGGGTAAATTACCCTTGGCGGTGATGACCCTCAAACATCGATTCCCTGGTGCCCTTCTCTGGACACCCGGCCTTGGTGGCCCGGACAACCTCAGCGTGCTCGTGTCCATGGGCGTCGATTTGTTTGACCTTGCTCGATGCAGAGAGGCGTCGGCTAACAATGTCATGTTGACCGCATGGGGTCCACGCCTTCCTCTTGAACACGAAGTGACGAGCATCGAGGCTCAAGCCTATCACATGGTCAAAGCACTTGATGAGGTCCGAGCAGCTGTTATGTCCGGTTCCCTGCGGTCGCTGGCCGTCCAGCAAAGTCAGTCAAGTCCTCGCCTCGTGGAACACCTTCGACGGCATCAGGAACTGGCCGCTCAGCACGAGGGAGTCTTGGCTTCACACATGCCTGCCACGACCGAGTTTGCTTGTTTTTCGCCCAACGCCTTGCGCGATCCGCTGGTGGTTGATTGGGAACGGTTCATGACGGAGGCTTACGAGGCACCCTTGCCTGTTCGCACCGTGATGATTCTCTTACCTTGTTCGGCGAGAAAGCCATACAGGCTTTCAAAATCACACAGCCAATTCCTGCGCGCCATCGCCACAACGGGTTGTCATGAGGTGATGATGACCTCACCTCTGGGTCTTGTACCAAGGGACCTTGAGGATGCTTGGCCCGCCGCCAACTACGATGTACCGGTGACAGGAGATTGGTCGTCGGATGAACTTGACCGTGTCCGAAGGATGTTGACAGCCTTGGTGCAGCGCGTCGGCTACAAGGAGATCATCAATCACACGGACATGGATTTGTCCTTCCTTTCCGTTAACGTTGTGAATACTCGTGAGGGTCAAGGTTCGACGAATTTCGATGCCTTGGCTCGATTGAGCGCAGCGGTCAAGGACGCCCGAGAGCGCTATGAATTAAAGAATCAAAAGAACAACCTTCGACTCAAGGAGCATTTCAAAAGCCTCGCCCGCAAGGTGACAGGCACCGATTCATGGTGTGAGGATTTGGTCGTCCGTGGCAAACTTCCTCGCTGGCGACTTGAACTCAATGGGACACAAATAGCTGTTTGGTCCATCGATCGCAATGGATTCTCGTTTTCGAGAGCGGCAGTGGAGCACCTCCATCAACATCAGGCGCTCAAAGTTGTTGTTTTGCATGGCGATGTGGTTTGGAAAGGTGACGTCTTTGCCCAGTTGGTCAAAGAGGCGGACCCGACCATCCGAATGGGCGATGACCTCAGGATTCTTCAGGGCGGAGATTGCATTGGTTTGGCCCGCGCGGTTGCTGCAGGTTGGGAATGGGGTGGTACGCCCGGAACCCTTGCGAAATCACACCAACGAAAGAAGAAGTGATGAGCCTACAGCACGCCAGTGAATGGCGGAGTGATTAAGAAGGGGAGATAAGTCGGAAGGCCGCTTGGTGTTGTGATATGGCACGTATGTACAAGTCCCGAAAAGGCCAGAGTGGCTCAACCCGTCCTCACGTTTCCGAGGCACCTGAGTGGTCCAACACCGACAAAGATGCTGTTCAGTCCCTCATTCTTGACTTGGCCAAGGCCGGACACTCCACCGCCGAAATCGGCACCATCCTCCGTGACAAGCACGCCGTCCCGAACGTCCGTCTTGTCCTCGGCAAGCGCATTGGCCAAGTTCTCGCAGAGAACAACATGACCGGCAGCTACCCTGAAGACATGATGAACCTCATGCGTCAGGCTGTCGCCATCATCAACCACCTTGGCTCCGGCAACCACAAGGACATTCACAACAAGCGAGCCCTCGAAATCACCGAAGCTAAAATCCGCCGTCTTGCCTCTTACTACATCAGTGAAAACCGCCTCCCTAGCGACTGGCGCTACAAGCGAGACGAACTCCGCCTCATGGTCGAGTGATTGAGCCACTGGCACGAACACCTTCATGAGGAACGCAACGTTCCTCCGGTTTGTTCACAATGCGCGACCTCCTTGCAACACCGATGTTCGTTTCGTCCAGGGCGATGTTGGAAGCACACGGTCTCGCCATCAAATCGGCAGAGATGGTTCACCTGACCGCTCCTGCCACACCAGAAGGTGTCCTCGCCATCGGTCAACTCGAAGCTGCCTTGCTCGATGTCGGCGTTCGGTACCGTCGCCGATTGTTCACTCCTCGACATCACCTTCCTCGAGATGCTCCTCCTGCATGGTCGGTTGAAACCAACGGTCTCACCGTGGTGTTGGACGTCGAAGAGGCCACATGGTCGGTGGACGAACTCGCCTCGTCCGAACACCTTCATCTTGTTCCATTGATGGCCACGGTGGAGATGGGTGCCAAACACCGGGCCTTTTCCGGTGCCATTGATCCTGTCCTCCAAGCCGCCGCGCTGGCAGCCTTCATCGCACCCAACGGGCGTAGGGTCCGTAAGCTCCGGCCATTCATTACCCTCGGTCTCTGGTCTCGTTCATCTCTTGAAACCAACATGGACCCCATTCACACCACCGTGTTGAACCATCTCAAGGAGGAAGGCACGCTTCGAGTTGTCCCCCTTCCCGAGGTCCCATCACCTGCCGCAGGCATGATGTCTGGCCTCTCGGAGCGACAATTGAAACGTTTGGCCAAGGTTTGGCCAACGATGGATGTCGATCAGCGAAGCATGGCGATCAGCGAACTTCTCCTTCCCTGCCTCACCCATCCAGAATTGTCAACGCCACGACTTGAGGAACTGACATGGCACCGAATGTTGGTCGGTGATGACCGTCATGATTTGGCCAGCCAGTTGTACATGGTCAAACAGGCTTGGCCAGAGGCGGCTGATGCGGGTCGTTTGTTTGCCTCCACTTTGCTCGACCAATGGCTTGGAACGGGTCGTTTTTGGGCTGAAGGTCAAGCGACGGATTGAAACCGTAGGAGCCCTTAGGACGGTCATGGCGATTGAGCGTCTGTTGACCGGAAGCATCCAAAGTCAACTCCAAGAGTTGATGTCCACCGAAGATTTGGTGATTGAAGCCTTTCGGGACCTCGTGAAGGATGAACTCAAGAGTCATATTCGGGCCAAGGTCGAGGAAGACCCTGATTTGAAGGCTGAAATCAAAGAGGCTGTTGCGTATTATTTCCAGTCCAAAGCTCGCAGTATCTATGCGGAACTGAAAGCCACTCGAGCCGCCACCCGCCTCGGCCTTCGATTGCTTCCCGATGAACTTCAAGGCGAGGTTGGCGAAGCGCTCGTCACGTTGTTTGAAAAAGAACTTGGTGCTCTTCTCGAGAAGGCACTTTGAACCTGTTCTCCTCACGATGAGGAGTTCAAGTTATGAGCCACTGTTGACTGGAGGAAGTCGGGAACCATGCGCCGTGCTCTTTTTCTGTGTGCGATTTTCCTCGCGACCTTTGCGTCGCCTTTCATCGCCACCAGTCAAGCTTCGGCCTCCGATGACATCTTGGTGTGCTGTGATGCAACCCCGGTTGAACTCTACTTGATCGGGAGCGATAGCAACAAGCGGCTCACACCGTTTTCTGCCGACCTGGCTGAAGAGCCCCAAAGCCTGAGCGTTGAAACTTCCATTTCCTCGCAGGAAACCATCGGTCGCTGGCTCCTCCCCAATACATGGGGCGGAGACGTACCATCATCCACCTGGACTTTTTCCATCAATTACGAGGTGGCCAATGCTGCTGGTGTCCAAATCAACGCCACAGCCACCGTCAGCGTGGGCTCGAAGAGTTTCAGTGCGGCCACCGAACCAGGGTCCTCTTTCCTCGCTCAGGGGGCTGGCTCGCTGACCTTTGACATCGATGTCGAATCGTTCACCACGAGCGGCTCATCAAACATTGAAATCGAACTCACCGCTCAAGCGGTTTTGTTCAGCGTTCCTGCCGCTGACGCTAAACTGGAATTTTTCTGGGGCAGTGAGGATGAGGCTTCTTCGCTTGAAGCGACCATTCCCGTGATGGACATTTTCATGGTTGAGCCCGAGGTTGAAGGCTCGGATGTGTACCTGGGCGTTCGTCTTGATTCACCTTGGGGCTTGTCCACCCTGGCCATGGCTGAATCCATTACGCTGAAGGTCAACGGCGTCCCTGTATCGGGCGACCCCATCGAAACTGCGGTGGGCGATACCGTGCGCGTCACGTGGACGTGGACGGATGCATCCGGTGGAATTGAAACGATCAATGTCGAGGTTGAATTGGAGTTCCAACCTGGTCAACCTTCCTTGCGAGGCTCAACCACTTACGAGGTTGAAACCTTTGACACCGGCGGTGGCACCGGCACGTATTACCCTCCCGATGAGCCACTACGAACCGACGGTACTGGCAGCAGCATGATGCTGGAGATCAGCATGGACCTCACCTCCCAGGACGGCGGTTTGATGCTCGAGCGTGTCACCACCATCACGATTCACGATGAAATGGCGTTTTGGATGCGATGGGGGATGGACCACATCGGGGATGATAACCCAGCGCTTTCTCAAACACTACGTGCTTTTTCTGCAGGTGCGGTATCCGATGAGGACCGCATCAGCCGCTTCATTGAAGACGTCGAGCGTTCAGAGTTCGAGCGTCAGATGGTGACCCTTGGCCCCATGTACATGAACACCGGTTTGGGGTTGGACACAGAAGAATTGCTCGGTGATTTCCGAGCGTTTAACGAACTCAAGGTCGAGGTTGACCTCAACGGCCAAGATGCGGTCATCAATCATCCTGTATCGCTTCGCTTTTCGACCACTGAGCTCGTTGAGGATGGCAGTCGTATCGACCTCCTTCGCAATTTCATCGTCGTTCAACCAGCCCCACTTTGGAGTGATTATTCCCTCGACTTGACCGCCCGCTCCTCTGCGCTCACCGCCCTGAGTAACAGCATCATACGCGAATCTGACGCCTTTGATTTCTCCGTTCTCCGCATGCCTTGGGGCGACCTCATCACGATGGAAGGAGAGAGCATTGACCAAAGCGAAACATTCAGCTTTGAAGCGCTCCCCACCGCCTCCCTTGCTTATGCACCGTTGACCCTGAGTATTCTCACCTTGGCTGGGTTGCTGGGAGCCTTCATCATCGGCTTACGTCTGACTCGCAACCGGCGTCGTACCTACCTTTACCTCGAATTGGTCTTGGTACCCATTGCCCTCGCCGTGACCGTCATTGGTTACCCCGTGGCCTTCATCGGTATTGCCTTGGGGGCTGTTGCTCTCATCTGGGTCGTCACCGCGATGGCCAGCCCTCGTTTGGTCGGTGCTGCACGTCGTTCTGCAACGCCTCAGTATCCGATGATTCCTTGTCCAGCGTGTCAAAGCGCTAACGCCATCACAACGAATGCACGCCCGCACCGATTCAACTGCGCTGGTTGCGGGCGTGTCATCAAACTGGTCGCTTGATCAAAGGCTCAATCCTTTCAGGTTGGCCACCATTTGAACCGCCTCTTGGTAGTCGCCCGGGGAGAAGTAGCCGACAAATTCCCCGTGTTCGTCAACGGCCACGACGGCTTGTGGGCTTCGCTTACGGATGTCAGCGAGCACGCCTTTGAGACTGTCTGACAGACTCACCTGCATGAAATCCATTTCCATGTGCTCGTGACATTGAGCCGTGGAGGCGTCAACACCTTCACTCAACGCTTTGATGAGTTGTCGCTGACCGATGACGCCTTTGACCCGTCCTTCTCCATCAAGAACGACCATGATTCCACTCGAGATGGTGAGCAACCGCTTTGCGGCTTCTTGCAGGGAATCCTCCGTCCCAACGGTCATGTGTTCATCGTCAAGGGTGAGGTCGGCCACTGTCTTTCCCATGGACCGACGACCAACGCCGCAGGTTTTGGTTCTTGCTTAGTTCAGTTGTCGTTGAGTTCCTCATGGCAAAGCATCAATGTGGTCTCGTCCATGATCTTTGCATACCCCACGCGTTCGAGTTGGACGATGGTTCCTACAGGATGCTTGTGGTTCTCCAAACGCCCTTCGATGTTGAACACCGTGTTGTCTTTTGTCCCTGTCAGCACGGCTTCTTTTGCGTTGTTCTCCGGCAGCCAGTGGACGATGGGGCGTTTGTCTGTCCGTTCCATACGTTCAATGCGGGCGGAACGGTCGTGAAGCCCTACATCAGCGAATTCCTTCAGACGCAGGTCCATTTTTTCGAGGTCTTCGCTTTCGAGCCAAATGTTTCCACCCGTGAGTTTCCATGTTCGTTGGCCCATGGATTCATGGTTTGGATGGACGGGGATGGTCAGCGAATCGGGGTGTTCTCCCTCGAGGGTGAACGCTGCTGGATGACGAACAAAAGTCAGCCGTGGGGCGTCATCGTCGATCACCCGCGTGTTGTGTGCGTACAACGTGGCGAGGGGTACGGAGATGTCTTTCTGGGTGATGCCGAGTTCCAACCAGAAGTTTCTCAGCGCTTCTGCTTGCGTGCCCCGGAGTTTCAATCCCGCCAGCGTTGGAAGTCGCGGGTCGTTCCATCCACTGTAGGTGCCTGCTTCGATGTCAGCCCGCATCTGCGAGGTGGAAAAGCCACCCCATTCGTGAACCTTTACGCGCCCCCAATACATGGTTTCAGGGTACGTCCAACCAAAATGGTCGTACAGCAGCGTTTGCTTTCGGGTTGAATCCATCAGGTCTTTTCCTCGAATGATGTGAGTTACTCCCTGGAGATGGTCCTCGACAGCGCTCTGGAAATCCAAGAGGGGCCACACGATGTGGTTCGATCCGATTTCGGGGCGGGGATGCGGATGGGCCGCTGTGTCCTGCAACCGCAAGGCTGGCCAATCCCGAAGAGCAGGGTTCTTCAGGGTCATGTCGGTTTTCACCCGAACAACCGCCTCACCGGGCTTGAATTTCCCGTTGAGCATGCGCTTCCAGAACACCAAATTGTCTTGAGGGGTTTGCGTGCGACACGGGCAAGCGGTTTTTCCAACTCGATGCTCCTTGAAGTCCTCAGCACTGCATCGACAAACATAACCAAATCCAGCTTCAAGCATCATCTCGGCATGTCGGTGGTATTCCTCAATACGGTCGGAGGCAATGATCACACGGTCGGGTTTTCGGCCGGTAAGCCACTCCGTTTCTTGTTGAATGGTGTCGTACGCTTCGAGCATGGGTGGTTTGACTTTCGTGTCGGTGTCGTCAAACCTCAGGATGAACTCGCCGTCGTACATTTCTCTGTAGGTGCTGTTGATGACGAGACCTCGGGCGTGACCAAACGACAGCGGGCCGTTTGGGTTCGGAGCAAAGCGGAGAACGACCTTTCCTTTCTCGGCGTTCTTTAATTCCGGTAAACCCTCCCTCCTCGCCTTGGTTTCTCTTTTCTCCAAAAGGTGCGGAGCCTCCTCTTGGAGCAGGGTTCTCACCGCATCCAGCCCTTCTTCCGCCGCCATTGCGTTGGCGGCGTTGACCTGCATGGCCACAAGCCCGGTCACAGCCTTTCCGTGTTCCCGTAAATCGCCCCGCATCGCCATGATGCGGCCGATGACCGAACCCATGGCTGCTTTGCCCTCATACTCGAGTGCGTTTTGAAGGGCGACATGACGAATCAGGGCTTCTGTTTCCACATCGGGTTGCCATGTCATGTCGCTCATTGCACGCTGTGGGTTGCCCTTCAAGAAATGCGTGATACATCATGAATGGAAAAGGCGTTGTTGGGTGGTTCGTTGAACGCCTCGAACCGGCACGTCCCCCTCTCGATGTTGATTCCAAAACCGTTCCACTGTGGCCCATCCCCAACGGACATCTGGGTCAATGCCACCTTGTTCCACCAACCCATGCAAGGCCTTCTTGGTGGTCGGGTCAGAAGGGTAGCCCGAGCCGACGTTAAACCCCACTCGTGTGGACATCGCTTCCATCCTTCGGTCTCGTTCCTCCTTGGCAAGAATGCTGGCCATGGCCACCACTGGGTGGCGTTGATCGGCTTTATGTTCCGATATCATGCTCGATCGGGGATACGGCCAACCATCGAGTCCGGCTGTGATTCGTTGCGTGAACCGTTCGGGGTTAACATCACAAGCATCGGCGATAATGGAGAGGTCGCGGCGATGCGGGACCTTCTGCAATGCTTCTTGAAAACCTTCGACGCCAAGCCAATTGAGGCCTTGTTGCTGCAAGGCTCGATCAATTCGTTCGGCTTGGATGACCACGGTTGTTCCAAACCACCCATCTCGCTCACATTGTTCCCAAAACCAGGATTCAATGTGATGGCGTTTTTTGGGCGAGAGGTCTTTGGAATCTTTGACCCCCATCGAGACCAACAACGGTTCGGCGTCTTCGGGCACGACGCAAAGGCCAGTGACGAGGGGACCGAACACCGGACCACGCCCTGCCTCATCGATTCCAACCAACATGACCTTTCCTCAGAATTCCAAGTCGTCAACTGGCGAGGGATGGACCTCATCGTTGGATGGGAGTGGAACCGACGGTGTCGTTGGCTCTAGCAAGGTCTGATTCGCCGCAAGTTGTTCCACCGATTCAGTCAATTGCAGGTCAGCGAGCATCTCGTTGGCCTCGTTTTTGTTGGCATCTTCCGTCCGTTGGTCAAGGACCAGGGTCGCAGCGGAGACGAGCCCTGAATCCACTTTGGGCTGTGCCACCTCGGCCGAACCGTGCTGGTGCCGGAACATGGCTTCGTAGGTCGCTTTCGGGACCTCTTGGAGTGGTGGCACAGACCCGGCCAACTTCTTCGCTTCATCGGGTTCCTTCTGATATTGACTCATCCAATCTTCTGCTTGTTTTTCGGCCTCTTGATAGGGGAGGGTCTGTGATTCATCCAACCGGCGTTGACGGTCGACCACGGCCTTGTACAGGATAACCGAGGCCAGCAAGATACTGAACATGACACCCGACCACGCCTTCGCGTACTCAACGGCGGTGCTGGCCATGCCTCCCCAATCAATCCCCTCATCCACTTCGTCATCTGGCTGCCAGGGCACACCGAGGTAATTCCCTGTGGTGGTATGAACAAAGGGAAGCTCAGGGGCGAATCGGGACCGAATCGTGGTGTTGATGTAGACCGTTCCATTGCTGGTTTGGTCCTGTGGTAATTGGACCCAGGCTCGGATCGTGAAATTTGAATTCAGCGGAATATCATTCACTTCAAACGAACGTGGGAACTCAACCCCTTCCTCGTAAACAGCGATGTCGGGAGGGATGAATCCCATGTCAACCGAATGGCTGGACCGCAATTGAACGATGAGGCCGTCGACGGCATTTCCTTCGTTTCTCACCTCCATTGCAATGGAGAGTCGCCCTTTGGCGTTGACCTGTTCAGCGACGTTTCTGAATGACCATTTAATCTCAGGTGCGACCTTGAGTTCAACGGTGGTGCTGTCAACGACTTGGCCGGTGTCGTCCAACAATTCGAAGGTGGTCTCTCCCACCGTGAACGCCAAGGCATCGGCGGGCGCGGTGATGGTGATGTTGTCAAAACGAGCGCCTTGGTTGGGCTGGAGAAGAAGGCCGGTGGCAGGAATGATGACTTCGAAGTCTCCTGTGGTGTTGGTCTCACGGAGCACGAACGTGTTGTAGGCGTTTCCGGTGTTCAGAACATCAAGGCCCACCGTGCAAGATTCGTTTGGCAAAATCGCAAGGCACCCTACCGGTTCAGGGGCTACTTCACCCGTTGAGATTCGGTTGATGGTGGCGACCGCGCGAGCGGTTTTGATGCTCGAGGCTGCACCAACGGCAAACACCTGTAACTCGACATGCATCGTTCCTTGGAAGGTGTTGGGGGCTTGGAAGCCGATTTCAATGACCCTGGACTCGTTTGGTTCGAGGACGATGTTTTCCAATCCACCAAACAGGGCCACAACCCAACCGCTGGCGTTGAATCGGTCCGCCCTTGGCGTTCCAGGCAGAGGGGTACCTTCGGGTGTGAGCCCTTGGAGTGTGATGTTGAGCGTATTGGGGGTGTTGCCAACATTTCGAACCACGGCTTGCAAGCGGCCATCTTGATTGGGTGCGACACTGAGGTTGGTCTCCAGGCTGTCAATGCTGGCGTTTTTCTTTGCGTTCATCAAGAGGTCAAAGGTCCAAGTGGTGACAGCCTTGTCAAGGCCAGAAATGGCTGAAAGGATGAATCGAGGGCCCGTTTCTGCGAGTGGAGCGCCGTTTTCAACCGCGGGCACATCGATCCAAAGATAGACGTAGGCAAGGGTGTCCGGCGCCAATGACGTGTAGGCTTCACTTCCGTTGACATCGGGCATGTTCCAGCCCCAAGACCAATCCGAATTCGTGTAGAGGTTGAAGGTGATATCATCGCTCGAGGAGGCATTGTTGGTGATGTTAACGGCCACTGCTGTTCGGACCAATTCGTCCACGGTGAACGCTGCAAAATTATCCACGCCGAAATTGAGATTCGATTGAGGTACGATGGCCACACTCATCTCAACGGTTTCGTTCAATTCTGGATTGAGGTCGCTGGTGATGGAAAATGAAACGGTAAGGTCCTGATAGGCTGCACTTTGCGGTGCACGGATGCCGAATGAAACTTGTTTGAGATGGTTTGGTACAAGAAGTTCCGTGACGGGGAGGCCCACGGTCGAAAGAGGGGCAGGAATGGAAAGGGGTGCAATCGTGAAGGCTTGATTTTCGTCTGCCTTGTTGTGGAGCGTGATGTAGGTGCTCACGGTTTCGTTCTGATGAACGTAAATCTCGTCGGGAGCCGTCCACTCAACCCATGCTCCATCCCGTCCAACGGCCTCTGCCCACCCTCCACTGAGCGGGATGGCCATCGGGAGGAGGAACACCATCAGAAGAAGTGCCCACCGCATGCTCATGTGCAGGCGTTATCCCCTATCAATGACTCCCTGCGTTGAATCCCGTCGGTCGTAGCATTCTAATGGTGCACGGGCGTGGTTTGACCATGCCTCCCATCTGGCCGTTCAAGAAGAAGAAGGAATTGGACCAAGAAATCGATGAGGCGCCTCCTGCACCTGTTGTTTACAAGCGGGGCGAAGATCCGAACGCAAGGGCTGCCGTGGAAACGGATGTTGCTGCGTACAAGGATGCATTGGCGTTGTTTGGCGGTGGCTCGTCAGACGTTGCTGCTGCCACTGACCAATCGGTGCATTACGACGGTGTGTCGGCCTCAAGTGATGAAGCCCCATCCGCTCAAGAAGATGAAACGAACGCCACCAAAGATCATACTCCATCAGCAAGTTCTGAGCCTGCATCATCCCACACGTGGGTCCATCACACGGATGGCTATCATTACAAACAGCATGCCGATGGTTCGTTTGAACCCACGCCCCACGTCAAACAAAATGACGGAACCTACGCTCCGTATTCCTGATCAAACAATCGTGGAATTGGCCGTATCAGGCCGGGATGGTCCTCACCAACTCGGTTGACTGCCCTGTCCACTGGATGGCGGTCAAACAGTCCTGATTCGGGTGTGGAAGGAAGTAAGCCCAGCTCGAGCCAATCGTCCATCCGGTCGTGTTCGATGATGACGGGCATGCGGTCATGAACATCCTTGCAATCTTCGTTCGCTTCCTGCGTCAACAAGACGCACGATTCCACATGCTGTTGTCCGTCAGTCCAACGGTCCCAGAGGACGCCCATCAAGCAAGGGCGTCCATCGGTTCGTTGATGATACCAGGGCGTTTTTCCTTGTGGTGTGGTCATCCATTCGTACCAACCATCCGCAGGAAGAACACCACGACGGCGCTGGGCAGCAGCACGAAACATCGGCTTTTCCAGCATGGTCTCGCTTCTTGCGTTGATGGGTTCACGATTCGAGGCTTTGGCCCACGAGGGGCGAAATCCCCACCGCATCAATCGAAAGTGTCGTGGCACCTCGTCGAGAGCCTCCACGCCGACTTGAGTCGCCACGGGAACGTAGGTTTGTGGAGCCACATTCCAAGAAGGTTTGAACGGAGTCAAATCAGAGAGGGGCTCGGCCTCTATTTCTGCTGCCACATCATGGAGGGGTGTTGCAAGGGCAAATCGTCCGCACATGCCACTGCCTCATACCGGGTCTTGAACGGCGGCCATCAAGGCTTCAACATCAAATTCGGCACCGTTCAGCGGCACACGGAGGTCGAAAAGGGAAGCCACCGCCGGGTCGAGTTCGCCGAAGCAACCGACCCACGTTCCGCCAACGATGACTTTTGAGGCTCGCCCCGCAAGCCATGGGCCCACACCAGCATCAAGGGGTTCTGCACGCCACTCTTCAACGCCAAGATCCCTGCACAGGGCTTGAATTCGGCCGCGGACTGCTGCGAAACCACCGCTTCGTTCGGCTGTGATGAAGGCAAGCCGCTCAGCGTTTTGGTGGTCTCTGACAACCGTGCCCAACTCGTACACCGACTGGGGTAAGTCGTGATGTCGGTTCCCTGCTAAGAGTTTCAACAACCCTGGAAGGAGGTGTTGTCGCAACATGGTGTGGTCAACGGTGATCGGATTGGTGATGACGGTTACCTCATGGGCTGGTGTCCATCGCATGTTCTCGAATTGGTCGGTTTGGTTGGAGAGCGTGAGTGATTGAATTTGCATCATTCCCATGCCTTGCATTGAGGTGCGAAGTCGGCGGCGAAGATGATGGTCTGGCCGAGGTTGAGCGGTAAGGGTTGCTTTTGGAACGTCGGTCCCGAGGTCTTCGTAGCCGTGGCCAATGGCCAACTCTTCAACGAGATCCACTGGATGCAAGAGGTCAAATCGCCAGCGTGGCATCGTGAAGATCAGTTCTTGTGTTCCTGCACTGGCGACGGCCATCGAGGCGGATTGGTTCGGAGCGTCATTGGGAGCGGGTTGTCGCCCCTCAAAGCGTCCGCCCATGCGATGAATCGCTTGCTGGATTTCTTCGTCGGTGAAGGTTCTGCCCAGAAGGTTCTGGACGAGTTCTTCAGGAACGAAGTGAGTTTTTCCATCTCCGATTGGGGTGGTGATTTGTTCGCCCTTGCAAGTGGTGATCTCAACGGATTCAACTTTTCCTCCCCGTTGTGCAAGTTGGAGACAAATCAGCATCAAGGCTGCTTCGCAAGCACGTTCATCCCACCCGGTTACATCCACAAAGAAATCCCTGGTGGCGTGCGTGACCGTGGTGTGGTCGCCGTTGATGATGGGCGGGAATGAAAGGACATCGTCGTTCTTATCAAGAATCAATGGGTATCTTGCCATCCCCTCGAGAAGGTGGGCGTAATCCAGACCCTTGGGGTGCTTGAGGAGAATGTCGTCAACACTCATGGCTTGGTCGTAAGCAAGAGGCACAAATTCGTGTGTTCCATCAACGGCGACCACACGAAATGGAGGAGCGAGCTTGGCGAAATCATGCACGCCGATGGAGGCGCGTTGTCGCCCTCTTCCCAGGGCAAAATGGAGTTTCTCTTGGTGGTCCATCAGGCCTTTGATGAACGCCTCAACTTCTTCCTCATCATCGGGCACGGCGACGTTGCGGACAAGCGCACCGTAGATCACCGGTCGAACGGTTGCTAATTCCGCATCAACGGTCATCGTGATGCCACTTGGTTGAACCTCGAGGTCGGGCGAAGCCGGTGCATCATGGAGGAAATTCGCCATGGCGAAGGCCAGCGTTTCACCGCTCAGTAAATCCGGTCGGTCGGGGAAGATTTCGATGTCGAGTTGATCTTCAGTGCAGGCATCGATGTCCGTTCCAAGTAAGGGAAGTTCATCGTTGAGTCGCTCGATGTCGTGTTCAAATCCCAAGTCTTCCATCAAACTGCGGAGCAGCGATTGTGGAACGGAAATCGTTGGCAATGTGATCACCTCGCAAACCAGTGCGGAAGTGGGCGCTCGTATCCTGCAAGACGCAGACCACTGACGGCCGCTGTTTCATGGTTCAGCGCACGTAGGTGCTTTCGTTCAAGCATGTCAATGCTGTTGATGCCAATTCGTCGAAGTTCCCCTGACAAGTCCTCTTGTGTACCTTGAAGCCAGTAGGCGATGTCTTCCGTGTCAGCCATGGGAACCGCACACCCAACGATATCGACGCCTGAAGCCACCAGTACAGCGAGGTCATGGCCACTGGCGGCAAAACCGAGAAGGAAACCGGTTTGTGTTGACCCGTTTGAGAGATGTTCTTTCTTTGAGCGGCCGGTCATCGGGAGCGCAGCGGCTTCTGAAATCCCCGAGCCATCCTCAATCCTGGCCATGGCAAGGTCGAGTCCATGATGAGCCGCTCTGGCATGGAGGGCTTGGACTCGTCCGATGGCGTCGACCAACCCCGCCGGTGCGTTCGCAATGGCCATGGAACGCAAGGCCACCAACAAGCCATCGAGTTGCTCGGCATTCAGCGGAGGAAGGTTGCCAAGGTCGATGATGAAACCACCTGCATTGGGAAGGGCTTCGCTCGTTCGAAGCAAGTTCGCTCGGCTGACGAGCAAGACATCAACGGCCCGTGGGTCTTCAGTGACCAAAGCCGGGTGTCGAAGCAGGATATGACGAACCGTGTCGTCCACCTCGGATGCTGGTGTCATCGTCGTTCCAGATGAAAGGCATGGGAGGAGAGGGAGGGGGAGAGCGAGTGATTGAACCTGATCAGCCAACCCCAGAAGCGCCACTGTGTCAACGGTTTCGTAAGGGCGCAGTTGTTGTGCTTCACTGGTCAATCCAATGGTGGAGAGGTCGTCAGTGGATACAGCGTAACTTGTCCGCTCAATGTTGAGTCCCTCTTGGGCCATCAAACAGACGGCATCAGAGGGGACATGCATGGTCTCATCTTCGAGCAAGTCGTTGATTTCCTTGAGTTCTTTCTTCTCCAGTGGCCGAAGGACAACCCCGGGTGGCGGTGAGGGGCATCGTCCATTCACGACGATGCGCCCGCCGATCATTCCGGCGCCTGGGTCGGGCCCGACATCACCATGGACGACGATCAAACCGTCCTCCATTCCTCCGCCGATTCGGGCGCCAGCCGCACCACGGATGAAGAGGTGGCCGCCGGACATTTCCGCACCAGCATCGTTGCCACATCCGTCGAGAACGGTGATGCTGCCGTCAGACATTCGATATCCGACAAAATCCCCAGCCATGCGTTCACAAACGATGGTGGTGCCGCGGTTTGCCGCACCGAGGAATCCACCTGCGTCGCCTTGGAGTGTGAAGGTACCACCCACGCCGAAGGCGGCAACCCACGAGCCCAGCACGCCGAGTGCCCGGAGCCTCGCCCCTTCGGGCAATCCGGGGCACAAGCCCAATTCACCGTTCTTGGGAACAGGGTCACCAGCATTGGTCCAGCCGATGCGGAGGATGGCGTTTTGTTCGGCCGCCGCCATCAGACGAGGTCCAAGTTTCTCGTTGATGTTCAGCGAGCGCTGGACGACCTCGGAAACATCCGCCATGGAACAGGGTTGTGCCTCCCCCACAAATAGACTGCTGTTTGCCAAGGGTGAGCGAGGGTCTTTGCTTGGAGCGTTGGATTTGGTGGACTTGAGAAGCCTTATTGACGGCCTTTGTGAGCAAAGCATGGAGAAGGTCATGACCATCAAAGTGGCAATTAACGGATACGGCACCATTGGAAAGCGTGTCGCAGACGCAGTGGATGCGCAAGACGACATGGAAATTATTGGCGTGACCAAAACTCGCCCGTCCTTTGGTTGCGATCTGGCGGTGAGAAAGGACTACCCCCTGTATTGTACTTACAACGATCCGGAGAAAATTGCAGCTTTTGCTCCTGCTGGCTACACCTGCCACGGGGGTCTTGACGACCTTTTGGCCGTCGCTGACATCGTCATCGATTGTTCACCTGGCAACGTCGGAGCAGCCAACAAGGAAGCCTATGTCAAGGCCGGCGTGAAGTACATCTTTCAGGGTGGAGAAAAGCATGCCATGGCTGAGTTGTCTTACACGTCGTCAGCCAACCACGCAGAAAACATGAACGCAGCCGGCACACGTGTGGTCTCGTGCAACACCACCGGTTTGTCCCGAACCTTGGTCCCCTTGTACGAGCACTGCGGTTCGCTCAAAGTAGAGTGCACCATGATTCGAAGGGCCGCCGACCCCGGCGATTCGAAGAAAGGTCCCATCAACGCCATCAAGCCTGTGCTGAAGGTACCCTCGCACCATGGCCCTGACGTGATGACGGTCAAGCCCGAAATTGACATCAATTCCATGGCCGTTGCCGTTCCAACCACGCTCATGCATTGCCATTCCATCGTGGCCTTCCTTCCAGAGGGCCATGGTTTGACCACCGAGAAGGTCCTCGCCCTATGGGGTGAACAACCCCGCATCATCATCATGAACGGCGCAGAAACCAACATCACCACAACAGCCGAGGTCATGGAGTACGCTCGAGACATTGGTCGAAAATGGGGCGACCTGCACGAAATTTTCGTTTGGGAAGACGGTGTAAAACTGGACGGCGACACGCTCTACTACTTCCAGGCCATTCACCAAGAGTCCGATGTGATTCCCGAAAACGTGGATGCCATCCGCGCTTTAATGGGGACTGAAGCCGATTGGCGTGTGTCCGTTGCGAAAACGGATGCGGCTATTTCTGCCTACAATGGATTGTGAGTCTCGACGAAGTCCTGTAGGCACAGGCAAGAGCGACCTTCAAAAGCCCTTGACCGGTCCGCAGACCATGGTTTCACGAGCCTCGCTCTTGCTCGTTCTTCTCCTGCTGGTTTCGGCACCGTTGTCTGTCCTTGCCGAAGGGGTGGGCAACGATGGTGCACACAGCCTTGATGCAGAAACGGAAGCACCCCTCACTGAAGAAGAACGATTGGTGCTCGCTTCATCCCATTGGAACATGATGCCAGCGGCCAAGATGGTGCCCGTGCCATTGAGTCCAGCAACGGGTGTTCTTCACCTCGCTCTTGGGTCGTTTGACCCCTTGTTGGGGGATGGCCCCGAAGTACCTGAGGGGTTTACCCGTAGCAATGATGTTGCCCATACCGGGATGGTGATGGTCCAGCTTGAGGCTCCCGACGGCACCGTTCTTGACCGTTTGGTCAACCAGTATGATTTGACCGTGCTGGATGTGTTGCATGACGAGGGGTGGCTGGTTCGTCTCCCCGCTGAAAACTCAGCCGTTTTCGATGCGCTGCAGCATGAAGAGGGCGTTCGCTGGGTTGGTCAATACCAGCCCGGTTGGCGGGTGGCTCCCACCCTGTTGATGCAACCCGCCGCTGCCAAGGCGCTGGCCGTTATACCCACGCCGGATTTGGGTGTGGGAGGATACGCAGCCTTGGCCACAGACATGATTCGCTACGGCGCTTTTGAAGCGTCGTGCGATGCTTGGATGTGCTACGCTGCTGCTGAGCCTTCATCCATGAAAACGGTCGTGCAACACCTGGCCCATGATGGTCGGGTTTTGTGGGCCGAACCCACCTCTGAGTTGCGCGTTCACAACGCCTTGGCGTGGTCGATTGCAGGCGTCCAAAACGTGGCCAACAACGCTACGTTCACCCTCGACGGTTCGGGTGAAATGATCGCCATTGCCGACACCGGGCTCGACCTAAATCATCCCGACTTGACCGGCAGGGTCGCCGCCACCTCAACCCAGTTTGGTCTCGATCCTTCTCCCGCAGACAGCAACAGCGGTCACGGCACGCACATCGCTATCTCCGTGCTTGGCAATGGCTCTGGCGACGCCGATGCTCGTGGCGTTGCGCCGGCTGCAAATCTCGTCATGTACGCCCTCGAGCACGACCCTACGGGAACCTTTGGCCGCATTGGCTCGATTTACGACATGCTTCGTGATGCTGAACAGCTAACGGCTCGTATTTCGGTCAACGCGTGGGGACTCAACGGCAACTACGGTCAATACACAGCAGATGCTCGCTCAGTGGACTCCTTTGTCCACGACCGGAAGGACTTGACGCCAGTGTTTTCGATTGGCGACAGGGGAACATTTGGCGCATCTCAAGTCTCTTCGCCGGCCACTGCCAAGAACGTTCTCGCTGTTGGTGCTTCTACAACAGGAGCGAGTGGGACTCCCAATGCTGGTGCGGTGGTGAATTTCTCCTCGCTCGGCCCGAGTTTGGACGGACGCATCAAACCCGACATCGTGGCACCGGGCGTTGGAATTTGCTCAGGGCTGGCCGAAGAGGCGAAGAATCCAGCTGGTCCGTCCTGTCTGACCGGGACACACGCCGGTGGCAATGCCTACTACATGACGCTCAGCGGCACATCGCAGGCCACGGCGATTGCATCAGGTGTTACCGGACTGACCCGAGAATTCATCCGCGAGCAGGTCGGGGTATCCTCTCCTTCCAGTTCATTGGTGAAAGCTGCGCTCATCAACGGTGCTCGTGATCTCGGAACGCCGGATATCCCCAATGCCGCCGAGGGTTGGGGGGAAGTGAATTTGGAGCGAACCGTGCTACCCATGGATGGGACGACGGCTCTTGACACCTTCATGGATGACAAAAAAGTCCTGTCGCCTGGTTTCGGCCTTCTGTATTCGTTTTCTATTGACCCCTCCCACGGTCTCGACATCACCCTCGCATGGACCGATGAGGCCGGAAGCGCCAACGCACCCCAAAGTGAAGCACGACTTGTCAACAATCTCGACCTGGTGCTGGTCGGGCCGGACGGGACGGAATGGCTCGGTAATGACTTCAGTCAGGGGTTCACAACCACGGGCGGAACAGCCGATGATGTCAACAATGTCGAGCGCATTCGTGTCGCGCCAGGCGTCCTTCCGTCGGGGGCGGACGATTACGTGCTCAAAGTTCTCCATCGAGGTGGAACCCAACAGGATTTTGCTCTGGTGATGAGCGCTGTCGCTACGCCCACCCCACAACCTGATTTGGCGGTCTTTGATGGGAGCATCGTTTCTTCGTCGGAAAATCCCCTCAAAGACGATCTGGTGTCCATTCGCCTCGCTTGGGTCAATCAAGGCACCAGCACGACGGCACCGTTTGACATCATCCTGGAGGACACCACCACTCAAACCGTTCTTGCTACCTCGACCCGTCCGGCTCTTGGTCCGGGGATGCTCGATTCGTATTCCATTTTCCATCAGTTCACGACAACAGGCGTCCACACCTTGCGTCTCTCGGTCGACACCGGGGGCGTGGTGAACGAAATGAACGACGCTACAACGGGCACGGACAACAACATTTGGATTCAAGATGTTGAAGTGATGGCACTCGGCGTCCGTGTGGTGGTTGAAAACGACGATGGGAGTATTCCAGAAACGTCAGAGGAACGAACCTCCAACGCCCAGATGGTGTTGGATGTACGAAACGATTCTGGTATTGATGTCCCGCTTTCAATTTTGCATGAAGGAACTGGAAATCAGTCCGTGAAGGTGTCGGCTACCATGGTCCAAATTCCAGCTCCTGGCCGAGATGATTTCTTTTTGCCAAGTCCCGATATGTGGACCCGCACCTTTGACGGAAGCACCACGTTCACCCTGACGGCCCAAGGAACAGTGGATGCAAACAAATCGCTCAATTTGCGGCTCGAAGACATTGATGCAGATTTGACGACCGACCCCAACAACCCCAGGTATGTTCGTTCTGGTACGTACGTTCTCGAAATCACCGCTCGGTACGAGTATCAACCGACGGTGGCCCACACTCAGCGAATCACCATTGAGGTCGAGCAACTCGACCAAGTGCAAGTTGTTGCGGCTGGGACCTCGGGATTACAGGCCGTTCCAGGTCAATCCACCGTCTTTTCCATCTCGGTGCGCAACACTGGCAACGCGCCTGCACAATACAGCCTTGAATGCTTCTCAGATCAGCGGTGGCAGGTCATGTTGGGCTCATCAAACTCATCTCAACTCGACTTTGAAGCGTTGAACATTCTCGAATATCTTCCCATGACCATCCGAGTCTTTGTTCCTTTGGTGGCCGACGGTATGCCTGCGGCTGGTGATACCGACACGGTTACATGCTACGTCACCTCCTTCACGGATGCGAGCATGAATTTCACGGAAAGCGTCACGATTACCGTCCTTGCTCAAGAATCGTTTGAGGTTCATCTCGAGGACGACGGTGGCCGGGTCGGTCCGAATCATCTCGCTGCCGATGTTGCTGTTGACGGCGGCCAAATGGTTCACATGAACATGAGCGTTGAGAACACCGGAAACATTGGAATTGAGGTTGATGTTTCGGTTCTCCCCGACAATCCGCAATGGGCCATCCAGGTCTCTCATGACGGGGCCCAAGACTCACGGAGAGTCTCCATTGATCTCGGACCAGGCGAAACCAAGCGCGTTCAATTCATCTTCGGCGTCCCCATAACGGCAGAGGAGGGCGACAGCAATGCCTTCACGATTCGAACAGAACGTAGTCTCTCGAATTTCCGCCAGAACATCACCACGCTTGTGGTCAAGGATGAGTTGGGTATTTCACTGACGCCACCGGTGAACAATCACATCGATGCCACCGTGTCCGACCTGTTCTCTTACGGTGAATTTGTTGTCCGAAACACGGGTAACACCAACTTGGGGCTCACGTGGACCCACGGGCTTGCACCGGACGGCTGGTCCGTTGGTTTTGCCAATCCCACGGTGTACCTTGAGCCGAGGGAGGAAAAAGTCGTGCGATTTGGCTTGATTCCACCGCCTCAAGCGGTGATCTCAGACAACGCCTTTGACATCCTCATCAATGTGAACGCCACCAACAACGGTCGGTTCGTTGAGGCATCTGAAACGGTCTCGGTTGGTGTCGTCGCCTCGACCTTTGGCAACATCACGGCCAGCAAAGCCATTGACGGTTTGTTCCAAGGTATTTCCCGGGAGGATGGGCGGACAGAAACATTCGTCATCCGCAACGACGGAAACACCGTCCTCAACGCAGATTTGACGGCGGTTCTCCTCGATAAAAACGACGAACAACGTACCGATTGGACGGTCAAGGTTTCTCCTTCCAGCCTTTCGAACCTTGCCGTGGGTGAAGAAGTTGAGGTCTCGGTATCGTTGATGCCAAAAGATGATGTTGAACGAGGAACTTCGAGGTTGGTGCTCAACCTCTCTGCCCAAGATGTCTTGGTCGCCTCCATTGAACGAGATGTAAGCGTCGAGATCGCCTCCGGTTCCGGCGGTTTGTTCAACATCCTTCCACCGGCGGTCAGCATTACTTTGGTGGTCGTTGTCTTGGTTGCCGGGGTCGTGTTCGCTCGACGCATGAAAGCCTCCGGCACGCTGCTTGATGACGGTACGGCGTTGGTGGCTCCGAACACCCACACGAATCCCGACATGCTCGGAGAGCGACGAGATGAGGCGCTGAACCTCGGCTCGGCGGTTGACGAGCTCACCAGTGGCGAAGTGAGCGATGATGAGATCGCACAAGCCATCATGCAATCCATGGATTTGCCTTCCGTACCTGCTGCCGTTCCACAAGGTCTGCCCCCAAGCGGCATGCCACCCATGTCCAGCGTCCCGCTTGGACTGCCGCCAGCAGGTATGCCTCCCGCATCAGGGAAGGCGCTGCCACCGCTTCCACTGCCGACCAATGCTCCTGCACCCGTCGTTGCACCTTCCCCTGCGCCTGCCCCAGCCGTGACACCACCACAAGGGCCACCGCTGCCCCCGGGAGGTCTCCCTTCGGGTTGGACGATGGAACAGTGGCAGCATTACGGCCACGAGTGGCTGAAGCGCCAAGGATGACTCGTCAAGATTGAAAGGGGAGATGCATTCCACCCACCATGAGCAGCATTGTGTTGTTTGGTCCGCCCGGCGCAGGAAAAGGCACGCAAGCCCAACGCATCATGGAACACACCGGTCTGCCCCAAATCTCCACCGGTGACATGCTTCGGGCCGCTGTCAAAGCGGGCACCGCCGTCGGCTTGGAAGCCAAGGGCTACATGGACCGAGGGGAACTGGTCCCTGATGATGTGATTCTCGCCCTCATCAAGGACAGAATTCAGGAAGATGACGCCGCTAACGGTGTGATGTTTGATGGCTTTCCAAGAACTGTCCCCCAGGCAACAGCGCTTGCGGAGATGACTCGCATCTCCCATGTACTCTCCATCGAGGTGCCCGATGAGCGCATCGTTGAGCGTATTTGCGGACGTTCAACCTGTGGCAGTTGTGGGACGGTTTACCATGACAGTTTCAACCCCGTGCCCGAGGGAGGCTGTGCTTGCGGCAACTATCAAGAAAAGCGTCGAGCTGATGACAACGAGTCAACGGTGCTGAATCGCCTTTCAACCTATCATGAACAAACCTCCCCATTGGCTGCGTGGTATGAAGAGCAAGGGCTTTTCCACCGTGTGGATGGCGACCGAGCCATCGATGACATCACGCAAGATTTGCTCGCTGTGTTGAACTGAGGTGCTTCCATGGGCCGCCGAAAGAACATGCGGTCGGCCAAGAAGAAGCAACGCCGCGTAGCAGGATTGGAGGCCCAGCGCCACCTTGCTGGCATCCTCGAATCACCTCATGTCCATCATCCTGAGGTGGTCGACGCCGCCGCCGTTCACCTCATCAAGACGTCACGGCGCCATCGCCTATCGCTTCCACGGCCTGTCAACGAGTACGTGTGCCGCAAGTGCTGGTCTGCTCACGTGCAATCCAGTACATTTCGCGTTCGAATCAAGGATGGTCAACGCATCAAAACTTGCTTGAAGTGCGGTAGCATCCGTCGCTTCGGTGGTGGGCCAAAACACCACAAGAGCCAGCGAAGAGGTGAACGGCATGCGTGAAATTCCCTCCCACATCCTTCGTCAAGCCAAATCAAGGGATTTCCGCCCCAGTGTTCGTGTTGGGAAGGCGGGTTTGACCGAAACGGTCCTTGAGGAGATTCGTCAGCAACTCCAATCCAGAGACCTCGTCAAGATCAAGGTCAACAAAGGTTTGTTTGAGCGGGAACAACGAAGCGAAGTCTGGACTTATCTTGCCGAAAACACCGCTTCGACCTTGGTTCTCCAACGGGGAAACATCGGCGTATTGTGGCGTAGGTAATTGTTGGGGAAGCAAAGGGTCAAAGGGTGCATTCATCCCCCCACAAACGGGGAGAATCCATGAATTCACATCTGTTCACCAACAAAAGCCGACAAATCGCCTTTGGCCTCATCATGTTTGTTGGCGCTATGATGTTTGCGAACCCCTCCCAAGCGGCTGGTGGCGGGGGGCTAGACCTCGGCATCAAGATCCGCGACGGCATGGGCACACAGGCCGTCTATGTTGGCCTGGCCATTCTTATTGCCGTGTATGTTTTGATCATCTTTGAGTGGGTTCACCGAACCCTTGCGGCAGCCGTTGGTGGCATCGTCGCCATGTTGGCTCTGAACTACTACAAGGAAGGTGATGCGCTTTCCCTGGCTGAAGTGACGACGCTCATCGATTGGGAAACCATCGGGCTCCTCCTCGGTATGATGGTCATGGTTGGCATCCTCTCCAACACCGGCGTTTTTGAGTACTTCGCCGTAGTTTCATACAAGAAAAGCGGCGGGTCCATTTGGACCTTGGTGGTCATCCTTTGTTCGGTCACCGCCGTTCTATCTGCATTCCTTGACAACGTTACCACCATGCTGCTGTTGACGCCGGTCACCATCCAACTGGCGAAGGTGTTGGACATCAAGCCCATACCGCTGTTGATTTCAGAGGTCTTGTTTTCCAACATCGGTGGCGCAGCGACCATGATCGGTGATCCTCCAAACATCATGATCGGTTCAGGTCTCTCTCCCGATAAAATCGCCTCTGCAGAAGGTGGCAAGTACGAATATATGTCCCAGTACGGCGTCACGTTCAACGACTTCATCATCGAGATGGGACCAGGAATTCTGATGTGCATCGTCCCGAGTTTCATGCTTCTCAAGTGGTACTACGCCGATGAATTCTCCGGTACCCGAATCCGTGACGTCGCTGAACTCGAATCCAAGTACGGAATCAAGGACCCACAAATGCTCAAAGTTGCTGGATTCATTCTCGTCCTTGTTATTCTCAACTTCTTCCTCCACCCCATCACCCACATCGCCGTTTCATGGATCGCTCTTGTGGGTGCTGTCATCATGCTTCTGGCGACCGACCGCCATGAACTTGAAGAACCACTGCACCACGTTGAGTGGACCACGCTCCTCTTCTTCGCCGGTCTCTTCGTTCTTGTGCACTCCCTTCAGGAAATGGGCGTTATCAATTACATCGGCCAATACGTCATGGCTGCCATTGAGTACTTCGGCAGCAACGAGGGTGATGGCCAAACCGTGCGACTGGCAGCTGCCATCCTCATCGTGCTGTGGGTTTCGGCCATCGCCTCGGCGTTCATCGATAACATCCCCTACACTGCGACGATGATTCCCATCGTCCTCCAGATCGCCCACGAACTAGGAGACTACCTCTTGGGTCCGTTGATTTGGGCCCTCGCATTCGGTGCCTGTTTGGGTGGAAACGGGACGCTCATCGGAGCCTCAGCCAACGTCGTCACCGCCGGTATGTCAGAAGAGGCAGGTTATCCGATTTCGTTCAACGAGTTCTTCAAGGCCGGCTTCCCCATCATGATCTTGACCACGTTCATTGTCTCCCTCTACATGTTGCTCGTCTTCATCGTGGGCGGCGAAGACCATGCGGTGTACGTCAAATTGATTCTCGTAGGAATCACCACACTGAGCATCATTGGCCAACTTGCACGTGGTCGCAGCAAAGGCAAAACCTTCGCTGAGGCACTCGTGGATGATGAGATGAAAGGCATTGAAGAAATGGTCGTTGAAGCCAAGAGCGTCGTTGTCGGCATGCTTCGTGGCGAAGAAGAGTGAAAGCACAAGCGAGCGTTGACTTGAAGTCCCTTCGGCACAACGAAGGTATGAGGCAGGCGGATGTTTGAATGCCAAATCTGTGGTCTTCTGTCCCTCGGAGGGACCGCTTGTCCTGCATGTGGGAGTCAACTTCGAAAGGACCTCTCGCTTGAGCAAGACGGCAACGAAGCCCTTCCGAGTGAAGTTCCAGGCCTTGACGACGCCGCTGCTGCTTGGTACGACCTGGAAGGTATCGAACCTCCTGCTGAGGAAGAAGTCGTAGCTGAAGAGGATGACAGTGTCGTGCAAGGCAATCTTCCCTTTGGATTCCAGGGGTCTTCCAATGTGTACGATTCACGTCTTCCTTTCGGCATTGGAAGTTTTGCTGAAGGGATCCCCTTTGAGGGCGCCATGGCCGAGGTGGCCACGCAACACCCCGTCACCATCGAATCTCCAACACCACCGATGGAGGCCGAATTGACGCCAGAGCCCGTCATTGCTTCGGTGGTGGTTGACACAGAACTTCCCAATGCAGGCCACGTTGAGGCGGTGCCGGCGTTTACCCTTGAGGAGCCCGTTGATGAACCAGTACCTCCGATTGAACAGGAACTGCCCGTCGTGCCGGACCTTCCTCTGGCCCAAGAAGACCACCTTTCTGAGGCGCCCCCGCCTCCTCCTGGCCCCATGCCTGCCACACCTCCTGCACCACCAACAACGGGCACGCCACCACCTCCTCCCGGCCCCATGCCTGCCACGCCACCACCTCCTCCCGTCACAGTGCAGGAAATGAACGGTGATGCGCCTGTACGCTTGAACACTGCCCGTCTTGTGGTGGATGCACCGGTTCAAGATGAACCTCCTGTGCCTGATTACTGGCGTATAGACGCACCGATTCCAAACTACGAAGAGATCTACGGTGAAGATTCGGGCGTGGTAGAGATGGAATACACTTCGCTTGAAGAGGACGTGGTTGTTTACGACCACACGACCGATTCACCAGCGGCGGTGTTCCATTCACCCCTCGAAGCCTCCCCCCAATCTCCCACTTCGCGCAGCGTATCGCTCCGGCTTCACCCCGCCCAAGCCATGCGTGTGGAAGTGGGGGCATCGCCTGAACTTCAAGCCCAACTGGCCCAAGGGTTTGCGGCCATGCAAGCCGGTGATTGGTCGGGTGCCGCTCGTTCGTTTCAGCGGATGGCAGCCTCCATGCCTGACAGCGCAGAGGTGTTCAACAACTACGGCATTTCGCTGCTGCAGCGGGCAGTCTCAATGCGGGATGGTGCCGATGACCAACAGCGCTCAATGGCCAACACGCAGTTTGAATCCGCCATCTTGGCGCTTCGGGAAGCGGCGAAATCTGCTCCATCCAACAGCGATGTGCTGATCAATCTCGGCATCGCGCTGATCGAAAGCGGTCGTGCAGAGAAAGCCCTGGGCATCATGAACGTTCACAACGCCCGTGAACCAGGGTCAGCCAAAGGTCTGAACACCGCTGGTGTTGCTATGTTTCATCTCGGTCAACTCACGCAGGCCGTGGAGACATTTGGGAAGGCCGGCGGTGATGCAGTGGCCTCCGATAACTTGGCCCAACTCGCTCCTCATCAGGTCTAAGTCTTGAGATTCGGCGGATTTGAGGGGAAATGGATTCACCGTTGCCCTTTTGTGGCTCCAATTGAGACCGATTTCTTCTTATATGGGTGGAAGGTCGGGTGGTTGCTTAGCACCCTGTCATGCCTGTCATGGCGGGGGAAGGG
>JBMSEL010000027.1:0-25518 GCA_049412325.1 Candidatus Poseidonia sp.
CTTCCACCTGTTCAACCACGCCATGGCCAAGGGCATGCTCTTCATGGCCAGCGGTGCAGTCATCCACGAAGTGCACCACGCCCACCACCACCTCCACCACCACGATGACGATCACGGACATCACGAGAAGGACCCCGAAGAATTGCTGATGCTCGCCAACTATCTGGCTGACAGTGGCCAATCTGTCTTTGGTTTCTTCAATTCCATCGACCTTGACCAGTCAGGTGAAATCGACACGTATGAATTCCAAACGGCGCTCAAGAAGGCCGACATCGCTGACCTCCCACCTTGGGACATGCAGCGGCTGATGGAGGCCGTCGACATGGACGGCAACGGTCGCATCAACGTTCCAGAATTGGAATTGACCCTCGGCCGTGTTCACCTCGCTTCACTGGCCGGTGACGACCATCACGACCACCACGACGAGTTTGACGCACAGTCCATGGAAAACATGGGTGGCTTGGCTTCGAAGATGCCTCTGACGGCCACGGCCATGCTCGTCGGTTCCCTGTCCATCATGGGCTTCCCGCTTATCGGTGGCTTTTGGTCCAAGGAAGGCATCATCGCCAACACGTGGCGTGTAGCCCTAGACGACCCTCGCTTCTTCTATCCTGCCATGTGCGTGTTGCTCGGTGCGGCCATGACCGGTTTCTACATGTCCCGCATGTGGCTGAAGACCTTCGCTGGCTCGCCCAAGACCGAGGTTGCCGCTCATGTTCACCCTACCAATACGTGGATCAAAACGCCACTGTTCATCCTCACGTTCATGAGCTTGAGCGCCATTGTCCTCGCCAGCATGGGCTTCACCCACTGGGCCCCCGACGAGTATTACAAGCCCTTCTTTGACGGCAAGAAGTCCTTCCTCGAAGGCTTCGTGTACGAGATGGAGCACGCCTTTGCCAACAGCGATGCGTTCTTCTTCGTGCTGACCTACATCGCTATTTTGCTCGGCGCCATCGTCGGTCCCGGCCTGGCCCTTTCCCTCTACGGTGGAAAACTCGACGAAGGCGAGAACACCTTGCCTTGGTTCGGTCCGGTCTTGGCCCTCAATCAGTTCGTGAAGGACCGCTACCACTGGGACAACTCGTCCTTCGGTCAATCCGGCTTCGCGACAGCGCTCGAGAACCGACTGTACTTCGACCATTACTACGACATGGCCATGCTCAAAATTGTCGCTGCCTTCTCCTTCAAGGCCGCTGAAGCCGACTCTGGCGTCATTGACGGCACGGTGAAGATGGTTGAACGCACATCGCAACAACTCTCGACGAAGCTTCGATCGCTGACCACGGGCTCGGCACGTGATTACATCTTGATGGCGGCCTTGGGCACCTTGGGTCTCTTTGCCTTGATTTGGGGGGTGGTCGCTTGACGACCGATTGGATTTCCATTCCGCTCGTCGCCCTTCCGCTCGTGAGCAGCATCGCTATCTTGGCGTTCGTGGCTTATGCATCCCCTGCTGCCCGGGAGCGCATGGGCCCGTCGATTCGAATGGCGACCCTCATCTTCTCGTTGCTGATGTTGGCCCTCACCACGGCCATGTTCTTTGGCAGCGAGTACATTGAAGGAACGCTGGATTGGGCTTCGCTTTCCTTTGGCAGTTTCAACTACGAGTTCCGATACGTCTGGATTGAACCCCTCGGTATTCATTGGAGTGTAGGCATGGACGCCCTGTCCTTCCCCATGGTGTGGTTGACGACCTTCCTCTTGCCGGTGACCATCGCTGCCACGTGGAACGAGAAGAACGCCGCCGTGTATTTCCCACTCGTGCTGATGATGGGAGGCGCCCTGATCGGTGTCTTCGTTGCCCTCGACTTATTCATGTTCTACGTGTTCTGGGAATTGACCTTGATTCCGATGTTCTTCCTCATCCTCAAGTGGGGAGGCTACGACCGAAAGTACGCTTCTCAGAAGTTCTTCATCTACACCTTCACCGCCTCGGTCATCATGCTCTTGGGTCTGGTCACCGTGTACTTCCTCCAGCCGGAGAACCTCTCCTACGCTGGTGCTTGGACGGGACGCACGTTTGACATCCCCACCTTGACGGCCCACGCTCAGTCGGCCAACGCCGGCGGTGCCTGGTTCCTCGGCGAGAGCCTGCAGAAGATTCTCTTCGTGATGTTGATGATTGGCTTCCTCGTCAAGTTGCCCTCGGTTCCCTTCCACACCTGGCTGCCCGACGCTCACGTTCAAGCGCCCACAGGCGGCTCCATGCTGCTGGCTGGTGTCATGCTGAAGATGGGTGCTTACGGTATGTTCCGACTGCCACTGGCCTTCTTCCCCCACGCCGCCCAGCATTTCCAATTCGCCCTGTTGGCCCTCGGTATGATTTCACTCGTGTGGGGTGCAGTCGTGTGTCTGGGACAAACCAACCTCAAGAAAATGGTCGCCTATTCCTCGGTGTCCCACATGGGTGTCATCCTCATCGGCATCGCCACCATGCAACCCCTTGGCTGGGCCGCAGCCCTGTTCATGATGTTCGCTCACGGCATCATCAGCCCCATGCTCTTCGCCGTTTGCGGTGCGTTCAAGCACCACTATCACAGCATGGAAATTGGTTCGATGCGAGGCATGGCCAAGCACTCGCCGTGGCTGGCGACCTCGATGATGTTCGGCTGGATGGCCTCGCTCGGCCTTCCGTTGCTCGCAGGATTCGTGGCTGAACTGATGATGTTCCTCGCTCTGTGGCACTTCTTGGCCGCTGAGGGCTGGAGCGTGCTCTGGATGGTCGGTCCGGCGTTCGTTCTTGCCATCACCGCCGCGTACTACCTTTGGTCAATGCAACGCACCATCTTCGAAGGTGGCGATGAAACTCAACCTCCGGAGAGCCTCAAGGGCCATCCCGTTCCTGACATCAGCGACAGTGAAAAGGTCGCCATGCTCATCATGGCAGCGTTCACCATCCTCTTCGGTGTCATGCCGTGGATTGCCCTTGACATGATGAACGGATGGACGGTAGCGTTCTTTGAAACGCTCTTGATTCCAATCCTGGGAGGTGCCTGAAATGGAGCGAATTGAACCCTTTGGAGAAGGCTTTGTCCTCGCCCTTGCGCCCGAATTCGTGCTCGTCATCGGCCTGTTCACGTTGATGATCGTTCCCAACATGGGCGACGCCAAGTTCCGCATTCCGCTGACGCAGATTCGTGTTCCATGGTTGCTTGGCGGTCAGCGCGGCAAACTCGACAGCGACCCCCGCTTGCCCGGTTTGTTCGCTACCGTGTTCTTCACCATCGCCTTCGGGTTGACGCTGGTCTCCTTCTTGGGCGGCATGAACAAGACGCAAATCATCACGCCGGGCGGCACAGCGATGCTGCAAATCGACGAATTCAGCCGCATGTTCGAGTTGATTTTCTTTGGTGCACTCGCCTTGGCCAGCGCTGCCTCGGTCAATCGCATCCCAGCGACCAGCCGAGCAGACCGCAGCCTCAACGGCCTGTACAACAACCGACGTCAGGTTGACTTCTACATCCTGCTCATCACCACCGGTCTGGGCATGGCCGTGGTCGCCTTGGCACAGGACTTGTTCATGCTCTTCATCGGGCTCGAGTTGGCGTCGTTCTCCACCTACGTGCTCGTGTCCTTCATGAAGGAAAGCAAAGAAGGCACCGAGGCCGGTATGAAGTACTTCATCGTCGGTTCCGTAGCCTCCGGTGTTGGCCTCTACGGCCTGTCGTTGCTCTATCTGTGGTCGGGCTCACTTCAGTTCACCGAGCTCTCTGCGGCCTTTGCCACCAACGGCATGGAAGCCTTGCCTCTCATTGCACTGGGTATGCTGCTGGTCGGCTTTGGATTCAAGGTCAGTGCTGCACCGTTCCACTTCGCTGCTCCCGATGCCTACGCCGGTGCCACCGCACCGGTTGCGGGTGTCCTCGCCACGGCCAGCAAGGCCATGGGTGTGCTGGGCTTGCTTCGCATTCTCCTCGTCGTCGCCTCGCCCGAGGCGACCGATGGCTCAGCCGTGTGGCTCGTGGCCCTCGGAACGTTGGCCGTCATCACGATGACGTGGGGCAACCTCGCGGCGCTCGGTTCCACCAATCCCAAGCGCATGCTCGCCTACTCTTCGGTTGCCCACGCTGGCTACATGCTCGCTGCCATCACGGCGATTGGGGCCCTCAACTGGGAAGAGGGCCACATCGACATGAGTAACGATGCGGCGCTGGTGGTCGTCACCGCTCTCATCTTCCACCTGACGGTGCTCGTCTGTTTCAAGCTCGGTGCCTTCCTCGTGTTGTCCTTGCTCGAATCCGAGAAGGGTGGCCACACGCTCGAATCCCTTGGCGGCCTGGCCAAGCGCGACCCCTTCCTCGCCGTGGCCATGTTCATCTTCATGATGTCCCTGGCCGGTGTCCCACCGCTCTCCGGCTTTGTCTCGAAGTTGCTCGTCATCATGGGCATCGTCAAGGTCGCCTTGCTTGACGTCACCGTCAACAGCGACCTCGTCTTTGGCGACATTCACTGGGTCTGGTACCTTGCGCTCTTGATGGTCATCAACTCGGCGATTTCGGTGTTTTACTACCTTCGAGTCGGCTTGGTCATGTACTTCCATGAGCCGGAGGAAGGCCGAGAAGGTCCGCTGCCCAAGGGCACGCCGGTTCGCTTTGCCATCATTGCCTGTCTGATCACGACGGTGTACTTTGGTGTCGGAGCAGGGCAACTCATCGCCTTGTGCGAGTCGGCGGCCAACGCCCTCTTAGGCGCTTGGTGAGCCTTGGCCTTCGTTTCTGGCTTGTTTTGGGTGGTGCCTTCAAGAAGGGTCGGCCACTGGGATGGGCGGGTGAGACTGATTGGGTCGCAGATTTGAGGAAAAAGTGGACGTCGAAGAGCTCGCACGTCTTGAGAATCCTGAAAATGCTAGCGACGGTAAAATCCGTGTCAAAATGCCCAACAAGAGAGTCAACGAGATGTTCGCTCTCGCTTCACAAATCCTCGGTGGCCGACGTGTCACCGTATTGTGCGAAGACGGCGAAACACGAATGGCCCGCATTCCCGGAAAGATGCGCCGCCGTCAGTGGGTGCGTGAAGGTGATTTGATCATCGTTTGGCCATGGGATTTCCAAGATTCCAAGGCCGATGTGAAGCATCGCTACACCAAGACCCAGGCCATGTACCTCTCTCGCAAAGGCGTGCTGCCCGACGATGTTGACATGTTTGGTATGGGCGTTTCACTGGACGACGACGGTGAGCACGACGACCTGTTTGCCTCCGGAGCCGTGGAAGATGAACTCCAAGCCACAGAAGACGATGGTGATGACGTGTTCGCCGATGACGACGATGATGGCGACGACCTGTTTGCCGATGACGGTGATGACGATCTGTTCGCCGACGATGGTGAAGATGACCTGTTCGCTGAGGACGAGCCCGAGGTGAAGGCTGCTGCTGAAGACGTGGCTGAGGAAGTACCTGAGCCTGTTGACGAGTACGTTGAAGAAGAACCCGCAGGCGCCGATGAAGACGATGATGACGACATCGACGCCCTGTTCGCTTGAGTCCATGAGGTAGCCCCATGGCCCGTGATGACGACTGGGACGAACTGGCCGGTCGACCTCAAAAAGGCCGGAAAAACAAGAAAAAACGTCAGCATCGAACGAAAGCTGAGCGCCTCGACCAAGAGCACCAGCGTGCAGAGCAGAACGAATTTCTTCGGGGCCTCAACGACCGTCAAGGCCGTTATGAATGGATGAAGGAAGAGCGTTTCAACACGATGTTTCGAGACATTGAGGCGAAGATTCAGGGCGCCATGGGAACGGGAACCTATGACTGGGTAGACCGACGTGTCTTCGACCAAGTGTTTGATCGTCTCACGTTGATGGCGCTGTACAAGATGATGAAGTCCGGCGTGATCGATACGCTGGATTTTCCAGTCGCCCGTGGCAAGGAAGCGCACGTCTTCCACGCCACCAACTTGGCAGGAGAGCCGGTGGCGGTGAAAATTTTCCACACCTCCAATGCTGTGTTCAAGAACCTCATTCAGTACATCGAGGGCGACCCTCGGTTCACAGGTTTGCGTCGAAAGCACCGCGATTTGGTGGAGGTTTGGGTTCGTAAAGAGCATCGAAACCTGACTCGCTTGGCTCGCTGGGGGTTGAATGTCCCGCGTGCCCACGGCGTCCACAAAAACGTCCTGGTGATGGATTATCTCGGCACCGCGACCTCGCCCTCACCGAAACTGCGGGACGTCGTCATCGACGAACCACACATCGTGTACGATGATTTGCTGAAGTTCTTGGCCGTCTCTTGGCAAAAAGCCAACCTCGTTCACGGTGATTTTTCACCTTACAACATCCTATGGCATGACGGCCGAGCCTGCGTCATTGACGTCGGTCAAGGGGTGGTTGACAGCCATCCAAAGGCGCAGGAGTTCCTCGTTCGTGATGTCACTCGCCTTGTTGAATGGGGTCAGAAGAACGGCCTTGACGTCGATTTGGCGGGCGCCATGTACGAGGTGCTGAACATGGACCTGTCCGGTGTGGAACAGGTTGAATTGTTGGAATGATCACTCCTCTTCCCACTGGATGTTCTCGTCTTCAGCGAGTTCCATCATCTCGGCGACGGCTTCGTCGTCCTCCGGATCAACTTGAGAGGCCTTCATGCGGCGGTTTCGGCGCTCCTGAGAGATTTCGGCCAGTCCGGGGACGAGTCCCTCAAAGCCGGAGGTAGAGGTGGCGGTAGGCGTGCGCTCTTCGTAGACGTTAAGCGAGCGCGATTCCAAGCGAGCACGCTTTCGGTCGCGTTCGAGGAAACCGATGACCGTGCCGTGCTCCGAACCACCGGCGAGCATTTCAATGGCCTGACGTGCTGCGAACAAACCGCTCTCCTCGCCGACCAACACGACGGTGGAATTGTAGATGCTGATCTGCGTTTCCGTTAATTGCTCGATGAGCTTACGGATCTTCCCTTGGCGACCGATGATGCGTGCACGAATCCGGCGTTGTTGATTCGAGCGCTTACCGACGTATTCTCGCAGGTCGACGAGTTCGAAAAAGTGGTCGTCTTCAAGCAAGCGCACGGCCGCATCAGGGGCCATCCCCCGACCGATGGCCTTGACCACGTCTGGGAGTTTCATGGCTTTCACCGGGTCGTAGGTGCCGGGTTCTCCCCACTCCACTTCGATGTCGCCCGATTCTGAATCAATGGCAAATTTCAGACAGCCGGCCGCATGGCGGATGGCTTTGCTGGTCGCCCCCTTGGCACCAATGATGACCGCAATGCGGTCCTTTGGGACACGGGGAAGCGACTGGCGCATAACCGCCCGTGAGGCCCGATGCTTTTCAATCCCTTGTCCTCTGCTGGAGAAGGGCAAGGGCAAAGCCAACGAGGACGATGAGCAACAGAGAAGGAGCAAACGAAGGTACGAGACCGGGTGCGTCGAGGGAAGCACCGGTGACGTAGAGGTAGTTGTTGTTGTTCCCTTCGTCGTATTCGTCGATGATGTTGGCGAAATCGATGACCAACCGAAGATCGAACTGCCCTGCTCGGGGAACCGTGTACTGCCATACGATGGTCTCGCTGCTGTTCGAGAGGGTACCAGCCGGTAAGTTCCGAGTCTCCATCACTGTCCAATCCACGGTTGACGAGCGGTCAGCAGGGGCGGTTTCAAGCCGCACGATGACGCTGCCACCGTAGTCTTGGTTGGATTCGAGAACACTGGTGACCGTGATGTTCCCCGTTTGTTCGCCAGGTCGGACGACGAGGCGGTCGACGTTGGTCTGGCTAACGTTCCAGTAGAGGTCAAGCCCAGGCAGGATTTGGAACGAGGTAGCTTGTGTGGTGAACGAGTTGCCTGCCTCGTCCACGAGAATGGCACGGAACATCAGGTGCTGGCGGGACTTGGTGGCCCAGCTGGCCAACCCGACCTGGCCCGACAGCCCGTTCACGCCCAAGGTCAGCCACCGGCCCGACAAGTCTGGGGTTTCGCCCACACCGTTGGAATCGAAACCGTATTGGATGTAGGACGCCGAGTTATCAATGCCAGAATCGTCGTCCTCTGCGTTGAACGAAACGTTGGCGGCTCCCACACGACTGGTGGTGAGTTCGTCAACCGACCACGACAGACCGATGGGGGCGGTTTGGTCAACTCGGACCATCACCGTGCTGTTGGCGCCAGTATTTCCGACGCGGTCGGTGGCTCGTAGCGTGAGGCTGTGAACACCTTCGGTGAGCGTGAGATCGAGGGTGTCGCTGGAGGTGGTCGTCCAAGCACCTCCGTTGAGTGCATAGTCCACGCTGGCGACGCCCGAGCCTTGACCGTCGTCGGCCTCTGTCAGCAGCCCGCTGATGGACACCTCGGTCGATTGTTGCCACGCATCACCATCGCCAACGGTCACCGTGCCAATGGTCGGCCCTGTACGGTCAATGCCGATGAAGAGGGTTGAGGTGTTGGACAAGCCGGAGTGGTCCTGTACGGTCAGTCGAGGCGACCATGTACCTTCCTGCATGTTGCCGCTCGCCCAATCCCAGCCATAACTCAGCGAGCTCGGTCCGTCGGTTGCCGGTGCACCCGGCCCGGGGACGTTAGAAAGCGTGGCTTGCTTGAGGTCATCATCACTGGCACCCCACCGGAAGGAGAGCGTGTCTTGGGCGCCGATGTTGAACCATGCTCGGTCGGAAAGACTGGCGCCGGTGCCAGCATCCGGGTTGAGCACCGTGAAGGTGGTGATGGAGGGGACCTGATTGACGATGTCAAACCAACCGCTCTCGACCAAAGCAAAACTCTCGCTGTCACTGTCCCATCCCGAGGCTCGGAGTTTGTAGGTGTCGTTGGTCATGGATGTGGTATCAAACGGGTACATCCAAGGCGTGGTTGTCAAGTTCACGAGGGTGGTCCAGGTCGATTCATCGGTGGTGATTTCAAGCAGAAGGGAGGCCAAGGTCCCTGTTCCACCAACGCTGAACGTCACCGCATGCGTACCCTTGATTTCATCGTCTTGGGCTGGGCCGTTTGAGAAGGCGATGTTCAGGCCAGAGGCGCCGCTTTGCCTCGTCTCCGGGGTTTCGTTCAGGAGCTCGGGTACGAGCGGGTGGGTGGCAGGAAGGAACGAACACATCAGCAGCGCTACCAGCCACACGGCCGCACTGCTTCGTCCCATGCCACTTCCACACCTTCGGTGAGCCTTCAACTCTCCCCTTCGCAAGTTGGAGGGAGGGTTGTTCCTGAACATCGACGTGGTTCCCGCAGAACAACGAGCAGCAGGGCTCTTTGAGGTGGCAATTTGGAGATGGGTTCAAGTGCTTTGAACAACCAAGGCAAGGCATGGAGCGCAAAGCAACGGCGTTGGTCCTCCTCGGTCTCCTTCTCCTCAGTGTCCTGCCTCTGGTAACGCACGCCGAGGAAAGCGGTGGCGTCCAAGCCTCCGCTGTGAGCATGTCACTCTCGCCCAGTGACCCGGTGATGGGTGGGTCGGTGGAGATCAGTGTCATGTTGTACAACAGTCAGCAGACCGATGCCTTCAACGTCGAAGTGGCGTTTTACAAGGAAAACATCGAACAAAACAATCGATTGTTATTCGACCAAGTCACAGTACCAGGCGATGATTGGCACACGGTCAGTACAACATGGTCAGGCCTGACGGAGGGCGTGCACAGAGTCTGGTTTGAATTCTCAGCCGGAGGCGACACGCAGGCTCGATTCAACAAGGAGTTCACCGTCGCAGGGTTGCCCAACCTTCGTGTTGACACGTTGGAAGTGGACACCACCTCAACGGTGTATGCCGGTGATAACGTGGACCTGTCAGCGCTGATCCTCAACTCCGGGTCGGTGGACGCCCCGGCGACCAAACTCCTGCTTGAGGTGCCGGAATCCAGCGACGTCCTGCTCGATACGCCCGCTCTCACGGCGGGTTCCGCTGCATGGGTGAACACCACCATCGTCGCTCCGAGCAGCGGCGTTCACACCATCCAAGTCACGCCTGATGCAGAGAACATCGTCGAAGAGGCTTCCGAGATGAACAAAGCCGAGGAAGTGGACTTGGTGGTCGCCACGCGAATGGATTTGAGTTTCAAAGAAGGTTTGACGGTCACCACGGCTGAAGGGGCCCTCGAAGGCCCTTGGACTGTTGAGGGCACCATGGTTCGCAC
Source organism: Candidatus Poseidonia sp. (assembly GCA_049412325.1). Classification (GTDB taxonomy): domain Archaea; phylum Thermoplasmatota; class Poseidoniia; order Poseidoniales; family Poseidoniaceae; genus Poseidonia. The sequence goes on from JBMSEL010000027.1 coordinate 10,072, forward strand.
CAACGGGACTGGCCCTGCCGACATTCCGGTGTGGCTTCAGGTCCAAACACCGACGGGCGGCCTCATCACGAGCCAGCCGTTCACCGTTTCTCTCTCAGGGGTTGGCTACATTGAACAAGCCTTCTCGGCACAACTCAACGCCACAACGTTGGGCTCCTTGCCCGAGGGCGACCATGTGGTTTCGGCGAAGATCAACCCGTTCAATGTCCCAGGTTTCGAACAAGAATCCATCGAGAACGACCTGGCCTCGGGCGTGCTCACCATTTACCCTATTCCTGATGTTTATGTCGATGCCAATGCGCTTCCGACCGTCCCCTCGGTCCAATCCGGCGAAGACGTGGAATGGCGCATCACCATGGAGAACACCGGTGATATCGGGGTTTCGGGTAACATTCAGTACACCTTCGATGGCTTGACGGGTCAATCCCCTCCTATTCTTCTCGGCGCCGGCGAGGCGTTCACGTGGACGGTCGAACTCCCCACGGCGCTGGGCGCTCACACCGCTGAATTCGAGGGTCAGTGGGTGGCAGCCTCTGGAAGTTGGGATGCAAACAAGCAGAATTCCTTCGCCACCGGATCAATTCTGGTCGAATCCAAACTGAAGCTCGAATGGGAATACGCCTCATTGGAACTTCTCGATGCCGAGAACAACGTGGCGACCATGCCCTTGGCAGACGGCGCCGCTTACACACTGAGCATCGGCCTGACGAGTCAGGAAACCGGCGTGGCCAATTACACCTGTCAGGACAGCAGCAACACCGTGCTTTCCACCTTGGCGGTTGACATTGTGAACCGCGGTGACCGCGGCCAACTCTCGTGCACCTTCACCGCCACGGCGTCCACCACAACGGTTCGTTTGATTCCGGAAGACGCTTCGATCAGTTCCAGCTTCTCCCGGTCATTCCCTACACTCGCCACCACGACGGGGAATGACGGAGCAGACGGTTCTTCCGAGGCAGGCACCGTCACCTTGTTCGCCTTGGTGGCTGTTGGTCTCATCGCCGCCTTGGTGGCGGCCGTGATCCTCACGCGGGAGCGGGAGGAAGAGGTCGAGCGTGATATCTTCGAATACTGTCCAGCCTGTGATGGTGAATTGGAAGGCACCGAGGACCGTTGCCCACACTGTTCGTTTAACCTCAAGAAGGCAAGAAATCAGTTCCATGATTGCCATGAGTGCGGGGAATCCATTCCCGACTTGATGGAAAATTGTGCCTACTGTGGTGCGTATCAAGATGTTTCGTCGTTCTTCGAACGTCGTGAGCGCCGTGAACGTCGTGAAGTGGTCAAGGAAGAGGTGGCTCTCCCTGGAGAGGATGAAGATGAGATCGTGACAGGTACCCAAAACTTCGCCGACGCCGTCAAGGAGTTCGGCTTCGATGAGGAACACCTCGAGGATGAGTGGGACACCAACATTGAGGCCGCTGAAGCTGAGGTGGAGGCCGCCTATGACCGCCGATTTGCCGATGAAATGGCCATGGAGGAGATGACCGAGGAGGAGATTGATGCCTACAAGGAACAAGTCACCACGACCCTCAATTCACGCCGCAGCGACAAGAAGCAGGGGCTCGACGCCTTCCTCTCCGAGAAAGGCGAACTCAAATCACTCGGGGAAGAAACCGGTGAACTCAGCGCTTCAGACGCTTCCATCCGCGAGCAATTGTTCGAAATCACCGGCGAGGAAGGCGTGCTTCCTGGTCAGAAGGTCAACATCGGCATGAGTCTCACGGATTCCTCCTTCGCAGGAAATGAAGTCTCCGAGCCCACCGCGATTTTCACCTTCGAGGATGCCAAAGATGAGCCCTTGTCCGCTTCGGCTGAAGAAGGTGGAGCCGCTGCGTCGACCAAGACCCGAAAGCCTGCTCGACGACGCCCCTCTCGCCAACCCAAGAAAGAGGAGGAAACGGCACCAACCGATGAGTGTGGTGCATGTGGAGCAGATCTCCCGGCGGACGCCACGGAGTGTAGCACCTGCGGAGCGAAGTTTGGTTGAGTGTCTGTCAGCGTTCATAGGGCTCGTCATCGCCGTGGCTCGGCCATCAATCGCTTCATTCAGACGCTCTCCCCCAGCCGATGTCGGGATTTGAATTGCTCGCACCTTCCAGCGAGTGGTTGATAGGGTCATGGCCGGTGGTAATGACATGGCGCGTGCAGGCTTAGGTGCCGCCCTCCTCATGGTGGTCCTGATGGCTTCCACTTCGGGATGCATGGGTCTCATCGCTGCTCGCGAAGCGGTTGAGGGACTTCGAGACCCCGCCTACGAGGACCTCAACAACAAGAAGATCACCGTGATTCACGCTTTTGAGAACATTGACGACTACTTCACGGAGTATACGAACCGATCCACGTTTACCGTTGACGAGCAAACCAACGAGATCAATGTCTACTTCAAGGTCTCATTCGAGGCATCTCGCAACCTTCCTTCCGTTATACTTGACAACGAAAGTCACTACGTTCGTGCCACACTCACCGATGCTGAAGGCATGGTCCAGTGGGAACAAGATGTGAGTGAGGACGCCAGTCCGCTTGAGGAAACGCTTCTACCCAACCCCTCTTTTCCCTACGGTGAATGGGAACTCGACATCCAGGCAAGAGGTGGTGGAGAGAGCACCTTTGGTTCCATTCAGGACAATTTTGTCATCATCGTCACCATCACCAACAGTTGTATCCAGTACCCACTGGTTGACGAATGCTACTGAGTCAAACCAAGCGTTCGTCGCAAGCGTGGCGGCGTGAACAATGCTGGCACTTCCCGGGGCGATCGTGGTTTCGAGTTGCACCACCGAGGGCCATGGCGAGTTGCACCGCTGAAACTTGCTGGTCCAACTCATGCTTCGCCGCGTCGTCCCACGGCAATTGATGCAGGTGTTCACTGCCGTACCTCAGAAGCGCATAAGGTGGTGTTCGGCCGGTGGTCACCTCAACCAAGCGAGCGTAGGCCAGTGCCTGCAGCCGATGTGAGTCATGAGGTCGTTTGGGGACCTTGCCCGTCTTTTGCTCGACGGGAATGAACTCTGAGTCAATGATGACAATTTGGTCGGGACGGCCGCGCAGCCCGGTGGTTGTATCGATCAACAACTGTGCGTTTTCTTCGTCGTCAGAGTAGGAAATCTCGTCGGTTTCTTTCAGGTCGTTCTCCATCGCAATTCGCCGTGCTTCGTCGTTGTTTCTCAGCGCACGGCGTAGAATGAAGGAAGCGAGGAGGGTCCAGCCCAAGGTTGTGATGGCCAGCACATACGAGGCTTGTTGGCGATTATCGGCAAACAGGAGTGCGCTCGAGTGGATGGCCAACATGGTGGCACTGACGAACATGAATACTTCCAAGATGCCGCCTTGAAACCAGCCACCCATGAAGCCTCGGGGTTCAAACACGGGGGTGATCGTTTCGACCTTACCATTCAATTCGGGTCGAAATGGTTGCTTCAAACCGATGGCTTTGCGCCACGGCACCAACAAGGCCAGAATACCGACCAAGAGAAACGAAAGGGCCCCTGCAGCCAGGAATTTTGAGAATTCAATGACGTTCAATTGAGTGTCATCGATGTACCTGATGGCCACTGTATCGATGAGCAAGACCACGATGATGGCGTACCACCACTGCCAAATGAGCAGGTTCCGTTTGGCTTCGAACTGATACCCTTTGAGATTCATCATCGATTCATGGATGGCTTGGTGTTGTTCTCTTCCCTTCTCGATGGCGGCGCTCTGGCCGCTGACACCCTTGGCGGCCAGATGCCACGACATTGGGCAGTAGGTGTAGCGTTCAAGGTCGCTAGCGCTCACTGGGAGGGGGTTGCCATCGGCGCTGCACCATCGCCCGTCTGCATCTTGTTGAGCGTGAGGATGAGTTGGAGGAGAGCCCTTTACGCCAGTTTCCCCCCCCGCCATATTCGGGCGAGCAAGGTGGTCTCTTTTGAGCCCTTTTCCGCAGCGGGCGAGCAATCTTTGCTGGTACGGCGTTGGCGTAGAGCGACGAAGCGGTTTAATACAGGGGGTTTGTGGGCGGCTTGCTGTGGTTCAACATGTCCGAAGAAGCAAGTTTGCTCGTGTCCGCCGAAACCTACGAGGAAAACGCCGTGAACATCGGTACCCAACAGAAAAGTGCTGACATGAGCCGCTTCATTGACCGTGTTCGTGAAGACGGTCTTTACCTCCTTGACATTCCTACCACGGACGCCCGCATTCGTTCCATTGCAGCCCTTCTCAACACCTACGACGCACCGTCCATCATGGTGGTCAGTGCTCGTCAGTACGGACAGCGCCCTGCTCGCCTCTTCGCTGAAGCCATTGGCGCACATTCCGCTGTTGGCCGCTTCATCCCCGGTTCATTGACCAACCCGGCCCTCCGTTCCTACATTGAACCCGATGTCTTGTTCGTCACCGACCCCGCTAACGACCAGCAGGCCCTACGGGAAGCCGTGGCCACCGGTTTGCCGATCGTCGGCATCGTCGACGCCAACAACCACCTTCGCAACGTCGACATCGCCCTTCCTGCCAACAACAAGGGTCGACGCTCCCTCGCCCTCATCTATTGGCTCCTCGCCCGTGAAGTGCTGAAGGTCCGTGGTGAAACCACCGACGAAGCGTGGGCAGAAGCCAACGATGTCGAAGACTGGGAATCCACCTTCTGAGGCTCAGACGCCCGCAAGGAAGTTGCTGATCGCATCAGCCATCGCTTTGGCCGTGTCCTGTTCATGCATCAGTGTCCGGACCTTTTTGGCACCAGGAAGGCCCTTGGTGAAGGCGATGGCATGCCGCTGCATCCATTTGCCTTGGATTCCGACGGTGGCCTCTGAGAGGTCGATGTAGCGGTCCCAGCACCATTTCCTTGAAACAAAAGCCTGGCCAATGTCACTTAATCCGTGCCAGTCGTCGTGTTGGGCCACCCATGGAAGGTCGTCTTCTTTCATCCACCCCAAGCCGACTTTGATGTCAGAAAACACGGTTGGTCGCCCAATGGCACCTCGGCCAATCATCAAACCGGAGGCACCGGTATGGGTCAAACAAGCGGCAGCGGAGGCGGCGTCCACCACATCGCCATTGGCCACCACCGGGACCTCGACTTCATCAACGGCTTCCTTGATGCTCGTCCAATCTGCCTCTCCCGAATACCGCTGTTTCAGCGTGCGCCCGTGAATGCACAAACGCTTGGCGCCCACCTCTTCGAGCCGCTGACAAATCTCGGTGGAATTGTTGGCTCTGCCTCCTCCGGTTCCAAGGCGCATTTTGGCCGTCACAGGGACATCAATGCGGTTGACGATGGTCTCCACCATGCTGACCAAGCGTTCGGGTTCACCCATCAGGGCTGCACCCGCGCAAATGTTGGTGACCTTGGGGGCAGGGCATCCAAAATTAAGGTCGATGATATCGGCTGCTGGAGCGAGCATTTCCGCTGCCGTGGCCATGTCGCCGGGGTCGCCTCCAAAAATTTGGGGGATAAACGGAACTTCGGTCTCGTGCGTTTCCATGCGACGCCACGAGGTCGCCGCCTCCCGAGTCAGTGCCGTTGAATTGGTGAATTCGGTGATGGTGACGTCCGCCCCGCATTCCTTGGCGAGAAGCCGGTAAGGCAGGTCGGTAACCCCGGACATCGGCGCGAGGTACAATGGGCGGGCTTCGCCATCCCATGCCCCTCGTTTCTTGCCGATGAAGTCGGACATGCGCTCACCGCTCACTCGTCTGTGTTGGCCATCAGCGCCTCATCCAACAGGCCCGCCACCCGAACCATGCGTCGCAGCACTCTGTCGAGCCGATCCTGTACTCGACGGTGAACAGCACTGGCCGACGGCCCAGCCATGCGGTAGCCCATGGGCAGGCGGCCGCCAAGGAGGTTCAGTAGCAGCATCTGTTCTCGAGCCTCAACCCCGCTGAGGTGGTGAGCCACGTCCTCAACCGAAAGGGCGCTTTTTGCAAGCGCCTTGAGGAGGCTGCCTTGTTGTTGCTCGTTCAGCAATCGTTGAAACCCGCCCTTCTTCAGCATCCAGTCTTCACCCCTTCGCTGGTGTTGGGTGGTCATGGCCGTCCATAGTGCCGTGTTGAGCCGGTCAGTCCGCGGTACGCGTTCCACCATGCCACTGGCACGAAACCTGTCGAGAATCCGGCCCACCCTCGCTTTTTGGCCACCATGTTGTTCAGCGGCTTCGTCCAGTGACAACGGGAGGTCTCGACTCAACAGCGTTTCAAACAGACGAACGGAAAGTGAATCGGCGCGAAGTTCAGCACCGGGGCGCTCGCCCAGAAGGCCGAAATCGTTCATCCAGTGCGACAGCATGTTTCCGTCACTCTCTGTCGGTATGGGGCGATGGTCGACCAGGCCGAGTGAGAACGGTGCTCCTTCGTCCTGAGGCAACTCCACAGGAAGTGGTTCACCCGTGCGTGTCCATTGTGCGCTGATGAAATCAAATCGCTGCTGGAGCACGAGGCTGCAGTGCTGTTGGAGGTGGGCGACGGCGTTGGACAACGAACCGCCCCGCAAGTAGTACTTGCGCCAGCCTTTCCCTTCGTTGGTGAAGCCGATGAGACCCGTCTCGACCAGTCGTCCGAGGTGGTGGTTCAGCGAGGCTGGCATCTGTGCCAGTTCATCCGCTAGCATTTGCGCATCCCAACTCAATTCGGGGTGACCAAACAGATGGTCTCGCAGTAAACGATGGACGGGCCCTGCCCTTCCGTGGTCGGCGGTAGCGTCGCCTCGCTTTCTCACCAGTGAGAGCGTGTCGATCATCCAAGCGATGAGGCCGTCGACATCACGCTCGGTCGTGGGCAACGGGTGCTCAACAAGCCGGACAGAGAACATGACTCTCGGGGGCTGTCAAGGGTCTTTGAAGCCTGTGTAACAGTTGTCGCTCAAGCGACAGATTTCGTAATCGTTAGTTCAATACGAAGACGGCTGTCGGTCGTCAACGAAGTCGTAATCAACACCGGAAGGCCGGCTGTAGATTTCAAGGTCAATGTGGGGCATCAGTTCAATTCGGTCCTCGCGCAAAATGCCTCGTCGTCGAAGCACTTTGACGGCGCTGTGGACGGTGGCACGAGTACGCCCCAAGCGTCGAGCGAGGGCGGCTTGGGAACGGGGCACGCCTTCCCGGTCGATGTTTTCAACGACCATCCGTTGAACAGGCGAGAGACCGATGGGCAATTGCTGGGCCATGCGCTCCTGACCCACCACTTTGCTGCGCAACACCTCTACTTGACTTGGCCCACCGGCAAAGTAGCAGGTTCGGCCGTTGACAGGCATCACGGTGACAGCACGTCGAGTTTGGAGGACGTCAAGGTGGTGGCGAAGGGTCCCGTTGGCGGTGTTCATCACCGTCTGCAATTCCCGATAACAGAGTCCTGGACGTGCTTCGAGGGTGGAAAGGATGCGTCGCCGCAGCGGATGCTCGTAACTGGTCGCACGAGTTGAGATGCCACCAAGGGCCATGGCGCCGACGGTGCCAGCAAAGGTAGCCAAGCCTCCTGCAATGCCGGCCACGCCGCTCGCAGCACCTGTAAGCCCCGCCGCCAACCAAGGGCGTTGACGGGTCCACTGAGCGAGGAGAGGCATGAGGTGTGGTTCGCCTTCTCCTCCCTTAAGCCATCGCTTACTTGTTCAATGATCTCTGCGTCAGCAATGACCCTGTTTCGTCGGTTAAATAGGCTCGCAGGTACTTGTTTATGTTGAGGAAGTGAGGCCATGAGAAATCGTGAATTGGAGGAAAACATACAGGCAGATTTGGATGCAGGTGGAAACATTTGGGTGGTCGGTGATGTCCACGGTTTTTTTCAGTCAATGAACGCATTGTGCTCGCAATTGAACCTCCAGGACGGCGACTGGGTGGTGTTTTTGGGAGATTTGATCGACCGAGGACCGAACAGTTTCGGTGTGGTACACGATGTCATGCATCATTCGCAATACTGCACGGTCCGTGGTAACCACGAAGACATGATGGTTCAGCAGTTCACGATGGAGAACTTGCGTACGCCAGACCTCGACGTCATGCTCTGGATGCGAAACGGTGGCAACACCACGGTGGCTTCCTACATGGACGCTGTTCGAAATGAAGCAGGCGAGATGAACGAGCAAGCCCTCGAAGATTTGGCGGGCGAGCACACGGCGTGGATGGCCAACTTACCAACCCACATCGTCCTTGAACGGTGGCGCTTGGTTCATGCAGGGTATTCTCCCGATGCGCCACTTGAACAACAGCGCGATGAGGATTTGCTTTGGATTCGTGGTGCCTTCCATCACGCTGTTTCACCGGTGGACACCGAACGCACCATCGTGTTCGGACATACGCCGACAGCCGGCCTCCCCGGCCATACGTTCGAGGATTGGGGTGAGGTTTGGGAGAGCGATGTGAAGTTGGAGGACGGGCGAGCAGCGGCCATCGGCCTGGACACATGCTTGTATCATGGACCAGAGGATCGGCGTAAATTGACCGCCATGAACCTCCGAACCGGCGAGGTGGTTCAGCAGCACCGGGTGGAGGCCTAAGTCCTCACCACGGAACCGGCGACCATCTTGAGATGGGCCACCAGCGGCGAGAGCAATCGACCACAGGTCATGCCGTGGGCGCTGAGTTCGTAGCTTACCTTGACGGGCGGACCGTCGGTGACCACCCGCAACACCAGCCCTTCTTCGGTGAGGAAGCGAAGTTTGTCCGAGAGGGTTCGGCTGGAAATACCCGTGAGCATGGATTTCATTTCGTTGAACCGTCGAGGTCCGGTGATGTAGAGGGTGGCGAGGATTTCGATGGTCCATCTTGAAGCAAAGACATGGAGGGCTTCCACGGCGGCTTCCACCTCCCATTCGGCGTTGTAGGGCCCTTGGTTGGAGTGTTGGGCCAGCAGGTGTCGGATGGATCTGCCACTTTCAAGGGTCGTCTGAATGCCGTTTTCAATCGCTTCGTAGGACTCACTTGGGATGGACATGGGCGGTTCAGGCATGGGGGTTCAATACGTGCGAACCCCTCAGACTACTTGATGTCTTTTCCACACTTAATTCCCCCCTTCGCCCCAAGTTTGCCTCTTCGCTGCCCGTGAATGTCATCCCTTGAAGAGGAGGCGTGGCCTGCCCCAAGCATGGAGTCCAAAGGCTCACCTCGTCCCACAGGGCAAATCGTCCTGGTGCGCGGTGGGGCTTTGACTCGTTTTTCCGGACTGGGTGGTGCTCACGCTGCCCTTGTTGAGCATCACCGGGACGGTCGATTTCCGTCCCTTTCTCTGACCGAGGTGATGCAATACCCCGTGCAATCCTCTGCCTTTGCCCGTCTCGTCATGCGTTGGAGGAAACATCCCAAACGGGTGGCTGCTGTCTGCAAGCACCTTCTCGGACCAAGCGATGTGCTCCACATCACCGACCAAGAGCAGGCCCACTTGGTGCCTCCTCGCTCTGCCCAGCGACCGAAGGTGGTGGTCACCGTTCACGATGTCTTCCATTTGTTCCCGTCCCAACAACGCATTGTGTTGACCGACGGTGAGGCGACCTTGGGCACGACCGTGGTCAGCGTCGGTGATGAACGACCGGGCATCATTCGCCGCCGTGATCTCAAGAAACTCAAGGCTGGGCTGGCCAGAGCTGACCTTCTCGTTTGCGATTCGGAATACACCCGCCAGCGTTGTGAAGAGGCCTTTCCCGATGTCGCCTCCATCGCCGTACCCTTGGGGTTGAATTTGCAAGCCTTTGTTCCAGAGGCAGGGCGCGAAAAGAACCCCTCGTTCTCGATGCTCTACGTCGGTTCCGCTGACCCACGAAAGCGCCTCTCGTTCCTTGAACGGGTGCTCAGCACCTGCCGTGATGAAGTCTTGGCTCAGTCAACGTTGCACATCGTGGGCGACCGAAGCCCCGAAGCCCAGGCGATGGCCTCGTCGCTCAAGATGGAGGTCGTGGTTCATCCGCTCCTCGATGATGAGGCGCTGATGGAGTTGCGTCATGGCGCTGACATCCTCCTGTTTCCCAGTGCAGCCGAGGGCTACGGCTACCCACCGGTCGAGGCCATGGCCGCTGGTTGCCCCGTGCTCTGTTCTGATCTTCCCGCCCACAACGAACTGATGCCAGAGGGCAGCTGCCTGCCTGCAGGCGACATCGCCGCATGGCGTGAGGCGGTTGAAGCGGCGCATGTTTTCTGGAAAGAAAGCACGACTTGGGAGCCTGATAAGACCCTGATGGACCATGCTCAGAACTACTCGAGCGAGGCCTTCGTTGAACGGATGAACGCAGCCTACCAACAGGTCCTGAACCTCCAAACACCTCAATGACGGATTTTTATTTAGTGCATTGAATTCGGACAGACCATGCAACCTATCCAACGCGTGGCCGTGGTCGGCGCAGGCAACATGGGCTCTGGCATCGCTCAGAAGAGCGCCCAGGAAGAATTCGATGTCCAAATGGTGGACCGTGAGCTTCAGTGGGTTGAGCGAGGCCAATCCATCATCGCCAACTTCCTTGAGGAAGCCGTCGACCGCCGTATTTTCTCACCCGCACAGGTTGATGCCATTCAAGGACGGATCACGGGTGTGGTGGGTGTTGAGAACACCGCCGAGAACACCGACCTTGTCATCGAAGCCGTGTTTGAGGACTTTGATGTGAAAACCGCCGTGTTCAACGCCCTCGACGAAGCCTGCGGTGACGGGACCATCCTGGCTTCCAACACGTCCTCGCTGTCCGTCAACGCCCTGGCCGAAGCCACCGGTCGAGCCGACCGTTTTGTCGGTCTGCACTTTTTCTATCACCCTGCCAAGAATCGCTTGGTCGAGGTCATCCCGGCTGAAGCGTCGAGCCAAGAAACCATCGACAAGGTCGTTCAGTACTGCAAGATGCTCGGGAAGGTGGTCATCGTGTGTGCCGACCGACCCGGATTTGTGGTGAACCGCTTCTTCGTTCCATGGCTGAATGAGGCTTGCTTGCTGCTCGAGGAAGGCGCTGCCAACGCTGCTCAAATCGACGCCATCGCCTGCAAGGCCTTCCGTATTGGTCTCGGCCCCTTCGGTTTGATGAACCTGACCGGACCCCCCATTGCCCTCCACTCCACCGATTACCTCGCCGAGCAACTCAACACCCCTCGCTACACGGGCGCTGCGAACCTTCGTGCGCTGGTTGAAGCCAATGAACAGTGGGACGTTTCGGAAGACGCCACCTACACCGACGAGCAGTACACGACCGTGTCCGAGCGTCTGCTCGGCGTGGTGTTCGGGGTTGCCGCTCAAATCGTTGAGGAAGACATCTGCAGCATGGAAGACGTTGACCGTGGGGCCAAGGTCGGTCTTCGATGGGCCAGAGGCCCATTCGAAATGATGAATCGCCTCGGTGTTGGTGAGGCTTGTCGCATGGCAAACGCTTACGCACAGACGGCCGGTGAAGGGTGGACCGTTCCAGCCTTCTTCGCTGACCAAGGCGACGAAGCTTGGGCCTTCTCTTACGTTGACAGCCATGTCAACGAGGGCGTGGCCACCATCACCATCAATCGCCCCGAAGCGATGAACGCCCTCAACGTCACCGTCGTGAGTCAGTTGACGCAGGCGGTTGCCGCTGCGAACGCCAACGATGCTGTTCATACCATCGTGTTGGATGGTGCAGGCAAGGCCTTCGTCGCCGGTGCCGACGTGAAATTCTTTGTCGACAAGATTCGTGCTGACGCGATCCCTGACATTTACGACTTCACCGCCGAAGGCCACGAGTTGCTCAACATGTTGGAGACTTCCAGCAAGACCACCGTTGCCCTGACCACTGGGCTGGCCTTGGGTGGTGGGCTCGAACTCGCCTTGGCCTGCGATTACCGAATCGGTACACGGCGCACCCAGTTCCGCTTCCCAGAGACCTCCATCGGCATCTACCCCGGTCTGGGTGGCTCTCAACGCCCCGCACGCATCTGCGGCATCCCCGTGGCTCGCTGGGCGGTCCTGGCTGGCAATTTCATGGACGCCAGCACGGCGGCTGACCTCGGTTTGGTCACGCATCTCGTCGATGTGGCGTCCGTGGACCAGTGCATCGCTACGCTCGCTTCGGAGGGCAAGCCGGCGGTCAAGTACCCCGGTCAACCCGCCAACCCGTCTTCGCCGGTGGCCAAGTTTGCCACTTCGTTCTTTGCTGACAAAAACATGTCCGTGTTGATGAACGGTGAATGCCCCGATGGCTTCGACCAAGGCGAGAAGATGGTGGCTCGTCAAATCAAGAGTCTGTCTTTTACGGCGCCCATCGGGTTGCAAATGGCCAGCGACCTCATCGACGCGACGGCCAAGACGGATTTGCAAGCGGGGCTCCAACTCGAGTTGGACGGCCTGAACACAATTTTCTCTACCAAGGATGCCCTTGAAGGGCTCTCTGCACTGATCGAGAACCGTCGACCGACCTACACCAACCAGTGAATCAAGCCCACTGACTGGCCAGGTCGTTCATGGCCTGAACCACGGCGAGGATGTCCACCTGCTCGCCGCTTTCTTGGGCCATTTGGAGGCGGTTTTTGACGGCCTCCACGGTTTCCTCGCTCGGCGCTTCGCCGGTGAGTTCCTCGATCACATCGGCGATGCTTCGACCACGCCCGTTGAGCACAGCCAGAAGCGCCTTGAATCGCTCCTCATCGTCCTTGGGTCCACGGGCCGTCATTCGACCACCTCGGTGCTGATGTCGTTGAGCGTGTACCATTCCGACCAGGGCACGGGTTCCTCGTCCGTCCAGTGATGGAGGGGGCCGTCATCGGCAAGCGTTGCCGTCGTGTTGACCTCCACCAGCGAGCGATTACTGCTGTGCTTGGGCCCGGGTTGCCCCAGCACCATGGCGGACTCGAGGATACGAGCGCCGAGGCTGAGGCTGTTGACGTCGGTACCGCTCCAATAGGCGGCAAATCGGGGATGGGTGTGAACCCAGAGTTTGAACGGCAAGCGGCCACCGACCGGTGGTTGAAGGGTCACTTGGCCGGCGGTACCCCAGTCGATGAACACCTTGTCGTCAGCGTCGATGAGCACCGAAGTCTCGAGACCGGCGATGACGGAGAGCACGTAGACGCCGTCCCAGCGGCCAGCCTCCGCGAGGATACGCTGGGCGTTGAGCAGATGCTCGTCGTCCACCCAGCGCTCTTCAGCAGCGAGACAGGCTTGCTCCCAGGTCTCGTCGTCCAAGGGGAGGTTGTCCGCATCAGGAAGGCCGATCATGCGTTCACCTCCGGGAAAGCCAGGGAACCGTAGGTCAGGCTGCCCATGGACTGCACAGGAGCATGTTGTCCACGCCACTGCTGGAGTGCCCACTGGGCACCGAACGCAGCGGCTACCGCAAATCCGAACTCCAAGTTCCCTGCCTCGAGGGCGCCGGCCACCTGACAGCTGGCAGGTTCATGGTCGGGTGTCATGCGTTCGAGAAGGGCGGGATTGGACGCCGAGGACAGCACCATCCACCCGTCACCGCTGCAACGGACGTCAAGCCAAGGGACATCGAGAGCGTGCACGAGGCGTCGAGGTTCGGGGCGATCAACGCACACGACGACGAGGTCGTGGCCGTTGAATTGGTCGGCTGAACGGAGGTTTTCTTCCACGGCCTTGACGCGAAGGGTTGAGCCGGCGTCGTCAAGTCTGGCGGCCAAGGCGCTCACCTTGGCATGGCCGATGTCCTCACTTGTGTAGCGTTGATGGCCCAAATTTGACGCTTCAACGATGTCAGCGTCCATGAGCGTGATGGTGCCTTGCAGGTTGACCCTGCGAAGGGCAGCCACCAGCAGTTCGGTCAGTTGGGTGCCGATGCCTCCAGCACCGACCAGCAGCAGGTTTCGTGGCGATTGCTCCTCGTTCATAACAGAGTTATCCTGCGAGTTGCTATAAACAATGCAAAATCGAGAGCCTCAACGACCCATCATCCGTTCAAAGGCGGCCATTTGAACGGGTGGTGTGAAGTTTGCCTCCATGTGATGTCGTCCCACCGTTTCTCAGGCTTGAGACTGTTCAGGGTTCTTGAGGGATGCAGAGGCCTCTCGCCATGCCTCGGGTTGGCTTCAACGAAGCAACATGCCGGATTCCTCGCTCGACCCCGAGCACCGAAATCCACCCTCGTCGAGAGCCCTCGGTGGGAGGCCTTGCCTCTCCCATTCAAATCCACCCTAAGTTGTCGGTTTGTGAGCGCTTTCCCCACTCACGAGGCACGCGACCGTTTGAAAAAGGGAGGCATCTACGGTGAAGCATGAGCGGCAAGACGGCCATGATTACCGGCGTGACCGGACAGGACGGCTCCTATCTCGCAGAACTCCTCCTTGAGAAGGGCTACACCGTCTATGGACTGGTTCGTCGTGTCTCCCAGCCCACCTCGGGACGCAGCCTCATCAACCACCTGATGAGCAACGACAAGTTCCATCTCCTCAACGGCGATTTGGCCGACCAGAACTCCATTGACAATGCCGTCAACCAGACCCAGCCCGACGAATTCTACAACCTCGGCGCCATGTCCTTTGTCCCTGAGTCGTGGCGCTCGCCCATGATGACGGCCGACATCACCGGCCTGGGTGCCCTTCGCTGTCTTGAGGCCATTCGCAAGCACGCCCCGCAATGCCGCTTCTATCAGGCCGGCTCTTCCGAGCAGTACGGTAAGGTTCGAGACGTGCCTCAAACCGAATTGACCCCATTCCACCCCCGCTCTCCCTACGGTTGCGCCAAGGTGTTCGCCTTCGAAATCACCCGAAACTACCGCGAGTCCTACGACATGTACGCCTGCACGGGCATCCTCTTCAACCACGAAAGCCCTCGCCGTGGCCTCGAATTCGTCACTCGCAAGGTCACCATGACCGCGGCTCGCATCGCCCACGGCTTTGACGAATGCCTGTGGATTGGCAACGTCGATGCCAAGCGAGACTGGGGCTTCGCCGGCGACTACGTCGAGATGCAGTGGCGCATGCTTCAGCAGGACACGCCCGGCGACTACGTCGTGGCGACCGGCCGCACACACAGCGTGCGCGACATGATCACGCTGGCCTTTTCCCACGTCGGCATGGACCTGACCTGGTCGGGTGAAGACGTCGAGACCATCGCCACCGACCAGAACGGCGTCGTGCGTGTACGCACCAATCCCAAATTCTTCCGTCCTGCCGAAGTGGATTTGCTCATCGGCGACCCTGCGCTGGCCGAGAAGGAACTCGGCTGGGTGCCGAAGACCTCGTTTGAGGAACTCGTGCAGATGATGGTCGACGCCGACATGACGATTGTTCAGGAAGCCGTTGACGGTGGCTACGCCCCGCCCACCCCGCCCGAGTGATGCAGGAAGGGTCGCTGTGTCGCTGCCCATCCTCTACTCCTTTCGTCGATGTCCATACGCTATGCGGGCGCGAATGTCCATCGTCCGAGAGAGCTACGCGGTCGAACTCCGAGAAGTCGTTCTGCGGGACCGTCCCGACCACATGATGGAAATTTCACCCAAGGGCACGGTGCCCGTGCTCTTGCTGGCCGACGGCACGGTCATCGAGGAGAGCCTTGAGATCATGCAGCACGTGCTCGACTGGG
>JBMSEL010000062.1:0-5618 GCA_049412325.1 Candidatus Poseidonia sp.
GCGTCTTGGCGCTAACAAGAAAACGGACGGTTATAAGCCAAAAGAATGTGCAAAAATCATGCGAAATCCTTTCATGATGTTGACCGACTGGAGCGTTGATCGTCCAAAGCAAGCCTTTGCCGTGGTCATGTTGGCCATGTTGTCCTTGGCGGCCGGCGGCATGCACCTCCAATTTGACAACAGCGAGGACGGGTTTTTTCCCGACGATCCCAGCGTTGACTTGCTCAATGAAATCGAGTCGGAGTACAGAGCGAACCTCGATTTCATTCGATTCATCGACGAAATTGAGTCGGAAGCGCTGCTCGAGGCCGAAACGTGGGAGCAATTGGCAGTGATTGAAGCCATGATGCTCAACGACAGCAATTTCGAACCGTACCACTACCCGCTGTTTGGAACCCAGGCCAACAACGGCCCTGCGGGCCAGGCCATGCAGTGGATGGCCCTTCAGGACGAAGAAACCGCTGCTGTCTGGCTCACTGGATTACAATCGGCTGCCATTGAGGTTCTCACGGCTCACGACGATGCCAACCTCTCCTCCGCCCTCAGCAACCTGTCCTCAGCGGCCTCGAACGTGCCCAACGTTGAGCCCGTGACGCCCGAACGCTTGCTCGCTTGGGACGCCAGCGAACCCGCTGCATGGCTCGCTCGCATGGATAATGGAACCGACCTGAACGACGAACTCGGCATGCTGATGGGCCAACTCTCCGCCATGACACAAAACCGAACACCGGCTCAAACCGGTCAGATTCTTGCCGTCACCGGGCCACTTCAAGGGCAGCTTGGCCCCATTATGGGGCTGCAGTCGATTGATTTCCGTGCAGCGATTCTCTCATGCCTGCCCAGCGATGATGCGGGCGACCCTTGGATTTCGGACGGACCGGTGATGATCACGTTGGTGGTGTCCAGCGAGCCTTTGGATTACAATTACGAAATCCTTGGCGATGTCCAGGCTGATTTGACGGCGTGGGCGGAAGCCATGGAACTTCAGGTCGTTGCAGCGACCAACGACAGCGATGTGCGCACCTTCTCCTTTGCTCAATTCGCCGAGAATTCCAGCGCTACCATCGGCAAGGAAATCGGCATGCTCACCAGCGCAGCCATGCTGCTGTTGGGCATCATCTTGTGGTTTAACTTCCGAAGCGTCAGGGAGACCGCCTATGTGCTCATGCTGACCGTGGTCGCCATCGCCGCCACATACGGTCTCTCCGGATGGTTGCAATTCGCTGGCGTGAACATGACCTTCAACGCCGCCATGAATTCCATTCCAGTGCTGTTACTGGCGATTGGTGTGGACTACGGCCTTCACGTTGTGCTCCGCATCCGTGAAGAACTGAAAGAGGAAGAGCGGCGAAACCCGATGGGCCGCGCCACCCTACGCGACTTCGACAAGGCCTCTCGGCAGCGGGCGATCCGGCAGGGAACCATCCTCACCTCGATTGCGCTGATGATCGCCATCACCACCGACATCGTCGGGTTCCTTTCCTTCCGCCTCTCCACCCTGGCCTTCCTGCAGGTCTTTGGCACCGTCATCGCCATCGGCTTGTTCCTCATCTACCTGCTGAGCATCTCTGCCTTGCCCGCCCTCATGCTCATCCTGCCCACCAAGAAACTGCCCTTGGAAAAGGCCAGCAAGGTCGAAGTGGGCCCCCTCGCAAGGGGGCTCGGTCGGCTTTCCACGCAACCACTGAAGGTTGGCCTGATTGCGCTGGTGTTGCTGGTGCCAATGGTGGCCGGCTTCCAACAGCTCGAAGTGGCGTTTGAACAACGAGATCAGTTGGACGATTCGGTGCCCGTCGTGCAAGATTTCCTGCTCATCAGTGACGAATTTGGCACCAGTCGTTCGCCCCTTTACGTGGTCATCGACGGCGATGTCATCAGCGAAGAGGGGCGCACTGCATGGACCGCCGCCTTCGATACGATGTCGGCAAGGGACGATGTGAGTGGTGTGCCTACGGGCATTTGGGACGTGTACGAACAAACACGCTTGCAAGACCCTGTCGTGGATGGATTCCTCCTCGCTGCTGAAACCGGTGACCGCACCGGGTATGAGGCCCTTTTGGCATGGTCGCTCGAGAACGACACGGGCATTGAGGCAACAAAGAGTCTGCTCGCTCGAGACGGCCTCCAGACCGTCCTCTCCTTCCAGGCCGACACACTGGATTGGGGTGCCACTGTTGACCTCGCTGAGAGCATCGAGGCCGCCCTCGATGACCTCTCGGCAGAAGCCGGCGATGACTACACCCTGCGCCTCAGCGGTCGTGCGCTCATCAATGCTCAAACCACGGCCGACGTGGCGACCGCTTCGGTCCAGTCAACGGGCATTGTGGCGGTTGTCATCCTGTTCATGCTGGTGGGCATCCACACGGTACGCAACGGCAACGACCTCAAGGAAGGTGTTCAACGCGGTGTCGTATCTTGGATCCCCCTCATGATGGTCGTCGTGTGGGTCTACGGCATCATGGGCTACACGGGCTACAACATCAACTCGCAAACGGTCACCATCGGTGCCCTTTCGCTGGGTCTTGGCGTGGATTACGCCGTTCACTTCACCACCCGCTTGGAGGAAGAAGCGGAGCATCAACCGTTTGCTGCGCCCGAAGAATGGGTGGCCAAATCCACCGCCACCACCGGACGCGCCATGGCGGGTGCAGCCTTGACGACGGCAGGTGGGTTTGCCGTGCTCAACCTCTCAGCGTTGTTGCCACTCCGTCTGTTCGGTCAGGCGTTTGTGGTGGCGATTATCTTGGCCCTGTTGTCAAGTCTGCTCATCCTTCCTGCCCTCTACGCCCCCTTCCTCAAGCGAACGGCTGCCAAAGCACAAGGTGAGAGCGAATGAACAGGAAAACCGTGTTCTGGTTCACCAACGTCGTTGGTCCGCTCATTTTGGTCTCATACTGGCGTGGCGTTCAGGCCTTTGATGACCCGTCCGTTTACTGGGGTGAAGTCCCGACCTCCATGCAGTCACTTATCGTCCCGTGGATGTTCGTGGCTGCTGCAGGCTACCTGCTGATGTTCCATCGATTCTTTTTCGCATGGAGCGAGGACGAGGTGGCTTCCCTGCACTGGCCGTGGTCGCCCGAGGACGGAAAGGGCGTGCAACGGCTGATGCTGCTGTACGCAGCCTTCCTGCTGTGCTCTCTGGTCTGGATTGACCTTACACGGATGTACATTGAGGGTCCATCTACCGCGGGCATGGTGGCTATCGTGGCCGTGTTATGGACGGCTGGTGCAGCGTCGGTTGGGTTTGCCGTGCTGGTTTGGCCGGCACGTGAACGTCTGAACGGGGCCAAAGTGGCCATCGCCGGTTCCGTCATGCTCTCCATCCAGTGCACCTGGTGGGACGCCCTGTATTGGGTCATGAACTTCGGATTCTGAACAGGCGTTGATATACAAACCGGAGCGATTGGTCATCATGCGTCAAGCCAACCGACTCGTTTCAGTCATGGTCCTGTTGATGATGCTCGCAGGCTGCACGGCAGCCCCTGTGGAAGATAGCGCAGAGACCGAGGAGGAAACGGTGCTCTCACCGATCCCCGAGCGCCTCTCCTTCGTCGCACCGACCTTTGACCGCGACGTTGACAACGGTTCGTCACATGACCTCCGTAACTCATTTGATGGGCCCGTCCTGATGCTTTGGGTCGCCGCAGGTTGCAGCGGTTGCCACGACTGGACGGCCATGCTCAGCCAAGAATTGGAGGCCGGTAACATCTCCAACGCAACGAACATCGTTTCCGTCCATCGCTACCCTTCGTTTGAATCCATGAACGATGTTCGAGAACGCTACACCACCATCAACAGCTCCACCTATACCCCATGGCCGCTGCTGTTGCCTTCCGAGACAACCAAGGTCATCGATGCTGAAAGCGGGCGCCTGACCGACGTGGACCTCTACCGAGCGTTTGAGATGCCGGTGACGCCCACGCTGCAGGTGCTCGACAGCGAAGGTCGGCTCGTGTGGACCTCCAAAACATACTGGGCCAACGCCACCGTACTGGAGGAAGCCTTGAACATCATGGAGACGGGTGGCTTGTGACATGGTCGCCATGATCGACATCCTGTTTTGGTTTTCAAGCATCTACATCTTCCCGTTCTGGCTGATGATGTGGTTCGCCCCCACGCACGAACGAACCGCTGCACTGATGCGCAACGAATGGGTCTACCTCGCCCCGTTGGCGGCCGCCTACACGCTCGCCGTTCTTCCAAACCTCGTTGACATCCTTGTGCTTCTGGGAAGCGACATGCCCAGCCCCGACATCGTGGTGGGCATGTTCTCCGACCGCGAGGTCATTTTGATCGGTTGGCTTCACTACCTCGCCTTTGACCTCTTCGTGGGCCGGTGGACCTGGCAGCGTTTGGTGGCGACGGGCAAACCCATCTATGTCTCGTTCCCGGTCCTGTTGCTCTCAATGTTCGTGGCGCCGCTTGGTGCCCTGATCGGCATGATCGTAACTCGAGAGCACGTCGAGACCGTTGCCCAAACGGCTTGACGCCGTGAATCCTCACCGCCGGCTGAGGACTAATAAGCGCCTTTGGACAGGCATGATTGGGTCGGTCATGCGGATTTGCTACGGCTTGGTTGGTATGACGCGAGGTCATGCCGCCCGCGCCATCGCCATCGGCCAGGAACTCATCGACCGTGGACACGAGGTGCTGTTTTGCACCGACGGCGACGCTGAAGAATTGCTGACTGCACGCTTCGGCGAGGAATGCGTGTTTCCAACCACGACGCCGAGGTACTACCTCAAGAACGGGAGGCTCTCGCTTTGGAGAACGGTGGTTGGCAACCGAAGATTCCTCTTCAGGCGGAGGAAACTCGCCCAACCATTGATTGAGCACCTGAAACAATGGCAGCCCGACCTCACCGTCTCCGATTACGAACCCCTGATGTGGCAGGTGTCCAAAGCGCTCGACATCCCACATGTGGCCGTCAACAGCCAGGAATTCTTTCTCTCAAGCCCCCTGCCGAAGGGGACTGGCCTCCTTCATCGAATTCAGGCCAAGGGTGGCGGTTGGATTGTTCGCCGGTTCTCGCCCACGGCTGACCTCCGTATCGTCGGAAAAATTTTGGTTGAGAAGCGGCCGAAAAGCAAGGCGATCTTTGTGGGGGCAATCCTGAGAAAAGAGCTTGACAGCCTCACATGGCAACCGCAGAGCGAGCATTTCGTCGTCTACTCGTGCCCGATGCTCAAACCTTCACTGGCCGGCATCAACCAACTGGCTCAACGAGAACAACTGCGCGGGAAGGTGTTTGGCGTCCCGCCTTCCATGGTCGAGGAATACGACTGGCTTGACCATCAGCCGACCTCCGAATCTGGCTTCCTCGATGCGGTCCGCCACGCCGATTTTGCCGTAGCGACACCTGGCAACCAGTTCATGGCCGAGACGCTGCAACTCGGGATTCCGGTGTTGATGACGCCCACACCAAAACAGTTCGAACAGGAGATCAACGCCAAGATGCAAATGATGGCACGACCGGACCAATACGCCATGTTCCATCCCGACGCAGCCATTCCTGCCCCCTCACAAAATAACGGCCGTGCGAGTGATACGTCTGGCCGCATCAGGACGGTTGAATTGATCGAGGCCCTCCACCAACAACGATCAACACGAACATAGAG
>JBMSEL010000063.1:0-5576 GCA_049412325.1 Candidatus Poseidonia sp.
CCTCGGGCATGGGTGGCATGGGCGGTGCGGGCGGTGCAGCCAGCGGGTCCATGAGTGGGTCAGCCGCAGGTGCCTCGGGCATGGGCGGCATTTCAGGTGGAGCAGGAGGCGCTGCATCCGGCATCGGAGGCATGGGCGGCAGACCAGGGGGTGCGGGAGGAGCGGCGTCAGGCATCGGAGGCATGGGCGGCATCTCGGGAGGAGCAGGAGGCGCTGCATCCGGCATCGGAGGCATGGGCGGCAGACCAGGAGGTGCGGGTGGAGCGGCGTCAGGCATCGGAGGCATGGGCGGCAGACCAGGGGGTGCGGGAGGAGCGGCGTCAGGCATCGGAGGCATGGGCGGCATGCCGGGTGGAGCAGGGGGGGCTTCGCCGGGTGGCATAGGTGGCATGGGTGGCATAGGTGGTATTCCTGGCGGCATGGGTGGTTTCTCGTCGCTCATCGTCAATTCCTCAGCGTCGCTAGGTTGCGACGGATTGTTGGACGCAGGATGAGCACATAACCATTCTCCACCGGTGCGTTTGCGAAGGACGAACGAAAACCATCCGGCGCATTGGGAGGAAAGGAGGTTTCATGTAGGGTCGGTTGAACGGGAATTCATGGTCGGTATGGACAACAGTTCACCACCGGTGCTGTTTGTGGTGGGAACCGCCGGTGCCGGAAAATCTTCTTTGGTCACCTCGTTTCAACGCTGGTCACGTTTTCTCGAAACCGAAGTCATCGCCGTAAACCTCGACCCAGGAGCCGAACGCGTCCATTACGATGCGGAATTTGATGTGCGTGATTTGATCTCGCTGACCGAAGTCATGGACGAGTACGATTTGGGACCTAACGGTGCACAAATCCTCGCTGCTGACCTGTTAGCAGCCCAAGCGGGTGAGGTAGCGGACCAACTCCACACCTTGTCCGGTGAGATGATGATCGTTGACACACCCGGACAGGTGGAACTCTTTGCCTTCCGAGAGGCGAGCAATCACCTCATTGAGACCCTAGGGCGAGAGCAATCGGCCATCATCTACCTCTTTGACCCCATGCTTTCAAGGTCGCCCTCTGGTTTTGTGTCGCAAATGCTCCTCTCTTCCATTGTGGAATTCCGTCTCGGTCTGCCCACCAAGAACTTCCTTTCCAAGGCGGATTTGCTTGATCCTGACGACCTCGAGCAAATCTTGGAGTGGTCGGAGCGCCTTGAGATTCTCGAGTTGGCCCTCTACGACGAAGCCGGCGGCCAGCGTACTGAATTCGCCATCAACCAGCTCCGCATGATGCAGGAATTTTCTCAAGCACCGGGATTGACGCCCCTCTCCTCAGAACTCGAGGAAGGACTCGCCGATATCCTCACCTTCGCACAGGCCTTGTTTGGCGGCATGAGCGATGCACGGGACGGGTTTGCAGCCGATATCGAGCACGAAAAGAACTGACCGCACAACGCTTAGAAGCCGCCTTGCGGTGGAAACTGCATGGTGCAACACCTTCTTGCCATCGACGATGTGAACGACGATTTCGAACGTATTCTCAAGTGGGCCATTGAGTTCAAGCGTTTGTGGAAACAAGGCGACGAGGTGGCTCTCAACTTCCTCCCGCTCGATACGTTGGCCATCGGCTCCATCTACGAAAAGCCATCCACCCGCACCCGCGTGTCGTTCGAGGTAGGCATTCAGCGGCTTGGAGGCAGTGCACTGACGCTGCTCAAGAACGATATCCAACTTGGCACGTCTGAAACGATTGGCGACACGGCTCAGGTGCTCTCTCGGTTTTTGGGCGGCATCACCTACCGCTGCTTTGGCCACGAGGACGTCACTGCCCTGGCTGAACACGCTGAAGTGCCAGTCATCAACGCCCTCTCCGCCAAGCACCATCCCTGCCAGGCAGCGGCTGACTTGATGACCATCATGGAACATCACGACGACACCGAAGACCTCACGGTGGCTTGGGTGGGCGATGGAAACAACGTCCTACACGACCTCATGTTGGCCTGTGCCATGCTTGGCATCAATGTCCGCTACGCCTGCCCCGAAGGCTACGAGCCGGCGGAAGATGTCGTCGAACGCACCAAGGCCCTCGCCGAGGCCAACGGCAGCAGCGTGATGCATACCACCGACCCGGTGGAGGCTGTTTCAGATGCCCACGTGGTCTACACGGACGTGTTCATCTCCATGGGCGAAGAACATCTCAAGGATAAGATGGCTGCGTTTGATGGCTACCAGGTCAACGAAGCCATGGTGGCACACATGGACGATGCTTGGTCCTTCATGCACTGCCTGCCTGCTCACCGGGGAGAAGAGGTCACCGACTGGGTGATGGACCACGAGCAGAGCATTGTCTTCGACCAGGCAGAGAACCGTATGTGGGCTCAGATGTCGCTGATGACCTACCTCATCAACGAAGGTGCCTGGGACGCCATGGGCGAATTCATGGGCCTTGAGTGATTCAAAGCACACTGGCGACGATGAAACTCACCAAGCCGAGCAACATGGCCATCCGAATACGCCCTGCAACAAGGGCGTCGTTACCTTGGACCATCGGCCCGTTAAGGGTGATGAGGGTCAAAATAGCCGGAATCTGCAAGGCGATTTGACCGAACTGAAACGGGCCCTTCCAGAAAGGAACATAGAGGCACACCAGTGCGCCCATGATGACGACATAAGCGGCCATTCGAACCTTCTCTTTCCCGTAGGTCATGGGGAGTGTTTGGCGACTGCCTACATCCGCTTCCATGTCCATGCAATCCTTCACCATCTCACGGGCCAGGTTGGTCAGGAAGACCACGCCAAAAATCCACCAGATCACGGGTTGGGTGAATCCACCGACGGCCGAAGCACCGTAGAGAATGACGGCACCAACCAGTAAAGAAATAACGACGTTGCCGGATAAACCACGGTTTTTCGTTGCCGGGCCGTGGTCGTAAGTGACCATGAGCATGACGGCAAGAATGTAGATCAGGACCGTTGGCAAGTAGGTGCTTACCAAGGCTTCAACCGCCAGTAAACCGCCCACATGGCCGGCCACACTGAGGGTCCACAGCAGGGAGGTGAACCGACTCGCTTGTTGAATCGACAGTTGACCCGATGGGAGTGGCCGCATGGGGTGAGCGATCTTATCGATCTCAGCATCCTTGATGTCGTTCATGGCGTTGCCAGCACCGGTGAACAGCACGACGGCCAAGGTATGAAGGCCCACCGCTACCACAGGGAAGGCATCCGCCGAATCCATCAGCGCGAAGTAAGCGCCGAGCGGCACCGTTGCTCCAGCGAGAACGAGGTTCTTCGGCCGCATCAGTGCGATGTAGGCTCCGACGCTCCCGGCCATGAAGGAGGCGTGGGACTTCCGATTCTTGATTGCTTGGCCTCAAGCGGTCGCCATGGACCAAACACAAACCCGCATGCGAAACCCGCCGATGTCGGTGCCTTCGTCAAAACCGACCTTGATGAATCGACGGTCGCGAGCCAACACGTTACCGAGCTGATTCATGGTGGCACCCCAACGAAAGCGGCGATTGACATGGTCGAGGATGGCCGTGGTGTTGGCTTCTCCTACTTCGCTCAAGAACGAGAGGATCTCGCCTCGAAGGCGTTGTGTACGGCTCATCAGGCCTCACCTCGAACGATGCGGCGACGCAGCGATTGCATGCTGGGCGAGAGATGGGGAGGTGCTGGGGCTGAACCCACACCGGCCAGGGGTTGCCAGCCGATTTGGCGAGCATGGGCTGGGAGGCGACCCGTTCCGTAGGCGAGGGTCGTCTGGCTGTTCTTGGCCCAGGCCGGACCATTGGCAAGCGTTGACGTGGCCGTCATATCTGCAAAGCGAAGGTTTTGGGAGAGGTTTTGTTCTTCCATGGTCCGCATTCATTGGCGGTGGTATATGAAGCGACGATGGAGGGTGCAGGTTGAAGAAAAGGAGCCAATCCATCGACGCCCCTCATTTTTCACTTTTCATTTTCAGTTAAAGTGAAACGATATCTGACAACATCGGCCAACACAAAGAGGTGGCGTGATGGCTAAATAGGAAAGGCCAGTCCGTGAGCCTACCACGCTCGTATAGTGTAGTGGCCCATCATGAAGGACTCTCATTCCTTCGACCCGGGTTCAAATCCCGGTACGAGCATCCATCAGTACTTTGGCCATTACAGAATTGATTATCCGTAAAACAGATTTTCGAGGAAACTAAACAATGCCATAAGAACAAGAATAGCACCCACCGAGAAGATCAACGAATAAATTAATCCGCGCCCGAAGGGTGTGTGTGATGTCCTTCCGATGAGGTAGAAAAGGCCAATGCAAGAGGCACCAGCAATGAGGGGAATCAGTTTACTCACGATTCCTGAAAACTTACTCTCTGAGGAACCGTCGGACGTGTAATACAACCAGAGTGTGAGTTCTTCGTGACTCACATTGTCAAGTTGGAAAAAGACCGTTTTGTTTGTCGGATTGTAATAGCCAATTTCCACCGGTTCGGCTGATGACCCGTACGAATCGTATTCGTGTTGCGTGATAGGGAGGATTGAGTCGTAATCTGACCAACTCCCCAACCCGTTTCCAACATCCAAAATGTGATCGCCACCCGGTAAGAAGTGATAGTTGTAAGAACTCCCAATTCGTATTTCCTTCAAGGTAGGATGCTCGTCCGTTGGATTCAGTCTCATTTCAAACGTAGCGTTGTCTTCACTCGACACAGCAATCTGGTATTCGCTTCGGTAATTTTCAGAAGCATTGGATGAATTCATGCTGTTCGCCTTTGCCAGCAAACCAAAGATGATGATTGGAAGGAAGAAGCCGACGATGAAGTTCAAGACCTCAAAATCAGATGATGTAGGCGTAACTTCTGCTTCGTCGGCCATGATTCAACCCAACGGCCGATGAGGGTTAATGTTTCTTAGAGATTGCAGGGTCAGGTATGGGTATAAGCGTACGGACAAATCCGTTGTGTTTCCCGGTACGAGCACTCCGATCTTCCGTACGATTGCACGGAACGCAGGATTGAGTTTCTCTGAATCGTCATGGAAGGTATGGGAGAAGCGGACCGATAAGCTCTGGAGCTCGCGGCCAAATCATCAACACGACAATAACTATGACAACGATCTTGAGGTAATCCATGGCGGTCATTTCTTTTGGCTTGCCATCTCTCTCAGTTTTTTTGTAGTGCTTCCAATAATAGACAATGCTATACCAAGAAATGGCAAGAACTACAATAATGAGCACAAACGGCAAAAAGCCACTTGACCTTCTAACCCACATACAACAACGGTGCCATTTTTTTTTGGTTTAAGATTTCATCCTGCACTCTGAGATTTTTCCAGTATACAATAACACGAGGTTAACGTTGTACGGAACGAACCCTTGAGTTTCCCGGTACGAGCACTCAACATTCCAAAATTGGAGAAAGTGCCCACCACCTGCAAATAATTTAATTGAACGAAGAAAGACAAAATCGCTATGGCTAATTGTCAAGATTGCTCCAAGAGCATTCGTACCAGGAGCGAAATCGGTTGGTCGGGACTGATTTGGATGCTCGGATGGGCTGCAGGAATCGTTTATTTCATTCTTGATGAGACCGAATTAGATCTTGGTTTTATCATCATA
>JBMSEL010000028.1:0-25093 GCA_049412325.1 Candidatus Poseidonia sp.
ACCGCTGGCCATGAAGAGCATGCCCTTGGCCATGGCGTGGTTGAACAGGTGGAAGAGCGCCGCACCAAAGGCCACCACCACGATGCCGTGGTTGACGTAGTAGTCCGGGTTCACGGTGCCGTCAGGGAGGTACTTGTGCCAATAGAGCGTGTTGGCAAGGTAGAGGGCCGCCCCCAAACCGGTGAAGATGTAGGCGAGTTGTGACATCGTCGAGTAGGCAAGGACCTTCTTGAGATCGTGTTGAACAAAGGCGATGGCGGCCGCCATGACCGCGGTGGTTCCACCGATGGCGGCGATGATGAAGGCCAAATCGGCCAGTTCACCGTGGAGGGCATCAGCCCCGAAGAACGGGAACATGCGGGCCACAAGGTACAGACCTGCATTGACCATCGTTGCGGCGTGAATGAGGGCGGAGACGGGTGTAGGCCCTTCCATGGCGTCTGGCAACCAAACGTGAAGCGGGAACTGGGCGGACTTGCCCACCGCTCCGATGAACATCAGACCCAGCGCCCAGGCGAGCATGCCGGAGTTGTTGGCCGCCACTTGCTCGATGTTGCCTTCGTAGAAGACCACGGCATAGTCAAGCGCACCCTGGTCGGCGCCAGCGTACGGATGGAACAACGACCACAGGATGGCCAGACCAACCATGAGAAACACGTCGCCCACACGGGTGGTCAAGAACGCCTTCTTGGCGGCGTAGGCAGCGCTGGGGCGTTCGTAGTAGAACCCGATGAGCAGGTAAGAACAGAGACCCATCAATTCCCAGAAGATGAACAACCAGAGGAAGGAGTCAGCGAGCACCATACCGAGCATACCCGAACAGAAGAGCACGAACTCGGCATAGAAGCGGTGGTTGCGGTTGTCGTTGATGGGGTCGGTGTTCATGTAGCCAATGGCGAAGGTGTTGATGAGCAAGCACAGGAACGAGGCGATGAACAGCAACATCACGGTGACGTGGTCGACGTAGACGCCAAACCCAAGCGTAATTTCAGTGACGGTGGTTTGGCCTGAATCCCACATGCCCGAGGTGAACCAAGTCCACCCTTCGGTGTCGGCCGAGCCGTTGCCACCGATGAAATCGGAGATCAGCCACAACGAGAGCAGGAGGCTTCCCGCCATGACCGGGAGGGCGATGAGACCGCCTTCCTTGAGCGTGTTTTTCCACATGGAATTGCCGTTGAACATCTTGCCGAAGAACAGGATGACCGGGAAGGCCAACATGGGGAGCAAGAGGATGTAAGGGGCGTATTCCAACGCCGTGCTTTGAACTGCTTCTGAACTGCCTGAACCTGCCATCATCTCACCTCAGTTCTTCAGGACGTTCACGTCGTCCAGCGTAATCGATTCGTGTTGGCCGTACATGGCAAGGAAGATGGCCAAACCAATGGCCACTTCGGAAGCAGCGATGGCGATGGCGAAGATGGTGTAGACCCATCCGGTCGTGTCCCCGTGGTGCACGGCTGCAGCTGCGAATTGCATGTTGGCGGCGTTGAGCATCAACTCAATGCACATCAGGACGATGATGGCGTTCTTTCGGGTGAACGCCCCGGCCAAACCGATGACGAACAGAAGCGCTGACAGACCTGAAACCCATGCTGGATCGATCATTCTTCTTCACCTCCAAACTCCCAAAGAAGGTTCTCCATTCGCTCGTCACGAACGAGGTAGGCGGCGCCCATCATGGCCATGGCCATGAGCAAGCCGAGAACGAGAAGAGCAAAACCCCACTCGGA
This sequence comes from Candidatus Poseidonia sp., assembly GCA_049412325.1. GTDB lineage: Archaea > Thermoplasmatota > Poseidoniia > Poseidoniales > Poseidoniaceae > Poseidonia. The sequence continues at coordinate 1,734 of JBMSEL010000028.1, forward strand.
AAGAAGGGAATCGGCCAAGCCAGCGGTCGTGGGCGTGGTCGTCGCAGGGTCAGCCCATACACTGTCGTCGTTGAGAACGGCGACGAGGATGAAGCCAAGGGCCAACAGGCCAAGACGGGTGAACAGCGAGGTGAACTTCATTCGAAGTCCTCCTCGAGAATTTGTCGTCGGGTCAGCATGATACCGAACAGCACCACCAACCCTACGCTGGCTAGATAGACCAGAATTTGGATGGCTGCAAGGAATTCAGCACCCAAGAGGATGAAAATTCCTGAGACAGCCATGAAACAGAAGATCAGCGAGAGCATGGAGTGCGCCACACGCTGAGCAAAGATGAGACCAAGCGCTCCACCGAGCGTGATGGCTGCAAAAAGGAAGAAGACACCGGTTTCGGCAGCGCTGGCCACGTCCATCTCAGGCATCCCCCTTGGCCGCCTCGGCAGCGGCCTTGGCCGCCTTCTTGGCGCGCTTGTCCCGTTCCTTGGAGGCACGCTTGGCCAACTCAGCGTCAACGGCTTCCTGATGGACACCGGGCAGGACACGGGTACGGGAGGCATCAAACCACAGGTCTTGGCGGGTAAAGCCAGACATGCCGTCGTATTCGTTGGTCATGAAGAACGAGGTAAATCCGCAGGCTTCCATGCACAGACCGCAGAACATGCAGCGGCCGAGGTCGATGCGCCCGGAGACGATTTGGTCGTCGGCGGGGTAGAGTTCGGACGTCGAAACGACAGCCTCCTCACCTGAATCGTTCCAGCGAACGGTGGCCGATTCACCGGAGAGGTCGAGCACTTCAGCAAAGCGCCATTCTTCGGGCGGTGCCGTGTGGGCCGTGACGTGGTTGAACGTGTCCAACTCGGCCACGACTTCAGGGACTTCAACGGCAGCAAACTTGCCGATTTCGAGTTGAGCCCCGAAACCAGCATGCTCACCTTCAGCGTTGTCGAGGACGTCGACGCGCAATTCAGTGGTCATGTGAAGGCAGTCATTGGGACAGATGTTGACGCACATCTTGCACGCCGTACAGGTCTCCCAAATGACACCGATGCGCCCGTTGTAGTTGCCCGGCACGAACAGCCAAGGCTCCATGTCCTCGAGCCGTTCGTAGGGATACTGAACCGTCTGTGGCTTCCAAAGCGTTGGCTTCAGGTCAGAGGTCACACGGTCGGGAGCAAACTCCTGGCGGGTGATGTCGTTCATCTCAGCAGAGGAAGCAGCACGAGCGCGGCTCCCATCGTCGAGGAATTCTGGATGGGACGTGTTGTGATAGGCCCCGAGACGCTTGCCGAAACGCTTGCCGATGAACGGGAAGGTGCGCAGGGCCGTGATCAGCGTGATCTTGAACGGGTACCAGAACAGATTTCGGAAGTTGGGCTGTGCGTGTGGATGCATGGGCATGGTATCACCTCACTCCTGCCCCGGGGTTACCGTCCCCGCGGGCTTGTCCGTGTGAACGTGGAACATACGTTCCTGATTGACCGACTTGTCTTCGTCGTTCAGATAGATGAAGAACACACCCAACCAGAAGGCCGTGGTGAGCACGGGCACGAGGAAGGGAATGCCGAAGGCGTCCCAGGCCATGCCGCCTGCGGGCTCGTTCTGAGCCGACATGCCGTCAGGGTTGAAGAGGTACAGGCGGTAAACCAACGCCAGCACGACCTGGAGCACGGCCAGCGGCAAGAGCATGCGCCAGCCGAACTCGAGAATCTGGTCGGTTCGAATACGTGCAAGGGCGAAGCGAGCCCAGACGAAGACGATGAGGAAGACCAACCACGACTTGATGAGCGTGACGATGGCCCCGGGAATCAGAGGAACAGCCTCGCCGATCACCGGCAGGGAGGCAAGCGTCCCATGGAAGGGCAAGTGCCAGCCGCCGAGGAAGAAGTGCGTAAAGAGGAAACAAGCAGCGTAGGTGCGGATGTATTCAGCCATGAACAGCATACCGAATCGCATGCCACCGTATTCTGTCCACCATCCTTCGACCAGTTCAGCTTCGGCTTCAGGCATGTCAAACGGCACGCGCTCCACTTCAGCGATCATCGTCACCAAGAACAGCGCAGCGCCCAACGGCATCAGGAAGATGTTCCAGGCGCCAGCAGAGTGCTGGAAGTGAATGCTCTCAATGATGTTGAAGGTGCCCGAAAGGATGGCAACGGACAGCAACGTTAGGAGAAGAGGGATTTCGTAGGCCGTCAGTTGTGCAGCCGAACGAATACCACCGATGAGGGTGTACTTGTTGTTGGAGGACCAACCTGCAAAGAACACCCCGATGGGCGCAATACCAAAGATGGCGATGGCGTAGAGAATGGACAGGTCGGGGTTGGTGGCGTAAATGCCACTCGAAAGCGGAATCATACCCAAAATCAGGAGCGTGGAAGAGACGATGAGGAACGGTGACACCTCGAAAATGAGGCGGTCGGCTCGCTGGGGCACCATGTGTTCCTTGACCAGGAATTTCATGCCGTCAGCCACGTTTTGGAAGAATCCGGGCAGGATGGTTTTGCCCATCCATGAGCGGTTGTTCACACGGTCGACGGTGGCGAAGTTCTCGTCGCGGTTTCCGTAATTCTTGTTCAACCACTTGTTGACGGCACCAATGGGTCGGCCAAGGCCGAACGGGAGCATGTTCCACCATTCACCGGCGGTCACGCCGTTCTCGCCGACCCACAGGGAGCGGAGGGCCGTCGTTGCACCGTAGCGGTCTTGCATACGGGCCACCGCCTTGCGCTCAATCCAGAGGATGGCGAACTGTGAAAAGAAGAGCATCAGGAACACGATGTTGACCACCGCAAACGTGGCGATGGCGAACGAGAGGCTGCCGGCGCTTTCCTCGAGGGGCGTGCCTTCCAAGAGACCGATGATGCCGGAGCGGAGCAAGCCGTCCTTGCTCAGAAAGAACCCTACCAAATCGTACTTGTCGTCCATGATTTCACCTCAGCGGTCGGTCTCCCCAATGCACGGGTCGAAACTGCCCATGATGGCCGGAATGTCTGCCACCTTGTACCCGATCATCGTCTTCGCAACATACGGGATGGTGATGAACATCGGTGAGCGGATGGAGAGGCGGTACGGGTTCTTGCCACGACCGTCGCCACCGCCCTGGATGTAGAACTGCGAGGCACCCCGGGTGCACTCGTAATGGGAGAAGCCCGTGGCACCTTCGGGAGCACGTGTTGGAGCCTTGGCCAGAATCATCTCGTCACCGTTGGCGTAGTTGGTGTTCTTGCCACCCGGAATTTTCTCGATGGCGTCGAGAATCATGCGGCAGGACTGTCGCATCTCTTCCATGCGGACTCGGTAACGGTCATAACAGTCAGCGCCCTTCACTGAGGTCGGCTTCTCCACAGCAGGCTCCCAGTCGACTTGGTCGTACACCGAGTAGGGATGAGCCCAACGAACGTCGTAATTCACACCCGCTGCGCGAATGTTCGGGCCAGACACACCGGCGTTGACCATGTCCTCGGCCTTGGCATAACCAACACCTTGGAGGCGAACAAGCCAGATGGTGGATTCGTCGAGCATCATTTCATACTCGTCAATGCGGTGCTCGAACAGCTTGACCTTGGCGACCAAACGGTCGGCGAAACCGACGGGAATGTCGCGCTTCACGCCACCGACGCGGGGGTAGTTGTAGTGCATTCGGGAGCCACCAAGTTCCTGAAGCAGGTCGAGGAACATCTCACGGTCTCGCATGCACCAGGTCATCAGCGTCAGGCTGCCAATGTCAGGCCCATAGGCGCCGAGCCACATCAGGTGGGAGGCAAGGCGCTGGCATTCAGCAGCGATAAGACGAATGTATTCTGCTCGCTCTGGCACTTCGACCTCGAGCAAGTCCTCAGCGGCGTAGATGTAGGAGTTGGCCCACGTCATGGCGCTGACGTAGCAAAGGCGGTCGCAGTAGGGCGTGATTTGGGTGAAGTCGCGAGACTCAGCGATTTTTTCCACACCTCGGTGAATGTAGCCAAGTTCGGCATCGGTGTCCACCACCGTTTCACCATCGACCTTTACACGCAGGGTCCACAGACCGTGCGTCATCGGATGTTGGGGGCCCATTGTAATCCACATTTGTGCCATGGTTTCACCTCACTTCACACGACCCTCGTCGGTTGGTTTTCGACCAAAGCCTTGGGCATCGTCGTACATTTCATTGAAATCGTGGTAGCGGATTTTGTGTTGCTTCTGCAATGGATGGAAGCCGTCTGGACTGTCGTGGGGGTTGAGCACACGATGCATGTTCTCGTGGCCCTCGAATTGGATGCCCACGAGGTCCCATGTTTCTTTCTCGTTCCAATCTGCTCCAACCCAAATGCTCTGGACACTGGGGACGGCTGGCGTTTCACCTTGAGGGAGCGTGATGATGACTTCAATTTCCAGCGGGACGTCCATGCCCTTGAGTTCCTCGGCAACGTGAACAGTGTTGGTGTGTGGCGCTTGATCAAACACAGGTTGGCGCATCAAGTGGTACACCACTTCCCAGCCACGGTCTGCACCACCTTCGGGGTAGTGCGTGCCGGTGACCATGGAACAGTAGTTGACCCCGAGGTCAAAGCGAAGGTGCTTGGCCACGGCCGTCCAATGTTGAGCAGGGACGTTGACTCGAGTGAAGGCCATCTTGAGGGCGTTGGCGTGATGTTCCACGGTCGCAGCGACATCAGACCCACCGAACCGGTCGGTGAGGCTGGCCACGGCGTGTTCAGCCGCTGCGTCAGCTTGTGCGTTGGTGATGCGCATGCCCATGGTCAGTCCTCCCCGACGATGACGGGTTTGTCGCCCTTGCGGCCGCTGCTGGGTGCAGCACCGATGCGGATGATCTTCTCACGAAGCAGCCCAAAGCCATCGATGAGGGCTTCTGGGCGAGGCGGGCATCCGGGGATGTAGACATCGACTGGAATCACGGTGTCCACGCCTTCAAGGATGTTGTAGGATTGGAAATATGGGCCACCGGAAATGGCGCACTCGCCCATGGCGATGCAGTACTTGGGCTCGGGCATTTGCTCCCACAGTCGGACGATCTTGTCAGCGAACTTTTTGCTGATGGGGCCGTTCACGAGCAACACGTCGGATTGACGGGGCGAGGAGCGGAACAACACACCGAAACGGTCGCCGTCAAAGCGAGGGGTCGCGGCAGCGGCCATCTCAATGGCGCAGCACTTGATGCCAAGGTGGAGCGTGAACAGTGATTTTCGGCCTGCCCAGTTGAAGTAACGGCCGGCGAGGACGCTCAAGAATTGCTTGATCTTGGTCGCCTTGAGGGCTTCGTCGGTGACATCGCCTACCATCTCAACGAGGGCACGGCTGTTGAATGCAGCGTAGTTTTCGTCTTGTCCTGCCATGTTCAATCACCTCAAATGTAAATGCGGCCTCGCTTGCGGAACACATACCAGACGCCGAGCGACATGGTGGCGAAGAAGATGCCGAGAATCGTCAAGGCATCGGTGGCTCGGGCGACGGCGGCCTCTCGGTCCATGACATCAGCCGCCGTAGCGTCGGAGGTCACCATGCCGCCCAAAACCAGGAACATGAAGGCGACGTCAAAGACGAGGAAGATGATGGCGTACCAGTAGTATTGGAAGTGGAACTGAATCATGGCCTCACCGACGGGTTCGCTGCCGCACTCAAAGGTGGTCAAACGGCGAGGGTAGAGGCTGTGGTCTCGTTCGTAGCCCTCAAGCAGGTAAGAGCGAGTGACGTGGGGTCGAGCAGGGTCGACCTTGGGGCGAACGACCCAGGTGATGAGGAAATTTGTCAGCGGCATAATAATGCCAACCACGGTCAAGAAACCGATGGAAAGGTAGGCGCTTGGCACGGATTCAAGTCCCGACATAGGTTCACCCCCGGAGAACGCATACGCTCTCCATTTTTACCGACTTGAGGCCCCTCCATAAGCGTTGTCTGTCGCCTCCGTGCAAACAGGGGTGTCAAGTCGTCATCGACATGGGCGCAGCCCATCGTTTTCATCGAGTTCAACGAGGAGGTGTTGCGCTCATCTTCGCCGACTCAGGACAGCGGCGATGAGCAACACGACCAATACAGCCCCTGCCACTTGTGCAACCATCGCGTTGGACAAGCCAAGCACGCCTTGAGGGGCCGTTCCCATGGCCGCGAACTCAATGTTCTGACGGTCGAGGACGCCGGTCTCGGTCGGCTCGGCCGAGACCGTGAACTTGTACGTGTCATCAATTTCTGCACCGTAAGGAGCACGTACGGTGACGTTCACGTAGAGTGTTTCACCTTCGTTTACGGTGCAAAGAAGGTCGTTGTTTTCCGTGATGCAACCGAGGTGATCGCTGTCGAGGACGACGGACCAACCTCGAAGGTTCTCAGAAGCAAACACACGAATTTCGCTGCGGATGTTGCCGGTGTTGACCACACTGATTTCTTGCGTGACGGCAGGTTGGCCATAGATGACATTGAGCTCCTGTCGCTCGCCCGCTTGGACAAACTCAATTTCATGAATGATGCTCACGTCGAGAGAAATCGTCACCAGACCCGAGCGGTCGGCCGCGTTCGAAACGCTGGTGGCGAGAATTTCCAAGAGGCCCCCTTGACCGGTTTGTGCACCGGGATTCACGCTGATGGTGAGTTCAATGTACACTTCAAACGGTCGAACTTCGTGACCCTCCATGAGGTCGTTGTTGAACATAAGATTGTCCGCTTCAACCTGATCTCGGCCAAGAAGCGGTTCTTGTGTTTCCGAGTCCATGACAAATGTTCCATTGGCCAAGTCCCAGATGCCGTAGCCTTTGGGGACGGTAAGCTCGCCCGTGATCGGGAGGTTGTAAGCCACCATGGAGCGAGTTGCGATCCCTTCGAGGCCACCCAGCGTGAACACAGCGTTGTCGTTCCCGTCACCGGTGTTGCGAACCCACATGCCGATGGTTTGCTGGCCATTGGGCGGGAGCACCAACGAAGCGGACGTGGCCGTGTCGGTGTTCTCAAGACGAAGGTCCATTGAGAAATTTCGATCGGAAAGCACAGCGAGGAATTCACCTTGGCGTTGATTGTCGGGAATGCCGTCCCCATCACGGTCCTGGGAATTCGGGTCGTCCTTGTTGCGGACACGCACGGTGAGGCGGGTGTTTTCCAATTCCTCCTCCCCGTCAATGCTGACAACGAGGTACACCGTCGTGGTGGTTTGCGGGTCAATGTCGATTTCCGTGAACGGCATACCGTCCTCGTTTTCGAACGACGTCCCCCAACCCGGGCTCGCCGTTTGCGACACCACGGACATCCCGATGGTGTCCCGGACATTGCCTTCGTTGACCAAGTCGATGGGGAAGCGAACTTCGGTACCCGACCGACCGGTCTGATCGGTGGCGGGCGTTTCAATCTCCAAACCGTGGATGGCCGCAACCGTCACTCGAAGCGTGACCGTGTCATAGGCCGTACCACCGGAGGAGGGGAGGACGCTGAAGGTCAGTTCCACTTCTTCAGTGGCCAATGCGTTGGTGGGCACCCGCACGGTCACCCCGACATTGGCGGATTTTTCGTTGCCGTGGCGAGAGCCAACGGACACCGAGGAGGTGTCGAGTTGAACAGCCCAGCCGGTGGGAGCGATGGAAGAAGCAACACGGAGATTATCTTGGCCGTTGCCTTGGTTGGTGATGGTCAGGGTGGTGGATTTATTGCTCCCGGGTTCAATGTTTGAAAGCAGGGCATTCGCAACGGAGATGCTGGCACCTCGTGATTGACCAACGATGATCCGAAGATCGGCCTGGCATTTGATGGGGCCGTTGTTGCCGTCTTTTCCAACGATTTGCACGACCGTCTCTGAACCGGCCGTCACCGAATCATCGGGTGAAACGATGAAGTCGAAGGCTCGCTCACCGTCGCCGTCGTCGTAAGGCAAGAGACCCGATGATGCGCCATCGACTTGAACCCAAGATGATTTGCTACCAACCGGTGAGGCAGAAACCGTCCAGTCAGCGTTGCCGTCATTGGCGTAGGTGGCGGTGATCTTGGTGTCATCGTCGGGGTTGACGCTCACGGAAGTCTTGCTGAGCGAGACGGTGCACTTCTTCAGCAGAGGGACGGTCAAATCGAAATCTTCCGTGTCTTTTGCTTCTTGAGAAGGGTCGTTGGTCACGGTGCCGGTGACTTCCCAGCAATATTTGTCGGCGGAAGCACCTTCTGGGACCTCAACCGTGGCGAAGACGATTTCGGATTCCTCCTGATCCAAGTTGACGGAGGTCTCGCTGAGGGAGACGGTGAAGGAAGAGGCAGAAGCACAACCAGGACCGGACCCTTCACTCACCGCGAGGTTGATCGTCTCGTTGGTTTGACCGGTGTTTTCCACCTCGATGCGGTAGTCAATTTCTTCTTCACCGTTCCAATCCTTGCTTCGGTCCGATTCGGTGATGATGAGATCGACACCAAACAAGGCGCTTCCGGAGCCATCGGCAGCGGTCGTGGTCACTTCAGCCGTTGTCGGTTCTGGGATTTCAGCCGTGGGTGCTCCAATAACGGCGGTGATGGTGGCCGTGATGGTGGTTACACAGGCGGCACCAGATTCCACGGTTTGAGCGACGCTGACATTCATCTCAGCCTCCTCATAACTCCCGCTGTCAATTTGCCCGGGGATTTGGGCGACCGTTGATGAAAAACCATTGCAGTCTTCGGTGGCTTCTTGGGATGAAGAAAGTTGCACAGTGACCGGGTCTGAACCTGTGTTTCGGACGCGGATGGTATAATCTCCAGCCTCTCCTGGATTCACTTCCATAGCGCTTGGAATGGGAGTTACCGAGATGGAAGCGGCTCGTCCATCAGCCGAAACCCCCGGTGCGGTCAATGGAAGGAGGGCCGTGCACATCACGAGCACGAGGAAGAGGGCCGTCCGGCGAGAAGCGGTCACCGCGCTTGCCGTAGGCACCATGCCCTGCGCTCGGCGTTCTCCTATCAAAACCCTATGCTCCACGTGCTTCATGCCCTGCCGTTGGCTCATGCTTGAACGAAGGAGGAGGCAGACGCATTGCAGTTGACGCATGCTGGAATTTCACGAGCGCTGCAGCCGTTGATGCCGTCAGCGTGGTACCTGGCACCGCACGAGGGGCAACCCAACATGGACGTCGTGACGGGTTGGCGGCACGTCCAGCACATCGGTGGAGGTGTCGAGGACGTTGCTGGTGAAGCAGGCGCAGCAGCCGAAGGCATGGGAGCCACAGGCGTAGATCCCGCGACGGGCGTGATGGCGGGGAGCGACACCAGGGGTGCGCCCGGCACGGCTTTCACGCTCGAGGCATCGTCCCGATCACGAAGCACCTGCACGCCCAGCGCGGCAAAGGCCACGAGAAGGATGGCCCCGAGGAGGGCGATGGCCAACGAGGTGTTGAGCCCGCTTTCGCCGGAGGTACCGATGGGTTCGCCCGTTGACGACACCGTGAACGCAAAGGAAGCGGTGGACGCCGTGCTTTGAGCCAGTTCAAGCGAAATCGAAGCCTCGCCCGGTGAATCCGCACGCACATCAAGACGGACCAAGACGGACTGGCCGACGTCCAACGCCACGATATCCGTACCGTCCACCGTGGCGCTCCAGGCAGAAGGCGCATCAACGACCAGTTGCCGCTGAAGCGGCGTGTTGCCTGTGTTGGTGATCTCCAGCGTAATTTGACGTTCTTGACCGGTGGTGAACAGCGGAACAGCGCCGATGTCCCATTCGACTTGTTCGATTGGCGCCACCAGCAAACCCACCGTGGTTGATTGCTCCACGCTTGCATCGTTGAGAATCACCGTGAACGATGGCTCCGACATCGGCGCCATGTCCCCGTCGATGACAACGTTGCAGACCACGGGGACGACCTCGCCTTTGCCAACAGCCTCAACAGGGGTGCAATCGCCAAACAAACCCGAATCCAATCGGAGGCTTGCACTCGGGTTCCACACGGTGTCGGCCCCGTTGCCCAACAACCAGGTGAACTTGAGGTTCTCTCCCGAGGGATGGGTGCCAGCGCCTTGTGGGTTGGTGAAGATGGTACCGTCTTGAAGTTCCAAACTCACAAACGTCAGCGTGGGTTCTGCCAAGGCCTCAACATTGAGTTCTCCCGCCCACGTGAATCGATTGGACCCGTTATCGAGATGGAATTTGATGGTACCAGACCGTGCATTGCTTCCTGCCTCGAGGGTGTAGAGGAGGTTCTTGCTCGTCGCCCAAGGCAGGTCAACCACCTCAAGAGCGGTGACCACGGACCAACCGCTGGGAAGTTCAAAAGAAGGTGTGAGGTCAAGATCGACGTTACCTTTGTGCTCCAGCGAGTACCGTAGCGTGAGGGAGGAATCGGGACGTAACGTCCCAAGAGTGGATTCGATGTTGATGAAGATCTCCTCCACCGTCATGACTTGAATGGGGATTTCGAAAACCTTGAGTTCGGCGTTCTCGGTTTGGCTGACAGCCGTCAACTTGACCACGCGTTCGGCGCCTGCTGCCGTCATGACTTGTGGTGGCGTGAACGTCAAGCCTACCGCACGGAAGGCTTCGCTGTTGATCAAGCCCGTTGAGCCCGAGGAGGCCCCTGCTTCGCTGCCAAGGTTGGCGAACCCAGCCTGCCATCCCGCTGGTGCTTCAAGGAACAAATCGTAACCGATGGGAGCGTTGCCGTTGTTGTAAAACCGAACCGTGATGTTGGTCGGGTCAGAGGGATGAACCGGCACGACTTGGTAGTCATACGCCACATTCGCATCGGGCAGATCAGGGACGATGAGATCAAGGTTCAACGGGTAGTCCACCCCGTTGTCAACATCCAAGGCCAACAGGTCGATTCGATACGTGCCTGGAGCAGGCGGGTCGGGGTGAACGAGGGTGACGATGATGGATTCCGTCGCCTGTCCTTCCATGGAGAAATTGGATTCGGTGCTGCCGATGTACCAGGGTACGGTCTGGCCTGACTCGACGTGAAGCACATCACCGGTTTGCATGGAGGCGTTGGTCGGAATGAGGGCCGTGTTGGTCAGGGAAACATTCCACGACGATGTCGTGATGGTGCTGGAGTTCAAGATTTGGACAGGGTTGGAGGTTTGGAGTTTCACCCCGGGGGCCGTGATGTTGACCTGAATGTCCAAACGGTTGTTGTCCTCACGAATTTCCTCCATGGCGTCATCAGGGTCGATGATGAAGGAAAGCGTGCTGGTGCCGGCGGATTGAGGCGTCCACGACCACGTGAGCACTTTGGATGACCCGGCCCCGAGTTCAATCGTCTTTCTCGACAATTCCGTGCCGTCCACCTCAAACGCAATCGGGAAGGCATTGGCTTTGACGTTTCCAAAGTTGAAGAAGGAGGTCGTCAGTTGAACGGGGTCGTCAACCTGCGGAATGGCCACGTCCATTTGGAAGTCTTCGGGCACCACCTTCGGGTCGGGCCGAAGGTCGTTCACACCATGACCGAGAACAGCAATGGCGTAGGGCTGTGTTTTGCCACCACTGTGTTGAGCGTCTTTCACCTTCACCGTCCACGTCCCTTGAGCGGCGTTATCGATGAGCACAACTTCGAGGTTGTTGACGCTGTCCCGCGTCCCGCCGGTCGCTGATCTGCCGTTGGCGAAATCGTTGCCGAGGTACACTGTACCGTCAGGCGCCGTGACTTCCAAGTCCAAATCATTCACGAGTTGTGCACTGGAAAATCTGGAACCGCGTTCGTCGGACCATGTCAAGACGGCCTTGAACATCCCAGAGGATTGTGAAACGTTGAACGAATACGACTTGCTGTTGCCCGTACCAGACATCACCGAGCGATCGTCAACCCAAATGCCCTGTCCTCCCGGGGGAGCCAAGCTGTTACGCAAGTTCAACCGCCCCCAACCTTCGTCGTCATTGGGAATGTCCCGTGCACCCATGTCCTGGGCACCAAGCACGAGCAAGGCCTTGACCAGCGCACCTTGTGGCGAAGGCCGCTGGGCAATTTCCTCAAGGTATTCACGAACCATGACAGCGGCACCGGCGGCGTTGGGTGTGGCCATCGAGGTACCCGTGTACTCGAGGTAGTACGTGTTGCTCCATGTTGAACTGCCGGTGTCGGTGGCTTCCTGAGCCCGGCATGAACGCACATAGCCACCCGGGGCGACGAGGTCGGGTTTGATGCGCCCGTCATCGGTGGGTCCTCGAGAAGAACCACTCATCATCACGTCTGGAGCGTTGTTGTAACGGTTTTTGTGATTGCCAACGGAGATGACGTTCTTGGCGGTCGCAGGCGGCGAAACCGTGCTGCTGCCCGGTCCATCGTTTCCTGCAGCGAAGAGGATGGTCAACCCTTGCACACCGTTGTAATAGCGGTCGTAGTAATTGGCTCGGTCGTCCACATCCTCCGTTTCAGAATTGTACTTGGATTGTTGACTGGCAGCGGAGGAGCCCCACGAATTCGTGTGTGTACGGGCCCCGGCATTGTAGGCGGTGTTGAGCAGGTTGTTGAGAGAGGGCGATTGGAAATTGCCCGTGTTGTCGTTTTCCATCGCTTGAAAGTAGAGATCGGCGGCTTGAGCCACGCCACCATAGCCACCTCGGAATCCATCGCCCAGCACGGTGCAGGACACGTGCGTGCCGTGCCCGGAGTGTTTGTCGGCTGTGGAACCATCACCGATGACATCGTAATTTCCCACCACGCGAGTTCCGAAATCACCGTGGTCCTCATCGAGACCGGCATCGGCTACGGCCACGGTTTGGCCCGAACCATCCAGGTCCGTGGTGAAGTAGGTGGTCATGGTGTTCGTGCCCATGTGGCCGCGCGATTGGTCGTTGAAGGCGCTAAAGGCAGGGTCAGGCCGAAGCTGCATAAGCGCAGGTTGGCGAAGCAAGGTCGTCAAATCCGCCGTCTTCAGCGTCCCTTCGTACCGGCCGTCGTCCCATGCTCTTTCGTCGCTCATCACTTGGCGAGCCACGTCCCCGAGGGTCTGTTCGAGCAGAACTCCAGTATCGTCGGCGAGGGCGACGGTTTCGATGGGGCCGCCGTCGTCTCGCCAACCGTCTAAGCGAAGAAGGGTTTGTTGGAGGGCTGATTCCCCCTCGGAGAGGAGCACGATGTCCAACAAGTCGTTGTGCATGAACATGGCGAGAGGCACGGCGTGGCTGGTTGCAACACCTGGATGGAGTTCGGCTTGTTGGAGCGCAAAGGGCGTCCCTTGAACCATGAGGCCAGAGGGTGAAATGAATTCTCGAACCGCAAGGCCGGGTTGCTGGTCGAGTTCGTTGCGAACATCTTGGAGGCGCATTTCATTTGAAACGATGAGCATCAACACGTCAAAACGTGGCTCAAGCAAGGCATCAGGCACCGGCCGGTCCAAAGTGAAACCAAGCTGGTCAAACACGCCAATGGGTGTTCGTGCCAGCAAATCTCGGGTTTCTGATGAGAGGTGGTCGTCCATGACGCCCTGAGCGTCCCGGTAGACGTCCTCCCGGACATCGAAACGAACCCATTCTGGGTTGAAGGTCGACACTTCAACGGATGACTCCGTGGGAAGCAGGAGTGAACTGGACGTGGAAAACAAGAGGAGAAGGACGAACACGCCTGCACTAAGGCGGTCGGAAACTCCAGCCATGGATGAGCCTCAGGCTCCTGTCCTTTATCGGTTCGGTCTTGATGTCCAAACAGCGCTCAATCAAGTGGCCAGATATGGCGCTCGGCTTTGTCCACCAGAATCTCTTGGGACCATTCACCGACCTGGTGCGTGAAGGGTTCGGGCTGACGAAGTTGCCCGGTGTAATCTCGGTACTCCAGGTCGATAACGAGGTTGTATTCTTCCCACACCGTGTAGCCGATGACCATCATTTCCAAATCATCGCCTGAAATCGATGAATGGCTTTCCAAGATTTCCATTTCCAGCGACATGCTGTCGATCAGTGTCCCATCCAGCGTTTGGAATTCGATGTCGAGGACGACATCGGTGATGGCTCGGCTTCCGTCGTTGTGAAGTTCGGTCATCATCAAATGACCACCGCGTTGCATGTAGTGCGTTTCAACCGTCACCGAATCCCGTGGAAGCACCCAGTACCAACCGCTGAGGGTGAGCGTGATGAGCATGAACAAGACGGCGCCCGCCATCGCCACACGAGCGGGTGTGATTTCCCGCTTGAGCGTGCTTAGAATCTTGGCCGCTTCCTGCGCCGCCTCCCAATCTTCCAGCTCCTGACCTTCGAGCGGGGAACCGCCCTGACGCAAGTCTTCTGCCGTTGGGTCCACCATCTTCCTCACCCGAAAATCATGGCCAAACCGCTGGCAAACACAGAACTGATGGGGTCGATGACCATGATGTGGCGTGTCTCAACGAACTCGCCGGTCAGCGAACCCACCAAAGAGAGGTCAGTGACGATGCCGTTCACACCAATGGAGGATGCGGTGGGCACGACCCCTGTGAATTGAGCATCGAGCAACACGGCTCGGCCTTCCATCTGGTAGTCACCGAACACAGGGTAGAGCCAAGGCTCGGCCAATCCCGGTTGGATGTAGGCCTCTGCCGTTGCGACGAGGCGCCCATCGGTGATGTCGTCGATCACAATCAGCGGATATTCCTGTGGACCGGAGTAGATGTGGATGGTAGCGCCCTTGAGGTTCTGGCCAACAAACTCAACACGTTCAATCGTCACGCCCGGCGTGGCAGGAACATCGGTTTGTCGCACGTAGACTCTCTTGACCCCCGAACCTGAGGATTCGACGCGCATACCATAGTCGTCGGTCAACTCCAGCACGAAGCGGGTTGGGAGGTCCTCGGCCAGCATCAGCACGTCACCCTTCGCCTCAATCGCACGACCACTGGCTTCGAGATAGAGGTCCATGTCGTCGGTGTTGGAGGCGTAGTCCAAGGTTCGCATGCCTTGGAACGCCGTTTGTTCACGGATGTCGAATCGAGTGTCGGGCTCGGTTGCGAGGTGCATTTCTCCAGGAAGATCTCGCATGAACGCTGTGGAAGGGTACCAGAAACCGTCCACATACCTCAGTTGCTTCAACATCAACGAGTCGGCCGAATGGCCGTTGATTCGATGGATTTCAGGGACCACCAAGTCAAGGACCAAAACGTCACCAATGACCGCAGAGACATCGGTGGACTGGGGAATACCGACCACCAACGCTTCAACGCGCGTCAGCGCATTTTGGTCGATGAGGATGGCGTGGGCGGACTTCAGGCGAACACCAGCGTCGTAGAACATGTCCACTGAAACACGGGGGACGGTGAGGTTTTCTTGCGTTGAAAACAGGGCGTTGACCTCAACGTTGCGTGGCATCGTGGTATCAAGTCCGTCGATGAACAACTCCACGTCTTGCCCGTCCAACCCGTTGGCGATGATGGTCATCTGAGGGTACCTTGGCTGCCACTGTGACATCTTGAGATCGATTTCGTAGGTCGGTACGCCCGCCAGCATTCGGAAATCATAGACAAGCTCAATCTCACCGGCTGGAAGCGAAGGCAACCACGCCCGCAGATGCCAGGCTCGCATGTCCTGAAGGGTTAATCCTTCATCCTCGAGCAGGCTGAGGTTCATGCTGGCCGCTTCTTCATCGGAAACCTGTCCGTCTTCCATGGCATCAACCAGCACTTCAGCTGCCGTGATGTTGATGGCTTCCAGAATGGTGATGGCTTCCACACGCTCTGTGGCGTCAATTCGCCCGTCGGCCAGGATGGCCTCCATGGGCCCTCGTGTGGTCGCAGTAAAGGTGGGCATGCGAGACAGGTTTGCTTCAAGACGGGTTTGTTCCAGCGCCTCCATTCCGAGACCGTGCATCCACTCCGGCGAGGTTTCCAAGTTCGAGCCTTTCTTGAGGTCAACCGTCATGTTGAACGCTTCACCGGTGAACAAATTCAGGCCAAGGCTCATGTTCTGGCTTTCACCGATTTCACCACCCACGTTGACCGTGAGGGCGTGAACGAAATCGTTGACCACACTGCCAAAGTCAACCAAGTCGCCGAGGAAGAAGGAGAGTCCCTCAATCCCCTCCTCTTCGCCAAAGGTGGGCAACTCAAGTCCGTCAGAGTCAACATCAGAAGGCAACGTGAGGGAGATGTTGGCCGGGAGTGGGTCGAAGTACACGTCCCCGTTAAGACCCATGAAAGGGTTCTCGTGAGAGGATTGGTCCTCAAAGGACACGCTGAACGGAGAAGAGGAACTGCGAACCAAACGCACCTCTGAATTGCCTTCCGGCCCGGTTGACCCCGGCACGAGTGGACTCAAACGTTCGATGGAGGTGATGTCGGACAATTTCAGGCTGAGGCTGGCCTCAGCGGTGTCCTCGTCCACCCAGAACCGCATGTGATCGCCGTCCATGGTCAACGGGACCGTGGCGTTGGTCATCTGCACCTGAATGCTGTCCATCGGTCCGTCGGCGACGTATCCCACCGTGTCGCCCAACACCAAGGTGAACGACGAAGGTAGACCGGACAGTCGGATGGCGTTGCGCTGTTCGCCGGATTGCCCGCCGTAGGTGATGGTTCCGATGGGCTCACTCGCTTCGTATTCCAGTGATTCCGCCTGCTGGAGGATGTTGAATTGCGCAGGTCGGTTGGACACCATGGCGGACTGCTTGATGGCGCTGCTCATGTCGCCGTCCATGTGTTTGATATGACCGATGAGCAACGACCCGCTGGCGGAACCATCAAGTTGCATATCACGGACTTCATTGATGGGGTCGAAGGCGTGACGTACATGGGAGATGCCTCCGATAGCCATGCTCATCGCCACGGGGACGAGGGGATCAACGGGACCGAGGCGTCCGTCGACAATCGCGTGGTTGGTGTCCTCGGACAGCAAGATGTGGTCCATGTCGGGCAACCAAGGCTGGGGGCTGCTGGCCAATGCAAACCGCATGTGCGCGATTTCCATCGTTTCACGGTTGCTGGCGGGCAGACTCTTCTTGACCTGATTGTAGCACTGAATGTCAATCTCGCCACCCGTTGAGCCAGCGGTCCCCACCACAGCATTTGGCAAGCCGTTCAGGATGGCCCCGATGTCAAGGACGATTTCGACCACCGTGAGGAGGGCATTGTCGAAAAATTGGGCGATGGTGTTGAGGTTTGGATTATCGAAGTTGACGCGGCTGATGCCGGTTGAAGAGAGCAAAAAGCTGCCTTGAATGACAATGACACGAGGAAGGTCATCCATCTCAACCAGCATGGACGAACTGTCGCCCGAATAGCCACCTCGCTTGAAGGTGGAGGCGTAGTTGAATTCCTTGATCGATGACGTTCCCGCGATGAGGAACATCGTGTTGGGCGGTTCGGCCGGGTTGATGGGAAGGGTTGGGTCGTCTACGTTGTTGCTGTTATCGGCCGAGAAATTCTTGATGGCGATCATCAACGATAATCGGTCAGGGATTTCACCGGGCAAGTTCACTGAACCCGGCGCCTCACCCATCATCGTGAAGATGGCGGCGATTTCATCCTCATGGAGCGATCCCGAGGGAAGGCCACGAATCCACAATCGAGAATCGGTGATGTTGCCGAACGGGCTGTCGCCTTCAGGGACATTGGAGCGGTCCTCAAAGTAGTGGATGTAGACATCTGTGCCGACATCGGAATAGATTTCGATGGTGTCAAAACTGTTGTCTCCGAGGTTGTCGTTTCGCAGGGTTAAGTCAACCTCGCTGGGGATGATGGTGCTTCCCTCCTCAGGATGGAATCCAACATCAAGATAGGCGTACTCCAGAATTTCCACCGATTGGTCCGGGTTGACCTCGTCGAAGTGAACATAGCCTACGCCAATGCCGATGCCACACTTGTGTTGGCGACTGGCCGCTTGATGGTCTGTCGCTGGGTCGTAGTTGAGGGTCTCGCTGCAATCGGTTTGGTCGCTGCTTCCCGGGGCGTTGGGATTGGACAGGCGGACAGCGTAGGGGGCCGTGATGCCGGTCAGGGAAAGGTCGCTGGAGTTGACGTTCCCCAAGAGAAGGGAGGCGATAAAGTCCTGCGGGAAGGTAAGGGCGCTGGTGATGTCAAACGAGATTCGCTCGATGCCAACGCCCAATGTCACGTCCGAAGGAGGCTGGGTGAATCGAGTGTCGATGACGATGGCGTAGGACTCTGAATTTGAGAGGGTGATGTCAAAGGCCAGCCCTTTCATCAACGAAACTTCGAGGTGCTCAAGTTCGTTCCAAAGCGGGTCGTTGATGTTCATGGCGCTCACCGCCCATTGGAAGGTCGGGCGAATCCACAACTCGGTGGGTACACCAGGCGCACCAGGGATGGGGTTGTCAGAGGTTTCAATGCCAAAGCCTTCGCCAAGCGTCGTCAATCCCTCGAGGGTGAGCGCCACCGACAAATCGTCAGTTCCGTCCCCGTCAATGTCGATGTAATTTTCAAACAACACCAAATCTGTGCCAACCAGAAGTTCGCCGGTGAACGTGCCTTGATCCCACGCCTCGTACGAAGGACCGTTGTTTCGAGAGGAGAAGTTGACGTAGACGGCGTAGGTGTTGATGCCGATACCCAGCAAGTTGTCGAGCCCCAGATTTTCCACCGAAAACAGCGTTTGCCAGAGGTTGTATGGCCAAGCGTCGGGATGCGTAGCAACGTCCGTGAGGAACTCATAGGGCCGAGGATGGTCCTCTTCAAACGGGGATGTATCCCGAAGTTCAACCTGATTGAGCACGTTCTCAGCATCGGCGAGGGCGTCGCCGGATTGTACCGAACGCTTGCTGGCGTCCACCAGCGCAAAGGCGGACTGGGCCCCCTGAATGGCCACGAGTGATTCACCTTCGGCTGCGCGATCTTCGAGGGTCGCTGCAAAGGCATCCAACACACCGAAATCATCTCGAGCGACGGTAACATTGCCGGAAACAGGCTGCATCATGGAGAGCAGCATCACACTAACGAGGAAGACCGCCATTCGTCCCCGGCGGTTGGCCTGCGGCAGCCCCACGCGCAAGAGACGTAGTGCAGGCTCATCCATGCTTCCACCTCAAGGCTCCTCCTTTGAGAAGCATTCGCCATTTTGCCTCGCAAATGGCTGGTTCATCCGCCGCTCAAACGCCCAGCACAACGGTCTGGTCGACGCCACAACTTGGACAAGCCACAAGCGCCTTGGTCAGGCCAGCGGGAAGGTCGATTTCGAACACGGCGCTGCAGGACGTGCAGGTATGACGCACGACCGTTGGCGCCGGCGGGGTTGGTGGCGCCGTTGCGGCAGGTTGGGAGACGGCGGGCGGCGTTTCGGGAAGGGACACAGCGGCCATCGCAACTGGCTCGGTCGATGGGAGACTGACGGCCTCACTCACTGAAGGCGTTGCTGGGAGCGACACTTGAGGAGGAAGAGCGACGCCAGAAGATGGCTCGGCGACGGAGGTGGGACTCGCCGACGGGGCCGGCACAGCGACGGCTGCGGCCCCTGCAATGTCCTCCACGAGGCTGTCGAAGGAAGGGTCGCCAGCCAGCGGGTTCTCGTCCCCGGCCAGCAAAGCAGCGGCTTCTGCGGCGGCTTGGTTGCTGGCTTGGGAAAGCGGTTGTTGGCTGTAGGCCGGGGGTGCGAAGCCTGCGTTGGGATCCACGCTGCTCGCCGTGCCGTAAATGGCCTCCATCTCGGCTTGGGCTTGAGCGGCTTGACGTTCCTCGGCGGAGACCACATCCACACCCACGTCAAGGCCAGCGTGAGCTTCGGCAGGGGCGAACAGGCCGACCTTGTTTTGTTGGGCCACCTTCGCCATATGGGCGCGAGCCTCTTCGGCATTGAGACCTCGCTGAATCAAGAGGTGGAATCCTCTGTTTCGCTGAAGGGTACGGAAACCGACCAGACTGCCAATGACGAGTAAGGTCAAGAGTCCCACGATGAGGGCCCCGCCTGCAAACGATGAGGTGGTCGAGGGGGCAGCTTCCACGTCGATCGAAAACGCATGGGTGGCTGAATTGTTTGAAGTGTCAAACACGGTGACGACAAATTCCCTGAGACCGGGGTCATCAAACGAAATGATGGGCGAGAGTCCAACTCGGTCCGGGTCGTCCCTTGCATCACCGTTCCCATCGGTGTCTTTGTTTGGCTGAAGGTCCCAGTGCACACGCAGCGGATTTGGGCCGTCGAAACTGTCGTTGACGGCCACCTCAAGCGTGAGTTCATCACCCTCAGTGGCCTTGGTTGGGAGCAGGTCAAGGAAACCCTCCTCAAAGTACGGGACGGTCGGGTCAACCGAGGTGATGACGGCCGTGGTGTTGGCAACATTCCCACTCGCGTCCTTCACCGTCAAGCCGACCTCGTAGGTCCGAACCGTTTCGGGAGAGAGGGTCAGCGTGCTGGCGTTGGACGTGGTTTGCCCGTCAACCGTCCAATCGCATGAAACGACGGTATGGTCGTCGGTGCTTGCGGCGCAGTTGAGCACGATGGCGTTGTTCACGTTGACTCGCCAACCGCCCGCCACCGGCACGCCGTCGGTTTGAATGCGTGGCATCGGTGGAACGACATCGTTCACGCTCACAGCATAGGTGGCAGTGGCTTGCTGGCCCGAGGGAGCCGTCATGGTCACGGTGACCGTCTTTTCGCCCGGCAAGCTCCATGAAGCCTCGACGCTCACGCCCGAGGCGTCGTTGTCGTTGGTAGGATTCCCGTCGTTGTTGACATCAACGGTGGCATCGAAATCCCACACGAAGGTACCCTGTTGGCCCAGCCGATTGGGCGTGGATGAGGCATCGAGTTGAATGGGCGCTCCAAGCGCCACATTCCCCATCTGGTCGTCGGTCACGGTGGGCGTGAGCGGAGGGTCCAACTCCAACCGAACCGTCATGCGTAACGTCTCCGTTCCATTGCCTCCACCGAGAGGGGAGTCGGTGTTGTCGACGACCAACAGCAGTTCTTCACCCTCGAGTGTAGACGGGACCTGCCAGGTCAGCGATTGTGGGGAAGAAATCGCCTGAAGGGCGCCGCCATCGATGAACTGCACACCAATGCCACCGGACAGGTAGCGGTCATGCATCGTTCGGGTTTGCAAGTAAACGTCCCCGACGAAACTCAAATCCCAAGCAGAAACCACCAGTGTGGTGCCGGCGTCTAAGCGAAGGTCATCACCGGAGAGCAACACTTCGTAGCCGTTTGCCTCCACGCTCAACAGGTTGTGGTAAGGCGTCCAGAACGCCTCATTGAGTCGTTCAACCGAGGCGGAAACGGTGCTTCGCAAACCGCCTTGGTCGCCCTGGCCGGCGTCGCCATCGTGGGCCGTGTTGTCCAGCACCATGTACCACTGCTTAGCGGCGATGGAAGGCGGTACCTTCCAGTGGAATTCATACGCTCCCAGGGCGGATTCAGTGCTCGCAGGCTGAGCCATCAATGAGCGGTAGGACTGCCCTAATTCGTAAGGTTGGACGCTGTTTTCGTCGAAGAACAAGAGGTCAATCGCGTCGTCCACAACAATGATGCTGAGGTCGTAAACATCGCCCGGCGTCAACACACCGAGGTCAACGATGACGCAAACATCCGGGTCGATGGCCAACGAGGGGGGTAGCGAAGCTGCGGTTTGGGTGAGGCATTCGGGTGCTGCTCGACCTGCATCGCCCTGAACGCTGAGCGGTGCGGCCATCAGGAGAAGGGTCAACCCTACCGCCACGTGCCAACGCATACCTGTTCCATCTCCACGGTTCATTTCAACGATTGGGTTTGATGTTCCAGGACGTCCAGCCAGAACCACGCCATGAAAGATGATTCACGCGCCCGTCGTCCTCCACCACCATGCGATCGTTGTCGTTGAGGGCCACCACCGGCAGTGCCCCGGCTGTTGATGTCGCTTCAGCAAGCGGTTCATCGGAGGATTTGGTGCGATTGCTGTAGTGGGTCAAGGCCAAACTTTCAGCCCCAACGGCAAGCGCGGAGGCGACAGCACCCGCCGCTGTCGAATGTTGGTGCTCGTCCGCCTTGTCCTGCTGCTGGTTGAGGAAGGTCGCTTCGTGAACGAGGAGGGTCGGTGCCACTTCATCGCTCCACGCAGGTGGGGTGGCAGCGGTGTCGCCGGAGATCAGCACGCTGACGGGGGCTCGCTCGCCACCTCTGAACCATGCCGATTCAAGCGTGCTCCCGTCAGCGGTGGTGACATCCTCGCCTCGGGCGAGCATGGCCCGTTCCTTGGTCGTGAGGTTGAGGTCATCGGCCCGTTGACGGTCAAACTTCCCGGCCATGGCGTGTTGTTGAATCATCCAGCCGCACGAGGGCACCGTGTGGGTGGTGGGCAACGGTGTCAAAGTGCTGTTGGACCATCCCTCGGGTTGTGGCATACCGTCCAGCAAGGTGGCGGTGCCCGTCTGAGGATTCACTTCCGCCCAGCGACCTTCGGTGACCACACCGAGCACCCATCGAACGGGGAACTTGATGCCGTTGCCGCCAAGGGCAAACCACGCCAACCACTGGCGGGCAAGGTCAGCGGGCGGAACCTCTTCGGGCAACGGTGAACCCTCAAGCATCGCATCGAGGGCGTCAGAGGAGGTCGGCCCGAGGATGAGAAGGGGTTGTTGCCGATTCTCCAAATCCATGGATTGCAACCACGGGAGCGCCCCCCAGGTATGGTCGAGGTGCCCGTGGGTGAACGCCAGCACGTCCACATCGCGAGGCTTGAGCGTCTCGCCCGCAGCATGCTTTTTGAGGCGGCGACGCTGACGAGCATAACGGGTTTGGAACCCTTCGCCAGCGTCGATGACGGCGATGCCATCAGGGCCTTTCACCAAACTTCCACTGACAGCACGGTCGGGTGTGGGGCGAGCCGAAGCCGTACCGAGCACGTGAACGTCAAGCGCCATGCAGCATCACCTCAGGATTGAATCGGGATGGGCGTGGGAGGAAACCACCGCAGAAGGACGATGTCGTCGATGGCCCGAATCCATCGCCACGGTACCGCAAGGGGAAGGGAGCCTTCCACGAGGTGCTCGGGTGTGCCCCGCACGAAGAGGTGGGTGCAGTGAAGCGATTCGGCGTCAATGACGGCGTCGTGGACGATGCCGAGTTTTCGCCCGTCGGGCAGGTAGACATCGAGTCCTGTCCAGTGGGACATGACCTCAACGCCTTTGACCATGCACACCGCTTCCGCTGAGACTCAATAAAGCCACGGCTCAAGCATGTGGAAATGTCGTCAATGTGCGCCCCACGTTGGGAACTCACTTGCCACGGTTCAGGTTGGCACGGAGCGAAGGTCGCAACTTCTCTGCGCCCTTGCCCTTCTTGTGCAGACCACGACCACGCTTACCAGCGGAGGTCTTGCCACGGTAGGCACGTCCACGGTGGGCGTTCTTGCCGTTGGCTCGAGAGAACACACCGAGCTGCTTGTCGTTGATGATGGCAGGATGGTGCGTGTCGATCATGATGACCTCGTAGTACTTGTGCTTGCCATCTTGGCCGACCCAGTAGGAGTTCAGAACTTCCAAGTTGGGGAAGTGACGGTTCACACGCTCTTCAGCGATGCGCTGCGTGTTCTTGGCCATGGTGATCTTCG
>JBMSEL010000029.1:0-24210 GCA_049412325.1 Candidatus Poseidonia sp.
CAAACATGTGGAGTCGTAAGTCAGCCATGCTTGGCAGCCTAGCTGTTGCCATGTACTTGCTCGGCTTGACGCTCCGAAACACCCAACTCGTCACGATTGCCGTGGTTATCTTCGTGTTCCTTACGTGGGCTGCACTCCTTGGGAACCATGCGGATGTTGCATCGAGCGGCCGTCGTGCCGACGAGTGGAGTGGTGAGGAAGGCATTGCCCTCGGCAATGTCGTCGCCATGCGAAAACTGTCCAGCGCTCGCATGTTTGAGGATGGAGAGTTGAACGTCACCCTAAGGATGCAGAACACATCGTCGCTACCGAAGATTTTGGAGGTCCGCGACCGCGTTCCTGAAGTTATGCGAATCAAAGAAGGCGCCAACTACATCCTGATGGAACTCGGCCCCCGCCGTGAGACCTTCATCGAATACACCGTTGAATGCCCACTCCGTGGATTTTACAGCCTCGGGCCAGTCGCCGTTCGAATTCAGGATGCCTTCGGGTTGTTCCACAAGGAAAAGGAATTGCATGTCTACAACGATTTCCTTGTGTTCCCGAAGATGGAAGATCTCAAGGAAACCTTCGTCAAGTCGCGTGTTCCTAAGATTTTCACCGGTGCCGTCAACATTCGACAACCCGGTCCCGGTTCAGAGTTCTATTCGCTGCGTGAGTACTTCGAAGGCGATTCGTTCCGAGCCATCAACTGGTCGGCTTACGCTCGCTCTGGCAAACTCATGGTGAACGAACGAGAGCGAGACGCTGTGTCTGACGTGATCATCATCGTCGATTCCCGTGCCGTTGCAGAAACTGGACCCGTCTCTCGAAACGCCCTGGTGTACTCAACACGAGCAGCCGCCTCGCTGGCCAAGTACTTCCTCGGCCGCCGTGACTCGGTGGGTGTCATCGTGTACGGTGATGAAGTGGTGAGCGTCGACCGGGACACTGGAAAGAAGCAACTCTACGTGATTTTGACCAAGCTTGCTGGTGCCGTTGCCCGTGGAAACATCCCGCTTCAAGTCGTTGTGAACCGCATTTTGCCTCACATCAACAAGGGAAGCCCCATCATCTTCCTGTCCAACCTTGAGGACGACCCAACCATCGTGAATGCGCTTCGGGACTTCCGAGCCCGAGATTTCGATGTTACCGTTCTCTCGCCATCGTCCCTTGAGTTCGAATTTGACGCCAAGCGCATTGACCGAACTGGATACGAGGTCATGAAGACCGAACGAGACGTGCTCATCGGTGAACTCCGTGGACTCGGCGTGAACATCATGGACTGGGAGCCCGATATGCTCCTTTCCACCGCTCTTGCAGGAGCACGAGGATTCTGAGGTGAAACGATGACGATCAACAAGCCATCTGCCGATACCTCTCACCTTTACGACGGAAAGACCGTCCGTTCCTCTGCCCCTTCTCGCAAGAAGGCGGCCGGTCAAGTCGGCTCGGGTAGCGCTATTCCAGAAGATGCGATTCCTACCGTGGAGATTCCCGGCTTCATCGAGAGCCTTCTTGGCGGACCTTTGGTTCCAAAGATGAAGTTCCTTCCACCGGACAAGATGGTCCAAAACCTTCAGATCGCCGTCTACGGTGTTTTGGTTGGCCTGGCCTTCCTGACCTACATCATTTCTCCACCTCAGGGCACCATGTGGTACATCCTCACCGGTAGCCTTGGCCTGGCCAACATCATGCAATTGACCATCATCGCTGCCGCAACGGTGCTTGGATTCATGGGCACCTTCCGCCGAGACGCACGCCTTTCTCTCGGAAGTAACCTGCTGTTTATTCTCGCCATCCTTCGTTTCGCTTCGTCGAAGACCTCGCTGGCCCTTGACGTTGAGATCGGGCCGACGATGCTCTCGGTTCTCGTGGTGGTCTACGCCGTGCTGCTCATCATGTACTTCGAGCTTAGCAACGGTGTGATTCGCTATTCAATGCTTGACACGAGCATCCGTACCAACGAAGTCTACGTCATGAACCCCAAGAAAATCGTGGGCAAGTATCACCGTTCCCTGGTGACCAACCCCATCTTGGCCACCTTGCTCGCTTGGTTTGTCCTTTCGGCCAACACCATCTTGCCGGCGATTGTCAGCATCTTCTCCGAGGATACAGGGCAGCGCATGCGGGAGTCGGTTGAATTGACATCGGTGTACGGTGTCGCCCTTGGAACGCTGTTCGTATTCATCACCGTGGGCATCTTGTTTGGACTGAACCTTCCAACCCACCTTCAGCGATTCAGAGAGCGTCAAGCGGAGTGATTGTTCTCCGGCGAGATCAGCATCATGATTTCATCGAGCATCCGTGAGATGTCCAAACGATTTGACAGCATGTGGATGGAAGCCCCCGATTCGTACAACAATCCGGCAGCGGGTTCCTCTGTTTCGAGGAGGTTGTGCAGGTATTCGATGTCCCGGCAACCGATGAACGACAGCATGGATGCATAGTACTCGTACACCACCGTGGATGCGTGCCGTTGGACGATCTGAACCCCTTTGGTTACGTCGTGCTGGCGGAACACGAACCGCCATTGTGTGTTCGTTGTTTCAAACGAGCAGATGCGCACGTCGGCCGCTTTGAGTTCTTGAAGCAACTTGCTGAGGGCCATGGCTGCGTCTTGGGCGTAGCGAACTTCGGCGTTCACGCAGGCAACACGAGGAATGCAGGCGATGCCTTTGATGCTCGGCTCGGCCTCAATGTCCGGGCCAATGACCGTCTTCATCCCGCTTTCTTTGTAACTCATGAGGTGTCGAATCTCAATCGGGATGCCCATTTCGTACACAGGCTCAACGGTTGCAGGATGCAAAATGGTGGCGTCTGCGTTGGCAAACTCAATCGCTTCGCCGTAGCCCAGGTAAGGAATCGGCGAGGACTGTACGCCCCATCGCGGGTTCACCGGGTAGATGCCCAGCACGTCCTTCCACAACACCACGCGTTGAGCTTGGAGCAGTGCCGCAAGGGCGGTGGCCGTGTGGTCGCTTCCACCTCGGCCAAGTAATGCGATGTCGCCATCGGTCCCTTCGCCGAACCAGCCCGTGACCACTGGGACACCGTAGAAGGCGCTTCGGTCAAGTTTGGCTTGAGAGGCCTTGAGGTCAACCCTCGACGCTGTTCCTGAACCGTCAAGCCGCAGTCCGATGTCTTCGGCGCCAACCGGATGGGCATCCAGTCCACGAAGGGAAAGGCCGTGTGCGATGACCAAGGCGGAGAGGCGTTCACCTGATGCGAGGAGCCGGTTGTAGGCCCGCCGGTCATCACGGTCGGTAGCCAAGGCGTTCAGGGATTCTTCAATCCCGTCCAACACCCGCTGAAACACGTCGTAGAGAGGTGAATCGACCAGCGTGGGGCAGAAGCGAAGATGATGCTTGGCGAGGTCGTCCACCAATCGACCCGCATAGCGAGGTTCTTGGGCAGCACGCATCAATCGGTCGGTGGTACCCCACAACGCAGACACGACGACAATGACCGGTTGACGAGTTTCGGTCAGGATGTTAGCGATGCGTTCCAAGTCGGTTCCATCGCGGAGGCATGAGCCTCCAAACTTGTGGATTTCCAATTCGTCATTCATCGTGGAACCCTCCCCTCACCATCAAATCACCAACCACCAGCAACGCCATGGCCTCAACAACGGCGACCGCTCTTGGTCCTAGAACGGGGTCGTGCCGTCCTTTGACGAGCAAAGGTTCCTGCTGGTTGGTGCTGAGGTTCAACGTGTGTTGCTCCTGAGGAATGCTGGATGGTGGTTTGAACGCCACTCGGACTTTCACCGGTGCACCCGTTGAAAGTCCGGCTAGGGCTCCGTCGGGTTGTTCACCCAACAAGACGGGTTGGTCGGCCGAACCTCCCCAAGGGTTGTTGTGTTCGCTGCCGTTCATGGTTTGGACGGCAAAACCATGGCCGAATTCCACACCACGGGCTGCCGGGATGGCCATCATGGCGCGAGCCAACGCAGGCTCCAATCCGTCAAACCATGGTTCACCAAGGCCCAAGGGGAGTCCGAGGATCGTGAGGTCAACTCTGGATCCGATGGAATTTCGTTGCTTTTTGGTGGCTTCAACCAGTTCGGCCATGGCCTTCGCAGCTTCGGGATCTCGGCACCGAAGCGCCTCGCATGTTTCGTTGGCCCAGCGTGGTGGGCACTGCTCCGTTGAGGCGGCCTCCACGTTTCCAATCGCACCGAGGTGGGCTTCAATGTGGATACCGTGGCCCTCGAGCCAAGGACGAACAACGGCGGCCACTGCTACCAATGGGGCGGTCATGCGAGCGCTTGATGTCCCACCTCCCCGCAGGTCGGCTTCACCGTTGGTGCGTTTCAGCATGACCATGTCTTGGTGGCCTGGACGTGGGTGGTCGGGCAGAAAACTGTAGTCGCTGGAGCGAGCGTCTTGGTTGGCGATGTGGACTTCAATCGCTTCACCGGTGGTGATGCCATTCATGACACCCGTGCGCCACTCAACGATGTCCTCTTCCTTTCGTTTGCTGCTGTATGTGCCACCGGTTTTTCGGAGTTTCATCGCTGAATGGACTTGCCTTTCATCGACCACGAGGCCTTTGGGTAAGCCCTCAACCAATGCACCCACGAAGGGGCCGTGGCTGGACCCCCTCAGGGTGACTCGCAAGGATTCACCAAGACCCATGTTCATGGTGCAACAAGAAGAGGACTCGCTGGCCCTTTTAGAAGGTGTTCACTCCTCTTCAGGGCTCTCAACTTTGGAGAGAAATCGAGTTTCAAGCAATTTTGCCTGCGGGTAGCGCATGCTGTACCATGTCTTGATTCGTTCGAGGGCGGGGCCTTGTTGGCTGGGGACGACGATGACCAACGCCGGGCCAGAACCCGAGACGCCGGCGGCCCGAGCGCTGTTCATGAACGAGTCGTTGGCCATCTTCCGGCCTTCGATATCTCGCAACGCAGCAACCGTCCCTCGTCCGTTCCATGTCATGGCCACCAGTGGGTTGTTGGCCTGAAGCGCGGCAAGCGCTTCCTGGAAAGCCGTCAGTTGCGAAGCGAAATCTTCCAAGGTGGGCTGGGCTTCCCGAGGTCCTCGAAGCACGAGAAGGACAACCCAATCCTCGGGCGGTAGCCCAGGTTCATCCATCAGGACACCTTCGGAAATCGGGGCTTGAACATCCACCAATTTCCAACCTGGATGGAGGCAGGCCCAAGCATCATCAATGGAGCCTGTGAGGGAGACACCTGCAGCGATTTGGGCTTCAGCGGCCAAGGTGACCAGTTCGTCGTCCCCGAGGCTCGTTTCCGTGGCATCGCACAACGCTCTCAACGCAGCGATGCACACCGCGGCTGAAGATTTCAGCCCTTGCTTCTTTGGAACATCGGATTTGATGCCCCAGTGGAGGTCTTCTTTGGTGTAACGCGCTGGGAGGGGATGGCCAGCGTTGATCCACGCTTCAAGCAGGGCAATGAGCACTCCATCGCCATCCAACATCTCCCGCTTGCTTGGTTTGTCAAGCAATCGTACGATGACGGGCAGGTCAAGGGCGATGGCTGAACCATAGCCAAGCGCAGCGGCATGAAGGAGGCTGCAGGCGCCGTGGGCTTGCCCTTTTCCCAGAATGGCCATTCACTATCGCTCCTCAATGTCCCCTCGAATCGGAACACCGACATGTCGTGCGTCGTGCCCTTCCCATCCAAGGATCAGTTGGCCGGTTTGGAGTTCGGTGACTGCCACGGGGTGCGAATGTTCTGAAATAAGGCGGACTGTTTCCGCTTGTTGCATGAAAATATGGCATTTATTATCGTTTTGATGCAAATTAATGATGTTTTTTCCTGTAATCTTCACCATCGGGCGTTGCTCAATTTTGACCCGTCCCAACACCACGTGGCGTGTTTTCCCCTGTGCGGATACAGCCAGAAGACTGTCGCCTGAATTGAGTTCTGCCATGTACTTCGTCGACCCGTCACTCATCATCACGTAGGCATGGGGTGCGCCGGCGTTGACACGGAACGGACGCGTTGGCACAAAGGTGGACGGGATGGTTTCGCTGTGAACGAGAAAGAGGGTGCGTGCACTTGAGCCGACGAGGATGCCCTCGCCTTGGGAAAACGATGAGAGGAAATCCAGGCAATATCGGTCGCCAAGACCTGCCAGTTCCACAGATTGGACCACCAGTGGAACGAGTTGAAGGCTTCCCAAGGACGTCATTTCAACCGCATGGTCTTCCTCAAATCGTTCCAAGCGCTGGGTTTTGACGCTGAGCGCAGCTTCCACCAGCGAAGGCTCGGATGAGATGACCAAGGCATCCACGCCTTGCTCAAGAGCAAACGCCGCACCTTGTGCTTCAAGGGGGGCATTGATGACGGCGGCGATTTTCGTGTGACTGCCGCTTCGGTGTGCAATCAGGTTTTCCAGCGGAATCATTGACCAAGTTTCACATTCGACCATGATCCAATCCACTGTTCCCATGTGAGCAATACCATCGTTCTGGGTCGCACCGTCCTTGATGACCAAGTGTGCGCCGAGCACGTTTTTTCCTTGGTAGAGGACACCTTCCTTCACCTGTAAATGGGCTTCCTTGGCATCTGCTGAAAAAACACGGTCAATGCCGTCGATGGAGGTGCTCAGGTCTCCATCGATCGGGCGAAGCCAAATTTCCATGACACCAACTCACAAGCCAACGGCTTCCATGGCCTCGGTGGCAGACGCACCTTCGTGAACCATGAGCACGAGCGCTTTCGCCATGGCGCCCGGATTGGCGTGGGCAAAGACCTGACGTCCCATGCATACGCCGCTGCCACCTGCTTTCAGCGCCTGTTCAACCATAGAAAGCACGTCAGCGGTGTTACCACTTGCGGGTCCTCCTGCCAACAGAAGTGGAATCGGGGCGCTCGCTGTGACTCGCTCGAAGGAGGCAACATCACCGGTCCACACACATTTTGCAGCATCGCAGCCCAACTCGAAGGCCAACCGTACTGCATGTGCTTGCGATTGCGTGATGTCATCGTCTTGATGGTTCAGATGTGGGCCTCGTGCATAGACCATGCCAAAGGCGGGCAGTCCAGCATGGAGGGCCTGACGGTTCAGTTCTCCCATTCGTTGAATCATGTCGGCCTCGTGCTCGCTTCCCATGTTGACTTGACTTGACACGCCGATGCCGCCACGCGGCAAGGTTTCGTCTGCGTGGCCGACGAGAACTTTGTTGTTCATGTCGGGGCCAGCATGGCGGGTTGAGACCGAATAGTGAACCACCATGTTGGTGCTGGTCCCCTCGCAGAGGTGAGCGAAAGCGCTGACCAGACCTTTTTGTGCGACAATGGCATCAACCCCGGCATGAATGAGGTCCTGAATCAACCCCTCTAGGTTCTCCAACCCTGCTGCTGGGTAATCGGACGCTCCGTGGTCGATGGGAATCCACACACCTCGCCCGTT
This sequence comes from Candidatus Poseidonia sp., assembly GCA_049412325.1. Lineage (GTDB taxonomy): Archaea > Thermoplasmatota > Poseidoniia > Poseidoniales > Poseidoniaceae > Poseidonia. The sequence goes on from JBMSEL010000029.1 coordinate 7,368, forward strand.
GGGCAGCAAGTGGTTGAGGCGGTCGCCTTTGTCCATGAACCTGCGAGGTTGTCGCCATCATCAAAGGTTTGTTTGGCGATGTTGCGCATCAGAGTTGGTTGCCAGCCCAAACAAGCACGGCTTGTTCAGCGGATTGCAGGTGCTCTTGATAGGTCGATCTGGCGATGCCAAGAATATCAGCAAGGGCTTGCATCGTGATGGCTTTGGGTTCTTGGTAGAAGCCATGTTCGAGCGCCAGGGCATAACACTCGTACTGTCGTCGAGTGAGGGCTTGCTCAAGCCCATTTTCGTGTGACCGTATATCGCTCACGCGAACGCTTGCAGGGGGGAAGAAGACTTTGCTCATTTTGACGAACGTGCCAATGGCATCGGGTAGTCCCCTCACCGTGAGGGTCAGATTTCCTCGCTCCAGTGTGGTCGGTGGCATGACGTGGATGTTGCCGGTAGATGATGCTAAACACACGAGGGCGTGGGTGTTCCAGACCACCAACCCCTCTCCTTCACGATCACTGAACCGCTGCTCGACATCCAAGTACGAGATGTTGCTGAGGTCGTCGGCTGTTTTTCCTTCTTTGTAGGTCGGGATGATGACCTGTCGCACACCCTCGGGAGTGATGAGAAGGTTGGCTACAAAGGTGAGACTGTCGACCACTTCGTTCAGTTGAGCAAGGTCGGTTTGGGCGAGGGACGCCTCATCCCAGGCCAGAGACACCTCTCGCATGAACCCGCCTCGTTTCCTCTCGTTGTTATGACCTTTGGAACCCAACCACGAGTGGTGAAGGTTAAATCGCATGTTTCAAGTGGTAGTTCGGCGTGGAATGGTCATGCCTTTGGCGGACTATGTACTCACCATTGCTCTCGGAGGCGCGTTTGCCCTCGGTCTGATGTTCATCGTGATGCGCCGAGAGGCCCAAGTGAACCTCCAAAGCGGCATGAGTGCTGAGGGCCTGCTCCAGCAGCACTCCGGCATGGGTTTTGGGAAAGCCAAGAAAAACTTGGACCGCAAACTCGCAACGATTCAAGACCTTCTTCGTCAACAAAACCAAGGCGACCGGCAGATGGCTGAAGAACGCTTCAATCAACGCCGCCAAGAACAATCTGCGGCTGAAGAAGCCGCACGACGTCAACGTGAACTCGACGAAGCCCAGCGTCAATCCGAATTAGAGGATGCACGTCAACGACAAGAGGAGGAGGCTGCTCGGAGAGCCTCGGAACGAGATGCAGAAGAAGCCCGACTCGCCGCTGAACAAGAGGCGCTGCGCCAGCAAGAACTCGCTGAGGCTGAACAGGAACGGCAAGCAGAAATTGAAGCCGCACGTGAACAAGAGATGCTTGAATCTCGTGAGGCGGCTCAGCGGGCCATGTCCGAACTTCGGGCCCGACTTGATCGTGAAGGTGCGCAATCTTCCGACGTTCAAATTTCGCTGATGTGGAACAATTACAACGATTTGGACCTCCACGTCCTCTGTCCTTCAGGCGAGCGGATTCACGGTGGCAACAAGAAATCTGCTTGCGGCGGGGAACTCGACGTTGATGCCAACGTACGAGCCGAAACTCGAAAGCCAGTGGAGAATGTGTTTTGGGAGGACGGCAAGGCCCCTGCAGGACGCTATCAGGTGTATGTTCACTACTACAAGAAGCACAAGAAGCGACGAAGCAAGGACCCTACAAAGTTCCAGGTCATCATCAACGAAGGTGGCGACATGCGGGAATACAACGGCGAACTCAGCGCTGGTGACCCCATCATGCTCGTGGCTGAGTTCAATTTGCCCTCTCCTGAGGAGCGTGCGGCCAAGCGCCGCGAACTCGAGGCAGAATTGCGAGCAGCAGGCATGGACGTTCCTGAAACACAGGCAGCCATCGCAGAGGTGGAAGATAATCGCCAAGCTGAAATTGAGGCGGCCGAGGCTGAGCGACTCGCAGAAATTGAGGCGGCTCGAGAACAAGAGGAGCTTGAAGCCAAGGAAGCCGCTCAGCGTGCGATGTCTGAACTTCAAGCCCGGTTAGAACGAGAAGGTGCTCAATCTTCGGACGTTCAAATCTCATTGATGTGGAACAACTACAACGACCTCGATCTCCACGTGGTTTGCCCGTCCGGTGAACGCATTCATGGTGGCAATAAGAAATCTGCTTGTGGCGGAGAGTTGGACGTCGATGCGAACGTGCGAGCTGAAACCCGCAAACCCGTTGAGAACGTATTTTGGGAGGAAGGTAAAGCGCCGGCAGGGACTTACCAAGTGTATGTCCACCACTACAAGAAACACCAGAAGCGAAAGAGCAAGGACCCCACCAAATTCCAAGTGATTGTCACTCCAGGCGGAGATCCGCTGGAATACAACGGCGAATTATCGGCCGGTGACCCGATCATGTTGGTCGCCGAATTCACCCTCCCGTCGCCAGAAGAGCGAGAGGCTCGAAAGCGAGAACTCGAGGCTGAGATTGAAGCTGCTTCTCAATCCTACAGCGGCATCGGTAACGAGGCTAAGGTGGAAGATGACACCAAGGGCAATGTGGAACCTGCGCCAGAAGCATCGGGAGATGACCTTCCAAGTGCTCCCGACCTTGAAGCCTTGATGGGCGATGATTGAGTTCACGAAATGATGTCTTCGAGGCGGTCAGCCTCGACGGCTTTTCGAATAGAGCGTGCAATACGTCGCCCGGTTGACATGAAACGTTCGTTGATGTCGGAATAGGGTGAGCCACCAATGAAGGGGTTTGAACCGGCCACGATCCGTGCACTGATTTCGAACACTTTGAATTCCAGTTGGTCCGTAACGATGGTTTCCAAACAGAACGGTCCGAGCATTCCTCGAGACCCTTCTTCGAGATTGTACGAGGCAGCCACCGTCCCTTCGGCCATCTCAAAGGCTCGGGGTAGAAGGGATTCTCGGATCACGACCGGCTGGTTCCCCGTCACGACGAACGAAGGTTCGAGCGCCATTTCACGCAGATCCCGGAGTGAACCGAGTTTGTAGAATTCATCGACGTTGCTCTCGTCTCGTCGGTCCATCGAGAGCAGTTCGAGGCGTCCAAGGTTCTTCCCTGCGTGGGGACCTCGTCCTTGGACTTGGTAGCCGTCTTCGGCCGTCGGGTCAAAGAAAAAGTGGAGGTAATATCGGCAGCCGAGCACGTATTCTTGAATGGTAAATTCTTCTTCGATGTCCACGTTTCTTCGGAAATCACGATAGTCTCGGGCAATAAAATAGCCGCGGCCGCCTTTCGCTCCTGCGTACTTGACAATGACAGGTCCGTCGATGTTGTGTGGGTCTTCAACCACTTTGGGCATCGTGCACCCACCGTCCTCAAGCCATTGTCGCTGAAGGGCTCGACTGCTCTCCCAGTGCAGGATGTTTCGGTTGCCAAAGGTCGGGACTTCCAAGTTTCTGAAATTGTTCGCTCCAAGGTACTCGACCAACGAACCATGAGGGATGATGATCACGTTCTTTTCGCGAAACCAATCAGCATAATCGAGCATTTCTCGGTAATCTTCGAGCATCAACCATTCATCGGGGTCCGCCCCTGGGAAGGCTTTGTAGAATCGGCGTCGATTTTCCCCAACCGCAATGCCGAGGGTGCGGAATCCCTCCTGGCGTGCGCCATGGAGGATTTGAAGGGAAGAATGGGAGGCGACGACACCAACGGTGATGCCTTCCTTGTCGTAGCCTTTGAGCCATTCCTGCACGGTGGTCTGCGGTACGCCCATATGGAGGGGTTTCGTAATCGCTCTATGAGTATTATGTCAAGGAAAGATGTAGAAGCCCCATCGTGCTTCCCGTGAAGTTCGCTCGAAAGCGAGGCAATCGGAGAAATATGGCGCGAACGGGTGAAGGTTTCATGGGGTTGTTTCGCACCGTTCGATGCATGGACGAAACATCAACCCCTGCTCGAATCACCTACGGGGGCTACCTGCGGCTGCAGGAACTTCTGTCGTTGCAAGACGGCCCAGATGGTTATTCGCCACCACCGTCCAACGATGAACTTCATTTCATCATCGTTCACCAAAGCTTTGAGTTGTGGTTCAAACTCATTCTCCGGGAGTTGAAAGAGGCACGTGACCTGATGGACTTGGACCGGATTGAGGAGGCCAGCATACCTCGCGTGGTTCATCATTTGGAACGAGTCAGTGAAATCTTCCGATTGCTGGCCGACCAATGGAAGGTGATGGAGACGCTCTCACCGCAGGACTTCTTGGCCTTCAGGGACCGACTGGGGACCTCGTCTGGCTTTGAGTCGTGGCAGATGCGTGAATTGGAGGTGCTGATGGGTTTGGACAACGAGCAACGAATGGGCGGCATGGACCCACTTGCTCACATGCAACGGCTTGCCGGAGAAGGAAAGGTCCCAGCCGCCGCCGTTGCCGACCTTGAGGCCACATCAAGCGCCCCTTCGCTCAACGATGTGCTCACCACCTGGTTGTCTCGCACCCCCATTCACGGGTCATCCCCGGGTGACCGGGAAGATGACGTCGTGGTTCAATCGTACATTGATGCTCATCTTGAGGCGATGCGGCAACACGGCGAAGAGGTCATCGCTCACATGGTCGCCATCGGCCACGGAGAGGAGGAAGCGCTTCGACCGAGAATTCAAGCCGGCATTTTAGCGGCTGAATCCTTCCTCCTCACTGAGGGCCAGCCACTGCGTCATCGAGCCGGGTTGTTGTTCATTGAATCCTACCGTGACCTTCCGTTGTTGTCATGGCCTCGCCGTCTCATCGACAGTTTTGTCGACCTTGAGCAGTCCATGCTTCTGTTCCGTGCCCATCATGCACGCATGGTTGAGCGAATGATCGGTCGTCGAATGGGGACGGGTGGCTCAAGCGGCGTGGATTATCTCGATGCCACCACAAAGTACCGTATTTTCGTTGATTTGTGGGCAGTTCGCACCTTGTTGGTCAAGCGTGACGCCCTTCCTGAAATGGACAACGCCGAATTTTACGGCTTCACCTCGAGCGGTTCAAATCACTCGTGAGGGTCAATGTCGATGGGAATCAAGTGATTCTCGTATTCGTAGAGCGCAATCTTGAGTGGGTCCAGAACGAAACGAATGTTGGCTTCCTCGAGACCATAGAGGGAAACGAGTTCTTCCTTGAATTGCGCACGGAGCACATCCTCGGTGGCGTAGAGGGGGGCGCCCATTCCGATTTGGAGGGCACGGGCACCAATGATTCGAGCGCGTTCAAAGCGAGTGTGTTGGCGTGCTGGTTTGACCATGATCAATCACATGCGAGAGATTCGCATTCAGCCGAGATAGCGACTCTTTTTGAACCTACCTCACTCTTCTGACTCGTTTGTTGGGAAGGTCTCATCGTCTTTTGCACGGAGAAGGCGGACATGGCTCACCATCGCTGGGAGGAGTGCCAACACCAAAACAAGGCCCACCAGTGCCGGCACCATGGCTTCGTTCTGCTGTTGTCTCACAGGGAGGTCCTCCCCGTCATCGTTGAGGTCAAATGAACCGGTGGGGGCCAACGAAGCAACACTGAGTGCTCGCCTACCCTCGCGCTCGAGGAGGACCACCACCGAGGTGTTGTCCATCCACGGCTCTGCGTCGAGGACCAATTCGCCCTCATCGGCCGAGGTTGAGAGACGGCGATAAGCGACGGACGGGTGGACTTCACCTGTTGTCTCGTGGGGCACAGGTGCCACCAACCATGCGACCAAGGTCTCGTTGGTGCTGGTGTTCCATCGAAGGGTGCCGTTGACCAGTTCCACCTGACGAAGTTCGCTCCATTCGCTGGTTTTGTTCTCCATGAGCGAATCCAAATCCATGGCTTGCCGAGTACCGGTCAAGAGGTGTTCTCCGTCGACCACCAATGACGGGTAGAACATGAGCCTGTAATCCACGTCGTTTCGTAGCTTCGAGTCCGAAAGGAACGTTTCATCTTGCGGGGAGGGGTGGTGCTGGAGGACAACAGCGTGGTGGTCCGAAAGGTTTCGCAACTGGTCACTCACTTGTTCACAGGGCTCACACCAGTCGGCGCTGAAATATTCGATGAGATGGGATGGGCGTTTTGCCTCACAGGTTTCGTTGGTAATGCATGATGCGGGCAGAACCATGACATCCAGCGTAGCACCAAGAACAGCGCTCGTCTCCTCCTCGTTTGGCTCAGCCGAAGCAGGGATGAGTGTGAGAAGCAGGACCGCGGCGAGCAGGACCGGCCACGGTTGGGAACCCATGAACGGGGGGGGAGGCATTTGTTCAAAAGGGGTCTCCTCTCACCTCACAACATGGAACCTCCGTGGTGGCGCCGTCCATCCACCCTTCCGTTGGTGCTCGCCATCATGGCGCTGCTCATCGTCGTGGTTGGAGGTTCCATCCGCATCAACGACGCAGGGGAATCGTGTCCAGAATGGCCCACCTGTTTCGGTACATGGCATTTCGTGGTCTCCGAAGATGACCAGGCGGCCTACTGGGCGGCCAATCCAGACCAAATTGATTCACGTGGTGAAGATCACCGATATACGGTGTTCCAAATCTTTGTTGAGTGGTTCCACCGGATGTTGGTGGGTGTGATCGCTGTTCCCATCGTGTACAATGTGCTGGCGATGAGAAAGTGGCGGGATTCTTACGGTTCGCACGTTGAACGGGCCGCTCAATTTTCTGCTGCTTTGTTGGTGATTCAAGCCACGGCCGGCTATGTCACCGTTCGTTTTGACAACGCTGATTGGACCGTGGCGCTCCACCTCTCACTGGCATGCATCTTCACGGCGGGATTGCTCTGGCAACACATGACCATGCGCATCACAGAGGGCGCATCATGGGGCTTTTTGCGAGCACCTGCCACCTTTGTCGCTGCCCAATCGGTGCGGGTCCATTCCATGACAGCAGCCGTGGGGCTCTTGCTCGTCCTTGGCGCTTGGGTTTCTTCTTCGGCAGGGGGTCAATACAACCAGAGCTGTTCGGTTGGATTTCCCGATGGTTGGCCAAAGTGCCAGGGTTCATTTTTGCCTTCTTTGGACGGCCCGGGCATCTTCATCCAAATGATTCACCGGTTCGGAGCCTTGCTGGTGGGGCTCGTCCTCGTGTTGGGTGTGAGCAACCTTCGCATGGCTTCGCAACAGGAAGCCGGAAGTGCTGAACTGGTCAGGTTGGCAGAGATCACCACTGGCATTTGGATGCTCAACGTCATGGTCGGTGGGTCTTACATCGTGTTTGCCAAGGTAGGTGATTTCCCCGAATGGCTCTCACTCCTCCATCTGGTGGTTGGCGTGGGTGCCTTCCTTGCGGCGGTGGTGTTGATGTTCGCCACACGTTTTGCTCGAGCACAGAACAACTTGCCATCCGATTCAGGTGAGCAGGAATGACTGGACCCACCGTGACCGACGCCCATCCGCATCCGGGGATGGTCAAGGTGATGATGCAACTCATGAAATTGCGCGTGATCGTCCTGCTCCAAATCACGGCGCTCTGTGCAATCCTCGTGCACGACACTTTTGCTCGCTATGGGGTCATGGACCTCGAGCGAACGTGGAGTCAAACCCTCTGGGTCTCCCTCATCACGGTGGTGGGAGGTACCCTCTCTGCCGGGGGCTCGAATGCGATCAACATGTGGTACGACGCTGACATTGACCCCCACATGCGGCGAACCATGAACCGCCCTGTCCCGCTTGGCCATGCCACGCCACAATTCGCCCTGATCTTCGGGTCCATCATCGCCATCATCGGCTCAAGCCTCTTTCTGCTCGTCAGTGTGAAGGCGGCGTTTTGGTCGGCCTTTTCTGTGTTGTTCTACGTCCTCGTCTATTCCATGTGGCTGAAGCGTCGCACACCCCAAAACATCGTGATCGGTGGAATTGCAGGTTCGACGCCCCCGCTCATCGGCTGGGCGGCGGCCGCAGGTGATTCCATCGCTAACGCCAACATGCTCGACCTTGGTTCTCCTGTGCCCTGGATGCTGTTCTTTCTCATCTTCCTCTGGACGCCGCCTCATTTCTGGGCGTTGGCCCTGTACAGGTCGGGAGAATATGGCAAGGTGAACATCCCCATGCTCAATGAGGTCAAAGGGGCTCAGCATACCGTGTTTCAATCCAAAGTCTATTGCGTGCTGTTGCTAATGTTGGGCTCTGTGCCGTGCTTCTGGCCAGAATCTGGACTCCCGCTTCTGTGGGCGTTCGTCTCAGGTGGACTTACCGTATGGTATGCGGCCTCGGTGTGGGCCATCGACCCAGACGAGCCGTTTGATGAAAACGGCCGCATGCCAAAGGCAGCCAAATCCTTCTTCAGAAGTCTGTTTTACCTCGGATGGATGTTCCTCTCTCTGGTCGTCATCGCCTTCATCCCACCCACTTGGCTTGGCTTCTTGGGTCCGCTATGATGCGTTTTTCATCCGTTCGGAACAAGTATCAGCCACCGTCATCTTGATGAGCGGTTCCTAGGTGGACGGCGTGCGAGCGGCAGTCGCATAGCCTGGCCATTGCGCTGGATTGCTAATCCAGTGGTGTCTCACCTCGGGAGTTCGAATCTCCCCTGCCGCGCCAATCCTCATTCAAAGAAGTCGTCAAAGTCTGTAGCAGCGGCGCTGTTTCGCTTACGGGCTTCGATGACTCGCTTCAGTCGCTTCCGCTTCTTGAGCATCATGGGCAAGAGAAGGAAATTCAGCACAATGGTGGCGAGCAGGGCCGCACCGGCCAATTGGAATTCTTCCACCCCCATGGCGTCGTTCAGCTTCTGAAGCCATGGAATGCCCAACGGGGGCTCGGGGGGTTCAGGCTCGGGCGGAATGAGATGTTGATTGTAGGACCACCAGTCCTCTTCGATGTGCACACGCTCGATGTTGTCAGACGGGTAACTGGCCAGCATCATTTCGTTGCCAACGCTGTCGATGGGTGCGAAGATGTAGTAGTACGTCCGCATGGGTTGGATGCCGTCTCGATCAAGGCCGCTTTGCACGAGTGTTCCCTCCTCGCCAGGGGTTCCCTTGAGGCCGCTGAACAGGGGTTCGATGAATCGAAGGTCGATGTCAACGGGTCGCGTCTCAACGCGATACACGTTCCATGTCAGTTCACCCTGGGCTTCATGGGCTGGCCAAGTCCATGTCAGGGTGGCGTTGTAGCACAGGGACCAATCTTGCTGCGCCTCAAAGCACGCCGTGTCGTTGGTGAACACCCACGTGTGGCTGAGGCTCTCAAGCGTGGTCGAGGGTGGAATCGCGTCGCCGCAAAGTTGAGCGGCTGCACCGTCAACACGGGTGATGTTTGCTTGCTGCAGGTTGGCGTTTCCTTCACGGTCGATGGGGATAATCGCGTACGAAGCGCAAATACCGGTCTCGAGGGGAACGGGGTCGAGCCAGGCCACCGTCTCAAGGGAAAGGGTGGTGGTGAACGAGTCCAAGGTGAGTTCTTCCCAGATGTTTTCGTTGATGCCGCTGGCGGTTTCAGGGAACACCGTGGTGCCCGGGATGCCTGCAATTTTGTACACGTTCCATCCGCCGACGTAGGGGTTGGTTAAGTCGCCAGTACCGGTCCAATTCAATTCAATTTGACCGCCTTGAAGTTGGGTCCACTCGACGCCGGTGGCGGTGACATCAGCGGTTGGGAGGACACCGATCAGAAGAATGACACCGTCCTTGGTCATCGAGATATCCACTTCGGTAAAGTCGGGGCCAAACGAATAGGAGTCCACCCCGTCGAGGAACTCCCATGTTACGCTGTCAACATCGGGGAGGTAGCGCACATCAACCGTGCTCAAATCGATGTTCTCGGGGAGGATGGCGGTGAGATTGAGGTTCAAGTCCAGGCTTCGAAGGCCGGGGTCATCTGTCGATGAAGCGTCAATGGAGACGTCGATCATCATCAACGGTGAATCGCCACCCCCAATGCCGTAATTCTTCCCAAGATGCGGCAATAACATGCTCCGAGAGGCCGTGGCTTGCTCTTCGGTGATGGCGAAACCGGTCATGTAGGGTGCATCGATGGAAACTGAGTTGAGAACATCGAACTCAACGTAGGCGTACTCGGTTTCGCCAAACGGGTCGGTCACTTGTAGGGTAAGGTTGTGATGGCCCAAACCGAAGGCTTCACCGGTTCGGTTGAGGGCTTGGCCATGGCCCCAAACATAGAACCCCTCACGCCAGGTGAAATTGAGGGGCTGTGAGGCGATAGAACCGTAACGACCCACCAGTTCAACATCATCGGTGGTGAGGTAGATGTCGCTGTCAGAATTGGTCTGTACATAGGGATTGATGGGTCCAACTTGAACGTTCACGGTCAGTTGGTACAAATTATCGCCCATGCGGACGTCTTCGCCGTTTTGGTAGATGGTTGGCAATTGGACTCGGATGAGACGGTTGTTGCCGGTGGTGGTCATGTTGAAGTTACACGTGGCGGTGTCACCTGGGTGCATGACAGGAATAAGGCACGTGCTGTCAACTTCCAAGTCGTATTGTGAGTTGTAAACCTGATAGGAGATGGAGATGTTCTCCACCGACATGTTGCCGAGGTTGGCGTAGGTTGAGATGACGCGGTCGGTCCCGTAGTAGAACTGAGATGATTGTGCGCTATGGCTGGGATAGACATCAACGACCTTGAGGTCAATGCTATCGTTGAGGACGATTTCGAACGAAGCGAGGTTGTTGCCTGGGTTGAGGTCACCGTAGGGATTGCCAGTGCTTGAAAAGAGGCCGTACTTGAGCAAGTAGCGCCCCTCTTGGCTGTAGCTGAAGGCTGGCAGGTTGATGTTGAAGGGGTCGGTTCCACCCCAAGCAGGAAGGTTGGCCACCGTTTTGTAGGCTTCTTTGAGCATCATGGTGTCGTCAACGTCCCAAAGTTGCCACCCAAACTGACCGGAGAACGTGCAGACGCCACAGAGGGTTGATTCACCTTTGGACTTGAAGACATAATCGGTCTCGGTGTTGAGGACCTGTTCTTCGTCGTAGACGGCGAGGTTCTGCAAGTGGATGAGTGGGTTGTGAGCGGTGTCAGCCACCACGTCGACGAAGTCTTCGGTGAGGTTAATGTTGAATCGAAATTCGTCGTCCGCTGCCATTTGGTCGTTCTGACTGAAGGCGTACACCACGGTGAAGATGCCTTCTGCATTGGAGCCGGGACTCCACAAATCGCTGGAATCAACCCCAGCGGATGATTGCCCTGGAATATTTCCGATGGTGAACTGGCCCGAGTCGTCAAACACGGATTTGCATTGGGTCACCGTCACATCGCCCTCGCAGGCGTACCAGGTGAGGGTTCGAGAAGCGCCAGAGGGTGAGGCGTAGTTGTTGGTGATCTCGGCTGAAAACTCCAGCGTGTCAAAGGAGGAATACCACGCATCGGGGAGTGGCGAAAGGCTGTCGGTGATGCCGATGGAGCCCGGTACCGCTGCGCTCGAAGCCGGAACGGTGGCCAGAGCCCCGAGCGAGGAAAGCAGGAGCATCAAAACAAACCCAAGGCTCGCTCGTTGCTTGGTATCTTGACGTGGCTTGCGCTCGCTCATCACGCTTTCCTCGCATCCGTGATTCAAAGACTCATCGCTTGTAACGAACCCTTAGAGGTGGTTATGCTGCAAAGCGAGCGGTCCCAAAGCCAACAGATGCCGCCCGCTTGGGAAAAGAAAAAGCGGCAACCTCATGAATTGTGCAGGGCTGGTTAAACCATGCGCAGGGCGTCCCATCATAGCGAACGGGACGAAGGTGGTCTGACCGCCGTCATCGAGTTCCTCTCGGCCTTCACCCTGTTCTTGATGATTCTCACGGCGTTTTTGTCCCTTGCCCAGCTCCAAATGGGCTCAAACGATCCCGATGTTGATCGTTTGGACCGTGCGGCGTCTTTGGGGCTTGACCGCTTGACCTCTGGTGAGGGCTGGTTTGTCCCCATGGCCGAAGAATTGGATTACACGAATTCCACAGCGGACTGGCACCTTGCCGCAGCGGATGCGCTTGATTCGGGACGTGTGCAGCCTGGTTTGATGCTCGACCATAAACTGGACATGAATCGTATCAGTGCCTTGCACAACGTGACAGAAGACGGCATGGCGGCGGGTTTGGGACTGGATACTGACATGAGCCTTCATCTGAGCATTCGTGTGTTGGAAAGCGAAGCCCCCGAACGAACCGGATTGGTGTTGTTTGACGGTGGAACAGAACGGGGCACAGCCCCTTCGAGTTCAACGGCCTACCGTTCCTTCCAACAAGATGGTGAACAGATTTCTGTTGTGCTCGAAGTTCACGATGGTGGGCGGAAAAACAACATTCTCCACATCACGGAAGTGATGATTCGTCCTTCATCAGCCGGCCCGGAATGGATTGAACTTCACAACCCGAACGACTTCGCCATCGCCCTCCAAGGGTGGTCGTTCAATCACACCTCGGGCTCAACTTCGAGCAACCTCTTGCTCCAGAGCGGCGTGGTGGCTGGACAGTCGCTCTCCGTGTTGACCGGCGACCCCTCATCTCAGGTGGCTGGCAACGCAAGCCATGTCATCGACCTCGGAGCGCTTGGCTTCCTCGGCGTGGGACAACTCAACGGTTTGGCCGACGGCCGTGGGCTTTTGAGCCTCCGATACACCCAACTTGACGAAATCACCCCCGCCGATGTTGTGCGCGTGGAGTGGGGCGGTGACACTCAGTTGTTCATGGTGACTGGGCAATCGTTGGTATGGGACGGCACCGACCGCTTCAGTTCCTCTGCTTGGGGCCTTGAGGACAACCCCACACCCGGTGAATACGAGGCATGATTCGCTTCTCTCCGGGACTCCATCGTCCAAACACTTCATCAACCCGAGGCGTTTCCTTCCGCTTGGTCCCATGCAACCTACCAGCGTATACACCCGAGACCGTTGTGTGACGGGCATCCACGGATTGGATGAAATCCTGCGCGGCGGGATTCCCTACGGTTCAACCGTTTTGGCGGCAGGAACTTGCGGTTCAGGAAAGACCACCCTCGGCATGGAATTTCTCGTTCGGGGTGCGTTGGCGGGCGAAGCCTGTGCGCATTTTACGGCCACCGAACCATCGGTGAAGTTGCTGGAAAATATTCGCCAGTACGCTTTCTTTGACATGAACATGGTCGATTCTGGCCTGATCAACGTTTTTGACATGGACGTGCTCTATTCCTGGCTCGGCCTCGAGAAGGCCTCTTTTGACCTCGATGACGTTCACGCCCTCATCAAGTCCATCGTGGACATTGTAAACACCATCGGTGTCACTCGCCTCGTTATCGACTCGGTAACCACGCTCTGTTACAAGATCAAGTCCGAACAATTGATTCGAGATTTCCTGTTCACGCTGGGAAAGAAACTCGCCACGCTGGGATGCACGACCATCTTGATTTCTGAGATCACCTCGGCCACCGAAAACGCTCACTGGTCGTCCTTCGGTGTTGAAGAGGCCATCGCCGACGGCATCATCGTCATGGGTGACTCAGAACGCATGGGGCACCTCCTCCGTTTCCTTCAAGTCGTGAAAATGCGAGGAACTTCGCACAGTCGTGCGAAACACGCCATTGAGCTCACGCCGCTTGGGGTCATGCTCATTCCGATGTTGAAGTGGGGCGCCTCAAGCGATAACACCTCACGATGGGGGGCTTAGGGATGTTTGAACTCGACCAAATGATCGCCGAGCAACTCACCCAAGTCTCCTTGGGCAGTTCAGTCCAGGTCCGGCTAAGCTCCTCCAATGCTTTTGCCGTGACCGCCAGCACCATGATTCCCCTCATGCAGATGTTCGAGATGGGCGGCGTTTACATCTCGGCCAGCCGGGGAGCCGTTGAAATCATCCAGGCCTTCGAGGCCATCGGTGTTGACGTCTCAAACATTCAGTTTCTCGACCTCGTCTCCTCGGGGGTGCTGGGCGGTACAGACGTTCCTTACAACAACATCACCTTCATCGACAGTCCAATCATGCTCGAGAGCATCCTCCTGCGAACCCTCTATACGCTTCGTACCGTGAACAGTCAGCGCAATTTCGTCTTCCTCGACAGCGTGAACGCCTTGGCGATTTACAACGATGACCGAATGCTGGCTGAATACCTTCACACGTTCATCAACACCTTCCGTCAACGCGAGGTGCTTTCGGTCATCCTCAACGTTCCGGACCAAACCCCGCCTTTGGTGTTGGCCAATTTGGACACGTACTGCACGGACCTGGTCGACCGTGGGCAGGTGGTTCTCCTCTGAGGTGATGGAAGATGGCTCGAAAAATCACATTTGACCCAGAAGACGAGGAGTTCTTCGGTTCCGTTGGCTCTTTCGGCGTTCCGAAGTTCGACAATGAAATGCGTGGCGGTGTCCCTCGTGGCTTCACCATGATTGCGTTCACTGAAACGGGTTCGGGGAGTGAGTTGTTTGCCAAGCAGTTCACCTCGCCGGCTGAAGAACCCGAAAACACCCTCTATATTGCCACTGACGAAGGTCAGCAAGAGATCATTCGGATTTTCAAAAAATACAATTGGCCCCTTGACATCAACGTTCGCACCATTGGGGAGGAATACAACGCCAACGTGTTGGAGCGTGAACTGTTGGCCAGCCGCTACCGGCTGGAAGGATTCCAACTGGACGACATTCAACGGCTCGCACAAACTCGCTTCGTGGACGATAGCAGCCAGGACTACCTTACCGAAGTCACCAACGAAATCATGGGTCTTGGTCCGTATTTTAGGGCCGTCCTCGACAACCTTGATTTCTTCATCCAGCGTGAGGACCCTGCTCGAGTGATTTCCATGGTTCGTATGCTGCAAGCCCACGCACAAATGGTGCGGGGTTTGCTGATGATTTCGGTGTCCACCGACGGTCTTGACCCTCTCATCAAACAGGAATTGTCCTCCATTGCGGACATGGTGTTGTCCTTCAAGGTTCGAACCGTCGGTACGGATTTTGAAAACTCCATGATCGTCTCGAAGTTCAGAAACGCTCCCGAGAATCTCAAAATCCTCGTGTTCCGAGTGACGCCCGAAGAGGGCATTACTCCAGAAACCGTGGAACGTATCGCTTGACGAGGGCTGTGGGTCAAACGACATGTCCAAAACGGTCGGGGGCTCGCCAACCATCATGGGGAAGCGAGCAGCGACCGGAGGCTTTGATGCGTCAGGCATCGATACCGACGCCTGGGAAATGCTCGAAGGTCAACTTGAAGCCACCATCCCCAATTACGACCGCGTCAATACTTGGATGACCTTTGGTCAAGACAAGCTCTGGCGACGAAACGTCCGAAACCACGCTGAGCCCGGAATGAAGGTTCTCGAGGTCGGGTGTGGTCCGGGGTCATTCGCCGAGGATTTGGTCGGGATGGACTTGACCTGCCTCGACCCGTCGCCTGAGATGCTCGCCACCGCACAGCCACGTGTGGACGCTGCTCGTGCTGCTCGGGGTGAAGGTCCAGCTGAATATGTGCAAGCCATCGCCGAGAACATTCCTCTTCCCGACAACACGTTCGACATGGTCTTCTGCCTCTTTTCGTTCCGGGATTTCCAGGACAAAGCGCAGGGGCTGCGTGAGATCTATCGCGTGCTCAAACCCGGAGGTCGCTTGGTGATTTGCGACGCAGGGAAAGCCAACAAACTGCACGGTTTCCTTGGCTATTTGTGGATGAACAGCGTGGTTCAAGTGATGGCGCGCCTCATCACCAAGGAGAAAAATCACCCGTGGAAGGGGCTGGCTGCCAGCTACACGCACTATGGCACGAACGGATACTATCGAAGCATGATGCGAGATGTTGGATTTTCCAATGTTCAAGGCCGCCTGCTCTATCCGTTCGGCATGGCCAGCCGATTCCGTGGAACGAAGCCCGAAAATTGAGGCCAACAACGCACCCCGTTAGACTCTTAAACCCCCTTCCGGTGCGAAAATCATTAGGTGTTCTTCATGGGTATGTCCGAGGTCCTTCGAAGCATCAAGACGGCTGAGCAAGACGCCGAGAAGCGTCTTGCAGAAGCCCAAGAAGAAGCCTCCAAAATCCTCTCTGATGCTCGCCGTAAAGCATCCGAGATGGTTCAAAATGCCGCCGATGAAACCGTCGCCATGACGCAAAAGATCCTTGACGACGCACGTGCAAAGGCCCAAGGCGAAGCCGACCAGGTCAAAGCGACCGGGGCTGGCGAAGTCAGCAAGATTGAATCCAACTCTGCGAGCAACCAAGACACTGCCGTCAACATGGTGGTTGATGCTCTTTCATCCCAATGAGGCGATACCATGTTCGACACGGTCGCCATGTCTCGCTTGACGGTCGCAGCCCCTGTTGACCGCATGGCCGATGTGCTCCGTGTTTGCACCAACCTCGGATGCGTCCACATCGAATCCTACACCAATTTCGAAGACGGTGTGAACGTCGGCCACGCCAGCGATTCCGAAGAGGCGAACCACGTCAGCGCTCTCCTTGCAAAGGTCCGAGCGGCCATCTCCGCCTTCAAGCCGGTCAACGCTGACGGACCTGTTCCAATGAAGCGAGTGAAGGAATTGCTCGAAGGTTCCTTTGCTGATGAACTCCAGAAGGGGCTTGACCTGCTCGACACGCACCGAGATGCTGAAGCAGAACTCGAAGTCCTTGACGAACAAATCCACCTCTTGCGACGCCTTGAGCCCCTGAACATGGACCTCGAGCTGTTGTCCGGCTCGAGCCGTGTTGAAGTCTACGTTGCGGAGACCAAAAAATCCAGCAAAGCCGCCAATGTGTTTGGTACCCTCCTGCAGAAGGTCGAGTTGGCCGCTGCGCCAGGTATTGTGGCCGTCGCCTGCCTTCCTTCCGAGGGCGCCGAGGTTCAGATGGCCTTGGGCGAGTTGGGCGGTAAGCCCGTCCAAATTCCTAGCATGGGTGGTACGCCTGCTGAGGCCCTCAAGTCGCTCCTCGCCAAGCGAAGCAAAGTTGAGGGCACCATGTTTTCCGCTTCCGAAGACGCCGAGCGCTGGGCTCGGAACAACG
>JBMSEL010000007.1:0-69402 GCA_049412325.1 Candidatus Poseidonia sp.
AACCCATGCAAGTGACCATCAGTTCAGGCAACAACATCAACGGAACCCTCGTCCTCCCCCTCTTTGAGGGTGAAGAAGCACTCCCCGAAATCGTTGAGGGAATCCCCTCCAGCCTCAAAGCGCAAATCAACCGCGTGTTGGGTGACGGCGACTTCAAGGCTAAGGCCAACGCCACCATGACCCTTGTGGGGACCGATGGCGGAAAAGCCATGCTCGTCGGCCTTGGCAAGACCGAGAAGGCCGACGTCCACGCTTACCGTGAGGCCGGTGCTACGGTGGTCGCCTCGTGCAAAAAGGTCCACGGCAACGAACTGACCGTGGTGTTCCACGGCGCTGACATGGCCTGCATGACCTCATTTGCTGAGGGCATGATGTTGCGTGATTATTCCTACGACCTCTACAAGAAGAAAGACGACGACCACGAAGACACCAACCTCTCTGCTCGGATCAACTGCGACGAGGGCGACGCAACGGCCCTGTCCGCTGCCATCGACCGCGCTGCCTCCATCGTGAGCGGCGTCCACCTCTCCCGAGACCTTGGCAACTGCCCACCCAACGACATGTACCCCATGGCTTTCGCTGAGAAGGCAGAGCGCTGGGCCAAAGAGTACGACAACGCCAAGGTCGAGGTCATCGATTACGAAGCTGCCAAGCGACACGGCATGGGCGGTCTTGTAGCGGTCGGCATGGGCTCGTCTCGTAAGCCTTGCATGGTCATCTTCACCCTGAACGGCGACCAGAAGGGACGCCACCCGATGCTGGTCGGCAAGGGCATCACCTTTGACACGGGTGGTATATCACTCAAGCCCGGCGCCAACATGGACGAAATGAAGTACGACATGGGCGGTTCCGCCACCGTCTTCGGCACCATGGAAGCCCTCGCTTCCATCGGATATCCTGGCAAGGTTGTCGCCATCACCTGCATGGCCGAAAACATGCCAGCAGCGAACGCCCAGCGACCCGGCGACGTGATTACCACCCTCTCTGGAAAAACCATTGAGGTGCTCAACACTGACGCTGAAGGTCGCCTCGTCCTTTCCGACGGCCTGTGGAAGGCCGGAACGGACTATGACCCCGAATACATCGTAGACTTCGCCACCCTCACCGGCGCCTGCGTCGTCGCCCTCGGCCACGAAGCCACCGGCTTGTGGTCCAATGATGACGATTTCCGAACCCGCATACATGAAGCTGGAAACGATGTTGGTGAACTTGCCTGGCCAATGCCCCTGCTCCCGGCGTTTGAGAAGGAAATGACCGATTCCAAGATCGCTGACACCCGCAACCTTGGTGCCGGTCGCTGGGGCGGTGCCAACACCGCCGCTGCCTTCCTCAAGCAATTCGTCCCCTATCGAGGCGAAGGCGATGACGCCGAACAAATCACCTGGGCTCACATGGACATCGCTGGAACCTACTGGGGCGCCAAGACCAACAAGATGGTTGGCCACGGTGCTACGGGCATCCACGTTCGAACCATGGTTCGACTGATCACCGGCTAAGTGATTTCCACGCCCAGTGGTGCGGCTGCATACTTGTTGAAGGTCAGATAAAATAACCACAAGCTCAGGAACAGAATGGGGATTCCCAGTCGTACGATCCATACAGACATCGATCGTTCACTCACCCAAGCGGTCACCCGAGCCTTCAGGCCCTGTTCCAGTTTATCCAGTTTGAGTGCCCACCATTCCTCGTCCTTATCTCCCAGCGCTAAAACAAGCAAGCATACAGTACCGATGTAGAGGCGTGAGGAGGCTAAGCCGATGAGGCGATAGAATTCGGGACTGCCCCCCAAAAAGAAAGCAAAAAAAGCCACGTTGTTGAAGATGGCGAGCGTGATGACCAGCCATTTCTCGTTCTCAATGACGTTTCCAAGCCGCTTACCAAGAACGGAGTCAGTCGTGATACCCAACGGCACCGCCTGGTACTTGTACACGGTAGAACCTCACGCTGTCAAGGTTATTTTTTTTCTTCATAGGTCGAGTACGAGTAAGCTACCACATCACCGTCGGTAAACAACGCCCTCCAGCGCCTTGTTTCTCCTTTCGATTTGATTAGATTTATATGAGGTGCCATATTCGCAACTACATAACCGATGGTTTAGTAGTGGTGTTGGACGATGGCTGACGACTGGGAAGACGACTTGTTGGACAAACTCGAAGAGATGCTTCGAAACATGGGCATGCCCATCAATCGAGAACAACTCAAGGGCTTCATGAACCAGTTCAAAGATCAGTTTGACGCCCTCGGCATCAGCCCTGAGAAAATCGCCAAAGGTGAAGTGAATTTCAATTTCGACATCTCCGACATTTCCAAGATGTTCAATGCAGGGACCTCCATGGATGACCTCCTCAAAAACCTGGGAATGGACATTCGTGTGGATGCTGCCCCGGTAGAAATGGATCCGTCTGCCCTCGAGGACAACGACGACGAGACCGTCAAACTCCCCGCTGAGGACGTCTACCTCGACGGATGGAACATGTCGGTCACCCTTGATTTTGCCCTCAAAGGCGACATCAAATCCGAACACCTTGAAATTGAACTCATCAAGAACGGGTCGCAAATTGAAATCATGCGGACCACTCAACCAAAGCCACTGGCTTTGGTGGAACTTCCTCACCCCTGCGACGACGTCGTGGACTGGACCCTGAATAACGGCATTCTCGACATCACCCTGAAACTGACGCCCCAAGGAAAGGCGCTGGAAACGGATGATGACGACACCCTCCCTGCCCCGGGGGAGGTAAGCATCGACCTCGGCGACGATGACGATGACGAAGACGACGGTGGCATCCCCATCTTTTGAAGGACGTGAACACAATGAGCAAAGTGATTGGAATTGACCTAGGAACGACGAACAGCTGCGTGGCCACCATCGAAAACGGTGAGCCCGTGGTGATCCCGAACGCAGAAGGCGCACGCACGACCCCCTCGGTGGTGGCGTTTGCCAAGGACGGCGGTGAGCGACTCATCGGCGTGACCGCCAAGCGACAAGCTGTGACCAACGCAGAACGAACCATGATTTCGGTGAAGCGCCACATGGGTACCAAGTGGACCACCGACGTGGACGAGACCACGTACACACCGCAGGAAGTCTCTGCCTTCATCCTTCAGAAGTTGAAGGCTGATGCTGAAGCCTACCTCGGCCACGAAGTCAAGCAGGCCGTCATCACCTGCCCGGCCTACTTCACCGACGCCCAGCGCAAAGCGACCAAGGACGCCGGCCGCATCGCCGGCCTCGACGTGCTGCGCATCATCAACGAACCTACTGCTGCAGCCCTTGCGTACGGCGTGGACAAGACCCAAGACCAGACCATTCTGGTCTACGACTTGGGCGGTGGAACCTTTGACGTCTCGGTGCTGGAAATCTACGAAGTCGACGGCCAGCCGCAGATTGAGGTCAAGGCCACGGCGGGTAACAACAAGCTCGGTGGCGACGACTTTGACGAGAAGATCATCGCTTGGATGGTGGCCGAATTCAAGAAAGACACCGGGATTGACCTCTCCAAGGACAAGCAAGCCATGTCTCGCTTGAAGGAAGCCGCTGAAAAGGCCAAGATTGAACTCTCCGGTACGCAGCAGACGCAGATCAACCTGCCGTTCATTTCCATGGCTGACGGTCAACCCGTCCACATGGACCTCTCGCTCTCCCGAGCCAAGTTCGAGGACCTCATCGCCAAGCTCATCGAGAAGACGATGGTCCCCACTCGCCAAGCCATGAAGGACGCCGGACTGAAGAAGGGCGATGTCGACAAGGTCATCCTCGTTGGCGGCTCCACCCGTGTTCCCGCCGTTCAAGAAGCGGTGGAAAAGGAAGCTGGCAAGCCACCCTACAAGGGCATCAACCCCGACGAAGCCGTGGCCATGGGCGCTGCCCTTCAGGCCGGTATCATCGCCGGCGACGAAGGTGTTTCGGATATCTTGTTGCTTGACGTGACGCCCCTTACCCTCGGCATCGAGACCCTCGGTGGTGTCATGACGACCATGATTGAGCGCAACACGACCATCCCTGCTCGGCGTTCCGAGATTTATTCCACGGCTTCCGACAACCAACCAGCCGTTGAGATTCACGTCCTCCAAGGTGAGCGTGAGTTCGCCAAGGACAACGTCACCCTAGGGCAGTTCCAATTGGTTGGCATTCCTCCAGCACCTCGCGGCATCCCCCAGATTGAAGTCACCTTCGACATCGACGCCAACGGCATCGTCAACGTGAGTGCCAAGGACATGGGTACCGGTAAAGAGCAGTCGATCAAGATTGAATCTGCCACCTCCCTCAGCGAAGACGAAATCCAAGAGAAAATCGCTGAAGCAGAGAAGTTTGCAGAGGAAGACCAACGCCGAAAGGCCAAGGTGGAACTGCGAAACATGGCCGACCAGGTGGTCTACCAAACCCGACGCACCCTTGAGGAATCAGCGGATAAACTGGACGACAGCGATGTCGACCCCGTGAAGGCCCATCTTGACGAACTCGAAAAGATGGTCCAAGATGACGACGGCAAACCCGTAGACATCGACACCATGGACGACGCTGCCATTCAGGCCAAAGTCAAAGAAATCGAAGAGGCCATGCACGGCGTCTCAACCAAACTCTACGAGGCTGCTGCCGCTGAGATGGCGCAACAAGAGAGTGGCGAAGACGGTGACATCAACGTCGACGACGGCGTGGTCGATGCCGACTTCGAAGTCGTTGAAGACGAGGACTGAACCCGAGCCTGAGCCCCAAGCGCTTGGCTTATGGGGAAGAGGTCGGTGGACGGCGTATGAGCGAAGTCCCCATCCTCAAGGAGACGACGCGAACGACCGGTCGTGAAGCCCTTCGCAACAACATCACGGCCGCCATGGCCCTTGCAGGGGCAGTGCGGACCACGCTAGGGCCACTGGGACAGGACAAGTTGCTCATCGACGACGAGGGGCGGACGATGGTCACCAACGATGGGGTCACCGTCCTTGAATCGGCCAAAGTTGAACATCCGGTGGCTCGCATGCTCATCAACGCCTCCACCACCCAAGACCGAATCGCTCGGGACGGGACGACCAGCGCCGTGCTCTTTTCTGCAGAATTGTTGCAGAATGCTTGGGAGTTGGTGCTGCAGGGCGTCCACCCTTCGGCCATCGCACGAGGTTATCGTCTCGCTGAAGAGGCGTGCAGGCAACATTTCGACTCGTTGGTGATCGATGCAACCGGCGACCAAATGTTGGCCGCGGCCAAGACCTCGCTCTCTGGAAAGATTCACCGGGCCATGCAACAACATCTCGCTGGCCTCGCCATCGAGGCTGCCCAAGCGGTGGTGGAAGAGCGCCCAGACGGCCCCCTTGCCGACCCAACCCGCGTGAAAATCCTCACGCAAACGGGTGGAAGCATGACGGATTCATCGCTCGTCACCGGTTTGGTGTTGGCCAAAAAAAGAGTCACAGACCGCATGCCAAAGTCGCTGACATCGGGTAAGGTTGCACTGGTTGACGGTGGCCTTGAACGGCGAGAGATGATGAGCAATCTCAAGCTCAATGTCGCCAACACCGGCGTGTTGGAAAGCTTCCGCCAGCAAGAAAAAACGATGCTCCTTGACCAAATCAACCATCTTGTTGACCTCGGAGTTACGCTCCTCGCCTGCAAGGAGGGGATCGACGACGACGTTCACGCAGCCCTCGCCGACGCTGGCATCCAGGCCTACCGTCGCGTGGCTCGTTCTGACCTTGATCTGTTGGCTCGAGGAACAAACGCTACCCTGAACAACGACGTCAAAGGGCTCACCGCTTCTGATTTAGGCGTGTTCATCGCCAGCCGAAACGAACGGTGGAACGGCGTCATGCACTGGATTGTCGAAACCGAAGAGGGCGGAGCGACCTTCATTGCGAAGGGTTCAACCAACGAAACCGTGGGCGAAGTTGAACGATGTTTTGCAGACGCCCTCGGTGTGGCATGTCAACTGCTTGAAGAGCCGTACCTGCTGGCTGGTGGTGGTGCAACACAAATCGCTCTCGCTCGGCACCTGCGGCGCTTTGCCGAAGGGTTCGCTGGTCGCGAGCAATTGGCCATCGAAGCCTTCGCTGATGCGCTTGAAATCATTCCACGCACCCTCGCCCAAAACGCGGGTCTTGACCCGTTGGATTCCCTCTTACAGACAGTGGCCAAGCAAAGCACGCACGATGGTCCAGACGCCCACCACATCGGCCTGAACGTGGAAGAGAAAGTCCCCTCAAGCATGGTGGACGACGGTATTGTTGAACCATTACGCATCACCCGCCAGGTGCTTGCTGGCGCCACCGAAGCGGCGCTTTCCGTCCTTCGCATCGACGATGTCTTGTGGGCCAAACAAGACCCCTCGATTCCAGAAATGCCTGAAGAAGACGATTGATGGGCCCGTGGCTGAAACCTTCCCTTCATATACTGAAGGTCAGAGCAACAAAGGTGCCCGTAGAAAGTAACAGCCCTGTCGGCATTGACGACATAGCGATTCATTTTCCTCGCTTGTACATGGACATGAAGGATTTCGCTGACCTTCGCGGAGCGGACTACGGCAAACTCAGCAAAGGCCTCGGGCTTGAAGCGATGGCCATCCCCGATGTCCATGAAGACACCGCCACGATGGGCGCCATGGCCGTGATGCAACTCATCGACCGAAACGGCCTCGACCCGAGGACCATCGGCCGCATGTACCTCGGCACCGAATCCGCTCTCGACGGGGCAAAGCCCACTGCGACCTACATCGTGGACATGCTCACTCAACGCTACGCCGAGCGCTTTGGTGAAGACTGCTTCCGTACCTGCGACGTCGTCGACATGACCTTTGCATGCATTGGCGCTGTTGACGCCCTCCACACCACGCTGGACTGGGTGGCGCGATCGAGTGAAAACGATGAGCGCCTTGGTATCGTGATCTTCTCTGACAACGCCAAGTACGCCTTGGAATCCTCCGGTGAATACACGCAGGGAGCAGGCGGCGGCGCCTTGCTCATTCGACGCAACCCTCGATTGCTCGAAATCCCCGACTGCATCGGCGTCTCGACCACACCGGTTCACGATTTCTTCAAACCCCGCCGAGAGGTATCCATTCGTTCCGTGATCTCCAACGTGATTCAGCTCGCCCAAGAAGCCGGTCAAACCGTCAAGAAAGGCCTCGTTGAGCGCATGATCCGTCATCTGCCCAAATCCACCGTCAGGAAACTCGGCATCTTTGCGCACGGAGAGGAAAAGGTCAGCGTCCACCGAGACGACCCTATCTTTGATGGACAATTCTCCAACCTGTGCTACCAAAACGCTGTTCGCCAAGCTTTCTTTGATTTTAGTAACAAAGCCGAGCGAGCGGGACGCATTGAGCCGAAGACGGACGACCCCTTTACGCAGCAGTGGTCTCGCATCATCATGCATTTACCCTACGCCTACCAAGCCAAGCGAATGTTCCCTGACGTGTTCCGCCATGACCGTGAGCACACGGCGATGTGGGACGATGTTGTGTCCGAGATCGGCCCCATGCCCGAACGCCCAGCCACCGAAGATGAAGAGTCGCTGGCCGCTTGGGAAAAGGAAAAGGACGCCTACCGCAGGAAGATTTCCAAAACCTCCCAGTACACCGAATTTCACGCTGAGCGCATCGAGAAAGGTCAGCGTGCGAGTAGCCTGATTGGCAACCAATACACCGGTTCCATCTTCCTGGCCTTGATGTCGACGTTCGAATCTGACCTCGAAGATAACAGCAACCTCGACAACACGTTGTTCGGTATGTGCGGTTATGGGTCTGGAGCGAAAGCGAAAGTCTTCGAAGGCAAAGTGAATCCTCGATGGCGAGAGGTCGTGGCGACCTGGCGCTTGTTTGAACGACTTGCAGGGCGCATGGCCATCGACCACGTGACCTACGAAAACCTCCACAAGGGAACCCAAGACAACAGCGTGATTGAGCCCAAAGGAGAATTCGCTCTCGTCGACATTGGTGAAGAAGGCGTTGAGGAAGGAGCACGCCGGTACCGGTGGATCAAGGCTTGAGCCTTAGAAATCAAGCACGACTTTGCCGCAGTTTCCATCCATGGCCAATTGGACGGCTTGTTCGAACTCGTCAATTCCCATGCGATGGGTGACGACTTTGTCCACGTCGATGAGGCCGCGTTCCAGCAAATCGTGCATGGTGTCCCATGTTGACCACATCTTTCTCCCGTTGATGCCTTTGAGATGCAAATAGCGGAACACGACCTCGTTCATGGGAACCTCAGGAGCGCCGCCGCCGTACACGGACAGGACGTTGACATAGCCTCCCATACGGGTGGAATAAATGGCGTTGGAAAGTGCTGAGGCAGCCCCTGAAAACTCGCAGCTGTTGTCCACGCCGCGCCCGCCGGTAGCCTCGAGGATGCTGCCGACCACGTCGTCGTCTTTTCCAAGCACCAGGTCGGCGCCGAGTTCTTTGGCAAGCGTCATTCGGTAGGTGTTGTCCCAATCCACAGCGATGACCTTGGCAGCGCCCATGGCTTTGGCGGCGTTCACAGCAAACAATCCAATGGGACCGAGGCCGTGAACAGCAACGGTTGCCCCCTCTACGGGGCCGCCCGTCAACGTGTGAATGGCGTTGCCTAACGGGTCCTGAATGGAAGCATGCCCGGGATCGAGCCCTGCGGGTACATGACGAGCGTTGACGGCAGGGACCACAAAGTAAGGGG
Source organism: Candidatus Poseidonia sp. (assembly GCA_049412325.1). Classification (GTDB taxonomy): domain Archaea; phylum Thermoplasmatota; class Poseidoniia; order Poseidoniales; family Poseidoniaceae; genus Poseidonia. The sequence continues at coordinate 8,644 of JBMSEL010000007.1, forward strand.
CAAAGGCACCGTGGCCGTGGACGCCGAAGATTGAACCGTTCTCGCACACATGGGCGTTTCCTTCGTCGCAACGTGGGCAATTCCAGCAGGCAAGATGGCACTCAACGGCGATGAGGTCGCCGACCTTGTGAGATGAGACCCCTTCACCGACGGCCACGACCGTCCCGCTGGTTTCGTGCCCGGTGACGGTGCCGAGCGGAACGTTGTCCTGGCTCCATTGGTCCCATTTCCAGATGTGAATGTCCGTGCCACAAACCGAAGTGGACTGGGTCTTGATGAGCACTTCGCCAGCAGCCGGCGTCGGCACGGCGTGTTCCTCCTTGGAAAAGCCACCAACCTCGGCGCGGGTCTTGGTCCACGCCATCATGATTGTCGGTATCGATGCCATGGCCCGCCCTCGGTGTATTGTTCGTCGGACCCCTTTTCATCCTTCGCTCACCATGACTTGGAGAACATTTGTCGAGAAGTTTCGGTATGTTGATTAGGTAGGCGCGACGGCCTAAAAGCCCGTTGATGTTGCAATGAAGTACGTCGTGGTGAGCGGGGGGGTCCTCTCAGGACTCGGAAAAGGCGTCACCGCCAGCAGCATCGGGGTGCTGCTCAAAGCCGCTGGACTGCGTGTCACTTCCATCAAAATCGACCCCTACCTGAACAGCGATGCTGGGACGATGTCACCGTTTGAACACGGTGAAGTCTTCGTGCTCGATGACGGTGGTGAGGTTGACCTTGACCTGGGCAATTATGAACGCTTCCTTGACATCAACCTCTCCAAAGACAACAACCTGACGACCGGCAAAATCTACGCCAAGGTCATCGAAGCCGAGCGTCGAGGCGATTACCTCGGGAAGACGGTGCAGGTGATTCCGCACATCACCGATGCCGTTCAAGATTGGATTGAGGATGTGGCAGCACGACCGGCCGATGGTAGTGAAGAAACACCCGATGCCTGCATCATCGAACTTGGTGGTACGGTAGGCGATATTGAATCATCGCCGTACGTGGAGGCACTCCGCCAATTCCAGTTCCGAGTTGGGCGCGAGAATGTCACCTTCGTCCATGTTTCGCTGGTTCCTGTCCTTGGCCCCGTGGGTGAACAGAAAACCAAACCCACGCAACACACGGTCAAGGAACTGCGTGGGTTGGGCATCACGCCTGACATCCTCGTTTGCCGCTCCTCCTCGCCGCTCAACGAGGAAACCCGCAACAAGCTCGCAGCGTTTTGCCACGTCAAGCCCGAGGCCGTCATGTCGACCCACGACGTGCCCAACATCTACCACGTGCCGTTGATGCTTCAGGAACAAGGTTTGTGCGACATCCTCGGCGTTGACTGTTCCGCTACAGGGATGTTGGAGGAATGGAAAGCCATGGCCTACCACCTCGACACCTTGACCGAAGAAGTTCACATCGCGATGGTCGGGAAGTACACCGATCTTTCCGACGCCTACCTCTCCGTCATCAAAAGCCTGCAGCACGCCGCCATGGCCGTGGACCGAAAACTCGTGATCGACTGGATTGAGGCCAGCCACCTTGAGGACGGCTGGGACACCGACGAGCACAACATGGCCTGGACCATCCTCCGTGATGCGGATGGCGTCTTGGTTCCCGGTGGGTTCGGGGACCGCGGCATCGAGGGAAAAATCAAGGCCGCGCACTATGCACGAACCGAAAGCGTCCCCTACCTCGGCATTTGCCTCGGGTTGCAAATCGCCACGATTGAATTTTGCAGAAACGTCTTGGGCATGACAGGAGCGAACTCCACCGAGTTTGAGGACAACCCCGAACACGCCGCCGTCATCTTCATGCCTGAAATCTCGAAAACACACCTCGGCGGCACGATGCGACTGGGGAGCCGACCGACCCTTTGGCAGCACGACGGTTCAACCATTCGAGGCTTGTATGGTTCAGGGGAAGCGGTGGACGAGCGTCACCGGCACCGCTACGAAGTCAACCCCGACCTCATCGAACGCATCGAAGAAGCCGGGCTTGTCTTTGTTGGAAAGGACGAGTCGGGCCAACGGTGCGAAATTTTCGAACTCAACGACCACCCGTACTATGTTGGCGTCCAGTTCCACCCCGAATTCAAATCACGGCCCGGCAAGCCAAGCCCACCGTTCCTTGGCCTGCTGAAGGCTGCTTCAGGCCAATTGAACTAATCGACCAGCGCATGGCCAATGAGCAACAACGCCACCGCCAAGACGGACATGGCTCGCTGCATGTGCAACAAACGAGATGCCTTCCGAATCTGTCGAGGAGGCGTTTTCCACATCATGAGCCCGCCGCTGACCACCAACAACCAGAGGAAGAGCATCGCCACCCACAGCGTCCAATGCCACTCCAGGACATAGCCGTGAACCGTCCCAAGAACAACCGCCCCTAATCCAATCCAAACATGGACCCGCATGAAGCGCCGGTTGAAGACACCGAGTTTCTTCTTGAACGGTCGGGCCTCAACACCAAAGCGTTCCGGGCCGTTGGTTCGCAGCCACTTGAACAACGGTTTCCACACCACGATCAGCAAGGTACCGACCATCAGCCATTGGGCCACTTCGCCCAGGCCCTCTGCGTCCAACCCGAACACTTGAGCCTCGTCGTCCTCCTCATCATCAACATCACCATCGGCGGATGCGACGGTCATCGGGACGAGAAGGAAAAGAACCACCAAGAGAGCCCTGAGATTGGCCATGGATGGTGTGCAATGACACTCCTGCTTAATGCATACGGATTCACGGTGAAGTTTCAAAGGTGGACGAGGAAGTTCTCGACCATGCTGAGGCGAGTCAGTGGCATGGAGTGATTCCGGTCAAACCCCTGATTGAAGCCACGCCTCGACAAGCCCGGGAAGCAACTCGCCGGCCTTGCCCAGATGAACCTCATCAAACGCTTCGACATTGAGCGGAGCCTCGGCGTTAACCAGCACGGTACGCGCCCCGTTGGCTTTGGCGATGTGAACAAGGTCGGCGGCCGGGTAGACATGGCCCGAGCTTCCCACCACCACGAACACCTCGCATGCATCCACAGCCGTGTAAATGGCTTCCATGTGCATCGGCATTTCACCGAACCAAACGATGTCTGGGCGAAGACGTGCGGGTTCGCTGCAGCACGAGCAGAGCAGAAAGTCATCGACGAGGTCACCGTCGTTCATTCGCACCTCGCTTCGTCCGCTCGCTTCGCAACGCAGTGTCTCAAGTTGACCGTGCATGTGAACCACATCGACACTACCTCCTCGTTCGTGAAGATCATCGACGTTCTGCGTGATGAGGGTGAAGTTGTCCAAACCGTCCGCCAGTTGTGCGAGGGCGCCATGAGCGGGGTTCGGTTTTACCTCATTGAGTTGGCGTCGGCGCGCCTGATAGAAGCGCCATACAACGGCGGGATTGGCTCGCCATGCTTCGGGTGTAGCCACGTCCTCCACCCGATGATTTTCCCACAGTCCATCGTTATCTCGAAAGGTTCGAATGCCAGATTCAGCCGATATCCCTGCTCCCGTCAACACCACAACACGTTTTCCTTGCATAACGGTGTGACCTCCTCGACGCTATTTGAAATTCACAAGAACGATTCATGTCAGCCATGTTTCACAAAATCGGACGATGTTCTGGCCTCAAAGTTCAGCCACCCGAATCAAGCGTGTGGTTCGGAAGCCCTGAAGGATTTTGATGAACCGCTTGGCTTGGAACTCAGCGTCAAGATCGTCGTCGCCTGTGTCGATGCGAACCGCTTCCAAGCCAATGAGTTTGGACGGCGTGGCAACACCGAGAATGTTTCCGTGGCCGATGGCGCGGAGGACATCGGGCGAGAGTTGGAGATTCCCTCGACCGATGAGAAAACCTTGGCCGCCCATAGGCGAAAGCAACAGAAGCAATGGACGCAGACCGTCGCCGTTGGTGTGAGCGCCAATCACCTCCAACAAGCCTTGTTCGTTGAGGTCTTGATGCAATGTGCCATCGTGCTGTATGTCGATACCAAGCAGCGTCAATTCAAGGTCCAAGTGCTCTCCCATCCTACGCAGGGTCCCACCGCTCCCCCAAACGACCATGAGGTCGGGCTCGTCTTCGAGCAACGTGCTGACGTGGTGGGCCAAGCCCTCGATGGTGTCCTCTTCGCTCACGCGCTCAACCTGCTCTTTCGCGCCCTGCATGAATCGTGGCGAGGAAGGCGTCCAGGCTTCGCCGTACATGCGCACCTTCCACTCACCCTTGGCGTACACCGTTTCGTCAAGGTCCATGACTTCGGTGATGGCCGTACGAAGGTCACCTAGCGCAAAGGCCAAGGCCACTTCAGCAGCGGCTTTCGGTGTGGTTGCAAAGCAACCCGAGTGCATTTTTACGCCGCCAGGAACGCCGATGAGGGCAATGGTTTGCGCCTCCGGACCTGCTGCTTCCAAGGCGTTCACGATGTCGCGGGTCGTCCCGTCTCCACCGGCATAGAGGATGGCTTCAACCCCCGCCGCAACAAGTTCGCTCACCAATCGAGCGGTGTCCTCGGGTACGGTGCTCGGGGGGGTTGACCCTGAAGTGACAACAGAAACATGCGCCTCGTCGGCGAGTTCGGGCACCCAGGTATCGCCCATGCGACCCTCCCAAGCCACGAGGGTCAACTGGACCCCCGAACGGTTGAGCGATGATGAGGCGAGGGTGGCCAGATGGACAAGGCACTGGTTCATGCGAGGACCTGCACGGTCTTCAGCGCCCGCCGCTCGGGCTTCTGCTGCTCGGCCATCGCTTCCCTTGAAGCCCAATTTTCCACCGAGACCCGCGTCGGGGTTGACCACCAAACCGATGCGCATGGTTCACGCTGGCGACACTCCCTCAAATAGCCCTGCTTTGGCCATTCTTGAGCCCAATTCACCCGAGGCTTCATGAGGAAGAGGAAGGATGGTCCAACATGAAAAGGGCACCAACCGACGAACCGAACCTTGACGACATTCTGGCCCGAGATTTTGCTGAGTTGAAGGTGGGGGAGGCCAACATCGCCTCGACCGAACCCCCCAAAGAAGCAGAACAAAAAGCGGAGAACCCCTCCCTTCCAAAGGTGTACAATCAGCGTATTGATGCCGTGGAGGAACGAACCTCCTTTGCCGTAAAACCACCAAATTCGGCCCCCTCCGATGAAGCCTCGAAACCCACGCCTCCTGCGCCGCCGGAGGTGCTCAAATCACCCAGCGCACAACTTGGCGATGACTTCGATGTGGACTGGTAGAACGGTCATCAACGGCACGCTGCAAAGCGCGGGATTCATAGCGAGGTGGCAACCCCGTAGGGGTTGAGGAGCGCGACCTGCATGACGATGATTCACATCACGTTGCCGGATGGTACGGTGAACGAATACGCCGCTGGCATCACCTGCGCCGATGTCATCACCGATGCGTTGGGCAAGAAACACGGCTGCCTCGCCGCCAAAGTCGACGGGCAAGAATGCGATTTGTCCACGATCTTGAACGACAACTGCTCCGTGGAAGGAATCCTCTCCGAATCCGACGAAGGCATGCACATCCTCCGACACTCGGCCGCCCACTTGCTCGCTCAAGCGGTGATGGCGCTCTATCCGGGTGCCTTGCCCACGATTGGCCCGGCCATTGACCGAGGCTTCTACTACGATTTTGCCATGGAGCCCATCACCGAAGGCGATTTGAAAACCATCGAGAAGAAAATGCAAGAGATCGCTCGGCGAAACCTGACGGTTGAGCGGGTTGAGCTCGACCAAACAACGCTCCGGGAGCACTTTGAATCCAATCCATACAAACTCGAAATCATCGACGACAAGCTGGAAGCCGGCGACGGTTCAACCATCTACAAACAAGGCGAGTGGTACGACCTGTGCCTCGGCCCCCACGTGCCAAGCACGGCCAAACTGATGTTTGTCCGATTGACATCCGTATCCACGGCGTACTGGCGAGGCGACCAAGATCGCGAGCAGTTGGTTCGAATCTACGGCATGGTCGAGCCGACCAAAGAGGCTCTCAAAGCAACGATGACACGCATGGAGGAAGCCAAGAAGCGCGACCATCGTAAGCTGGGCAAGGACCTGCAACTCTTCCACATCGACGAAGAAGTTGGCCAGGGGCTCATCCTGTGGACGCCTCGTGGCGCCATCGTTCGTCAAGAACTGCAGGATTTCATCTCCTACCACCTCCGAAGGCAAGGCTATTCACAAGTATTCACGCCTCACATCGGAAAGTTGGACCTTTACCGAACATCCGGCCATTTCCCCTATTACCAGGATTCGCAATATCCACCACTCGTTGAGCGCGACCTGATGAAGAAACTCGCTGATGAAGGATGCACGTGCGGCGAACTCTCCAACATGATGAAAGTCGGTGAAATCGATGGCTACATGCTCAAACCGATGAATTGCCCGCATCACGTGAAAATTTACGCCAGCCAAGCGCGCTCCTATCGCAACCTTCCGTTGCGCCTTGCTGAATTCGGTACCGTGTATCGATGGGAACAATCCGGAGAGATTTCAGGAATGACCCGCGTGCGAGGCTTCACACAAGACGACGCCCATTTGTTCGTCACCGAGGACCAGCTCGCTGACGAGGTGCTCGGCTGCATTGAACTCGTGCAGATCATCTTCGACAAACTCGGCATGGAAGACTACCGTGTTCGAGTGGGTCTTCGAGACCCGGACTCCTCCAAGTACGTTGGCGACCCTCAGCGCTGGGACAAGGCCGAGGAAGCCTGCAGGGCAGCCGCTGAATCTCTCGGGGTGCCGTGGTCGGAGGAAGAAGGTGAAGCGGCCTTTTACGGGCCAAAAATCGACTTCGTCGTGAAGGATGTGATCGGTCGTGAATGGCAACTGGGAACCGTTCAGGTGGATTACAACCTTCCCGAGCGGTTTGACTTGACCTACAAGGGCCGAGACGGAGAACTCCATCGCCCGGTCATGATTCATCGTGCTCCGTTCGGCTCGATGGAGCGGTTCTGCGGCGTCCTCATCGAACACTTTGCCGGTCGCTTCCCGACTTGGCTCACACCAACGCAATGTCATGTCATCACCATCCGCGAAGAGCACGCCGAATACGCTGGCCGGGTTGCTGATGGCTTGCGTGAAGCAGGTGTTCGGGTTGAACTCGACGATTCAGACAACAACATCATGAAGAAAATCAGAAACCATCGTAAACTCCAACCCGCCTACCTCATCATCCTCGGCGATGAAGAAGTCCAGCAAGAAACGGTCAGCCTTCGAGCCAGAAACGGCGATCAAACCGCTGGCATTCCCTTGGCGACCTTCATTGAAGACATCGCTCGCGAGATCAGCGACAAAACACCTCAGCCTTCCCTTGTTCCCCCGTCAACCGAGTGAGGTAGCATGACATCACCGTCCATCATCCACGCTTACGATGGCGACATGGTCGGGCCCCTGCTCCTCGCCATCCTCACTGCGGCCTTCTTTTGGAGGAACGTGGTTCCACGGCAACTGAAAGGGTTGCAAGTCGCGTTTCCCACCGGGCCTCGAACCTACGAAGTGCACAAGGTTACAGCCACGTTGGACGACGTGCGCAAATTGTTGGGTCGCCGAGGGACGCGCTTAGGCGTCATCTCCTACTTGATGGCCCTGACCGGGTCGCTGGTGTTGTTGTTTGAATTCCTCAATTTTCGAGCAGGTAACTCAGCAGGTTACCATGCGCCCTCGGTCATGTTCGCGTTGGTGCTCATCGTCATCCCCGCTATCGTTTCAAGTGGGACCTCCCTGGGCGCTCAAATCATCAAACCTCACGGCGTGAGCAGGGCGTCCCTCCAAAGCAACTCCACCCTTCGAAACGCCTCCTACTTCGCCCTCACCTTGGCGTGGTTATTGCTCGCCATGGGGGTTGGCGTCATGATGATGACACGCAACGTGTCAAGCACCACCCTCTACAGCACCATGGCCCTTGTTGCCTTCAGTCCAGCCATTCTCGCCTACGGCCGAGTGCTCGGTTCGTCGTGGCACGCCCTGAAACAGTCGTCTGAACAAATTGCCAAGGGACGGGCTTCACCGTTCCACAACCATCTCCCGAACGCCCGACAGCAATTCATCGCTCAAGTGGTTCACCTCAACTTGGTGGTGATGCCGTTTGTGGCTGCCAACACCGTCCTCTCGCTGATTCTTTTGGCGTACAATCCGGACATGTTTGTGCATTCAGACCGCGTGCTGAATCTCCCTGAATACCGCCTTCAATCCACCTACATGGAAGAAGGCGGACTGCTCGGGTTTGGTCTGATTGAGTTGTTCTCTCATATCCCACAAGCAGGCATTCGTGTACCCATCGTCACCACCTTGCTGTTGTTCCTCTTGCTCAACGTCGCCGCCATCGGTTTCCTCTTCGTTTACGAAGTGGCTCGCATCTTGTTCCTCGATATCCAGGATGTTTCCGGACGTGGCGGCATCCGACTGGCTGACAGTCGGTTGCTCCGTGCCGAGCCCATCCAGCAAGCCCACGTGCTCAACTTCTGCTTCACGGGTTTCGCCGGCCAGTCCATGTTGTTGCTCGCTCTGGCGATGATCACCTTCTGGGACTCCAGTTTCCTGCCTCAGGGCGCACAGTGCGGTAAGTGGGAGGCCGATGTCTGTGCGGTCTTGGAAAAAGACATGCTCGAACAATTGACGTGGATGCTGGCATCGGCCGGTCAAGTGGCGTTCTTGGTGGTGTGGGGTCTGTCTCGGAGCCGATCCACGCAACTTGACGAAATCACGTTCGACGCGTCAATGGATGAAGATCGAACCCGCCTGCGAGGCATGAGCGACATGATTTACCTCAAGCAGCGCCCTACTGCAGAACTGCTTGGCAACGATGATTGGAACACCGCCATCGAACGCTACGAGGCTTCAACGCAGGGCCACGAAGCCATGCTGGTGGGGTTGGACATGATCCGCTCCACGCAAGCGAAGATGTTACTTCATGTCGGTTTAGGTCGATGGGACGAAGCCGAAGAGATGGCTGTTGACCTTCTCGCCCTTCAAGGAGGGCGGGACGCCCAAACCGCACGGCTCGTGCTGTGCGCAGCCAGTCTGGCTCAACGAGACTACCAAGAGGCCATCCCCCGATTGGCGCTGCTCAACAACGACGATGTTGAGGCGGTTCGGTTGCGCTGGGTGGCCAGTCTTCTCACCGGCAAGCAGCACCTTGACCCAGACGGCCAATCCATGCTCAGCGTTGATCCACTTCGTAAAAACAACATTCGCCTGTTGAACGAATTCGAGCAAGGCGAGACCTCCTTGCGAAACACCCCCGTTCGCCAACCTGCTCAACGCAGCATGTACCTTGCCGAAATCGCCCGCTTGCGCATGATGGGTCGAAGCGAAGAAGCGCTCAATCACCTTGAGCGAACGATGAGCGCGCTGGATGATTCAGGATGGGTTCAGGGAAGGTTGGTGGAGGCCTTGTTAAATTTTGATGACGGACGCACGCTGACGGCCATCAACACCGTGAAAGAACTCGCGAAGAACCACCCTCGCCATCCTCACGTCAGGGCCGTACTTCACCAACTTGCGTTGCTCGGCAAGGCGACGCGCCCTCCTTCCGAACCCACCAACATTCACTGGATGCTCGAGCGGGAAACCGACTGGAGGCAGGCGTGGCCACTGCACAATGTGGCCGTCGCACCCGTCCTCGACACGCAAGAACTCAAGCAGCACGCCCTCAAGGCCAACGCATGGTCACTTCTCCTCAGTGGCCAAGGCGTAGGGAAACACGCTGGAAAGAAGGCGTACAAGCGGCTTCCCGATGAAGTGCCAATCGGCTTGTACACCCATCTCGGAGGCCTCACCATCACCATCGCCGGCATGCCGGTCGACCTTGGCCTCCCATCAGACATTGACATCGGTTCAGCACGGAAGCTCGGGTTGCTTGAGGCCTGATCAGATACGACGACGCAAGCGTTCCATCGCCCCGTCAGCGACGCCCAAGGCCTCCAATGCTTCCTCGAGGCGTGCCACGGAGAGGTGATCCTCTGCCAAGGCCACCGCCTCTTCAACGGCGCGGCGGTCTTCGTCCGTGGCCTTGATGTGGGCGGCCTCGCACTGATTGCGAAGCACGGCCCATTGCTGCGCCACGAAGTCGTAGAGTTCCTTTGCTTCCTCGGCGGCATGGCCTTCCCGGTCCAAAGCCGTGGTCATCTGCTCCAGCAACATCGCAGCATGACTCCAAATTCGGTCGTCAGCAGCGGCGACAATGTCGACCAGCATCGCTTCCCAGCGGTCCTTGTCATCCCGCCCTTCGTAGCGTTGCTTGAGTTTCTTTTTCTGCTTCAGTGCACGCAACACGTCATCCATCGCCGCCCGCTCACGCTCAAGTGTTCGTACCACTCCGTCTGCCAACCCGATGGCTTGACTGGCATTACCACTGGCGAGGGCCTGCGAGGCCTGTTCCAATCGCATTTCCATGTCCGACGTGTCAAGGCCATCGCTCTGTTCAACACTGCGATGTGCCTCCTCAACCGACCGTTCAGCCCGCTCGATGGCATCGGCATCGGCTTCCAATTGCGGAAGAATCACGATGGCGATTTCGTAGGCCTCTTTTGGTTGCTCTTTGGCGAGATGCGCCTTCGCCTCTGCCAACATCTCTCGAAGTTGTTTGGCACCCGCGCCGCTCTTGCCGTCCAACGCCCGTGTGGCTTCCGTGATGGCTTCCTCGGCCTTGGCCCACCACGAAATGGTCTCAGAAGCACGCTTCTTGGCCTGGCGATAGAGTTGCTCACCTTCCCGAAGCGACCCGAGTTTCACCTCGCGCTCGCCCATCTCGTAGGCTTTCCGAGGGCGTTTCACCGTGGGTGCAATGGCTTCGGCTTGTTCAACCGCTGTCAAGGCGTCTTGACGGATGATTTCAACATCATCGGCGAAGGAAAGAGCACGTTCCATGTCCTCCTCGCTTTCATCGAGCAGACGCATGCCATAATCAGGGTCGAGATGACCCTCTTCCTTTGCCGTGGTCAACAAGCTGGCTGCCTGGGCAACAGCGGCCCCTTGGGCCTTGAGTTCCAACAATCGGGTTTCCAGACGATCAAGGCGCTGCCTGAATCGCTTTCGTTCAACCTTCTGGTCGTCGCCTACCGTCCAAGTGTAGGTGGTGTCGGCCACCGCCACGGCACATACACCAAGCGCCAGCAACATCGGCGGCTCGGCGTACGCCTCTCCGGAGGTGAGCGTGAGGGCCAAGGCAGAGAGTGTGCCAATGCCGGTCAGGATGGCTCGATAGCGGAGGACGCCGAAATGACCGCGCATTGTGCGATGGGAAAGGTGCCTGCACATCACACCGGAAATGAAGATCAATCCGCTACCGGCCATCGTAGCAACCTCGCCTTCAAACCCAAGTCCGCCAAGGCACATCAAGAGTGGCCAGGCGACTGAAGTCGCTGAAGCCACTCGGGAACGGGCTGCACCGTCATCGAGGGTCAAGTCCTGAACGAAAATACCCCAAATGAGCACGAGGAGCGGCGCTCCAAAGCTCGCAAGCACCACGCCGTCCCCGTTGCTCAATCCTCGTATAGAGGGCCAAGCAAGCCACACGGCACAGAGCAGGAGAGAGAGCGCCGACACCAGGGTGGCATTTTCCACACGCTTGATGCGTAAGGCCCGCTCGGCTTCAACGGCTGCATCTGCATCCGCCCACGTGACCATAAAGAGCGCTCACCATGATTCCCCCATAATCACTCCGCTAACCTGTCCGACCGTGAGCGACACTCAAGGCAAACCAGCGGCAAGGTTCAAGGGTGTTATCGGGTTGTATTCTCAACCGAGGGAACACGATGCCGGGACTCATTACCATGGATGACTTATCCAACGAAGACATCTTGAGCATTCTTGACGATGCTGAGCGCCTGCTGCCCGTGGCCAAAGGCGAGCACTATCTTCCCCTCCTCCAAGGGAAAATCCTCGGCAACCTGTTCTTCGAACCCAGCACCCGCACACGTATGTCCTTTGAAACGGCCATGAAGCGCTTGGGCGGCGATGTTGTGAACCTGGGTGATGTCAAGACATCGTCGGTGGTCAAAGGCGAAACGCTGTTTGATACCATCCAAATGGTGGACGGCTACACCGACATTATCGCCATGCGCCACCCGCGTCAAGGGGCTGCGCAATACGCACAGGATGCTGCTCGCGTCCCCATCCTCAACGGAGGAGACGGCGCAGGCCACCACCCCACGCAAACCATGCTCGACCTGTTCACGATTCGCCAAGCCCACGGCCGCCTTGAGGGGCTGAAAGTCATCCTCGCCGGAGATTTGCGCTACGGGAGAACCGTCCACTCCCTGAGTCACGCACTGACCCGTTTCGGATGCGAACTCATCTTTGCCAGCCCCGAACTGCTCAAAATGCCTCGAGAGATTGTTTCGGACCTCACAGCCCATGGCGCCAATGTCACCGAAACCGATGACCTGCTTGGCTCCATTGCGTCGGCCGACGTGGTCTACATGACCCGTATCCAAAAGGAACGTTTTGCTGACGAAGACGAATACGCCAAGGTAGCGGGCGCCTACAAACTCCACGCCTCAAACCTTGAGGGGTCAAAAGAGAGCATGATCATCATGCACCCGCTTCCCCGAGTGGACGAAATTCACCCCTCCGTTGACGCCACCCGGCATGCACGCTATTTCGAACAGGCCTTCAACGGCGTCGTGGCCCGAATGGCGTTGCTCTGCAGGCTGCTGAACGTGGAAGTCCCTGCCACCGTAGGAGGTGAGGCCTGATGTCTCAAGAACACAACATGCGCCGTGTGACGGCCATTCGAAACGGCACCGTCATCGACCACATTCCTGCCGGACAAGCCATGCGTGTGCTGGAGATGCTCGGCATCAACAAAGGCACCTCCGTCCCCGTGTCGCTGGTCATGAACGTCCCCTCCAAGAAAAAAGGAACCAAGGACATCATCAAGGTCGAGGACCGGGAACTCAACCAAGACGAACTCAACCGACTGGCCTTGGTGGCTCCTGACGCTCACGTCGCCATCATCCGTGCTTACATCGTCGCCGAGAAGTTGACCATTGAATTGGGTGATGAGATCAACAACGTGGTTCGTTGCACCTTTTCCAACTGCATAACAACCAACCCACGTGAACCTCTCGCTCATCGCCTCAAGGTCATGAGCAGGGTCCCCCTGGAGCTGCGCTGCCACTATTGTGGACGACCTCAAGACCTTGACAAATTGGTTCACAACGTGCTCTGATGGTCATTCAACCCCGAGCAAGTCCCGCATATCACAGGCCTTGCATTGGGCTGCTGAAGTTGGGCTACCGCAACGAAGGCAAGGCGTTGGTGGAGCAGGCCGACCTTCGTCACCACCTAAGGCTACGACCTGATCCCTCAGTCCTTTGATTTGATCGGCCATTCGAACCAGACCATGTCGGGTGCCGGGCACATCCGCCTCCATGTGGGCCACCATTTCTCGGTGTCGCCACCGAAGAGCACCACGAGCGTTGGGGCACTCCTCATGGTGCATAGGGAGGGATTTGTGCAAGGCGTAGAGGTGGATTTCCTGTTCAGGAACCCAGCGCAACGGAACAATTCTCGGCGCAAGACCGTCAACGGGCGTGGCCGTGTGTGGCGCGAGACGAAGGGTACGCTCAAGATCGGCGTTGGCCATGTTCATGAGAACGGTTTGGGCCATATCATCCAGATTGTGGCCCAAAGCGATGACATCAGCACCGACCTTGGTCGCAAGATGGTTGATGCCCTGTCGACGAAAGACGCCGCAATACGAGCAAGCCATGCGGGGCGCATCGTTGTCTTTGGCCATCACCATCGGCAGGCGTTGCACGACTTCGTCAATCTCAATAAACGATAATTCAGGGTACGTCACCACGTGATGTTCAACGCCCAACTGATTGCACAACGCTGCTGCACACTCAATTGATGGTGGCCGATAACCCTCAATGCCTTCGTCAACGGTTCCTGCGATGATGGTCACGTCTCGGCGCTTGCCCACCAAATCCACGATGGCATCGAGAAGCACAGCGGAGTCCTTGCCGCCGGAAACGGCCACGAGGATGGTCGTATGCTCGCCCTTCACCAGCGGAAGTTGGAGTCGGAGTTCCTTGCTGATCTTTTTCCTCACAGACTTCGCCAGGTGCTTTCCACAGAGGATTCTTCCTGAGTAGGCTTGTTCGACCACAGCGGGCTTGTCACAGGCATCGCAACGAGGCACAGCAAACAAGGCGCTCGGCGATTCCCCCATGATGTGGCGTGCATGGGATGAGGTTTGAACTCAACGGAAAAGGATGAGGGGTCACCGGCGTTGAAATCCACTGAAAAAAATGTTGAATATTACAGTTGAAGAATTAAATTTGCAATTGAAATATTTTATCAGACATGGCCGCCCAATCCTCTACCGTTCTCGCCGTGTTTGACCAAAATCCCGCGCACTGAAGGCGATTCACGCACATCATGGCAACGACAAAAAATCTGCATTTCCAGTTGGAAAATGAGAAAGGGTGCCCAAACCTGCAAAATCCGACGCTCAAGCGCAAAACTTCTTGAAGGCTACAGCGGTGTCTGTGGGATTGAGCACCCATGCTACAGCGCTTGTTGAAGGAATTCTTGAACGTCGGAGGGGTGGAACAGGCCACCGCCATCGACGACCGGGGGCGATTGCTCGCCAGCGTTGGAACAGAGGGCCAACTCCCTCTCACTCAGCGTGCCGTGGACATCACGGTCGCCGCCCTTGATGTGGCACAAGCCAGCGATTTAGGCGAACTCCAAGAAGTCTGGATCGAAGGCCAAACCACGACTTGCATCGACATTGTAACTCCCTATCGCATCCTGATGTTGTCAGGAGGCAAGAGCAACATTGCTCGCTGGCGCCACAGCGTTGACCGATTGCGTCGACAACTGGCCACAACCCATGAATTGTAGGTGAACACCGTGTTTGAACTGCCATTTGGAAAGCCCGTCAATGAATCCATTTCGCTTGAGGAGGGGGTGCTGCAGCCGTTTGCTCACGGCGTCATCTCAACCTTCGCAGGGCGACGCAAGACCCCGCAAGGGCATCGGCTTGTCCGTGCTGGCCGGGTCGTCGGTTACCTCTGTGACGCCGACAAAAAAGGCGTGATGCTGGGTGGAGAGGAAGCCAAAACGGCCCTCGAAGCCCTCGAAGCTCAACAGAAGGTGCGCCACGTCGCCTCATCCTACACCATCGCCCGCCTCGGTGCCCTAGCCGAACTTGTTCCGGAGGCCTTCGTTCACCAAGCCGACCGGCAGGGGCTGAAATCGAGCAGCAATGCCGTTGAACGACTGCTTGCACGAGACCTCTCCACCGTGGTCAGAACACTGGCAGACAACATGACGGTACGGGGCGCCATGGCCATCGACAGCGGCATGCTCATCGACCATGCTGGCGATTTGCCCGGGCTGGGGGAAGAGGAACGCTTGGCCAGTGAACTCCACGAGTTAATGAGCGGCATGGGCCATCAGTCCCTGCATGACGGCTGGGGCATGTCCGGTCAAAGCCACTGGACGCTCCATACCGATCGTGGTGCCTTGCTTCTGGCCCAAAGCGGCGAGATTTCCATTGCGGCATGGACAGAAAAGGACGCCAATCATGCCCGCCTGCTCTCCTCTGCCTCCATTGCGCTTGAAGGCGACCTCGTCGCTGCAGGCGCACACGGTTCGAAACTGCCCGAAGGATTCACGCTCCGAGAGGGACGTGGTGGACCTGATGCGGTGCTCTCCATGTTGAAAGCCGCCATGCAGGAAGAGGTGACAGGACACCTTCAGTCCGGCTCATCCAGCAAAGCGGTCTCACTCATCCTGTCCCGGGGGGTACCACTCGCCCTTTGGGCACCTTCGATGGACACGGAAGAAGAGGCCATGCTCGCCCTCACCGAAGCGAAACGCAAAGTGCAACTCATTCGCTTCCCAGCAGGCACCATCGTTTCGTCCAACTCAGGAACCGTGGAAGGGTTCACGTTGGCTGGTTTCATCGAAACCCTGGCCACCGTCCGTACTCGGTCGGAGGCTCGTCAAGCCTCACTCAAAGCGATGTTGGACGACCTGTTGGGCTTTGAGGCCAGCTTGGAGGCGCTCCGAGACGCACGTTCCAAACTCAAGTTCAACACCGGCGGTGCCGATGTTGCAGAGGCTTTGCCGGTGATGCGAGATCAAGCCGTCAGCGCCGTCGATGCAGGGCTGCGCCGCAAGCTCGAAATGGCTGAACAGCGCATTGATACACTCAACAAGGAGAAAGCCGTGTTGTCATCTCAGGTCAAAGCCCTCGAGAAGAAGAAAGATGCTGCACAAATCGTTGCGCGGGAAGCCACCGAATCACGCCAAGAAAACACCTCAGCGTTGGAAGAGGCGCACGCTCAATTGAACACCATGCAAGTTGACCTCGCCCAAGCCCGATCTCAATGGGAAGAAGCCGAGTCCCGTGCAGAACGTCTCGTTCGGCGGGTCAACGAACTGGAGCACCAAGTCAGCCAGCGGGCTGCCGAACTTGCGAAAGCGGTCGGTGATGCAGAAAGCAGTGCTGAACTGCAAACGATGCTTGAGGAACTCTCGTTGAAGGAAGCCGAACTGCAAGCCAACATCGCCGAAGGAAGCGAGCGCCTCAGCACCATTCGAAAGCAAAGCGAAGATGAAGAACGCCGCCTCCGGGTCTTGACCGAACAGGTCAACACCAGCCGTGAGCGGCATGCACGCGCACAAGCCGACCTCATCAGCGTCCAAGAGCAAGTCCATGTCAACAACCTCGAGCTTGAAGCGGTTCGAAGCGAGGAGAAGCACGCACGCCAGCGCACTGAGGAAGACCGCCTTCGACGAGCCGAGGACGAAGCACGGCGAGCAAACATCCAGGCGGAGTTGCGAGAACTCATGGACGAACGCCGCCAAGTACTCCGTGAATTGGGCGATCTTGGTGCACGTCGAGGGCACGCTGAAGCCGAATTGTCGACCTTGGTTGACAAAGCCACCTCCCTGGCTGAGGCTCACGAAGAAGCCCTCGCTGACATCCAAGAAGCAGAGCGTTTGCGCGCCCGCTTGGCCGAAGAACCGCTTGCACAAGCCCTCTTGGATGACAACACGACCTTCCAGGGCTTGGGCCCTGTGCTGGAACGGCTCGAACACGCCCGGAGCCTCGGGTACTCGGTCACGATGCTTGACCGGGCGGTTGAACGAGCATTGCAAGTGATTCAAGGAACGGTCGACCATGTCGCTGCAACGCCACGACACCTGCTCTCCTCCGAGGTCATGACGCTGTTGGAGCGCCAAGTCCCACAAACAGCAGGAGCCGTCCGAGGATTGGCTCGCTGGTCAGTGCAACAACGATTGGAGCAACAACTCGGCGAAACCGTCAATCATGTCGTCGTGGACCTTGAGCACCTGCTCGAAGATTTCGACCGTTCCATCACGATGCTTCGCCGTATCCGAAACGTGCTCGAGCAAGTCGAGCGACTCGGTGCACCGTCCCATGAGGTCCACGCTCTGCTGGCCAATTGTCAGCGGCCTGAAGCCCTCCCAACCTTGGCCATGGGCACTCGGAAACTGATTCAGGTTGCGCTTGACGAGATCTACCTCGAAGCCGACCAGCGTGATGCTGGCGAAGCCATTGGTTTGGAAGAGACGGCACGCGTCCTTGAGGAACTCATCACTCAACTCGATGCTTCGGGACTGACGGACGGACGACCCCGCGGCATGATGTGGGACTTCCAACGTGACGGGCTGCTTCCGTTTGAACGCGAATCCATTCCAGCCGAGCAACGCATTCCGGTGAACGAGGCCATGCTCGACGGCATGGAGCCTCACCTTGTGCAGGCAGAGGCCGTGGAAACCGTCGCTCCGGAGGCGAATGAAACCGTGGACGACGAGGGGTGGTCCCCCCTGCCGCCTCCCACCGATGAATCTCCTTCCGTGAACGAGACCGCTCCAGGAAGCGAATCGATCACATCAATGGACTCACTGGAAGACGAACGGGCCCAACTTGAGGCGGAACTTGCTCGCTTGGACGCTGAGCGCAGTCATCGCATCGCACATACTCCCGCTCCAGCAAGCAACGGTGCCGACACAGCGCTGGCCGACCTTGAGTCTCGCCTGTCCGACATTGAATTCTGAAGATCGCCATGACGACCGACGCCACCACACTCATGGCCAGACAAGAGACCATCGGGAAGCCGTACCCGCTTTGGATGGAACGGTTGCTGCTCTTGGGAGCGGTCACGGTGTTCATCTTCTCCCGGTCAACGGTCGCTGACATCGTGGATCAACCCGTGGTGAGCGTGTTGTTAACCTACATCGCCTTCCCGCTCGCCTTACTGGCAGGCGTGGAACTCTTGGGCCGGGCAATTCAAGGTTCAATGCGCTCATAATTGCGTGAAATCCTTGGTTTCCGGCTCAGGTGGAAGACGGCTTGTTTTGGATTGGATGAACCCAATCACGCGCTGCCACGGTATGAAGAAGCGCAGCACAGCCATGATGCTCAGGAACAACAGCGCAGAGATGACCAGGCCGTAGGTCAGCGTCAGTTCAATCGATTCTGAGACTTGCCCAGCCCACTGACTTCCAGTGGTGTCCGATACGATGGTCAGCAAGACCTTGTGGAAGCCCAACGCGACCATGGTGGCCAAACCGGTCAACCCCAAGAACAGGAAGGTATGTCGAAGATGGGTGTTGAGGACGTTGTCCATCTGGCGGACATATTCGGGGTCGCGCTTGCATGATTCAGGGAGGCGGAAAGCGTACTCAAGGTTGCGAATCACGCCGTAGCTGGCCTCTTGAAACACCATGATGAGCACGGCGATGAGGATCAGGTTGAATTGTTCCTGTGTCACGAGTTTGAGCCCGAACAAGCCGATGGTAGGGTCGGAGGTTTGACTCTCCAACGTGGCCAACGCCCCGCCGTAGGAGCCCAACTGAGATTTGATGAGCGGGAAGGTCAAGATGGCGTGAATGCCGAGGAACAGGAGCGTGAAACCGATAGCCCATGCGATGGAACGGCGAGACAGGCCCCAAATGCCACGTGTTCCCATGATGACTGGGAGGAGATAGATGAAGAGAATAAGCAAGGACATGATCATGAGCAACGGCCACTGAAGGGTTTCCAGCTCGTCGTTGGTCGGGAATCGTAGGTCAAAGGAAAACAACATACCAGCAAACCAAGACAACACCAAACGCCCGATCAACAACAGAATGAGGCCAACGATGAAACCGAGTTTGATGCGTTGTTGCACCTTGGGGGACTGGAAGGCAATGAACGCCATGACACCACCAAGGCCCAATCCCAACACGAGCGGTACAAAGAACCGGGCCATACCTGTACGGCCCTCACCGGTCAGCCAGTCGCCGAGTGGGAGTTGGTCTGAAATGAGCAACTCGATGGAATCGAACAGGATGGTATGGTCGATGGAACCGACAACATAGGTCGAAACGACCTCGAGGTACATACCGATCAGCGCGATGGTGGCGACCACCTGCAGCGCAATGATTTGCCATTGACGTCGAAGCGTCTTGAGGTGCAGCGTACGGGGCTTCGCCGCCCCGTCAAGGTAGACGTCCGATTGGAGACCCACTTCGCCTGCCATCGCTAGTACCCCCTCACCTGCATCAAGGCCTGCGACAAATCCATGTCAGGCATCCAATCAATCACTTGGGCTCCGGAACCGGCGAGCGTGGTCAAACGGTTTTGGCGTTCCAGCTTCAGCACTTCATAGGACATGCGAGGGATACGACTCACCAAGCGTTCGAAATCAACACTGGACGGTGAGAGCACGGTGACTTCGTGGCCGCGACCAACCAGGTCTCGAACAGCGGCCGGCACGGTACCGTCGCCTTCACACGAGGAAATGATGAACACCGGGCTGCCTCGGCTAAATCGTCCACTCAGCGAGTTGGTGACGGCTTGAAGCGGCATGGCGCCTTTGGGAAGGACGCCCGCAAGGGCACTCAGGATCTTGAAGTACTGCTTGTCCCCGGTGTCGGGCGGCAAGTAAGCGAGCTTCTCGTCGTAAATGGCCAAGGCCACGGAATCCCGGCGCTTCAAGAAGAACGCTGCGAGACTGGCGGCCGAGACGGTGCCCATTTCGAGAGGATTCTTGAGCACGGTACCGATTCGAGCTAAGTCACGGCTATCGAGAATGAGGTAGAGGTCGGTGACGGCGTCTCGACACTTTTCGTTGACCATCAACTCCCCGGTTCGAGCGAAGGCTTTCCAGTTGATGTTCTTGAACGGGTCGCCGGGAACGTACTCTCTGAGGGAGTAGAATTCTGAGCCTTGACCGGGCGTGCGTAGGGTCGTCGCACCGGTGTACATCTTTGGCGTACGGCTGCGCAGGAAGGCTTCCTCAATGTCCTTGATTTGCGGGAAGATGACGATGTCGCTGTGATGGTCAACGTACATCTCTTCAACACCCAAGTTGAACGTGTTGCGGGCACGCAACGACACCGGACCGATGGAATAGTGGCCTCGAAGTGGGCAGCGAAGGACGTAGCGAATGCGGGCGCTTTCCCCGGGTTTGAGGTTGAGTTGCATTTGGTTGAGTCCACTGCGCAACTTCATCTCGTGAGGGATGTTATCGTAGATGTCGAGCATCTGCGTCTTTCGATTGCTGCGGTTGGTCACCAGCAATTCCACGTACAGGTCGTCGCCCTTGTACAAGTTGTCAGCCGAGAGCGTTCGCTGAACTTCAACATCGCCATGACCGGAAATCCATGAATTCACCACAATGAAGGCGATGAGGCTCAAGCCGAGGATCATCATCTGTTGGTTGGAAATCATCATTCCGATGAGCACCAGCGCAATGCCGCCGGTGAAGGTGAAGGCTGCTTTTCTCGTCCACATGGCCTTTCACCTCACTGGCGCCCCCACGCCTTGATCCGTTTGACCAGCGCCACCGTTTGCTCAAGCGTGTATTTGTTGCTGGATTCAATGGCAAATTTGGCCAACACGGGGTCGTTGATCATCGAGACCAGTTCGTTGGCCTGCATCGCCTGGAATTCCTCTCGGTTCAGTCCGTTTTGATTGCGGACCTTGGACAGGAATACCTGTCGGATTTTCTCAACTTTGGAATAATAGGCGTAGCGATTCGCATCGCCAAAGCCGTAGTAGATGATGCTGAAGACGTGACGCCATGGTTCGGGGTCGCGCTTCTTGATGAGAACCGCCTCGAAGGTGATGAACAAAATCAGGAACAACAAGAGCATGGCCAGACCCTCACCGGTGAAGTAGACCAGGAGGAAATAGACGGTGTTGTAGGAATCAGCCGCCAAGGCGCTTTGGGGATGGCGGCTCTCATCAAAGATGACCATGGCGTTCTCGGCAGGTTCACCCACTTCGTCAACGAGTTCACTCATGAGGGCCTCAGCAATGAAGTCCAACGCCCACTTGCGGTTGTCGTTCGCGGGCATCAGCGTGTCGGTTGGTCCATATTTTCCTTCGTTGAACCCTTCGTAGTCGTACATGGCGTTGATCAGCGCAGAGCCGTCGGCCACGAAGACGATGCGCCCCCCGTCCGAAGGGGAGCAACTCGCACGGGCGCAGGCCTCGATGCTGAGGTTGAATTGCCCCCAACGGTCAGGCGTTTCGGGTGTGATTTCGTTGCCCACCCAAATTTCACCGTCGCCGTTGACGTCGACCGTTGCTTCGTTGCTGGTCAAGGCGCGAACAGCGACCTCACTGAGCGGCCCACGCACACCGGGGATGACCTCAAGACCGGTGATGTTGTTGAGAAGCAACTGGTAGCTGCCGTTGTAGTCCACGCGGCCGTTGATCATGTGCTGAGCACACAGCGGTGCTTCGCCCACCACGAAGCTCTGTTCATCGAGTTTCGAACAAGGATGCTCGCCGGGCCCACCAACGTCGGCCCAGCGGTCGTGGGAGGAAAGGGTTGAGGGGTCCAACTGGGTGCCGTTCATGCCGCATGGGTTGCTTTGCACGCACATCCAGATGTAGTTGAAATCCAATTCCGTGGCGTAGGTTGTGTCAAACACCTGTTCACCCGTGAAGCGAATACCGAACGCCTCTGCGATGGTGTTCGCATAGCCGTAGTCTTCCATCACCATGGCGGTGCCGCCGGCTTCAACAAACTCAACGATGGCGTTGATTTCAGAGGGAGAATAGCCGTTGCCTGAGGCGATGGTGATGAAACCGTCGTCATCAAATTGAGGCAGTGAAAGGGTATCTCGCTCAACTCCGGCCAAGATGTAGGTGGTGTTGCGAGGGTCCTCAATGTCCGCCAACAAAAGCGGACTGCTCACCAAGGAGCGGGTTTCGATGCCCATGGATTTGATATCGGCACGGAAGGCCGACATGTCGTCCCAATCGTCATCGTAGGCCGATAGCTGGTCGGTAGCACTGAGGTTGATGAAGTTCAACAATATGGTCATCAGCAAGATGAGCATGACCGCCCAAAACGACGCTTGAAGGGCGAGCCTTCGGGCGTTGATGTTGGCAGGAAGACCGAGCATGCAAATCACGAGGGAAGGATTCCCAGCCTAAACACGCCCCGTACTGACTTTAGAAGGTTGTCCACACGAGTGGGGAAAATGCTCACGCGTACTTCGTTTCGCCTCATACATTGAGGTGGATGTTTTCGGCTATTCGAGCCACGGCCGTCCCTGGTATGTGAACGGTAGCGCCGGTGTTCTCAAACGGCAACGCAGCGGCGTCCACGGTCGCTTCAACTTGGACGAGCAGTTCGCTGATCACACCCGTGTTCAAATCAAAACTCAGGTCCACGAGCGATCCCAACACGGCCCCGGTACGGTCCACCACGTTGTTTCCGATGATTTCACGACCAAAAATCGCCACTTGCATCGGCCTCCTGTGCCGTTCGTCCGGGCTGGAATCACATCAATGCGTCGGTGTTCAATCCTCACATCGTTTCGATGCCACGACTGAAATCTCGGTTTCGCTTGATGTTGGTCAAGCCCGAGGTCAGGCGGGTTTCCATCTTCTGGTAGTAGTCAAGCATGTCAGGGGTCACGGTCGGTCGAACACGAGAAATCGCTTCTTCGAAATGCCCCTTGGTGACCTTCTTCTTGCCTGCTCGCATGCAAATCAGCGCTGCTTCACGACACACCGCTTCGATGTCGGCACCGGTGAAGCCGTCCATGCCCGTCAAGATGTCCTTGAACGAGAATTTGGACAGCGGCATGCCTTCGCTGTGAATTCGGAAGATGGATTCACGAGCCCCTGCGTCGGGCGGTGGCACGTGAAGCACACGCTCAAAGCGCCCACTGCGCAACAGAGCAGGGTCGATCATCTCAGGTCGGTTGGTCGCCGCCACGATGATGACGCCATCAAGGGATTCAACACCGTCCATGCTGGCAAGGAGTTGGTTGACCACGCGGTTGCCAACATCGCTGCCTTCGGAGGCGCTGCCACCGCTTCGCATCGAAGCAATGGACTCGAATTCATCAAGGAAAATGATGGACGGCGCTGATTGCTTGGCCTTCTTGAAGATCTCGCGAATGGCTCGCTCGGATTCACCCACCCATTTGGAGATGAGTTCTGGACCCTTGATGCTGATGAAGTTCGCCTGTGCTTCGTTGGCGATGGCCTTGGCCAGCAGCGTCTTGCCGGTCCCGGGAGCGCCGAACAGAACGATGCCTCGAGGCGGCTTGATGCCGAAGTGCTCAAACAACTCAGGTTTGGTCAACGGCCATTCCACCGATTCCTTCAGACGGTCCTTGACCTCCAACAGACCACCGACGGCGTCCCAGCCGACTTCGGGGACTTCAACGTAAATCTCACGAAGCGCAGACGGTTCAATGTCTCGGATGGCTTCCTTGAAGTCGTCCATGCAGACCTCCATCTTCTCGAGCACCTCGGGTGGAAGCGTCTCTTCATCAAGGTCGATTTCAGGGAGGTAGCGACGTAGCGCACGCATGGCCGCCTCACGAACAAGGGCCGCAAGGTCAGCACCGACAAACCCGTAGGTGTTGTCGAGGACCCATCCAACATCAAAGTCATCGGCGATGGGCATCTGACGGGTATGAACGTCCATGATTTCGCTTCGACCATCTCGGTCGGGCACGCCAATCTCAATTTCTCTGTCAAAGCGGCCCGGGCGTCGCAGGGCTGGGTCGAGTGCATCGCGTCGGTTGGTGGCGCCGATGACCACCACGTTGTCACGGCCCTGCATGCCGTCCATCAGGGTCAGCATCTGAGCGACCACACGTCGCTCAACCTCACCGGTGACGTCTTCACGCTTGGGGCAAATGGAATCAATTTCGTCAATGAACACGATGGCTGGGGCGTTGTCGGCGGCCTCATCAAAAATTTCACGGAGTTGTTTTTCGGATTCTCCGTAATACTTTGAGATGATTTCTGGGCCGTTGATGCTCTTGAAGTGGGCGTTGACCTCGGTGGCCACCGCCTTGGCGATCATCGTCTTCCCTGTGCCGGGTGGCCCGTGGAGCAGGACACCCTTGGGCGGGTCGATGCCGAGGCGACGGAAGAGTTCGGGATGCTTGAGCGGCAGCTCGATCATCTCACGCACCTTCAGAAGTTGCTGACCTATCCCACCGACGTCTTCGTAGGTGATGCCTTCGGATTGCCCGACGTCTTCCTCGGCAACCGCTTCGTCTTTGATGACGATCTCGGTGTCGGTTGTGACGACCACGATGCCCTTGGGCACGGTTTGGACGACAGCGAACGGCAAGGCCTCAGCAAAGAGGGTCATACCGGGGATGAATATGCGGTCGCCGGCCACGACCGGTCTTTTCGCAAGGCCTCGCTTGGCAAAGCCTTCAATGCCGGGGCCGAACTTGACCTTCTGCTTGTTGGCCATCACCGGTGAAATCGTGAGTTTGGTGCAGGTCTTGGCCTCCACCTTGCGAACCGTGACACGATCACCCAGGCTGACACCAGCGTTCTTGCGGATGATGCCGTCCATTCGAATGATGTCCATCTTGGCATCCTCGGGGCGGCTGCGCCAGTAAATGGCGGCCGTAGAACGCTCATCACCGCTGATTTCAACGAAGTCACCGGGTTTGAGGTCCAACCCCATTTCCGAGGAGATGCGTGCCCTACCGAACCCGACGTCGGAGGGGATGGCTTTCGATACGCGCAATTCAGTGGTGTCATTCTTGTCTGCCATGGTACTCCCTCTTCTCCAATCAACATTTCACGGTATATAATGAAATTCAAGCGGAACTTTCGCCTGTGGTGTATACTTGTCCCGAAGGGCCACTATAAACCCCGGCCCGTGGGTCTTTGAACCTTGGAGGCCGATGCGTGGAAGCCACGCCATCACATTCAAGAGACGGGTCAAATTCGCCACAAGCATGGTTCACGTTCTCGAAACCGGATTAGAATACATGGAAATCGACAACCCCACAGGCAAACCTGCTGTGAGGGGTTACAACATCATCAACGGCCAACTCACCTCGGCCAGCGACGCCTCTACCTTCGCCTCCACCAACCCGGCCCATTTAGCGGACTGCCTTGGTGAATTCCCGCTCTCCACCAGAGAGGACGTTCGCAACGCCCTCCATGCCGCTCGCGATGCGTTCCCCGCATGGGCGGCCACACCGGCACCTACCCGAGGCCAAATCATCGGCAACATGGGCCGCCTTCTGATGGAACACAAGGACGCCCTCGTTGCCCTCGAAACACGCGAGATTGGAAAGACCCTCAAGGAGTCCGGTGGCGAAATTCAGGAAGCGATCGACACCTGTCTCTTCTTCCAGTCTGAAGGTCGGAGACTTTACGGGCAGACCGTCAACTCTGAACTTCCCGACAAGGAGCTGTTCACCTACCGTCGTCCGCTCGGTGTCTGCGGCATCATCAACGCCTGCAACTTCCCTTCAGCCGTGCCGTTCTGGAAGATGATTCCCGCCATCATGTGCGGCAACACCTGTGTGTGGAAGTCGCCGCAAGACGCCCCCCTGCTCTCGTTCGCCCTGGCTCGCATCATGCACGAAGCAGGCCTGCCTGACGGCGTCATCAACCTCGTTCACGGGAAAGGCAGCGGTGCTGGCCAATACCTTGTCGACGCCGTCGATGAGGGACTGGTCAACAAGATTTCCTTCACGGGTTCAACCGGCGTGGGCAAGATGATCGGCGAGGTTTGCGGCCGCAACCTCGTCTCTTGCTCGCTTGAGTTGGGTGGAAAGAACCCGCTCGTCGTCATGCCTTCGGCCGACCTCAACAACGCTGTGGAAGGCGCCTACTGGGGCGCATTCGGCACCGCCGGCCAACGCTGCACCAGCCTGGGCAACCTCATCCTTCACGAGGATGTTTACGACGAGTTCATGGAGAAATTCATGGCCAAGGTCAAGTCCACCCGCATTGGAAACTCGCTGGTGCACAAGGACGTGCTTTACGGCCCCATGCTCTCGGAAAAATACGCCAAGGATTTCCTTGCCGGCATCGAGATGGCCAAGGCCAGCGGTGCCACGCAAATCTGGGGCGAAGGTCCCATCACGGCGGACAGCGCACCTGAGAACTTCCTCGGCGATGCCAGCGAAGGCGTCTTCATGTGGCCGCACGTCTTTGTTGACGTTACCGAAGACATGGATTGTTTCCACGAGGAAATCTTCGGTCCCGTGGTCACCGTGGTCAAGGCGAAGGATTTCGACCACGCTCTCCACCTCGCCAACGCCAGCCCTTACGGTCTTTCATCCGCCATTTACACCAACGACCGCCTCGAAGCCTACCGCTACAAGACCGGCATCAAGGCGGGCATGACGGGCATCAACAACTCCACCACTGGCGCTGAAGCCCACCTACCGTTTGGCGGTGTGAAGGGCTCAGGAAACGGAACCCGGGAATCGGGTATTTGGGTCATTGAGGCCTACTCCTACTGGCACGCTGTGAACGACGAACTCTCGGGCAAACTCCAACTCGCCCAAATGGACGTTGACGAGATCGAAATGGTCGAAGCTGAAGTCAATTGGTCGGAATTGGCCTGAGATTCTTTCAAAAACGGCCTGCGGCTCAATGGTGAACCTCAAAGACCCTGCCCTTCTCGGATAGCATGTCCCCATAGGGGACAGGGGGATTTTGAATGGGTGAAGGGATTAAACTCCCGGTCCTAAACGGGCTCGGGCGTACCAATCGTATCGATAATTGGTGGAGCCAACCGATGGCCATGTTCATCGGACTCACCGCCGCACTGGTCTACACCTTCTGGCGCCTCTTCCTCTACGACGCTGACATTTCCTACGCCCTTCACGGCAGCACGGTCATGTCGCCCATCTTTTCGCCCAACGTCCTCGAATGGAGCCTGTTCGGCCTCAACGAGTGGAACCACCCCGAATGGGTCAACGCCGCCATCCTCGTGCTGTGGATTCCTTTCGGTTTCCGTGGCACTTGCTATTACATGCGCAGGGTATACTACCGCACCTTCTTCGCCAGCCCAACCGCTTGCTGGGTTGACGAGCCCGACATCAACAAGGCCATCGGCTACAAAGGCGAGAAGCGCTTGTTCATCTTCAACAACCTTCACCGCTATTTCCTCTACGCAGCCATGATCATCCTGGTCATCAAGTGGTGGGACGTCACCCACACCATGCATTTCCACTCCACCACCCACGACGGCTACGGTGTCTCGATTGGAACGTTTGTCATGGCGATTGAAGCCTTCCTGCTCACGATGTATGTCACCTCCTGCCACGCCCTGCGCCACTTGGCCGGTGGCATGCTCGACCGCTGGACCACCGGCATCAGCCGAGTGCGCGGCGTTTTGTTTGGCAAGATCAGCGTGCTGAACCGATCCCACGGATTCTGGTTCTGGACCTCCCTGACCTTCGTCTTCCTCGGCGACCTGTGGGTTTTGGCGGTCGCAGAAGGTCGATTGAGCGATATGGTGCTCTTTGTTGTGTGAGGTGAGATGATGAGTGAGAAGATTACCGAACACGAATACGACGTCATTGTCATCGGAGCAGGTGGCGCCGGCCTCCGTGCCGCCATCGAAGCAGCCCGCAGCGGTGCCAAGACCGCCATCATCACGAAGTCCTTGCTGGGCAAGGCTCACACGGTCATGGCCGAAGGGGGTTGTGCAGCAGCCTTGCAGAACGCAGACCCACGAGACGGTTGGAAAGTGCACTTCCACGATACGATGAAGGGCAGCAAGTGGCTCGCCAACTGGCGAATGGCCGAATTCCACGCCAAGGAAGCTCCCGACCGTGTTCGAGAACTCGAACAATGGGGTGCCGTGTTCGATCGTACACCGAAGAACCTCATCAACCAGCGAAACTTCGGAGGCCACACCTTCCCCCGTCTCGCTCACGTCGGCGACGCTACGGGCCTCGAGATCATCCGCACCCTCCAAGAGCGAGGCATTCACGAAGGGATTGACATCTTCATGGAATACACGGTTCGCACCCTGCTCAAGGAAGGCGACCGTGTCACTGGCTGTGTCGCCTACACCCGTGTTGACGGTGATATCCACGCGTTCTCCGCCAAATCAGTGGTGCTCGCCACCGGCGGCATCACACGCTGTTGGTCGGTGTGTTCTGGCTCGTGGGAATACACCGGCGACGGCCACGCTCTCGCCCTATGGGCAGGTGCAGAACTCCGCGACATGGAGTTCGTTCAATTCCACCCCACCGGGATGGTATGGCCTCCCTCTGTGCGCGGCATCCTGGTGACCGAAGGCGTTCGTGGCGAAGGCGGCCGCCTCACCAACAGCGAAGGCAGTCGATTCATGTTTGACTATGTGCCCGAGATGTTTGCCGGCGACCACGCCGACACCATCGAGGAAGCCGACCAATGGGTCGAAGAAGTCGTGAGCGGGAAGCTGGCGACCGTTCGCCGACCACCCGAACTCCTGACCCGAGACGTCGTTGCCAAGGCCATCAACGAGGAGGTCAAAGCAGGCCGAGGCTCCCCTCACGGCGGTGCATTCCTCGACATTTCCCATCGCGGCGAGGAAGCCATCATGAAGAAACTCCCCTCGATGCACCACCAGTTCAAGGAACTCGCTGGGGTTGACATCAGCAAGGAACCCATGGAAGTTGGGCCTACCGCTCACTACGTCATGGGTGGCGTCATCGTTGATGCAGAATCACAGGAGACCACGGTCCCTGGCCTCTTTGCCTGCGGCGAAGTGGCTTCAGGGCTGCACGGTGCCAACCGCCTCGGAGGTAACTCGCTCTCGGACCTCATCGTGTTCGGCAAGCGAGCAGGTGAATTCGCGGCCAAGCGAGCCAAAGATTTGGCTCAGCCCTCCATCGACGAAGCCCAAGTGGGCAGGGCCATTGACGACATACTGGCCCCGCTTCAGCGAGACGGTGGAGAAAACCCTGGTGTCATCTACGACGAGATGCGCGACATGATGCAGGCCAAAGTCGGCATCATCCGTACCAAGAGCGAACTCGAGGAAGCCCTCGAGGACATCAAGGCGTTCAAGGCACGAGCGCTCGCTTGCTCCTCGGGCACCTCCCGCAAGTACAACTCCGGATGGCACCAAGCCCTCGACCTCATCAACATGGCCGACGTGTCCCATGCTGCTACGCTTGCCGCCATCACCCGAGAGGAAAGCCGAGGCGGCCACACCCGGGATGATTTCCCAACACCAGAGGACGACTATTGGGGCAAGACCCTGAACGTCATCTGGATGGAAGACGGCGAGATGAAAATTCGACAGGAACCCGTTGAGGAAATTCGCGACGACCTCAAGGACGCCCTCACCGAGGTGAAGGCGATGATCGCTGAGCGCGCAGCAGAAGCAGGAGGTGGAAACTAATGTCCCTCAAAGGCACCAAACAATCGTTCAACATTCTACGCGGCGAAGGCGACGACGCCAAACTTCAGGCCTACGAACTGGAACTTGATGAGGGCATGGTCGTGCTTGACTGCCTGCATCGCATCCAACACGACCAAGAACCCGACATGGCGGTTCGCTGGAACTGCAAAGCCGGTAAGTGCGGCTCGTGTTCGGCTGAAATCAACGGTCGCCCTCGTCTGATGTGCATGACACGCATGAGCGACGTGGTCGCAGAAACCCCTGCAGGCCAACCCATTGAGATTCGACCGATGAAGACCTTCCCGCACGTCAAGGACCTGGTGACCGACGTGAGTTGGAACTACGACGTCGCTCAGCGAATCGCCCCCATCAACGGCCCTGAGTCGATGGATTGGGAGTTCAACCAAATGGAAGCCGACCGTGTGCAGCATTTCCGTGAATGCATCGAGTGTTTCCTGTGCGTCAACACCTGTCACGTGCTCCGAGACCACGAACTCTTCGATGATTTCGCTGGCCCACGCAACCTTGTTCGCTTGGCGCAGTACGAGATGCACCCGCTTGACACCGAGGACCGTGTTCCAGAGATCAAGAAGGAATTCGGCGTTGAATACTGCAACATCACCCGATGTTGCACCGAAGTGTGTCCTGCTGGCATTCAGATCACGGACGATGCCATCATTCAGCTCAAGGAACGCGTGGTTGACCGCTACTACGACCCGCTGCAGCGGATCTGGCGCACCCTCACCCGCCAGAAGGTCCGCTATTGACCATCGGTCAGCGTGTATCAGAAAGAGGCGTCATCCCCGAGCGATGAGCCAGTCTCGTACCCAGGACTCTCCAAAGCCGTCGTAAACCACATTGGGTGGTTGGAGGGGCCGCACGATGACCAGGATATCCAACTGGCCGCCCCACGAGGCTTTGGCAACCACCGAGACCTCACCGACCTTCGTCCCTTCCGGGTCTGAACCAAACGCCGTGGTGTTGATGTTGTAGAACCTGTGCACCACCGTTTCAACATCGCCAGAATCCCAACTGCCGATGATGATGTCAATGGAGGACGGTGCCGGCTCGGGTTGCAGCGTGATCTCCTCTGGGTTCAGACGCACGAACGGGACCTCCTCGTCAATCAACTCAATCGCTTGATGCAATCGACCGGTTTCCATGTTCATGAGCGAAGCAAGGGTGAGCGCCACCGTCTCAGCGCTCATCACGCCAGGTTGATGCGGGAGGCGCAATGTCATGGACAGCAGCACCTCAACATCCGAGGTGAACCACGTGTATTGCTGACCAGCAGGGTACATCGGTGCATGCGGGTTCTCGGTGAACAGAGGTTGGCCCCAATCCTCTGGAGAAACGGGCTGGGAAACAGGAAGAAAGCCGGTGGCCCCCATGCAAAGAACCGCTACACACAGCGCCAGCAATCGAGGCGTCCGCTGGACAGACCATTCTTGACGCCCTGCCGGACTCAGGATGGAAAGCAGCAAGAGCAAAGGAAGTGCCAACAACGCACCTGCCGGAACAACCCAAATGAGGACGGTGAAGGCCAGCGCCATGCGTACGCCGCCCACGCCAATGGCATCGGTCCAGTGGCCCCCTTCTTCATCCACGGCAGTACGCCGATGATGGAGGTACAGTGCAAGGCCTCCCCCCGCCAACGGAGCCAACGACTGGAGGACACCTTGCCACATCGTCACTACCACTGCTGTGTCATCACAAGCCCGCCATAGAGGTTCGCCTCTCGCCAAGGTTGATGCAAGGGTTTCCCGTGGGTTTGGTCATGGCGGAGGCGGTTCTTTCCTTCCGGTCGGTCCAACACCGCCATGTCGTACCCGCCCCAAGGTTGACCAAACCGTGGGCCACACGGGAGGGGCCCGGTGTCGTTGGTGTCTCGCTCGACCTTCACGAAGGTGCCGTCTTGGGACTCATCGGACCGAACGGAGCAGGGAAAACGACGCTGCTGCGATTGATGGCGGGCATTCTTCCGATTCAATCGGGTGAAATCAAAAGCCGATTTGATGGAACGACATGGACCGATGTGCATGATTTGCGCACTTTTGTTGGCCACATGCCCGAACAAGTTCGCTGGCAAGGGCGTGCAACGGTGCTGCACGCCCTCACACAACTCGGTGATATGCGCGGCACGTCGGCGAAGACCATCGAACGCTTGCTCGCATTGGTGGGATTGCGTAGCCGCCGTGATGAACCGCTCGACAACCTAAGTCAAGGCATGCGACAGCGCCTGTCCATCGCCGCCGCCCTGCTGGGCTCACCCAAGGTGCTGCTCCTCGATGAACCGTTCAACGGCCTTGACCCGGTCGCCGCGCAAGCCTTCGCGGCCCTGGTGAGGACCTTGGCCTCAAAGGGCGTCAGCGTCGTCATCTCCTCCCACATGGTCGCACAGCTTGAAGGATTGATCGACCGGATCGCTCTGCTTCATCGAGGGCAACTGCTCGACGAAGGACCTCTCGGTGAGGTCGAACAGCGGCTGGGCTTGAACGGCAGGTACGCCATCACGGGCACCGGCGAGGTGGACCCCAAGGTCTTGGTGAAAGAAAAGGACATCCTGACGTTTGAGCAGCGGGAACACGATTGGACACTGACCGTGAACGGACCCTCGACTGAAGCGTTGAAGGCGGCCGACCACAACGGTGTTGCCTTGACCTCCTGGGCGCCAGTTCGCCCGAATTTGGTGGAATGGTTATGTGCGGCCACCGGGATGAGCGTGGATGACATCTCCCTGGAAGTTGCTTCGTCCGCTTTGTTGCCCATGCAATCGTTGGAGGTGCGTGAAGATGAGTGACCTTCAGCGAATTTTCAACGTCGCTGCACGAATTCGAAGGGAACGGTTGGCCGGCATTCGCCTGAAAATCATGATGCCCATCCTGTTACTGTTCCTCCCGGGCATGGCGTGGGGCTTTTCCGACCCCAACATCGTGCTCCCCGGTGGTCATCGTCCCGACACCGCCATGGAGGTCTTGTTCTATGCCTCGCTCGGCGTGGTGTTTGGTGCCACCATGTGCGCTGTGTTGATGGCCTTTGACGGCGTGAGCAAAGACCGAGCCAGCGGCATGCTCGAAGTCCGTTTGGCTCAGCCGATGCCACGACGCCACCAAGCGACGGCCCTCATCCTCGGCCACGCACAAAGCATCCTTCTTCCGGTGTACGTGTTGCTCGCTGCCGCCGTCGTGGTGGTCCGCCTTCGAATGGGTGAATGGCCAACCGTGGGTGAATTGTTGGTGTACGCTGTTTCAACCGGCCTCATCGTGGTGTGGTACACTTTGTTCGCCTTGCTGGCTTCAACCTCAGCAAAGGAACAGGGAACCGCCATTGCGTTTGGTGTCGGCGTGTGGTTCTTTTTCACCTTTCTTTGGGCCTTGGTGACCACCATGGTGGCTTATGCGTCCGGCGTTGCGGTTGGGGAAGCCAACGACCCTGCATGGGTCGCGCTCGAAGGCATGCTGGACTTGCTGTCGCCCAACGGCGTCTACCATCACCTCTTGGAAACCCAACTTCCAACGGTTGACCGTGGCGTTGCAGTGTGGCAATCATGGTTCGCAGCCCTGCTATGGACGGCGGTGCCTTGGTGGGCCCTCCACCGGCGCATGGAACGCCTTGTTCCGTGAAGGAATCATCCAATGCTTCATGAAGGCGAAAGTCAAGGGAATGCTATGGCACGCCGATTGACCGCACCGATGCTCGCCTTCCTCATCACGTTCGTTTTGCTTGGCGTGACCTCAGCCCCAGTCTTCACCGATGCAGCCGATTCCGCTGTGGTTTCCTCCACTCAAGGACGTCAAGATACACTTGACGTGGATTGCAGCGGGTACTCATTTGAAGACCTCTTCGAGTATGATTTTGCGCTGTTTGAACTCGATGTGCTCGACGACTGGGCCACCGGCGACATGTTCGCTAACGCCTGGGTGAACGGCTCAAACTCAGCCATTGTTCGCGATAACCTTGACGGGCTCTTCGAGGGGCTGCCGGGAGGCGACAACGACTGGATCAGTACCGACGAGCGAGACGCTGTTCGCAGCATCGGACCCAAGTGCATCGCCGACATGGAAACCCGACTTGGCATGCGGGAAGGCATCCCTCACTCGGGTGGCGTGGATTGGAACGACTTTGAGTTCGTTGAGGACGGCATCGGCCTTGACGAGGTGAACCTCGTTCCCGAAGGCCATCCTGACGCCCGAACATGCACCAATTTTGGTGCAGCGGCCGACTGCAAAGAAGTGCCCACCTCAACCACCGATGACATGGAGATCAGCCTCTCGGTAGCCGACGGCCAGGCCAACAACGTGCGCTGGGACCAACTCCCGAACAGTGGCGTGTCCAACTTTACGCTGGCCATGAACATCAGCAACATGAGCAACGCCGCCCTTGTCGTGACTTTCCCTGTGCTGCAGGGCCTGCGAATGTATGATTTCCGCGTCACCGACAACCAACCTGCCAGTGGCCAAACCTGTGATCATATTGGCCAACCCTCCTTCATGTACCTCCCCGATGGGGCCCTCCGAGTCACCCAACTCGTCAACTTTGATCGAACCCAATGGGATTTGTACTGTGATATGTTCATGGATTTCACCACCCAAGAGCCAGCGACGAACGACGTACCCGCTTGGACGGATGAGGCTCCAGCCAACGGCACGGTCGTGCCCACCTCCGGAACGGGCACGTGGCGGTTTGCCTCGGCCGATGTTGGAAACGCTTGGGCTGCCGATGAAAACGGCTGGTCGCTTCAATGCACCTTTGATGAAGCCGGCTGGAGTGTTTCCACCAACGTCATCGGTGATTTCTTTGTCACCCAGCCCGCCGAGTCTACACAAGCCACAGCGAGCTGTTTGCCGGTGGACCCCTTGGGGGCCGTCGATGAAAACAACACGCGAACCTGGACCTTCGGAACGCTCTACACCGCCACAGCCACCGTGGACGATGACGGCAAGACCGCTCGGTTGACCATCACCTCCACCGGCTTGGTCAACGAATTCCTGTTCTCTGCTCGCGCCGTTCAAGACGGTCAGATGGGCGGCGCCGGCGAAACGATCACCGTAGCCGCAGCACCGACGGTGACCGCCGTTTCCCTGCAGAGCATTCGCCCCGGAACGTTCGCTTTCGCCGTGATGGCCGAGGCCAGCAACATGCTGGACCATCAGGCTGACCTCGCCCTTGGTCTCACCAAACCAAACTCACCGCCCGTCGTCTCTGTCGCTGTGAACTTCGACGGGGAGAACGCCACATGGGACGAGAGTCAACTCAAATTCGAGATGTACGGCTTGGTCTCTGACCCCGACCTTGAAGCCGTCACGATGAGCCTCACCATCTGTGGAGCGGACTACCAAGGGTTCAACATCGACGGCATCAACTGGGTCGTGGAAGTCTCCACCGCCATCTGCCTCGCCAACGGCTTGACCAATTACGATGTGCTCATCACTGCGGTTGATGAATCCGGTGCTAGCACGCAACTTGCTGTCAGCATCCCCAGCCCCGTTTCCGAGGAACCACCTGAAGTGGCCCCGCCACTGGTTGACGATGAAAGCGGTGCCCTCCCGTCTCTCTCGTTCCTGGCCACGCTCACGATGCTCGGCGCCGCCATGCTGCTTCAGCGACGGAAGCCTGAGTGATACCGACAACACCAAAAGCACTTGGCCGCAGGATTGAACAGGTCTAGAGATGTTCACAGGCACCGTAGAAGCGAAAAGCCACGAAGGTGGCCTACTGGTGCACTTTGACGGTTCATCGCCAGCCTTGAACGCCATCATGGTCCGAGCCGACGACGGCGCCTACATCGGCAAAGTGGACGGAGTCATCGGTAGCACCGACCGACCGCTCGCTCACGTAGCCCACATCGACCGCTCGCTCGACATGGACAGCTTGATTGGAATCTCGGTCTCCGTTCGCGCCAAGAAAAAGCCGACTGAGCAGCGTCAGGACCGCCGGCAAGGCGAGCGAAGAGAAGGGAACACGCGCCACTGGGACCGACGAGGTGACGACCGTCGCCAAGATGGACGAAACAACCGTGGGTACCGAAATGACAGAGGTGGCGACCGACGCTCCA
The DNA here is from genome assembly GCA_049412325.1 of Candidatus Poseidonia sp. GTDB lineage: Archaea > Thermoplasmatota > Poseidoniia > Poseidoniales > Poseidoniaceae > Poseidonia. The sequence continues at coordinate 44,296 of JBMSEL010000007.1, forward strand.
ACGACCGCCAAGGCGGCCGAGACCATCGAGGCTCCCGAGATGGAGGTCAAGACCAGCGAACCTACGACGATTGGACCTGTCCAAAATGCAACAACTCCAACTTTGCCCGCCGCACGGTCTGCAACCGATGCGAAGAGCCCCGACCCGGTGGTGGCGGCCAGCGTAACGACCGTGGCGGTGATCGACACTTCAACAACCGGCAAGGCGGACGGGATAACCGTGGATTCAGAAACGACCGTGGCGGAGATAACCGTGGATTCAGAAACGACCGTGGCGGGGATAACCGTGGATTCAGAAACGACCGTGGGCGTCGAGACCAGGGCCGACCCCAACGGAACACCTTCAACGATAACGATTGGACCTGTCCGCAATGTAACAACTCCAACTTCTCGTTCCGAAACGCCTGCAACCGATGCGAGGCACCTCGACCAGGTGGCGGCGGTGGCGGTGGTCAACGAGGCGGAGGCCGCCCTTCCTATGGTGGCCAACGCAACGACCGGCGTCAAAGTGGCGGGTACCGAAACGATCGTGGTGACCGAGGTGGAGACCGACGCTCATCTTACGGCGGACAGCGCAACGAAGGGGGCCGAGGCTTCCGGGACGGTGGGCGACGAGACGGTGGCGGCCGCGGACAAGGTCGCTGGCAAGGCGGCCGTGACGACCGCCCACGTGGTGGAGGTGGCCCTCAACGTCGTGGCCCCTCTGATGGAAGCTTTCGAAGAGCCAAAGGCAAGCGCTCCGGCCATGCCCATAACCGTCCACCTCAAGATTTCAGAGCGCCCCGTTCATTTGAACGAAAAGAAGACTGAATGGACGTGAGACCATGAGCGCCGAATCGCATTACCTCAATGCGTTGGAAGCCCTCGACGAAGGCGACCGGGACCTTGCCAAAACCGAGGCAAAAAAGGCAGTTACACTTGACCCTGACCACCTTGAAGCGTGGTCGGTCTATGTCGAGGCGTGCCTTCCACCAGCCCCTACGCCACCGACGATGGTCCAAGCTGCCCAAGCGCTTTCTGCGGTGAAGAAGATCGTCGCCGCTGACCCAAGTCGAATGGACATGTGGGTTCGTGGTGGACGTTTGATGGCCGACGACTTGGGTATGCTCCACGATGCCCTTCACTGGTGGCAATCCTGCCGAGACGTCGCCCCTGACGAAGTCACCCCCGTTGTTGAGATGGCGTCCATTTTGGCCGATATGGGTGAATACAGTCTCGCTCAGGAACGTCTTCAATCCATTTTGGACGATAACATGGACGTGGGGATGACGCAATTCAGGAAAATCAACAGCCTGCTCCAACTGGTGCGTGCGGCTGCCACGCAACAGCCACAGGACATCTTCAAGCCCTACGAGCGTCATCACGACGGTTGGATTGCTATTCGCAACAAGATGGTCAAGCCACCAATGTCGCAGAACTTCATCTTCCTCATCACGGCGTTGCCAATTTTGCTCATTCTCTTGATTCTCCTTCAGGGAATGCGCCCCGAGAGTTTCAACATCGTCACCCTGTGTTTCAACACCCTCGCCATCCTCATCGTGATTCTGGTGTGCGCCCGTAACGCCAAACGCTGGTTCCAAATCATCAATCGGCCAGCGTTTAACTTGCTCCGAGCCATGAATTTTGAGGCTGCTACCGGATACACCGTCATGGACGAGGAGATCCGCACCTCCGTGCTCTACATGTACATCATGCAGCGAAAACCACTTTCGTGGCAAGAACGCATGCTCAAAATCATTGACAAGGGCAAGCCACTGCCCAACAACTGGCGGATGCGTCTTCCTGATTTCGACTCACACATGGATGCAGAGGGGCACATTCCCATCGAGGAAGGACCCCTGCTCGAAGCCTACGAAGAAGAGTGATCCTGCTCCCGGCATGCTGTTCACGCCAGGGTTGCGTCGGTGAATGAGGCGCATTGTTTCCACCAAAATTCACAACGAGGTTCGAACCACGTCAACAACCCCGCCTGCAATCATCATCACCATGGGCAGGACAACGGCGACCGTTCACCATCCGGTTCAGCGCCGAACCGTAGCGTGCAGTGGGTGGTCCGGCAGCGCTGGGCCTTGCTCCCACACGTCGTGGTTCAAGGCAAATCCAAGCAGGCCGATCAGCAAACCAAGACCCATGACGGGCCCAAGCGGAATCCCAACAATTCCCATCCATTTCCCGAGGCGAGCCTGACGGCCCAGCCGCTCAAGGTCTTCGGACACGGGAGGAATTCCCCGCCCTCAAAGCCTCACTGTTGCGATTGAGCGTACTGGACAGCGTACTGCTGTGCATATGCTGCGGCCGTCGCTGCATCGTAGCCTTGAGCCACGAACTGCTGGTAGTACTGTTCGTACACCGCTTGGTCGAAGCCTGCTGCGGGTTGTGCTGCTGGCTGCGCTGCTGCGGGCTGAGCTGCTGCTGCGGGCTGAGCCGCTGCACCGCCAACGTACTGCGCTGCAAAGGCCCTCGCTGTTTCCTCAGGGTAGCCCTGAGCGATGAGTTGTTGCACGTACTGCTCGGTCGGGTCAAGCGCATCAGCGCCAAATGCCCCTTCCATACCGCCGAAGGCATCGTCCTTGTCCGAACCCTTGCGCATGAACATCAGCGAACCACCGATGATCAAGAGCAACACGATGCCGCCAATGAGGAGCACCATGGGGTCAAGACCACCAGAAGCATCGTCGCCATCGGTGGTGGTTTGGGTGTTGTCGGTCCACTCACCGGTGAGCGGGTCGTAGGACCAAGCACCTTCCCATTGACAGTCGCCGTTCGCGTCGAGCACAAACTCGCCACCGGCATCGATGGCTCGCTGATCTGCCTCAAGGCCCTGACAGGCAGGGAGTTTGAGTTCAATCGATTTGGTCGTGACCCAACGCTCGTTAGGGTAGGTGCCCTCGTAATACTTGAGGAAGACCGTACGAGTGACGGGCTCGTTCGTGTAGAAGCTGCTCATATCGAGCGTCAACTCGAAGTTCTCACCGTCGCTGAGGTTGTCGCTCTTGGCCCAGAGGTCCTGTTGGCCCAACTGGTACTTGATGGCCGCAGATGCACTGAGGTTGTCCAAGAAGAACGCCGCTTCGACGTAGACTTCACCGGTCTCCGAGCCCGAGAGGACCTTGCCGGTGAGGGTGATGGTGTCGTCGACGAATTGGGTGCCGTCCAAGTTAGCGTTGTCCCACTGCACGTCGGGCTCCTCATCGCCGAAGCCATCGGGCACGACGACGAAGTACATGCGGTGCTTCTCAGAGAACTTGCCTGCACTGTCGTAAACGACCAGTTCAATTCGAATCTGGTTCTCTGTCGTAGCGGTTGAATCAACGGTCACGTTCTTGAATTTGTACGACCATTGGCCACCGCTTGCTGCGGTTTGGGTGAACGTGTGGCCGTCCAAGTCGAACGAATCGTCGCCGTAGGGTGCGTCAAAGAGAACCTTCCATTCGTAGGTCTCAATGCCGTTGCCGTCAAGGGCGTCCATATCCATGGATTCGCTGGCATCGAAGTGGATGATCAGTTCGGCGTCGTCGCCTTCACCTTGCAGAATGAGACGGTGAACGTCCCATTCCACATTGGAGACCGTCTTGGTGCCCATGAACTCAACGTTGTCTTCGTAGTCCGTTCGCATGTCGATCACAGCGTCGGCCTCGGGTCGGAATTCATCAGCGTAGACATCGTTGGTCTCGACCACGACGTCGATGGTTCGGGCGTGGCCGTTGTCGTCGTGGAGCATCAGCGTGATGTGCCATTGCTCGCCCTGAGCGCAGCCGGTTTGCGACGCAAGGTCAGCCTTACAGAAGGACATCACGGGAGACATCTCGGTGGAGTGCCCGGTGACACCGGCAGCAAGGGTGCTGCCGTCCCAGTTGGTGGGGCCGTCGATGATCCAGTCGGCTTCCAAGGTCTCGGTGGTCGAGGTCGTGAAGCCGAAGGTCAAGGTGGCGTCGCTCTTCATGTAGCGGAGCGCATACTTGCCGGTGCTGGGGTCGATACCGGGGACTTCACCGTTGATGGTCAAGTCCAGGCCGTTGCCGAGCGTGCCAAAGCCGTCGGGGTACGGGTTGACTTGGTACTGCAGGAGGTTGCCCATGAGCGGGAAGGTGGAGCTGTCGGCTCGCTCAGAGTGTGTGGCAATGTCAATGGTCGAGATGATCATCCCGCCAGAGAAGTAGCTGCAGACACCCAGAACGGTGTCCTGAATGTCCTCGGTTGAGCGAATAAGGCGCTGGAAGTAGCCGCCATCTTCCATGTAGCCGTTGCAGGTCTCAGGCACGTTGTTGGTGCTGACCGACTTGGTGTTCAACACAGCTTGGGCTACACCGGAGTTGGCGTCAAAGCCCTGGAAAGCGTTCACGTCAATGTTGTCCATGACCGGGTGGTAGGGGTCAGCGAGATCCATGGTAGCGTAGGTGACCTGGGTGCTGGCCGTGTCTCGACTCTGGATGTCGAGGCCGAACGGCAGGCGACCGGCCAATCCCTGATCGAGACCGTAGATTTGGCTGCCGAGCGGGCCAAGATGGGCCTGCACGGTACCGCCGGCGGACATGAAGTTCTCAAGCACCGTTCGGCGAGCAGGCTCACCAAGGTACTGATAGTAGCCATCACCGCCAAATTGCGTGTCCTTCGCCACCAACACATCCTGCCATGGCAGCACAATCTTGTCGTAGTGGGTGAACCAACCGGCATCGAAGTATGTACTCCAGTCGTTGATCTCGTACTGGGTGTAGGACATACCGAGGATGGCCAAATCTTGCTTGATGGCCGTGGTGCGTGATGAGGTGTCCGAAAGGATGGCGACGTCAACATGGTCGGCAAAGGTGGCGTGGAAGTAACGCTCGTTACCAGTTTCGCTGCCATCTGCCAAGCGTCCATAGAAGCTGATGTTGTAGGTCTTGCCATCCATCCATCCGTTCCAGGGTGTGAACGAGACCGTGGTCTTCTGTTGACTCTGGAGGGTGACAGCCGGTCCAGAGTCCACGATGTGGGCTTGGCTACCGTCAGCCATGTCAGTGACTTCCATGTAAAACACATAATCACCGGCAAGCACACCGTTGGTGGCTTGGATGTCCCAAGAGTGCGTCAAGGCACTGTCGATGGGCAGGACACACGCCAGGCTCTGGTCGTCGTGGCAAGCGAGGATATTGGGCTTGCCAATGGAGATGTCAACCGATTCGACGTTGAAGATGACACGCTCGATGTTGTTGGCTTCAGACAGTTCGTTGTCGTTATACCATGACTTACCAATCGTGGTGTTGTCAAAGACGGTCTTGACATCCAAGCGATACACGCCCGAAAAGAACTCGTGGCTGGCGATGACGTTCGTAGCAGCATCTTCAGCGTCCACATTGGTCCGAGAATCGGTGTAGACTGCATCTTGGACGAAGGTGTACTCTTGCAGGGAGATGTTGTTGAATCCAATGCCCTTGAAGCCATCGTTGATGCCGTTGCGGCCGTCATCGTCCGACTGGAAGTCAAAGTGGACGTCCACCATGGAACCCTGGAGCGACATGCACTCGGTTCGCCACTGGCTGGAGTCTGGGGAAGACCGGTTTTGGATGTACAAGTGAGTCAAGTCAATGCTCGTGGTCTTGACAAGTTCATCGGAGTTGAAGAACACGTTGTAGTTGCCGCTGCCATCGGTGTTCGCCGGGTCGCCGATGAAGGACAACTCGGTTTGGTCGATGGATTCGGTTGCGTTGACGATCCCGTTGCCATCGTCGTCGTTCTGACAGGTACCGTCTTCGTTGTAGTCATTCCATTGAGCGAAGACCAAACCGGTGTAATTGGCGCCGTCTTTGTCGTAGTCAACCGACATGGTGGCGTAGTCACTAGGATCGACATTGCCGTTCTGGTCGATGGTGTAGAACGTGTCAGCATAGTATTCGAAGTTGAGTGAAACGAAGTCGCCGCTCATGCTCGTCAGGTCGATGTTGGGGATGGTCAGGGTTTCGTTGGCCCAAGCATCGTCGTAGCCGAGGGTACCGGTATCACAGGGGTGGCCGAACCAGTAGGCGTTGTTGTTGAAGATCTTGGTCGAACACGAGTTTTCGTTGTAAATGGCACCCTTCGGTTGCTGGTTCTCTTCGTAGCGGTAGCCTTGACTTCCGCCCTCAAAGGTTTCCTCACAGACCGCTGAAGGTGTACCGCAGTACACGTCCGATGGCGTAGCGGAATAGACCGTTGCCTCGATACCAAAGTCCACCGGGGTGTTACCGTAGTTGTTGGTGGTCACCGAGATGTCAAACGTACCTTCAGCATAAAGGCCACCAGGATTGAAGAAGTCGATGGACTCCACGGTGGGGTCGTACAAATTGAACGGTGTGACATAACCGATGACGTCATCGTTGATGTCCTGTTCATCCCAAGCGTTGTTGGAAATGGTCGCCGAGATTCGATAGGTGGTATCGTTGAGCAGGTTAGCCTGAATGGACGTGGTGTACTCTTGGCCGGGCTCGAGGTTGCTGAGCGGCCCGATGGTGGTGGATTGCGTTTGCGGGTTGGGCAAGAAGGCGGTGTTTTGCTTCCAGATGGTCAGGTTGTCAACGGCATAGCCATCACGGCCACTCCATTGGGATTCGTTGTCGTTTGCCGTTGAACCTTCGAAACCGGTGCGGAAACGGAAGCGGATGTCAACGGTTTCGCCAGCCCAGAAGGACAGGTCGAAAGCCCCGAGGTCTTCCTCGGTGAAGTTGTCCCAACCGTAGTAAGTTCCAGCAGAGAAGAGACCGTAGTACACGATGTTTTCTGGGGCTGCACCCCAGGAGTTTTGCTTGAAGAGACGGTCGTTGTCAAAGCCACCCCAAATGGTAGCACCAGAAGGACAGGCGCCTTCAATGGCCGCTTGCTGTGGGCAACCGATAAGGTTCCAGCCAGTTTCCTCGCTTCCAACCTCAACGATGGCCAAGTCATCCCAAACATCCCCGACGATGAAGCCGGTTCCGTCAGAATTTCCGAGGGCCCCAAGCCCAAGGTGGCGGAAGAGTTCAACGCTCATGAAGGCACGGTCGGCGCCGGTCAAATCAACATCGTTGAGCACCATGGCGTCGTCCCAATTCTTACCAAAGCCGCTCCAAGTGTCGCCAGAGGAATTGGTCTTCATGTTCCCGGCCCACATGAAGTCGGTCGGATTGATGTAGTTCGCAGAAACGTTGGCGTCGTTGTTGCCCCCGCCAGTGGCGCCGGTCGAATGGTTCGTTTCCAAGTGCCAGTTGGTTGTACCGTCGACGTACTCCTCAAAGCTCCATGAACAGCCAGATCCGCAACCGGTCTTGTCCTCAGCTGAGTCCCAATCGTTGGCGTAAACAGTGTTGTTGGTGGAGTTGGCTTCATCAACGATCTTCAGTTCGACATCAAGGTCAGCAGTTTGACCGTTGAGGGTGTCCATGCCGGTGTTGGTGACGGTGACGTTGATCGTGCGTGTTCCTTCACCAACCAAGCCAAAGAAGCGGTCGGTCGGAGAGATATCAAGGGAGGTGACGGCCAAGTCTTTGTTGTCCATTTCAACAACCGTGAGCGTATCGTATTGACCAGCCCATCCGAAGTTGTCTCGCCAACCACCGAAGTTGTAGTTGGTGTGACCGACCACGAGGTCTGGGGCCGAGCTCGAACCACCCTGAAGTTGACCAACGGCCACGGCGGAGGGGCGGCGGCCTGCTGGGTAGGACAATGGGCTCACGTGTCCACCGTTGCCATCAGAAAGCGTGACTTGAACGGTGGTAGGGAAGTTGAGGAAGAAACTCGAGGTGACTCCACCAGCGGAGTCCGAGGTGTTTTGCTGGAAAGCGATGGTGGGGTTGATGAAATCAGGTTCGCTATCGCCGTTGAGGTCGGCCACTTGGATTGCCCACGAGATGTAGGGGCCAAAGTAGGCGAGTTGTGAATTTCCGAAGGTGCCTTGAGCAGAGGCTTGCTTGAAGCTCACATTTTCGAGGTTGCTGTCCATCACAGCAATGGTGTCGACGTAGCCGACGCCGCCGATGTCAGCGATGGAGAAATCTTCGGTGGTGCCAACGCCCATGTTGATGACGTGGGTGTTGGCTTGGTTGGTGCCGTAGGAATAGGTGGCGGGGTAGTTCTGGAGTTGACAGTCGTACTCAATGACAGTGATGTTGTCGTCGTTGCCGGGGTTGGTGACTTGCCCGGTGGAGTAATCGAGACCTTCGCTTCGCAGAAGGAAGATGTCGTCATCGGTACAAGCGCCGGTCAGCCCGCTCTGAGATTCACCGTAATCGCCGACCTCGATGGACCGGTACGTGTTGGATTGCGAGGATCCCAGTGCTGTGGGAATGCCGTTGGTGGCCGAGGTGATCGGGCTGCGATAAGTCACGACCCGCTGCGTGGTGATGTCGCTGAGAAGGTCGAGCACGTAGATGTCGTCGTTGCCGTCTTGGTCTGCGTCGCCAACGGTCATGTCCCACACCCAAAAGTGGGTAAACCGCTCGCCGATGGACCAGTCTCGGTTGCTACAACCGCCGTTCTCAATGATGGTGACGTTGCCGGGCTCAGCGGCAGGTGCGCCTTGGTCGTTGGTCTTGAACGGATTGTTCTTCTGATAGATGACGATGTCAATGGCTGAGTCGCCGGTGAATTCACCCACTTCCACCTGCTCAACGTTTGCAAACTCATCCCAGTCAGCATTGCGGCTTTGGTTGCCAGCCACCCAAATGTCCTGGCGTTCGTTGAAGTTGCCGAAGCCGTCGTTGTAGAGGATGGTCATCGAGTGCGTGCCGTCCGTAGCGACAGCCATGTCGTTGTGGCCATCACAGTCGAAGTCACCGATGGCGACATCCATGGGGTCGCGATTGGTGGTGTAGGTTCGTGCAACCGATGCACTGGCGGTGGTTGCCAGCGCGGCGGTGGTGCTGAGCACCATCAGCAGCGTGAGGAAAATACTGCGCATTCGGGCTTTAGAGAGGTCGTTTTGGGTTGACATGGACATCACTTGTCCTCGCGACGGCCTGTTCGGATATAATGCCTTTGCACTCAAGTTCCCCTTCAACTTGGGCGCAAGCCCTCGTTTATGTTCAAAAAATGAAGGCTTTTCTCCCTTCGTTTCTCAGTGGAAAGAACGTGTTCAAATCCTGCCGGACAACCACTTCGGCGAAGGACCCCATCCGGTGGCATCCCCGCCGTGAATTTTCACCAGTTTTCCTGCGGAAAACAACGATTCCAACCAGACTTCAAGTGCGGTGCCTTCTCGCCCACCCAACTTGTTGCTGGCAATCTCCTCGATGTCTTCGGTTCGAAGACCGGTGCTCCCGTGGTCGCGGACGACGAGTTGGAGCAATTCTCGCAACCACGCCTCAGCCATCGGATCAACACTGGTGGCGCCTTGGGCAGGGATTGGTGGGTCCATGTCTTCGATGATGTCCATCAATTCGATGATGTCCGGACGTTCAGCTGGTTCAAGCCCGGCTTGACTCAATTTTTCCTGAAGGTTTAGCTCGCCGATGGGGCGACGCACGATGGGGATTCGGCTCGGGTCTGGCGTGGGCCCCATGTCGGCCGGAGGTTGGTCCTCTGGTGCGTCCTCCATCTCGATATTCTCGCCAGCCTCTTGGCGCTCTCGGCTGACGGTGGAGAGGTTACTGGCCTTGACCTGTGTCCCCGTAGGCATGGTCCAACCCACGCCGGTCAAGCCGAGTTCATCAACGTGCTTGGCCACCCATTCAGCATCGCCTTCAATGACGATGTTGACATCGTGATCATCAGACCGGAATCGGTACCTGACGTTGCCTCGGAGTTGACGCATTGAACGGGTCTCCACTTCATCTGATTTTCAATCTACTGCATTCATGCGGTGGATTGAGCCATCTCACGAAGGACGGTGTGGAGGATACCACCGTTGCGGTAATATTCAACCTCAACCGGCGTGTCCAGGCGAACCTGAGCCTCAAACGTCGTCGAGGTCCCGTCGCTTCGGTCAGCCGTGACCGTGATCCACTGGAGCGGTTGGACATCATCGCTGAGCGGGATGGTGAACGCCTCGTGGCCGGTCAGGCCCAAGTGTTCGTGGGATTCGCCGTCTTTGAAGGTCAACGGAAGCACCCCCATGCCGACCAGATTGGAGCGATGGATGCGTTCAAACGACGTGGCGATCACCGCTTTAACCCCAAGAAGGTAAGTCCCTTTGGCCGCCCAGTCCCGTGATGAGCCGGTGCCGTACTGGCTGCCAGCCAAGACGACCTTGGGGGCCTCGATTTGTGCGGCATCGTAGACCGACATGACCTCATTCGTTTCGTGGTTGAGTGCATACCCGCCCTCCGTTCCTGGCGCCATCTGATTGCGGATTCGAACGTTTGCAAACGTGCCTCGCATCATGATCTCATGGTTGCCACGGCGGCTACCGAAGGAGTTGAAATCGCCCTGCTCGACCTTCCTCTCCACCAACCACTGACCCGCAGGGCCGTCGGCTGGGAAGGAGCCGGCTGGTGAAATGTGGTCGGTTGTAATGGAATCGCCCAACTTGAGCAACACCTTGGCGCCCTCGATGGAGGTGATGGGCTCAGGGGTCGCAGAGAGGCCGGAAAAGAAGGTCGGTAGGCGAATGTACGTCGAGGCGTCTTCCCAAGGGTAGAGCGGTGATGCTTCGGCTGGGATGCTGTTCCAACGTGGCTCATTCATGGCGTCAGCGTAGCGCTGACGGAACATATCGGGCGTGATGACCTTCATGGCCTCGTCAATATCGGCCTCTGAAGGCCAGATTTCGTCGAGCATAACGGCCTTGCCGTCGTGGTCGTAGCCGATGGGTTCCGAGGTCAAATCGACTTCCAAGTTTCCGGCGATGGCGTACGCCACGACAAGGGGTGGGCTGGCCAAATACGAAGCCTTGACCTTCCCGTGAACTCGACCCTCGAAATTGCGGTTTCCAGAAAGCACTGAGCCGACGATCAAGCCAGCCTCATCAATGGCCGCCTCGATGGCCTCGGGCAGTGGCCCGGAGTTGCCGATGCACGTGGTACAACCGTAACCAACGGTATGGAAACCCATGGCGTTGAGGTCGTCCTGAAGGCCTGTAGCTTCGTAGTATTCCGTGACCACCCGGCTACCCGGGGCCAAGGACGTTTTCACCCACGGCTTGACCGAAAGGCCACGCTGGCGGGCGTTTCGAGCCAGCAAACCAGCCGCCATCATGACGCCGGGATTGGACGTGTTGGTGCACGAGGTGATGGCCGCGATGACCACGTCGCCGTGGTTCAAGTCGAACATTTCACCGTTCATCTCCACAATGGCGCCTTTCGACAAGTCTTCAGCCGCCAGACCGTGCCCCTGATGACCCACCTCATGGGTGAGGCTCTCGACGAAGTGCGACTTCATTTCATTGAGGTCCACGCGGTCCTGAGGGCGCTTGGGACCCGCCAGGGCGGGCACGACATCATCGAGGTTCAATTCAAGGACCGCTGTGTAGGATTTCTCTTCGGCGCCTTCACCGCACCAAAGACCCTGAGCCTTCGCGTAGGCTTCCACACCGGCCACAGCATCGTCCTCGCGCCCTGTGAGACGAAGGTAATCGAGGGTGCGTTCATCCACCGGGAAGAAGCCACAAGTGGCACCGTATTCCGGTGCCATGTTGGCGATGGTGGCCCGGTCGGCCAACGACAGCGCCTTCATGCCAGCACCAAAGAACTCAACGAACTTCCCGACCACACCGTGTTCACGAAGCATCTCAACGATGCGGAGCGTCATGTCGGTGGCGGTTACGCTGGGCTGGAGGCTGCCTGTCAAGCGAACACCGATGACATCAGGGGCGAGCATGTAGATGGGTTGGCCGAGCATCACAGCCTCGGCTTCAATGCCGCCAACGCCCCATCCAAGGACGCCGAGTCCGTTGACCATCGTGGTGTGAGAATCCGTCCCGACCAAGGTATCGGCCAGCCACACGCCTTCTTCTTGGCGAGCCACGCTGGCGAGGAATTCGAGGTTGACCTGATGGACAATGCCACGGGAAGGGGGGACGGCTTGGAAGTTCGCCAAAGATTGCTGGCCCCATTTGAGGAAGGTGTAGCGTTCCATGTTGCGGTGGTATTCAATGTCGAGGTTCATGTCAAGAGCGTCGCTGCTCGCACCCGAAACATCGACCTGAACCGAGTGGTCAATGACCAGATCCACGGGCACTTGGGGGTTGACCTTCTCGGGGTCGCCGCCCATTTCCACCATAGCGTCACGCAGGGCAGCCAAATCCACCACGGCGGGGACACCGGTGAAGTCCTGAAGGATGACACGTGAAGGGCGGAAGGGAATTTCGCCGCGCTCACCGTCAGGCGTCCATGCAGCAATCTTGCGAATGTCATCCTCGGTGATGAGAAACCCATCGTTAGCGCGCAAAGCGCCTTCGAGGAGAATGCGGATGGAGTAGGGCAAGTGAGCCGTGGAAATACCGTTGGCATCAAGGGCGTCAAGGGCGTAGTAATCGCCACCAACGCCGAGGGTCTTGCGTGCGTTAAAGGGGTCCAAGGTCGCCATGATTTATGGGAAAACCCCCCCGTCTATGAAGAAAACCCTTCACCCCTCACGCCGGTTTGGCCCATCGCTGCTGCGTGGGTTCCTCTCACTGACGCTCGCTTCACCAGAACTCGTACCAAGGCTTGGTTTCAGAACCGACAAAGGTGGCCGACACCAACTCAACGTTTTGGGCTGGACGGTCATTTTGACCCGTTTCGACTCCGGAAATGGCCGTGACATGGTCGCAGCCGCTGGTGACTTCGCCAAACACGGTGTGAACACCGTCCAGCCAGGAGGGCGTGCTGTCGCTGGGGATGAGGAAGAATTGGCTTCCTCCCGTGTTGGCAGCGCTGGTCTTGGCCATCGAGATGGTGCACGGCTCGTGATTGAGGCCGTTGTCAGCTTCATCGGGAATGGTATACGATGTCTTTCCGGCGCACTCCGCTTCGGTTGTCTCGGCTCCATTACAGTAACCGAACCACTTGGCTGCGTGGCCGCCGGTGCCGTCACTGTTGGTGAAATCGCCACCCTGAATCATGAAATCATCGATGACGCGATGGAAGATGGTCCCGTCGTAATCGCCGTTCTGCACGAGGAGTTTGAAATTCTCAACGTGAACAGGAGCCAAGTCGGGGTACAGCTCAATGGTGACCGTCCCGCTGTTGGCGCCGCCGTTCCACGTCAATTCAAATTCGACGATGTCGGTCGTGGTGTCGCCTCGGTTAGCGACGTTGATCATCGCCAGCAAAAGCACACCCGCCAGGACGATGGCCACGATCCCCGCAGGTGTTGGCGTGCCATCGTTGAGCAAACGAGGGAAGGTGGTCTCGCTGATGCCCTTGTCCTGCATCTCGTTGAGGAGTTCGTTGTAAAGGCGGTCAGCCTTCTTGTCCCGAGGGTTCTTCTTGGTGGATTCTCGAAGCAGCGAGGCGGCACGACGGTAGTCGCCGCGGTTGTTGCGTGCCTTGGCCTCGAGCCAGGTCGCATGGCCTGCCAGACGCAGCGTGGTGGGCTCCTTGCCGTCGGCGTCAATGTCCCGAAGAATCTTCAGGGCTGAATCGCCTTTTCCTTTCGTGATGGCTTTCTCAGCCTTCTCCCATCCGGCCGTCATCGCATCGTCCGCCATGCTTCTGCCCAACCACCCTATGGTTTTGAGCCGTTCGCTCAAGCAAACTGTTCGGCGCCCTACGGGCGTCAGCCTGCTGAATGGAGCGGCAACATGTTGAAAGAGTGCTTGGCCAGCCCGAACTCAAGGACGGGTTCCCCGCCAGCCCCACGAGGGATGTTTCACATGGACCGCATCATCAATGACTTCACCATCAACATCGCCACCGCCAACGGAACCGGGTCGCAATCCGCCAACCTCATTTTGTTGCAATCGCTCTTTGACATGGGGGTTCCCGTCAGCGGGAAGAACCTCTTCCCGTCCAACATTTCCGGCCTCCCCACTTGGTACATCGTCCGTCTCTCGGACAAGGGCTATCAGGCCCCCGGCGACCGCACGCACATCCAGGTGTTGGTCAACCCTGCCACGTGGGACGAGGACCTCGCCGCACTTGAGCCAGGTTCCGTCGTGATTTGGAACAGCGACACGAAGAAGAAAACCGTCGAGCGCGACGACATCATCTCCTACCCGGTGCCGATGAGTTCCTTGGCTCGAAAAATCAACCCGAAAATCGCCAAACTCGTTACCAACATCATCTACGTCGGGATCCTCGCCGAACTGCTTGGAATCGATCAAGCCTGCCTCGAATCTGCTGTTGCCAAGCAATTCAAGGGCAAGGCCACCGCTGTTGAACTCAACATCACGGCGCTCGGTTTGGGCCGAGACTACTGCAAAGAGCACCTGACCAAGGAGGACGCTTACGCTGTGGAACCCCGCGACGTTGAGGTGCCCCAGTTCTTCATCGAAGGCAACGAAGCAGCCGCGCTCGGCGCCCATTACGGCGGCGTCCAATTGCTGGCCTGGTACCCCATCACGCCCTCGTCCTCGATGGCTGAAGGCATCATCAATTACATCCCAAGGCTGCGAACTGACGACGAAGGCAACGCCACCATGGCCGTGATTCAGGCGGAGGACGAACTCGCCGCCGCCGGCATGGTGCTCGGGGCCGGTTGGGCCGGTGGCCGTGGCATGACCGCTACCTCTGGACCCGGTATTTCGCTGATGCAGGAATTCATCGGCCTGGCCTACTTTGCTGAAATCCCCTCGGTCTTCTGGGATGTCACTCGTGTCGGCCCTTCCACCGGCCTGCCTACTCGCACTCAACAATCCGACATCGCCATGCTCTACGAGGGCAGCCACGGCGATACGCAACACATCGTGCTCATCCCGGGAACCGTGGAGGAGTGCTTTGAGTACGGTTGGCGAGCCTTCGATTACGCCGAGCGTTTCCAAACGCCGGTCTTCGGCATGAGCGACCTCGACCTCGGCATGAACCGCTGGGCTTGTGGCGGTTTCACGTATCCTGACCAGCCCATGGACCGTGGCAAGACCGTCCGTGAGAAGGACGTGTTCGAAGCCTTCGAAACCTTTGGTCGCTACCTCGACGTGGACGGCGACGGCATTCCTTATCGTACGCTCCCCGGCTCTGGCATGGCTCCCATCCTCTACCGAGGAACAGGCCACAACCCCATGGGCGTCTACTCCGAAAAACCGGAGGATTACTACAACCTCATGCAACGTCTACGAACGAAGATCGACAACGCCCGAGACCAATTACCTGCCCCTCTCCTTCGAGAAGAAGATGAGTGCGAGGTCGGAATCGTCTTCCTCGGCAGCATGGAAAATTCGATTCAAGAAATCGACGACATCCTCGAAGAAACGGGTCTCAAGGTCAGCCAGTGCCGTGTTCGCGCCCTACCTCTACACTCCGAGGTGGAGGAATTTGTGCGCCGACACGATGTTGTCATCGTCCTTGAGATCAACCGCGACGGGCAACTTTACGGCATTCTGCGCCGCGAACTCCCCAACGACCTGGTCACCAAGGTGCACTCGGTTGCCTACAGCGACGGCATGCCGCCACGGGCACGCATCTACGCTGAGCGTATTCTGCAAACCCTCGAGGAGGTGAAGCAATGAGCGACAAACCCGCACGAGCCATCAAACTGAACGTTCTCAACGAGCCAAAGGACAGCTACACCGGCGGACCATCCTCGCTATGTCCTGGTTGTGGCCACGACCAGATTTCCAACGTCATCATCACGGCTGCATGGGAAAACGGGATTGAACCTCATCGCATCGCCAAGATGTCGGGCATTGGATGTTCATCGAAGACGCCTGCCTACTACCTCGGCCAGTCCCACGGTTTCAACACCGTTCACGGCCGCATGCCCTCGGTGACCACCGGTGCCTATGCGATCAACAAAGACTTGCTCTACCTCGGCGTTTCTGGTGACGGTGACTCCGCCTCCATCGGTATTGGACAACTCATCCACGCCATTCGCCGTAACATGGACATGGTCTACATCGTCGAGAACAACGGCGTCTACGGCCTGACGAAGGGCCAGTACTCCGCCACCGCTGACGTGGGCTCAAAGAAGAAGAAGGGGCCAGCCAATGAAACCCAACCCATTGACTTGTGCGCCCTGGCCATCAATCTCGGTTGCACCTTCGTTGCTCGCTCGTTTTCGGGTTCCAAAAAGCAACTGACCTCCCTGCTCAAGGCCGCCATGTCCCACAAGGGCTTTGCTCTGATCGACGTCATCTCGCCCTGTGTCACGTTCAACAACAACGACGAGTCCATGCGGTCTTACGGCTACGTCAAGGAGAATGAAATCACGCTCCACATGGCTGATTACATTCCCCACTTCAACCCCGTAGAAGAGATTGAAGTCCCTGAAGGTCACTTCCGAGACATCACGCTTCACGACGGTTCGACCATCCGATTGGAAACCATCTCGGCTGAACACGACCCCGGCGACGCCATGGCGGCCCTCACGGCGTTGCACGAAGCCGAGACCACCAAGAAGCACGTCACTGGTCTGCTCTACTTTGACGCCAGCAAACCGTCGTTGGCCGAAGACCTCGGTTTGGTCGACACCCCACTGCTCGATGTTCCTGACGAGGTGCTCCGCCCCGACCAAGCCTCGCTTGATGCGTTGAACGCAGAATTCCTTGCTTGAGTGGCCCCGAACCGCTTCTCTCATTAAGGAGCCCGAACAAATACAAGGCTATGGTGGACCCTCTCACCCTAGGAACCAGCCTCGGTTTGGGGGGGTTTGGTTTCTACCTGCTGAACCGATATTGGCAACAACGCCAAGCCCAACTGCGAGCCCTGGCCTTGCTTGACAAGTACAGCACGCGTTCCCGTATCGGGCTCCATCAAGGGGAGATGCGCCTTCTCGTCTCCATGCCGCAGGTGGGGGAACTTCCACTTGCTGAGCAAGCGGCGTGGCAGGAACGGGATGAACGACGCAATCGCAATTTCCTCGAACTCGGCCTGCTCCAAGCCAACGCCGAAGAGGAAGATGACCCGCCTGCCGTCGACGATGACGTCATGGACGAGGACGAGCGTTTGATCGAACTTGAAGTACGCCAAACCTGGACAAGTGAACACCAAGCCCCGATGACCGAACACGCCGCCGTGGTGGCGGAGGAACACGTCGGGAGCGGCGTGATCGTAGCCACCGAAGAGGACGAGGAACCCGAAGTCAACATGGATGAGCGTCTTGAGCGGGAAGGTGGCGCTTCCGGTGAGGTGCAAATTTCACTGGCTTGGGACGACTACAATGACCTTGACCTTCACCTCTTTTGTCCGTCTGGTGAACGCATTTACTTCAACAACAAGAAAAGTGAATGCGGCGGCCACTTGGACGTGGACATGAACGTCCGACCCGTATCCAATACGCCGGTGGAAAACATCGTGTGGGCGGGCGATGCACCGCTTGGCACCTACAAAGTGGGCGTCCATTTCTACAAACATCACCGAAAGCGACGAACCAAGCGCGTCTGCAAGTACCGCTTGCGAGTGGTCACCCACGGACGAAGCCGAGAGTACCTCGGGAGCATCAAGTACGGGCAAGCCATGCAGATGGTGACGTCGTTTTCACTTGCGAACGCGGCTCACAAAGGCTGAGTTGCCAGCGCAGCGCCGAGGGGACCTGCCGTTTCCAACAGCGAAGCAGGGACCAATTCTGCCCGCGTGGATAGGAGCGGACGAATCGTGTCCCAGTGTTCCATCAAGCCGCCGTAGAGGATGATTCGGTCGGGCTCAAGGCTCGCTTCAAGATGCACGAGGCCTTCCTGAAAACGTCCTGCCCATGCCTCAAGGCTCAATCCTTCAATCCGACGGGCCTGCCCGGAGAGATGTTCCTCTAAACAGCCCGGTCGTGTCGGGTGAGGCCATCGCCCATACTCTAAGTTCGGCACCATCGTTCCGTTTTGGTGGAGGGTGGTGCCGAGCCCTGTCCCAACGGTCAAGGTCAACACACACGCAGCCTTGCCGTGTCCAGCGCCGTGATGGCACTCAGCCACGGCCACGGCATCGGCGTCGTTGATGAGGGAAAACCGGCCACCGTGATAGGGCTCAAGGCTCGCTCCAACGTCATAACCAATCCAAGCATCGCCCAGATTGGGGGCGGTGATGGGGCGCCCGTCGACCACGGCGCCAGGAAAACCCATCCCGATGGGGCCCTGCCAGCCGATGGTGTCCAGCACTGTTCGGATGGCAGAAAGAACAGCCGCCGGCTCGGTTGAATCACCGTGAGTGAAGCGTTCCAATTCTCCCACAAGCTCGCCGGAGTCGAGGTTGAACACCCCCGTCCGGAATCCACTGCCGCCCACATCGATACCAAGCGCATTCAACGGTTAACCCTCCGTTGTTCGTTGAAGGATGGCGTCAACCAGTGGCGGGAACGTGTCACCGTGCAGATGTGGCGACCTGACATCGGCGGCCTGAGAAACGGCATCAAAGGCGCCACCTACGGCGACCGACCAGTGCAACAGGTCGAACATGGGAAGGTCGTTGGGTGCATCGCCAACGCACAGAGCATCTTCAACCGACCAGCCCATACGGTCAAACAGGACACGAAGGCCTTCCCCCTTGCTCAAGTGTGGCTCCATCAGATGAATCGCAAACCCGGTTCGCACGACGCTGAGATGTGGCCAGGGTCCAGTGGCCATGGCCGCTGTTACGGCTTCCAGATTTTCATCGGGAAAGAGGCACCATTCGCTTTCTCGCCACCGGTTGGTGGCGATGCCGTCGGGATCCAGGCCGTCGATCTCCCCGGCCAACCAATGCGCGGCTTCTTTGGCCTCGGCAGCGGTCGCTCGCAGCATCGGTTCCTCCCAAGAAGGATGCCAAATCACGCCACCGTTTTCACAGCACATGGGGGCAGAGAGGCCCAAAAACCGCCACAAGCCGTACGTGACTGGACGGACATTCCCGGTCGCCAACACCACAGGAATGCCAGCATCTTCCAGTTTCCGAACGGCCAAGACGGCGTCGGTGGAGAGGTGCTTCTTGCTGTCCGTGATGGTCCCATCAATGTCGATGACCACCACGCTAGGACACCAATTCGGCGGCAGCCATTCCATGGTTTTGGCTGAGCCCATGCGCGTCATGAACCTTGCCTTGAACGGCCCATCAAACACGGTTGATGAGATGGTTTCTTGAACGGCCATTGATTGGAGAATTTCATGGCGGGTTCGGAGGAGGGGGAAGTGTTTCTTTCCCTCGAGGACGACTTCCCTGCTGAATCCCCCGCCAGGACCGTGGGTTCAACCGACGGCAAGGCCGTCAACGCAGAGGACCCAGCACCCTCAAACGAACCAACCAGTGAGGACACGCCCGTGATCGAGGCGGACCTCGTTGACACCAGCGTGTTAACCGATGCCACCGGCTCCTACACGGTCAGTTGGCCCATTTTGGGCATGGACTGCCCCGATTGTGCTAGCAAAGCCACCCGTGCCATGAATCAGATGAAGCAGGTATCCAACCCCAATGTCTCGGTCACCTCGGGTGAAGTCAGGTTTGACATCGACCTTGAACTCGGCCCGCTGTTTGAGATCTCGTCCGTGCTGCGTTCCCTCGGCCATGCACCCGACGTGGAACATCACGAACTCGTCGGCGTGAAAGCCTCCGCAGTTGCACAACGCAACGGCGTTCCCGTGCAACGTCTCGACCGTGTCATTCGACGTCAACCCGGGGTGTTGGACGTGGAAATTTCAGATGATGACCGCATTCTCTTGCAGTTGGTTGTGACCAGCGACAAAGCCCTCTTGGATTCACGACGCCAAGGACTTGAAGCGGTGCTCGGCCGCCCTCCTGAGTTTTCCAAAGCCACCTCCAATCGGGTTCGTCCCGACCAATGGCGCCTCATTGGCGGTGGTATTGCCCTCCCCGTACTCATCATCGTGATGGCGGCCGAATTGCTGGGCTACCATGGGCCGCTGATTCCCGTGTTGGCTGCTCCGGGCGTGGCCATCGGTGGAATTCAAATGTTCAAAGAGGCCTACGGTTCCCTCCGAAGTTTCCAGATGGGGTTCCAAGTCCTCACCAGCCTTGCCGTGATCGGTGCGTGTATTCTCGGCATGTGGGAAGAAGCCCTCATCGTCACCATCTTGGTGGCGTTCACCGTTCATCTCGAAGGCGATGCTCTCCTCAAGGCACGTGAAGCCATGCAGGGCGGACTTGACCGCTTGCCCCGAACCGCACGCAAGGTCAACAAATCACCGGCATTTTCCTTGAAGAACGTCGCCTCCATTGGCGCTGCCCCAACGACCTTTGCCCTTCCGATGGCCACAGGACCCACCTTGGCGCCCGGTCATGACGAGGAGGAAAACGTCGTTCCCATCGACCTCATTCATCCGGGCGACCACATTGAGATTCGAAGCGGCGAGCTCATTCCAGCCGACGGCCGGATCGTTGAGGGAACGGGAGCGCTCAACAAGGCCCCACTCACCGGTGAATCGGTGCCCGTTGACGTTGGCGTTGGTGATGTCATTGAAGCCGGGCTGGTCTTGGCGCAGGGACCGGTCGTTTGCGAAGTCCTCGCGGTGGGCGACAACACACGCCTTTCCGGGCTCATCGATGCGGTCCACACCTTCCGAGAAGTCCCCCCACGACTTCACAGCGGCATTGAGAAATTCACCGCCATCTGGGTCCCGTTGGTGCTCTTTGGTGCCTTTGCTGTCTGGTACTTCGCTTTCCCAGATGACTGGAAAATCATCCTTCTGCTGTGGGTTGTCTCCTGCCCGTGTGCCCTCCTGCTCGCCACGCCTGTTCCTCACGCTGCCGCCCTCTCCAACGCTGCGCAGAGCGGGGCGGTTGTCCGAGGTGGCGACGCATTGGAGCGAATGGCGAATGTGAATCACATTCTGCTTGACAAGACCGGAACCCTGACCTCCGGCAAACCCAAGATCGGGACCATCGTTCTTGGAAAAGGCCGGCGAATGAAATCAGCCCTGCAAGTCATGATGGGGCTCGAAGCCCGATCCAACCACCCCTATGCCTTGAGCATCTTGGAGCATGGCCAAACCGAAGGCATCGAGGCGGCCAGCATCAAGGGGCTGACCGACATTGATGCCGGTGTGGCTGGAAAGCACGGCACGGCCGACGTGGCGTTTATTCGACCGGACAAGGCTGAAGCCATGGGCGTCGCCGTTGAAGAGCGGTTGCTCGAAGCCTTTGAGGCGGCCAAAGCCGTGGGGCACGGTGCGAGCCTGTTGGTGAAAGACAAGACGGGTATTGCGCTGGCGACCTTCGTTCACGATGATACCCGTGACGGTTCGATGGAACTCATCAGCGCCATGCGTGAGCGAAACATCAACGTGGAAATTCTCTCCGGAGACCACCAGCAAGCCGTTTCGGAATTTGCACGCTCCGTTGGACTTCCAGAAAGTTCAGCCCACGGTGGCTTGAGTCCCGAGGAAAAGGTCCAGTGGGTTCAGGCCCGTTCAAGTTCGCACGTGACCATGATGGTGGGCGATGGATTCAACGATGCTGCAGCCCTTGCCGTGGCCGACGTAGGGGTCGCCATCGGTACAGGAGAATCGGTCAACCTCGAGGCGGCCGATGTCCTCATCCCCGGTGATGACCCTCGGCTGCTTACCGACATGATCGACCTGGCGCGCCAAGCCCAACGAACCTTGATGCAAAACCTGTTTTTCTCTGTCTTCATCACCGTAACCTTGGTGTTCGCTGTGATTCAACAGTGGTACGACCAACTTTGGGTTGGTGTGTTGATTCACGAACTCTCGGTGATCATCGTCATTCTCAACGGTGCGCGATTGGCACAAAACGGACAGTCGTTTGAACTCCTCAAACAAACGCTCAGTACGATGGTGGACGACACAAAACTTGCTTTTTCCACCTTGAGAGCCCGCTATTTCCCCGCCAAAAGCTGAATGAATTTGATTCGGTTTGACACGACATCTTCAAACCATAGAAGCCTTTCTTACCAAACGGTGAGCGAATGGGAAGAGTACGCGGCGACCCCATCACCACCGCTCTTGCTCACCCGACACGCCGTGGTGCCTATGTTGAATTGGCCCAGGCCGAAGAGATGAGCACCGTACAGCTGCAGAAAGCGTTGGGCGTTGACCGGTACAACCTGTACCACCACCTGAAGAAACTCGCATCCCTTGACCTCATTGAAAACCATCGAGACGAAGGCCGTGCACGATGGTGGCGCAAGAACCTCCATGTCGACCTCCCTGAACTGCTCAATGCCTCTGCAGCGCCTGCTGTATCTGCAGCACCCCGTGCACCTGCGCCGCAGCCTCCGGTAGCATCTCGAACCACCTTGGCCTCGTTAGCGGTCGATGAAGAGGGACGAGAGGTCATCGTGCTTGACCTGGAAGGTTCCCGCGACCAAGTTAGCGCCAAACAACTGATTGTTCGCCTTTCCGAGGAATTTGGATTGACCCTCGACGTACCGTGGAACTTCATCCCCGAGCAACTCGTTCTCTACTCCAAGAAGAAGTGATTCCATGGTTGAGGAACTGAGCGTGGAATCCAAGGTGGCCCCGCCACCACTTTCCTGTCCCAAATGCACTGGACTTCTACCCTCAGGCTTGGGCGAACTCCAGTGCACGCTGTGCGAAGCTCGGGTCCGCGTGGACCACCCAGCCACACGTCGAAAATGGAAGGAGGAGAAATTGTCCTGTCCCGAATGCTCGAAGGTGCTCGTGGCAGGTGTGGACACTCGCCCGGCCGACCTCAAATGCGGTTCATGTGATTCATACTTCACACTCAAGGCGAACGTGCCAAGGGTCGAGATCGAATGCCCTGGGTGTCATCGCAATCTCAGGATGAAACGCCGACCAGGAAAACGCGAGATTTCCTGCCCTGCGTGCGACAAGGAATTCACGGTTCGATTTTGAGGGACTCCGTGCCTCCGTAAGGGTGGAAAAAGCGCGTGCTACGCCCATGGCTTCGTCGCGCTCCTTATCTATGAAGAGAAGTCCATGAAGAAGTGGATGGGATTCCAATGGGTATGAGCGAAAGCCATGACGGTGAGGCTTTTGATGCGGCGCACGCAGGCCACGAGGCCACCGAACGCATCACACTTGCTTCGTTGCGGTCCCAATTTACCTCCACTGACACCTCAACCCTTGACGAAGCGATGGGGACCCGGGCTCGATTCCGCCAAGAGGAACGGCTGAGAGCCGATCTCCGTCGGGAGCGTCGCCTCCGCCAACAAGCGATCACCGAACGTGTGAACGCCATGAAGGCGAACATTGCCAAGGACCTCGCCACCCAGCATGAACTGACCCTCGATGCCCTTGAGAATGAACTGCGTGGCACGATGGAAGCGGAACTCGAAACGATGGAACGGGACGCCCTGGCGGCTGAAGAATCCCGCATCCGGCATGAACTTGACCTCCGACTTGACCGTCAAGTCCAAGCCCTCCACGAAAAGTACGGCGTTGAACAGCATCAACATCTCGAGACGCGAAAGGCTGAGATGAAATCCAACATCGAAACCCAACTCCACGAGGAATACGATCGCAGACTGGCCATTCAAAAAGAACGGTTGCGCTTGGACTACAACCAAGCCCTCCAACTGCGCCTTCGAGACATCGAGGCTAACCTCGAAGAAGAAATGGAGCGCCGATTTGTTGAGATGGAGGGTTTGGAAATCAGCCGCCTTGAAGAGGGGCATGAGGCGCTTTTATCCGAGCGAGAGGAACAACTCCGCCGAGGCATTCGTACCCGTCTTGAACAACAACTTCGTCAGCGCCTCAAGCAACGTGAAGCCCGCCTCAAGGTGGAATATGAGCGTCGTAGCCTCCGCCTCGAGGAAGACATCGCTCAGCAACTTCAACAGGACATCGAGCAGCAGCTCCGTCGTGAAACCGACGACCTTGAAGAGCGTATGCGAGAGGATGTTGAATTGGCCATCGCCAAACGCCGCGACGAATTGCGAGGTCAAATCGAGGCACAGCTCAACGAACAACAAGCCGAACGATTAGCGGAGCGAAAGGCACGTCTCAAGGCCAAGTACGACCTGACGTTCAGCAAAGCCATTGATGACATTTCTCGAAGCCTACAAACCGAGATTGAGGCCGAACTTGAACATCGCAAGGAGAACGAATTCGCCTCCTACAGGCATGCTCGTGAGGCGGAAATCCAAAACCGATTATCCAGGTATCGCTATGAGCGAGAAGCCGAGTTGCGTGAACAACTCGAGGCTCAGTACGACGTCAGCAAACAGGATTGGACAGAACGATTGGACCTTGAATTCCAATCCAGAGAAGCCGCAGCTCGCAAGGCGATCATGTCTGAAGTGGATGCCCAACTTCGCAACGAACGACTGACCCATGAGACAGACCTTGACTTGCTCAAAGAGGAAACCGCCCTCGAATTGGAGGTCGAAATGGAGGAACGGCTTCAAGCCTTCAAGTCCCGCAAAGAAGAGGAAGTCGCCACACAACTCGAACGCCAACTCGACAAGCGCGAAGAGATCATGCGCAACAAGGCCCTCATCGACGTGCGCAAGCGTGAAGCACAAATCCGTGCGGAAATTGAAGCGCAACTCGGGCTCAAGCGGGCAGAAATTCGCGACCGCTTGAAGGGTCTTGCTGAGAAAATGGACTCGTTCAAGGAGATGGCCGAGGAAAAGATGCGAGAAGCCGTTTCGCAACAAATCCAGGGTGAAATCGATGCCGATGAAGGTGAACTGCGAGCCCGTGAGCAAGAATTCAGTTCCCTCCAAGCCACCGACACCCGAGCAGAAAAGCGTCAGAAGTGGATGCAATCCATCTCTGGCCAAGCCCCTGCAGCCTTTGGTGCGGGTGCGATGGACCCCTCGGCCCTCGGCGCTCGCCCCGACGGGCTTGGAGCTGCAGCAGGTCGGCCCCTTCGTGGCCTGATGGGTCAACAGACGCAGGACGAACCACGGCTTGGCCTTGGTAACATGCGGGCCCCAATGACCAGCGCTCGGCCGCTGGCTGGACAAGTGCCACCCGTTCGAACCGTTCGTCAGCCCATTGCCCAGCCCGTCGCTCAGCCTGAGCCGATTCGTACGGTTCGTCAACCCATTTCCACGCCTGCCATGGTGCCACAAGAAGAGGCCGCCATGGAAGAAATCGGCGAAACCATGCTGGAAGAAGCCAACGTGCCGGCTGAAATCGTTGAGGAACTTCACGAAGAAGCGATTGATTCCACGGCTGAGGATTTGGACGAGGAAGTCTTGGACGAGGAAGTCTTGGACGAGCCGGTCATTGAGGCCG
>JBMSEL010000030.1:0-23102 GCA_049412325.1 Candidatus Poseidonia sp.
GCGTCGGCATCGTCCTGACTCATGCGCTCCTTGCTCACGAGTTTACCGAGGGAGAACTGAATGGTAGCCAATCCCTTCTCAACGTATTCGTCCTTGATGTCAATCATGACAACATCATAGCCCGCACAGGCCGCTACCTGTGCAATGCCGTTACCCATTTGTCCTGCACCAATTACACCAATGGTCTGAATCATCGTCTCACCTGTACTCAAATCCACAGGCATACCGTTCATGAAGATGCGTATTCGTTTGGACGGTGACGGGGAAAGGAATATGCCTTGAAATGGACTGTTGGAGGTATGGTCCAAATTCTCTGCCCCCACTGCGAGGATGAGATTGAACTCGACGACAACGCCTCGGGGGAATTTGCATGCCCCCACTGCGACGGTGAGTTCGAATGGAACGTTCAATCAGAAGTCGAACAATTGGGCGGGGAAGACAGTGTTCTGCTCAGATTCGTGAGTGGATTCTTTTCTGGCAGTCTGCTCATCACCGGCATCGCCCTGCTGGTGTTGAGCGTGGCTGGATTTTCCATCAGTTCGGTGCTTTGGCAAGCGGCAGGTGAAGGCTCCACTGACACCCTCGGTGGCATTGGAGTTTTGGTGATCATGGCCGCTGCTGGTGCAGGCTTTCTGCTTTCCCTTGCGATTGGGTTTTGGGGCTTGAGCATTCTCTTGATTGGCATAGCACGTGTCTTACAACGATAGTTGGGTGTTGGCATGGCGAAGTCGGGGAAAAAAATATGGTTTCAGAGAATTCAAAGGAACTATGGTTGAGATTCTTTGTCCGCATTGTGAGGAAGAAATTGAACTTGAAGACGATGTCTCTGGTGAATTCGCTTGTCCGTATTGCGAGGATGAATTCGAGTGGAACATTCAGCATGAAGTCCAACAGTCGGAAGAAGCGGGCAGCCTCTTCTTTGCTGGCATTCTCCTCCTCATGGGCATGCTCCAATTGTGTTTGAGTTATGTTGGATTTTTCTTAACTTTATTGGCATGGGAGGCCGTGGAGGTAGGCTCAAATGTGTTGGCTGCTGTTGCGTTTTTGATGACCGTAGCGACTGGAATTGGGGGCTTTATTTTTCTGTGGTTTGCTGTGAAAAATGTGCTGTGGCGAATATCAAGGTTCATGCAGCCACTGAGTCAAAAGTAGCCCGACTCGGATTCGAACCGAGGTCGGCGGGACCAAAACCCACCATGATGGACCCCTACACTATCGGGCTGTGTAAGCCGGTCGGAGCGGTTCCGCTTTTTGTTCTTGTCGGCTTTGACTTCAGCGGAGCAAGTCGTGGTCACCTAGCGTTGTTCGGGCGCTCTCAATGAACTGATTGAGGTCAAGGTCGCTCCGTTCCATGTAGACCTTCGCTTGCAACGCCATGTCCAGCTTGTCCAAGCCACGAACAAACACGGCTTCAGGCGTTGATTGTTGCTCGTATTCGTCGAACAAGTCGACCCACTCCGGTGCGAGTTCCTGCATGGCGGCCCGTTCATCGGCCGCTTTGGTCGACCGGTCGTCAGTGGGCGTGAGATCGCCGACGATGACCTCAGGGAGGTCGTGAACCAAGCAGAGTTTCAGCACGTGCTCGAGGTTCAAATCCTCCGGGCAGAGTTTCAGCGCAAGAACGGCCATGCCCCAAGAGTGAGCAGCTACGGATTCGGGAGCATCCACGCCGGCGTTGACCCAGCCTTGGCGCAGCACGTCTTTGAGTCCGAGGTAGGCCATGAGCGTGTCTCGCATGATGCAGGGTTGAAGCGCGTGTTGAAAACCTCACCCCCACACCAGCCAGCATGAGCGGGCGAATTCCGGATTGGTGGCAAGCCGCTCATGACTTTCTGGCCCAGGACGCCTTGCTCGGCCCCGTTGTCAAGCAGTTTGGGCCTGACGGTATCACCAGCCGAGACGACCTGTTCCAAACCCTGGTTCGGTCCATCGTGGGTCAACAGATCTCCGTCTTGGCAGCCGACGCCATTTGGGGACGACTCGTCGACCACCTCGGCGAAGTCACCCCACAAGCCGTGCTCAACACCGACCAGCCAAGCATCGCCGCATGTGGCGTCACCCGCCCGAAGGCCAGCTACATCTACGGGTTAGCCGAACAAGCAGAGGCGTTACTCAACCAACCGTGGGAGGAAATGAGCGACGAAGCCATCATGAAACACCTGGTGAAGTTCCGTGGCATTGGACCTTGGACAGCCGAAATGCTGCTGATGTTCCACTTCCTTCGCCCCGACGTCTTCAGCCTGGGTGATATTGGCCTCATCCGGGGTACGCAACGCCTGGTGCCAGCGGCTGAATCCAAGGAAGCGGTCGGGGACATCGCCGAGCGTTGGCGCCCGTACCGGACCGCAGCCGCGTGGTACTTGTGGCGCATTCTCGACCCGGTGCCCGTGGAATATTGATGAGGCGAAGGTTTGACATCAAACCGCTGTCTACATCAGTTCATGGCCGAAGACCCGCTGTCGCCTCGGGAGCCGCCCAAGACGCTTGCCGACCGCTTGGGAATGACTGGCAACAAAATTGCTGAGTTGTCCAAGCAAGCCGCTCAAGCCACCAAAACTGCAGCAGCCAAAGTTGCTGATGCGAGCAAAGAAGCAGCCGGTAAGGTTGCAGATGCAAGCAAAGAAGCAGCGGCAAAAACCACCAAGGCGATGGCTGATGCAAAAGAGGCTCGCCGAGAGAAAAAGGACGAACAACTCACCAAGAAAATTGAGGAAACCAGGGCCGAACTCAAAGAAGACGGCCACATTCCTCTCACTCCAGCCATGATCACGCTCCCTGAATTTGAAGAAGAACGCATGGCCTTGATGGCAGAAGAACACGACATTTTGGTGGACCTCGTCGACCACATGCACGCCCTCTCAAGCCGCGTTGACCAACTCGAACAGACCTACAAAGCGCTGGCTATTGAGGAAAAGGCCAATCGAAAATTGAAGCAAGCTTCGTCCACTTCAACGGATGAAAGGGCACCTGCCACCACCTCTCGAGGGATGACGGCTGCCCTCAGCCTCCTCGGGGCATCGCTTGTGTGGGTGGTCCTCCTCACGGGACTTGACAGATACCTTGCATCAAACGAAGTGATGGTGTTCTCAAGTTATCCCGCAGAAATTCCAGTCTGGGGGCTCGGCGCGGGCTCTTGGGTGATGTTTGTCTTGCACCAAATCGGCAAGACTGCTCCGTTTCTTCGTGTCTCAAAACCCATGTTGATTCAGACCGGCTTGGCGGTCGGCATCACCACGGTCATGGCGCTTTTGTTGTCCAATGACACCATCTCAACGATGTCGAGTGTGTGGACGTGGGGCACCGCCATCGCCGTGGCCGTATTGGTTTCATCAAGTTTGGTCGCCAGTGCCTGGCGAACCACGAAAGATGTCTTGACGCCTAACGAAGAAAGCGACATCATCGGTTGACAGCGTCGCCGTCCTTGAACAGGTCTCGCGTGATATTCTTCTGATGAGACTCAAGCGTTCCACCACCGATCTCGAGGAGTTTGGCGTCTCGCCACAAACGCTCCACGTGGTATTCACCAACGTAGCCGTAGCCGCCCATGACCTGCATGGCTGCATCGGCGATTTCCTTGGCCGCCGTGGTGGCGAAGAGTTTGACACCGTCGGAATCGAGGCGCTGGCCGGCTGAACCAATGGTCAAGTTGTTGGCCGTGTCGTAGATGTAGGCTCGCATGGCCCGGTATTTGGCCCAACTCTCACCGATGTAGCGCTGAATTTGGCCAAAGTCGCGAATCGGTGAGCCGAACGCTGTGCGGTCGGTGGCGTAGCGGTTCATCTCGTCAAGCGCCCGTCGTCCGATGCCGAGGGCCATGGCGGCGAGCGTCAAACGCTCCAGTTCGAGGTTGCCCATCATGTGGATGAGCGATTCACCGACACCGCCGACCAGATTACCGGCGGGAACAATGCAGTCATCGAAGACGAGTTCGGCGGTGTTGGAGGCTCGCATACCGGTCTTGTCGTAGATCTTCTGACCCACGCTGTAGCCGGGCATGCCGGCCTCAACGAGGAAGGTCGACATCTGAACGCGACCACGCTCGTCTTCACCGGTTCGGGCGTAGACCCAGACCACGTCGGCTGGGGTGCCGTCTTCGTCGATGCAACCGTTGGTGATCCACATCTTCCGTCCGTTAATGACCCACGAACCGTCGTCTCGCTGAACAGCGGAGGTGGACAAACCAAGAACGTCGGTACCTGCGTCGGGTTCCGACATGGCCATCGCGCCAATCCACTCGCCCGAGCAGACCTTCGGTAAAATGCGAGCCTTTTGCTCCTCGGTGCCGTTGTAGGCCAGGTTGTTCACGAACAGCATGGAGTGGGCGAGGTAGGCCAGAGCAAAACCAGGGTCTGAGGCCGAGAGTTCCTCGTGAACGATGGTGCAGGCGACAGCATCCAAGCCGGCGCCGCCGTATTCTTCGGGAGCGCTGATACCCAACAAGCCAAGTTCACCCATGCTGCGCAGCAACTCGAGGTTGAATTTCTCGTCACGGTCGTATTCAAATGCTTGAGGTTCGACGTATTCTTGAGTCCATTCTCGAACCATCTCCCGCAACATTTGGTGTTCTTCGCTGGGATTGGCGATGTCCATGTTGGCCATGCATCGCCGTCCTCACGGTGGCTTTTGACCTTTGGCAAATCGGGCCATGAACGGCGAAGATTACTCCTCAGAGCCCGTGTCATCAGCGAGCATTTCATCTCGAAACGCTCGATAATCTGCCTCGTTGTCAAACTCGAGTGGAATCACCATTCGTTCTTGACAGTCTTGACACTCAAATTGTTGGCCAACCATGAACCCCATGTACGGGTAGACACGGATACCGTAGCAGGCGATGCAGACTCGAAATGACACGGAAGCACGCCCTCGTCACTCTTCTTCGCTCAGAGAGGATCGGAGTTCAGCGAGGTCAATGCGGTTGTCCTCGTTAGCGTCAAGCGCCACGATAATGTCCGAGATGTGAGCGGGCGAGAGCACATCGCCCAGCATGTCCTTGATGCCGAAGTGGAGTTCAGGTCCGTTGATGCTGCCGTCGCTGTCAGCGTCAAAGGCAGCAAACATCTCATCGACCGACATGCCCTTCTCACCGAGTGCCTCTCGGAGTTTCGCCAAGGCTGCTTCGACCGTCCATCCGTTTTCGCTCATGGTATCAACCAGCGCAACATCCTCCTAAATCGTTTGCATCCACAGGATTGACTGAACGGAGTGGGGAGAATTCATAGCAGGTTCTCACAACGTCGCCATATGACCTCCTCCTGGCGTCATGCATTGGGCATGACTTCGCTCATGCTGCTGAGCATCCTACTGTCGATGGCCCCCTCTGCTTTTTTGCCAGAGGAAGGACCCGTTCAACGCAGCGGAACCATCACCGATGATGCCTTCACGGCGGGCACAACCACCATCTCGGGCACGGTTGGTTCGCCCATCTCACCAACGGTCCCCGTTCATTTCGGTTACAGCATGACCGAAGGCAGCGTGAACCTGAGTCTTCAAGGCACGCAAACCACGGCCACGACCACGTACACGGTAGCCTCAGGCATGCTCAACGGCACACTCAACTCTACCGTTAACGTTGGCAACTCGGTTCAATTAGCCACCGCAAGTGCCGGACCACCTCAGGCAGGCAGCAATTCCTCCACCCTACTGAGTTCAACCAGTATGTCGGGCACCCACGCCTTTGACACCCTCGAACTGTTGTGCGGGATTGCATCATGCGGCAGCATCGTTGCGACAGGCGACCTCACCCTGTACGTGAACACGCTCCGCATCGAACAGGGCACGTCCATCGTGGCCGATGACCTCGCCACCGGAGGATTGGGCGCAGGAACGAGCACAACGACGGCGACCAACGGGCGAAATGACGGCGGTGGCGGTGCAGGGCACGGCGGAGCCGGAGGTTCTGGCGGTGGTAGCGGCGGCGGTTCCGGAGGTTCGGCTTACGGCAACGGCACCGAACGTGGCAGTCAGGGAGGCAGCGTCTCCAGCAGCTACCACAGCGCAGCCAGCGGTGGAAACGGTGGCGGCTACCTTCGTATTTTTGCAGACAGTATCTTCGTGAACGGCACCGTTCAGACCAACGGCGGGAACGGAGACGCTGGTAGCCAAGCATCGAGCGGTACCGGTGCAGGAGGCTCAGGAGCGGGTGGTGGCTCAGGTGGTGCTGTTTTCATTCAGGCCAACAGCCTCTCACTGTCATCAACCGGTCGAATCACCGCCAACGGCGGTGCAGGAGGCAACGGTGCGAACGGCGCTCAAAATGGACCGGGCTTTGGCATGTACGACGGCGGCGATGGAGGCGGCGGAGGTGCCGGCGGACGCATCGTCATCAAAACCCAGACGGGTGGGTACACCAACGGAGGAACCGTTTCGGCAGCAGCAGGCTCCGGCGGATCGCTTGGCTACAAGTACGGCACAGGAATCGATGGAGTCTCCGGATCGGCTGGTGCGGCAGGAACCGTCGTGACCTCAACATGGGCTGGCTACACGTCCACGGGGAACGCCACGGCCAACAACGGCACGTTTACCACGCACCCACTCAACACCCAATCGGGTCTTCTTTCTCCAGCCTATGTGCAACACACCACGTCGATTCCCACCACGGGCTCCCTTACGGCCGCCTACCGCTACACCGTCAATGGCAGTGACAGCTCGTTTGATGAATGGAGTGGATGGGCACCCCTCTCGCTGGCCGGCGAATGGATTCCTGCCCATCGTTGGCTCCAGATTGAATATGTCTTTTCTCGGACAGGTGGGAGCAGTCCGGCCCTTTCCGCCTTGAGCGTTCAAACCTCGGCATGGACCACGCTGACCTCAACGGCGTTCACCTACGACGGTCAACCAACCCTCCCAAGCCTCAACGGACTCAACATCGGCCACACCACATCGGTCAACAACACGGGATCGGCTACGCAAGCACAATTCAGCATCGATGTTCCGTCCTCCGCTTCCTTTACCGACGACTTGTCGGTTTGGGTCCAATGGGATCCTGTGCAAAGCGGTGCTTCCTCCATCCTCACCGAAGTTCACCTGAACGGCGCAACCGTTTGGAGTGAAAATGTGGACCGTGCTGAAGAAGGCTACATGCTCATCATCAACCGTGCCAACTTGACTTCCAACCCGGCATCATCCACATGGACGGACAACAACGGTCTCGAGTGGAGCACCTACGACTTGGCTCTGGACTTCACCGAACCAACCAATGCGTGGTACGACCATCTCTCCCTCCCGTGGTCCATGACGGCTCTCGTCAACCTCACGGGGGCGGTCAACGCTGCCATCCTTGGAGACTGTGGAACATTCTACACCTTCACAGCCGGTTCATGCTACGGGCAATCAACCCTCCATCCCTTCAGCCTCACAGGCACCACCCAACCGGCTGGAAGCCCCGCCTTCTCCTTCGACATCACCGACCCCTCCTTTGCGTGGACTGACACCTACGGACCGCAAGTCTCTACCATTCAACACCGACAAGGCATCGTTCAACTTCCGGACCTTCGTGTTAACGAGACGTTCAGCATCGTTTTGTTTGACATCGCTGGAGAGGATGATTTGACCGTGGAATACCTTGGTCTCGACTGGGAGGAAGCCGACGGTTTCGATGGCGCCCAAACCATGCTTCATCACAATGGACTCAACGGGTACTACCTCTACCTGAACACCGAGAACCTCGACGTCAGCAGCGAACACCAACTGAACATGACCTTCCGCCTCCTTGACGCCCAAGGCAACGAGTTGCTCCCGCGTCCGACCTACCAGGTGGATGTCGCTCCCGCCTACCCTACCGTTTCATCGTTCGACCTGACCGGGCCAACCAAGATCAGCCAAGAGGGCCCTACGTCAACTTGGGGCGTTGACCAAGCACACATCACCATGACGATGACGGAAGGAAATCACCGTGCAAACATGGACGTCACAGCAACATTGACCTTCAACGACACCGGGCAAGACCTCAACCTGCCCTTGACATGGGACGCTGCCACCATGACCTACATCACCGTGTGGCAGCCTGATAGAACCGCCTTGGGCGAGTGGCATGTTGAACTCACGGTCGCAGAAACGAACGGACTGATGGCCGTCGTTGAGGACGGTTGGCTGGCAGGTCCAGACGCTGTTCTTCATCTGGTCGACGTTGACGGCCCGACTGTCACGAACGTCTCACATCCTGCATCGCTTGAGCCGGACGAACCGCTCACGGCCGGCTTGGAGTGGCTCGGTGGAGCAGACGAAACCTATCACGGGAGCATCGCTGTTGTCCACGAAGGTGCCGAGATTGCGAACAAATCGATCCTCGCCACCCAAGCAACGAACGCGAGCCTCGTCTTTGCGACCACAGGTTGGGCTCCAGGAACCTACACCATCGAATGGTGGCTTGAGGACGATGTTGGAAACAGCGCCATCGATGCATCGCAAGGTGAGAGGACGTTCTCAATGTTGGCCCCATTGATCTCAACCAACCTTCGCATTGAACACATCGAGGGAACTCACGTACGCATCACGGGAGAGGTTGAGAGCCGGAGTGGCTCAACGACGTTGACATTGTCTCATGATGGCTCGGCGTGGTCCCTCACTGAAACCCTGGCGAACGGTCAACTCAACATGAGCATCGACGTCGATGGTTTCAGTGCTCCCGACGTCAATGCGACCCTCACGGTGTGTGATGAAGTGGCCACCGATGCTTGCCAGTCCATCACCCAGCAACTCAATTTCGACCAGGCTTTTGCCTTGAACGCCACACACGGGTGCACCTCAACGGCCCTTGAAGATGGAAACGCATCCGACCAGACCCTGTTGGCCTGTCAGGTTGAGAACGCTGGTCGTGGCGATGTGGTGTTCAGCCTCCTCGTCGCAGGTTCAACACCCGATGGCTTGAGCGTTGATGCCCCCATGGTGGTGAGCAGTGGCGGCCAGGCCATGATAGGCATCCACATCCCTGCCTCAACAACCGACATCAACGGAACCGTCTCCTGGTCGTTGTTGGCCGAGGGCATCGTTGGCACACCGGCCACACTCGACACCGGCACCTTCGATGTTGTCCGAGCACCAGCGCCACCTACCGATGAGATCGAGGATGAAGTCGAAACCGCAGGAGAATCCAGCGGTTCGATGGCCGCTGTGTTCGGCGTGGTGCTTTTGGTCATTATCGTTGGCCTTGCCTCCTATAGAGTGATGCGCAAGGACGATGCTGACGTCCCTGTGTTGACCGATGAAGGAACGGGTGAACACAACGCGAAGGCCGTGGTGGAGATTCCCGATGGGGCTCAAGAAACGGAAGCCATGGCGGAGGTAAAGGTCAACGATCACCGCCCAACCATCGATACCTTACCCACCTCCGTTGATGACCACGGATACGAGTGGTATTCCAACAATGAAGGGCACTGGTACCGTACAGAAGGTAGTCATGGCGAATGGTTCCCCTACCAACCTTAGATGCCTCACGCCTTGCTCAAAACCGTTGAGAGTTTTTCTAGGCTTGACCGGCATACCTTCTTGATGGATGGAGGATTGCGCGCAACTGGGACCCTTATGTCAAAGAAGTACATCGCACGAGACCCGAGGACAGGCAAGCCGATTCAGGTGAGCCAATCCACGAAGGTCGATGCGTCGTACGAGCCCTTGCAAGGGCCATGGTGTGCCCTCCACCCAGACGACATCATGTCACTCGCCGAGGGCACGCTCGACCAGCGAGAGGTTCGCTGGAAAAACGATACGCTCACCATGACGAGACCTCACGGGGTTCGAGGCCTGAGCCATGTGCCTCAGCACATGATTCGGCCCGCACACGCCCTGCTGCTGCAGGCCTTTGAGGCCGAGGAGGCCAACGTGCGCATCGCTGCGCTTGAGGTTCTTCCCGAATTCGCAGTTCGTCGATCGGATGAATTGTTTGATTGGTTGTCGGTCCTTCTCGACGATGAGCATGCCGGCGTTCGTAAAGCGGCGAGCGCTGCGCTCGCCAGAGCGGCCCCCACCTTCCCGTCAGGCGTTCGCTCATCGCTTGAAAACGAACTCCGCTCGCCATCAAAAGAGCGTAGTCAAGCAGCCTGGAACGGTTTGGAGGCGCTGACAAAAACATGGCCGGATGTCGTGGCCGACCATGTTGACTCACTCTTGCTCGAGCCAGATGTCCATCTGCGTCGACGAGCAGCCAAGATGATCAACGCCATCGTTTCGAGGAAGACCTCAGCGGTATGGGACCTCGTTTCGTGGGCTCTCAATGACGAGGACGCTCAGGTCCGAAAGACGGTAGCGAAGGCCTTGCCTCGCCTCGCTCAGCAAGATGTACGCATGGGGACCATGTTTGCAGAACGGGCCATTGTGGACGTCGATGCTGACGTGCGTCTCTCCGCCATCAAAACCATCCAGCGACTCAACCGTGGCCACGGTCGTGCCCGAGACCTCATTCTGGCAGGTGCTCGTTCTTCCGATGTTCGCGTGAGGCGGGCGTGCGTTGAATTGCTGCCCAAACTCATGGAGGAAGAAGAATTGCGGGCCCTGGTTGACGACCTCCTCAAAACCGAGACGGACAAGAAGCTCGTTGAGACCCTCCTGCAATATCGGCACGATGCCATGTTGGAAGGGACTGAGGCAGAAAAGAACGCCGCACTCTCCCCTGCCTTGGCTGTACCCGACATTGACAAGGAGGTCTTGATGGCCCAAGGCAAACGTGTGGGCATGACATCGGTTGAGCCTCCTCGTCAGAACCCAACCGAGGAGGGCGCAACACCTCAGCCATCGCCTGTGGCGCCACCCAGGGCAACTGAACGGCGACCCACGCAAGACGAAATCATGGGCTACCACGATGACGATGACGATGAGGACTTCCATTCGGACGATGAAGAACCCTACTTTTGATGCGGCGTGCCCGTGCAACAGCGTTAAGAACAGGTGGACGGTCGGCAAGTCGCTAAAGAGGTGTATGAGATGGATGACGACAGGCCATTCGACGACAAAGCACTCCAATTTGACCGACTCTGGGACGGCGTCACCCCCAAAGGTGTGAACCGCTCCAAGGCCCTCAAATTCCGACAGTACATTCTTGAGCATGTTCGACAAATGCGCCGACCACTCAACCGCGAAAACGCTCGCCGGTATTGGATGGGCGAACTTCAGAAAGAGATCGCCGACCGCGATAACTTCTGAACATCCTGTGGAGGTCGCCCCGTCTCGGCGGCCAATGAACAACCCTGAGACGAACGGTGAGACCGATGTTCACAACAACCCGATTCGATGCATGGAACCTTCCCCAGCCCCTCCAGAACGGCCTAGACGCCCTGGGTTGGGAATTTGCCACCCAAGTTCAACGAGACACCGTCCCGCTTGCACGACAGGGCACCGACGTGATTGGACAAGCCCGAACCGGCTCAGGAAAAACCGCTGCGTTTGGCTTGCCCATCCTTGAGCGATGCCAACCCACTGGCGCACTGCAAGCCCTTGTTCTGGCACCCACGCGGGAATTGGCCAACCAAGTCGCCGAAGAGTTCAATCTCCTTCAGGGCGATACAGGCTTGACCATACTGACCGTTTACGGTGGTACCGACCTCGAGAAGCAGGCCAAGGCCCTCGGCAAGGGCGTCGACATCATCGTGGGTACACCCGGCCGTGTTATGGACATGAGCGAGCGAGGCCATATCGACCTCGCCTCACCTCAACTCTTCTGTCTTGATGAAGCCGACCGCATGCTTGACATGGGGTTCTTCCCCGACATCATGTGGATCGTCGAGCGCATGACAAATCGTGAACAAACACTCCTGTTCTCCGCAACGTTCCCCCAAGAGATCATCGATGCCGCTCATGAATTCATGAACGATCCTGATTTCGTGTTGACCAATGCCGAGGAACTTGATGTTCCTCCCATCGACCTCTATTCTGTCCGCATCGGTCGTTCCAACAAATTGTGGGTCCTCGGCCGACTCCTCGCTCGGATGGAAAACGACGACCAAACCATCATCTTCTGCAACACCAAGCGCATGGTTGACTTGGCGGTTGAGCGCCTGAAGAAGCATCGCTTCGATGTTGCTGGCTTGCACGGAGACTTGAGTCAAAACCAGCGTGAGCGCATTTTGAACTCGTTCAAGGAAGGAGAGGTCAAGACCATCATCGCCACGGATGTCGCAGCCCGTGGTATCGATGTTGACGGCATCACGCTGGTCATCAATTACGACATCCCCGACGACATCGATTCGTTCATCCACCGCATCGGCCGAACTGGCCGAATTGGCCGAACCGGTGAGGCTTGGAGCCTTGTTTCCCGTGATGACGAGCCCCAACTGTCGAAGATCATGGCCACCTACGGGCTTGACATTCAGGTCAGTGAAGCACCCGAACTTCCCGAAGGCGTCGAGCGCGACCCGGTCCGCCGACAGGAAGATTTCGGCGAGACCGCCGATGTGTTCGGTTATGTGACAATGAAACTCTCGCTGCACCCTGATGAGGCTGGTTCGCCACTGAACGTCGCCAAATGGTTCCTCGAACAACTTCGCTGCGATGAACTCGCCATTGGCACCATTCGATTTGATGAGGAATCAACCTACGTCAGCCTTCACAGCAGCAAAATTGGCACGGCGATGAAAGCCGTTGAGAAGCGACCGTTCAACGGGACCACCATGACCGCTGTCATCGTTGAGTGATCACTCTTCTTCACGGCGCTTCCACGAACCCTTTTTCTTGTGATGGTGGCTTTTCACACGGCTGTTTTCGGCTGAGTTGGTCGTTGTTGATTCACGCTCAACCTCGTTAACCGGCCATGTTCCATCTTCGAGAGGGCGTTCAATCACCACCATGGAGCCCACGCCCAACGCAAGGCCAAGCGCCGATAAGGACCACGCATAACCGATGGCATCGTCCCACCGCTGTTGGGCATCACCACATTCTGAAGAGAGTTGGCTTGCGAATTCGCAGAACGCCAGTGTATCACGAGCATCGATGGCCTCTTGATTGGTTGAGATGTTGGTCATGGCCAACACGAACAGCAACAACGCAGCGCTCAGCAAGACCTTGTGCTTCGTCTCCCATACACGCCGCCGCTGGAAACGCCAAGGCGAGGGGTCCTCTTTGGTTGCAGCAAGGGTACGAGCAGGCCCTCCAAATCGAATGAACCATACCAACCACATACCGACCAGGACCGATAAGAAACCCCAGGTGTAAACGGCTTCATGCCACTGCCACATGGGGGTCAAACAGGCTTGGACGTTGGGTGTCTCCATGCATGCATCAACGGCGATCGGATAGAACACCACCAGTCGTAGAATATTGAGAACATAGACGATGCCACACATCACGGCCACGGCTTTCAGCTTGTCTCGCTGAGGCACGCCGTCGGTCATCATCACCAACGTTGAGAGGAAAATCATCTCGTGAACACCTGCGCATTCGTCGGAGACGTACAAGCCGACACTGTCGTAGGGTCCCGGAAAGTTAGGATGCAGCAGGTCAATGCGTGTGAGCCAACCGTTGTGTTGGCTGATGACAGCGGAACCCTCACCGTAGATGAGGTTCGTCAGTTCGCCCCAAATCCAAGCCTCGGTGACCTGAATGACCGCTAAGGTATCAGATGGCATCGTGAGAAACCAGTAGAACGCTTCAACCATGATGAGCGCCAAGGGAATGCGACCGTACCGCAGACCAAGTTCGCCCACCTCTTTCCACGACAAGTCTCCCTCGGGACGTGTCGTTGTGGTCGCCGCCATGGTGTGTTATTTCGGGTGGCTGTTGAAAAGTCCTCCCAACCCAGGACGCCCAACGCCCCCGCTTCAGAGGTTGCAGGCGTGCGTTCAAAGCATGGGAAGGAATCCCCACACACATGGCACAGGGGACGGAGGGTCCACAACCCTCCCATCGTTTGGATGTCTTGGGCTTTCTTTGCCCGGTTCCTGTGGCCAAAACGCGAGAAGCGCTCGAAGGCTTGGGCGAAGGTGCCGTGCTGGAAGTGCTGGCTGATGACCCTGAAACACTGCATGACATGCCGATGTTGATCGGCCGAGGACCCCATCGTTTGGTTCACGTTCACGAAGATGCAGGTGAGATTCGTTTCCTGATTGAGGTGGCGCATCAATGAGCAACGACAAGGTGCCCAGCATGGCGTGGCTCCCCACCGCACGTGGGGACTTCAAAATTGAAGTGTTCCACGAAGAGGAAACCGGGCTTGACCATGTTGCACTCACGCTGGGTGACATGAAAGGACCGGACCCCGTCCTGATTCGAGTCCACTCGGAATGCTTGACCGGCGATGTGTTTGGCAGCACTCGATGCGACTGCGGCCCCCAGCTCCATGCCGCCTTGGATGCGATCGTCGAGCGAGGTTGGGGTGCGCTGCTCTACCTTCGTCAGGAAGGTCGAGGCATTGGCCTGCATGCCAAAATCCAAGCCTACCATCTTCAGGATGCTGGAGCCGATACCTTGGACGCCAATCTGATGTTGGGGTTGCCAGCAGACGGCCGCAACTACGCCATCGCCGCCCGTATGCTCGAAGAGTTGGGCGTGGTTGATGTTGAATTGTTGACCAACAATCCCGAGAAAGTAGCGCAATTGACCACCTATGGTATCAACGTGGCCTCACGCACCCCACTCATCGCCGGCGTCGGTCGAGAAAATCGCAATTACCTCGCAACGAAAGGAGAACGCATGGGCCATCACATCACCGATGATGACCTTTGAGCGTTGCGTGGAATGTCCAAATTTCCTTGACCGCTTTCGTGAGCCATGCTCAATGGTGTTACATGGGGCCGTGGCCGGGAATTGAACCCGGGCTGGCAGAACCACAATCTGCCGTGCTAACCCCTACACCACCACAGCCATGAGAGGTATCAGCGCCTCATGCGCTTGGTATTTCAATCATGCGCCATCCACGACAATGAATTTACTTCCCAGTGGTGCACGGAACCCTTTGCTTCAAGAAGTGCCAAGCCCTCCAATTGTTCATGCGACCTTCCAACAAGGCCCTGACCCTGATGCTGATGTTGCTCCTGCTCACGGTTTCGCCCTGGGTCGCCAGCACACAGGCTCGGAGTGTTCACAGCACGAGCACGGTCGACGTGTTTCCACAAGGAAGCTTCACCGATGCCTCGTCCTGGTCGGTGGGTGCTGAGACCTCGTTCACCCAAGAAACAGCAAGCCACACCGAGTCCATGGTGGCCGACCAACGCTTGACCATGCTTCACTCTCGCCCGCTTCACCTCGACACGATGACGGTCTGGTCGTCCTCGTCGCCCACCAACTCAAACTACTCAATCGGTGCACCTGATGGCGCCAGCACGTGGTCAACCGGCCCGGAGATCGAACTGACTGATTTCGACATCTCTGGACTGTCCGGCTACGAAATGTACGAAATCCACATGCTTGGCGTGTTCCAAATCCCTGACGCACTTTCAGAGGACACCGTTCGAATTTCAGTTGAACACGGTGACGGATTTGACTTGCTCAAGACCTTTGCCCACACCCAAGGCAATGTGGATTACATCAACAACTCGGCCTATCGCATCAACATCACGGGGTTGATGGATTGGACATGGGACGATATTGCTCAGATGGTGTTCACCCTCGATTATGTTTCAGCTGGTGGTGTTGATGATTCTCGCTTGGTCGTCGATGCCCTCGGTCTCGACATCACCGTCCAAACGCCTTGGTACGGCGGCGAGGTCGCCTATGCATCGTCCGAGTTCTCCGGTCATGACATGCCAGTGATGGGACTTGACCTCACCGAGGGGACCACCGATAACCTCGCCCTTGACGGCTGCGGGTTGAAACCGACCGTTGAAGGCACCTCCGGACAGTGGACCAGTGCGCCATTTTCACATCCTCCCGAACAAGTATTGGGCCGAGTCCACCACGCCTTGAGCGAGGGAGAGAGCCAAAACATATCGGTGGAGTTGGCCACCTCTTCTGATGGAACCACGTTTGGAGCGTTCACCGACTTGACCCCCAACACCCTCCTGCCACAAGGGCAAGCCTACCAGCTTCGATTCGCTGTCACTGATGCATGCTTGTCATCGGTCTGGGTGGATGTCAATGACCCCTCCCTCTCGGTCGCAGGGCGTGTGTTTGGTAGCGAAAACGGTATTGACGCCGATTATTCACGGTGGCTGGTCTTTGTCAACGACGAACTCGTTTCCAACGAACCCATGGCGCTGGGGACCTTCACCCACGAATGGCCAATCGGAGGTTATTTGCTGCCCGGCAGTACCTCGCTGACCGTTAGCATCCGTGCATGGTTTACGTGGGACTCGGACGGCACCGCCAGCCACACAGCGTTGGAACTGACGCAGATTGATGTCTCCGGAGGATACGCGATTCAGTGGGATGAGGACCCAACCTGTGAAGGCGTGGGCGACCAGTCCCTGAGCGAGGACAATGGAGGTATCATCCTGCCCTTCCTCAGCCGATGCAGCGATGACCGAGCCACCAATGAGGACCTCCAAGTGTCCTTTACCAACACCGACGAATCGGTGGTGGCCGTGGATTTGGCCGAAGGCGATGTTCGACTTCGCTTGCTCCCAGAGGCCAGTGGCCAATCGGTCATTGGCATCACGGTCACCGACCCAGCAGGTAACACCTGGAGCCAAACCTTCACCGTTGATGTCGCTCCCGTCGATGACCCGCCCATGGTCACTGAATTCCCACCGGTGATCCCCGTAGAGCACGAATTGGAGACCGTCATCAACATGACATGGAGCGACCTCGATTCATCCGGCTTGGTGACCGCTTCGACCAACCGCTCTTGGGCGACGGTGGACCTGACCAGTAATGTCGTCAAGGTAACTCCACCGACGGTCGGTTTCCACACCGTCCTTCTGACGGTGTGCGACCAGAGCACCTGCACGGAGCGAGAAATCGACCTTGAAGTGATGGCTCTGCCCGACCTCGTGGTTGAATCGATTGACTTTGGGACCGATGACATCACCCAAGGCGACATCATCACGATGCGTGTCTTGGTACGAAACCAAGGTCAAGCCGACGCCACCATGGTATCGGTTCGTTGCCAAACCGACCAGCAACTCATCGGCGTTCAAACGATCGCCATCATTCAGCCTGGGGAATTGCAATCAATTCGCTGTGACTGGCAAGTGCCCGAGGATGCGAGGGTGCTGCGGTTCAGTGCCGTCGTTGACCGAGGTCTGGAAATCCCTGAAGGCGATGAGACCAACAATGCAATGGAGGAGTTGGTCGCCATCAACGAGCGAGTCGACACTGCAAATGATGATGCACAAGGTGGGGTTTCTGCTGGTGTAGCATCGATTGGCATCGTGGTCATTGCCCTCGGCCTCCTCGGGTTGATCATCTTCATGATGCCACCAAAAATCAAGAAAATAGAATGAACTTGTTTCGACATATGTGTGAGTGGGAACGCCACTCCGATGTCGGATAACGCGAAAAAACCCCTCAAACTTCATAACCAAAACGTGGAAGGGCGACCTGCTTTGAGGTCGTGGGGGCCGTTCAACTTCGGTTGACAAAGCGGGAGTGGGAACCATGTCTCAATTGAAAATCCGCATTGAAACGGACGAATACATCTACGAAGAATACATCGAAGCATGAAGCTCAGGACGATGTTGTCCAGCGTCGAGGATAGACCTCGGTGTCCATTAACACCATGCTGGGGCGCGCGAGTTCTCCCGATTCCATCGATGGAATGTCATCTGAGTCGGTCTTGAGTTTCACGAAGCCCACGGCCTCTTCCTTGAGCGATGTGACCAAAAGTTCTGTTCCTTTCTTGAGACCAGCAGGAATGGAAACCAAACCAGGACGGAGGAGCGGTGCACCATAGGACAGCGCAGCAACAGCGCTGTCTTTGACCGTACACCGTGGTACATCCACGAGCAATTTCTCAATGGGGTGGATGATCGCGTTCAGGGCGTCAACTTGACCGCATTCCTTCCAGAGCCATACGGCGTCAGCCAACTGGTCCATCGTGATGCAGTCATCCAAATCAAACATTCCAGAGTTCTCACGTCGCAATTCCTTAAGCGACACCGGGGTGTTCAGCAAAAGCCCCAGGTCTCGTGCCATCGTTCGAATGTAAGTACCGGCCTCGCACGTGATGCGTGCCACAGCATCTTGGCCGTCCGTGTCCAGCAATTCAAAGGCATGAATGGTACGGGTGCGAACTTGCACCTTTACCGCCGAGACCTCAGGAGGGACATTGTAAATCCGACCGGTCAGGGTGGCCATGGTAGCGTTGAGTTCGTCGAGGTCGGGCATGGTGCGAAATCGAAACACAGCGATGTATGTCTTTTTGTGCTTCAGAATCTTGTTGGTGATTTTCATGCATCGGCCCGTCATCAAGGGAAGCACACCGGTCGCAAAGGGATCGAGTGTACCGCCATGTCCGAGCCGCTCAAGGCCCAACAAATCCCGAGCCCAAGCTGCCAGTTGATGGGACGTCGGGCCCGCCGGCTTATCGACGAGGATGAACCCTGAGGCCAGTCGTTGTTCCAATGTTCGGTCATCTGGTGCCGTACCAAACGCTGCGTCCGTGGTAGGCGATTCATCAAGAACGTGCGTGGTCATGTTGCTTCCTCTAATAAGGCGACGACATGGTCCAGTATTTGAGATGCATTGAGGGACGTGGCATCCAGCACGTGAGTGTAAGGTTCGGGATCTTCGGGCACGAGACCGTAAAGGAGCATGAACCGCTCGCCGTCCACAGCAGCCCTGGCTCGGTTGGCTTCAAGCGCCTCTTCGAAGGCAAGACCCTCACGCCCTGAAACCCTGCGGGCACGCTCTTCATCGCTGACGTCCAGCCAAATACGTAGGCAAGGAAGGTTGAGACGGTGAGCCCACCAGCCAGCCAATCGAGATTCAACGATGTTGGCTGCATCATCGCCCTGCATACGCTGGCGGAGGAGTTCATCGAGTGAGCGGTCAACATCCAACTCGTTTTTGCACAATTCGCCGAAGGCCCCCAGCGAAAGCCCTCGACGTTTGGCTTCCTCACGAAACACATCTCCACCGTTGAGGCTACTCCAACCAAACCGGTCCATCAAGCCGCGAACCAAGGTGCTTGTACCGCTACCCGGGTGGCCGGAGATGGTCACGTTGACCATGTTCACAACACCCATTCATGGAAGCAAATGTTGCAGCGTTTTGTTCGAGGTCCATCGTGCGTGATCACGTCACTATCGCATTCTGGACATTCAAGTGAGATGCCAGCCATCAAGCCGCCTCCGTCTGACGATTCGGTTGAAGCAGGCTTGGCAGCAGCGTTGGTGCGCTTGCGATGTTGTTGGCTACGCTTGGAACGCTGTTGGCGCTTCTTGGCTTGGTTTGAGGTGGCTGAAGGTTGGCTGGCCACCAAGTGAAGGAGTGGTTCCTTGAGGACTTCGCCAGCGACGACCAGCGGGTGGGATTTGTAGCGAGCCAGCTTGATGTGCCGGTCAAGCGCACGGCCGTAGGCAGCGCTCATGCAGATGTAGCAGCAGATCCATGCGGGGAAGAACAGGAACCGACCGTCAAGGAGATGCCACTCTGGAGCCCATGGAAGCGAGACGTAATCAACACGGAAGGTCTCAACCTTGGTGGTCAGCCACGCAAAGATGCCGATGATGAAAATCATCGTGAACATCATCGGTTTCATGGCTCCCATTTGGACTTCGAGTTGCTCTGGCATCATTTGCTGCTGGAGGGTCATGGCCTTTTCCTGAAGGATAGGGTCCCGAGACATGCGTGCCTCGTTCATCATTTGCCGCACCTGACCCTGACGGTGGCCAATGTGGGCTTGGTCCATGGGGTCCACAAAGAAATTTCGAATCACGGTGTTCAGCGTCATTGAGAAGAC
The DNA here is from genome assembly GCA_049412325.1 of Candidatus Poseidonia sp. Taxonomy (GTDB): domain Archaea; phylum Thermoplasmatota; class Poseidoniia; order Poseidoniales; family Poseidoniaceae; genus Poseidonia. Next base: position 19,763 of record JBMSEL010000030.1, read on the forward strand.
CCCCAGAATCATCACGGTGATGACGAAGTACGACTCTTCGGGCAGCATGGGAGAGAGAATCGGATCCGCCGTCGTTCCCAGTGAGGTACGGATGGAAGGGGTCATGATGAGGACGGTCATCAAGATCATGAACATCAGCATCACGAACATGGAACCGCCCGGGGGTGGTGGCGGTGGAGGCGATGAACCGTTGGCCATGCATCAAAGGCAACAACGGTAGGGCATGAAGGTTAGCATAGCGAACGGCGAGATTTGCCGGTCTAAACGGGGATGCGTGAAGTTCAAACCCCTCGCCACCTACGGCAGAGCATGAGGCAGAAAGAGCCACTCGATGTGTCACCCACGTGGCGCTATCCGTTGCCGATGCCCATGCCCGGCCAACCGGTGTGTGCCACTGAACTGGAGGCCATGGACCAACTTGCACGCTTGCCCGTTTCACCGAAGGTGTTCTTCTGGACCGATGCCGAACGAAAATGTCCCGAAGGCTTTGGCTTCATCGCCAGTGTTCGACAAGGCGTCCCACCCAGCGGTATTGAGGCCGAGTTGGTCGCTTGGGCCGACCAATACCCTAAGGCATGGCTGGCGGTTGACCTTCGTGATGGAGCCATTCCGCCTTCCACTGTTCAACCCCTCAACGATGTGCTCATGGGCCTGAAGCGACCGGTGATCGTCATCGTCAGTCGTTCACCAGAGCACGAGGAATGGCCGCAATGGGTCCTGCCGGAATGAGATGAACGAAGATTGCTCTCGTGTTCGCTCATACGCTCATCAGCACCGCTTTTGAGCGATGCTTCGCCAACCGATCTCACTGGGTGAAGTCGTAATCGCAGGCCATGCACTTGTCGCTGTCGGCAGCGTTCATTGTGCCGCAGATGGGACAGGCCTTCTCTTCAACAGCACCTGCGTCTTCAGCGGGTGCTTCCTCGGCAGGTGCCTCATCAGATGCTTCTTCTGTCGCAGCCTCTTCAGCCGCTTCTTCAGTCTCTCCGCCATTGGCTTCGTTCCAGGCCTTGGCTGCATCTTCGAGTTCAGCCTTCTTGAGGTAGCCATTGTCATCGTGGTCGTAACCCGCAGCAAAGGCCACGAAGTCATCACGATGACCTGCATCGATACCAGCCGCTTCCATGACACGGAGGAGCATGTCCTCACGGAATTTCATCTTGGGCCCTTCATCGGCGGTCTCGTCAGCCTCAGCACCTTCGTCGCCTGCATCGGCTTCAACGGATTCTTCAGCCTCTGGTTCGGCCGTGGCTTCTTCTTCAAGAGCAGGAAGGTCATCGGATTCGATTTCATCACCGAAGTGGACACCATGGAAGCGGTTCAGGGCTTCTGCGTCAACTTCGCCCGAGCCCTTGATGTCAAAGGAGACTTCGAGGCGCTCGCCCTTCTCGACCTTCGGCACGTGCCACACGATGTGAAGGCCACCTTCGCCGTCTTCAGACGTCATGGTGACGTCGTCTCGCTTACCGCTGGCGTTCTTCATTTCCCAGTCCTTGATTTCAAACTGAGGTGGGAGGACATCGTTGATGTAGAGGTCGCTCAAGGCGGTGTCACCGTTGTTCTCGAACAAAATCAGCACCTCGTAGCGACCCTTTCCGCCCAGTGGGATGGCTTGCTTACCAGCACTGAAGTTTCGGCGGTTGTGGACGACCTTGATGCTCGGTGTTTGCGATGGTTCCCGGGTGCAAATGGGGCCGAAGCGCTCTGCGCTGAACTCAATGCGAGCAGGGGCGTCCACGCGCTCGTTGCCTGGCGACGGGTCGGGGGCGGTCAGCGGGTAGCTGATCTCAATTTTCTTGCCGGGCTTCAAGCCGATGGGGCCGCGGGTACCAACGGTCAGCATCATGGTGTGGCCTTGTCCGTCAGGAGATCGGTGCTCCTTTTCGATGGTGATGCCTTCAGAGATTTCCGCCTTGTATTGGTCGTCATCGATGGTCTTTCCGTCAATCTTGATGGTCAGTTGTTCAGGCGATGGGGCCTCAAACAGACCAGGAATGTCGTCGGTGATGCGCATGAGGTTAATGGTCGACGAACCCTTGTTGACGAGGGTCATGGTTGACTGAACCTTCTGCGACCGGTAGGACCGGAGGCTTCCGGTGGAGTACGTCTTCTCAACGTCGGCTTCGAGCACCTCGAGTTTCTTTTCCTCAAGGGTCATGCTACCCTCGGCCGTTTGGACGGCCTTGGGCAGCACCGTGTAGGACAACTGGATGGTGAAGTCGGGCTCGGATTGGGCCATGACGGTGCGCTCTTCGGATTCCCACTTGCCATTGGGCGTGACGTCTTGGTCGACGTCATGGATATCAAAGAGCAGTTCGTCGCTGCCCTTCATGCTGACCTGCAACTTGGTCAAGTCAACAGCAAAGGACGAGCGGTTCTCAAAGGTAGCCTGGCAAAGCCAGTTGTCGGGTCGCTCGTCTTCACGAACACGCATGTAGCTGAACCCACGGCAGAAAGCGTCGAGTTCTCGGAAAGCCATGCTGGACACGGTGGCGTCGGCACGGTAGGTGGCCGTGGCCTTGCCAGCCTTGATGGCCTTGGTGGAGGCAACCGCAATGGTCCCTTCCAGAGCAAGGGTTTGCTTCTCACCGGCAGCCAGACGACCAACGGTCCAGGTGATCACACCGTCTTCGAGTTCGGCTCCACCCGCCATCTCGAAGTTCATCTCTGAGGCGAGCGGGCGAGTGACGACCACATCATGAAGGTCGACGGTGGCGAGGTTCTCGACTTCCAGTTCCATGGCGATGGCACCGGGGTCTTCGCTGATCGCCACCGACATGGAGCGCTCCTGGGAGCGGGATGGGTTGGTATCGAGGCGTTCACGAAGCGTCATCATCTGCTTGCCGTTCACCTTGTAGGACATGGTGTGGTTCTTCGATGGTTCAAGTTCGTCAACGGAAACATGCTCACCACCGATATCAGTGGATTCAATGTTGTCGAGCAGCACATCGATGTCGTAAATTCGATCGTCCGTCGAGGGGTTGTTGACCGTCAGCGTACCCTTGACGTTCTGCTTGATGATGTTCCCATCAGCGTTGAGCGTTGTGGTCTCCACTTCGTGAAGTGTTCCTTCGAGTTTGTCTCCGGGCACGGCTTCAACCTCGGCTCGGCTGCGAATGGTCGCGCCGGCTTGTTCACCGGTCAAGTCTGCGACAACCGTGTCTGCTGGTGCATCGGCCGGGGGTTCAAGGGAAAGGGCTGCAAGAGGGTCGGCTGCTGGAGCATCAAGCGCAGGTGGCGCTGGCGGTGCAGCCAGCGGGTCCATGAGCGGGTCAGCCGCAGGTGCCTCGGGCATGGGTGGCATGGGCGGTGCGGGCGGTGCAGCCAGCGGGTCCATGAG
>JBMSEL010000064.1:0-5063 GCA_049412325.1 Candidatus Poseidonia sp.
CGATGCCCTCAAACGGGACGGGCCGTTGGATTCAGCCATGGGGTTGGAGATGATTGGACTCTTGGTCCACAAACCGACCCTGCTCCATCTGCTCTCCCTTTCATGGAGCGAACTCAAAGCAAGCATGGAAAGGGCCACGCTTCGGGACATCCGCCCGGTTCAGGATACGACGCTCAAGACCCAATTTGCCATCGACGCCGAGGCCGAACTGTTGGATTGGATGGACGAACAAACGGTCAACGGCGAAACGCACGCAGGGACGGTTCTTGCCCACCTTGAGGGTGGCGAAGACGGCCTCCTGAGTTTGATGCAATGGGCCAGTCCCGGCCGCTGGGAGGTTTGGGAAGGTCGGGCCTTCCTTTACATTGAGAACGCTATCGGTGTGGAAGCCGAAGACATTCACGAGCTCTACACCGAAGCGACCTGGGGCAAGGTGCTTCAGCGTCTCCACGGTATCTCTGAAGACGAATATGCCGAGCGAGTCGTGATGGATTGGATGGACCGACGCAAAGCCCTCGGTGAGACGCTCGAGGAAGCAGAGGACCCCAAAATCGTCCCGACCTTCGAGGCCCACACCCGGGCGGCTAAAGCCTTGGTCCACGCCGTGAACCGAGCCGTGAATGACGATGACCTCGTGATGGTCATTGGTCGGGAACACCTCGAGGCTGCCAAATGGGGCCATGGGGAATGGAACCTGACCAACTTCCTCAAGTCGCATTAGGCGAGGGGTTCAAAATCCACCTCGTGCGCCGTCGGTTTGATGTCGGACGAGACGCCCGAAGAAGCAACAGTTGACGACACTTCCCAAAAGGAACCTCCAGCAGAGGAATCTCAAGTCGAGGACGTGGTAGAAGAAGTGGAAGAAGAGCGGGACCCGCTCGAAGTCGCTCTCGAACGCGCTGAGTTTGCAGAGAAGGAAATCGCCTACAAAGAGGCTGAAATTCAAAATGTTCGCAAGCGCTTGATGGCTGAGAAAGCAGAGGTCATCCAGTTCGGCGGCATGGGCATGGCTCGTCGAATGCTGACGGTGCTGGCTGATGTTGACCGGGCGATGACCGGCATTGAGGAGGACGACCAATCGGCCGTCGCTCAAGGCCTCCGTTTGCTTCGCAACAAATTGTGGCACGAACTCCAAGCCGACGGGGTGTCACCCATTGAGTCCAAAGGGGCCGAATTTGACCCCTCGAAGATGGAAGCCATCACCACGATTCCTCCAAGCGATGCCTATCCCAACGGGACGGTTGTTGATGTCTTGGAGCAGGGCTACATGTACAAGTCCAAGGTCATCCTCGTCGCTCGTGTGGTTGTCGCTTCGGAGTGAGCCTCAACCAGCATGAACCCCGGTTTCAAAGGTTGAACATCGGAACATCGCGTCGTTTTCAATCAGCCATTCAATAACCGCGGCGGGAACGCTGGTGCGCAGCACTTCCCTTGTCGCATCATCGTCCATCACAGTGGAGAGCATGCGAACGGTTTGGCGAACACGCCAACCCTCGAGCGTCTCTCGTTCGCTCAAGGCGACTTCGTGAACGTCCCAGCCGGCTGCACGGTAAAGGTCCATGGTGGGTCCGTCAGATGTGACGAGGGTGCCCTTGCCGTGAGTTTTGGTGGCGTGTTCCACCCAGTTGGGCGGGTCGTTGATATCCTCCACCTGCACGACGGTCAACTCAACGCCCTGCTCGGCTGCCCAAGCCTCGATCATCGCTTGTCGTTCATCGGCCGTCCACGGGTTGTTGGCTTCCCAAGCGGCTTGGGCCGAACCGATGGCGATCACGACCTCATCTCCACCAGCGTGTTCTACGGCGGCTTGAATCAGGCCTGCATGGCCGAAGTGGAACGGTTGAAAGCGCCCCAAGACGATGCAACGTGGCATGGCTTCACCCAAAGTAGGATTCCACATCCACCTCTTTGAGGTCCACGCCGAAATCACGGAAACAGGCGATCATCCGCTTGCAACCTTCAATCATTTCCGCTACGGGCGTTTCGCCCATGGAGCCCACGCGAAACATCTTGCCCTTCAGGTGGTCCTGCCCGCCGATGACTTGGGTGTCGTACTTCTCCTTCAACGCCGCCCGCCAGGCATCGTCAACCCCTTCCGGGTAAAGGATGGCCGTCACCGAGTTGCTTCGTTGCCCGCTGTCGGCGAGCAGGGAAAAGCCGAGGTCGGTGAAGAGAGCACGAACGCCGTTGGCCATGGTTTCACATCGAGCCCACCTGGCTTCGTTGGTCTCTTTCTTCAAGTCCTCAAGGGCGGCTCCCCAACCCATGGCGAGGTTGATGGCCGGCGTCCAAGGGGTTTGGTCATCGTCGCCCTTCTTGAGGGCGGTGATCATGTCGAGGTAGTAGCGAGGGTTGGCGTCGCCTTGCTGGTGAATGGCCTTGATGCGCTCGACACAGTGTTCGTTGAGAGCGATGGCGGCGATACCGGAAGGGCCAGCCGTGCATTTCTGGGCCCCCATCACGACAGCCTCGGCCTTCCACGCTGCTGGATGGACGGGCATGCCGCCCACCGAGGTGATGCCGTCAAGGATGAACGACACGCCGTACCGTTCGCACATCTCGGCAATGGCTTCGGCGTCCTGTGTGATGCCGGTGCTGGTTTCGTTGTGGCAAATCAGCAGGGCCTCGTAGCAGCCTCGCTCGAGTTGTTGCTCCAATTCGTACAGGTCGAACGAACGACCCCACTCGTATTGGAGGTGCTTGACATTGCAGAACTGCCGACAGATGTCAGCCACTCGCTCGCCAAACTTGCCGTTGGTGGGCACCAGCACGAGGTCGTTGTTGCGGAAGCGGTTGGCGATGACCATTTCCATGGCCGCTGTACCACTGCCGGAAACGACGACGACCCTGTAGCCGTCTTCGCCGGTCCATGACTGTGTTTTCATCTCGGGCATTGAGGGTGAGAGGTTGAAAGCATAGCGTAGGCCTGAGTTGAGCTTGGCCATGACCTGTCGGAACTCCGGACCACGGGCTGTCATCACGGGTGTGGCCATGGCTTGGAGGCAAGCATCGCTCATGCGGACCGGTCCGGGGACGAGGAAGCAATCGCCGGTGTGCATGGTACTTGGTGGGCTTGACGGTCTTTGAAATGCTTGTATCAAAGCCCTCCCCATCACCTCGGTTGAAGCGTTGGACTGATAGGGAAGGCCGTGGACCCCGCATCATGCTCCGTGTGGGTTTGGCGATGCTTCAGGGCGCCCGCCACGAGCATGCTGAAGCGCTTCGTGGAGCCGCTGATGAACTCGGGCTTGCCGTGGACATCGTGGAATGTCGTCGTGCAGAACACGTGTCCGATTCACTGGACGCCCTCGTGCTTCCCGGAGGAGAATCCACCACGATGCGGATTGCCAGCCGCTACGAATCGTTGCTGGCTGCGCTGTTCGAATGGATGGACGCACATCCCGAACGTCCCGTGCTCGGAACGTGTGCCGGCGCGATCCTTCTCGCCTCACCGGGCGAAGACCGGTCACCCTACCTCGACGCCGGTATCGCTCGCAACGCTTGGGGTCGGCAACGTGAGTCATTTGAGGCCGTGGTAGAGGTTGAACTCGACGCCCCAACATCAGATTTCAAGCAAGCCTCACCTGTTGGGCGAGACCGCTTTTCCCACCAACCGCTTGAAGTGGCTTCTGCGGGTGCTGGCCTGCTCAAGGAAGGGTTCCCTGGGGTCTTCATCCGTGCACCCCGCTTTGAGCAAGGGTCCGTCAATTGCACCGCAGTGGCACGGTTGGGCGATGAAGTGGTGGGCGTTCTTGACGGGAACAAACTCGGCGTCACCTTCCATCCTGAACTGACGATGGATCGCCGCTTTCACCGATGGCTCCTGACGCAGGCTGGCCAAAGCAAGGAGGCGGTTTGATGCGCAGTTTAACCATGGCCACCGAAGTCCTTCCCGCAGAAGAGGGTGAGGCTGAAGGATGCGTTCAATGCCAGCAGGGCAGCAAACTCGTCCTGTTCGTCACCGGCAAGTGCCACTGGGGCTGCGATTACTGCCCGCTTTCTGAAAACCGGCGGGAAACACCTGACATGTTTGCCAACGAACGCCGTTGCACGTCGTGGGACGAGGTCATCGAAGAAGGGCGGGCCATGAACGCAACCGGCACAGGTATCACGGGCGGTGACCCGATGCTCGATTTGGAAAAGACGCTCGAAGCGGTTCGCCAACTGAAAGCTGCCTTCGGCCCAGAGCACCATATCCACGCCTACACCTCAATTCCCTTTGACCCCGACAGGGCAGCCGACTTCGGTGCGGCTGGGTTGGATGAAATTCGATTTCACCTGTTGGACGGCACGACCAGCAAATACCGAGCGACCATGGACGCCTGTGCGGAACACGGCATCGAAGTTGGGGTCGAGTTGCCGTGTGAGCCAGATAAAGAGGAACAACTGTTTGCGCTGCTCGACGATTTGGCGAGCGTTCCGGTCTCCTTCCTCAACCTCAACGAACTCGAAATCACGGTGGGCAACCAAGAGAACATGGACGTTCGAGGCTTCAACCTGAGCGGTGGCATCACGGCGGCCGCCGAAGGGTCGGCTGAACTGGCCCTCCGTCTCAAAGAAGCGGCCGCCGACAAGCCCTATCACCTGAAATTCTGCACGGCGAAATACAAGGACGCTGGGCAACTTCGCAACCGTTTCAAGCGCCGAGGTCAGGCCACGCTCCGTCCTTACGAGGTGCTCAGCGACGACGACACCGTGCTGTTTGGGGCCATTCCAACCTCACTGGAGGACGCTCAAGAAGACATGGCTGAACTTCGGGAAGAATTGGGCATGGCCGAGGGCTGGCTTCGCTACGACGCTGCCCATCAGCGCATCGAACTTCCCTTGTCTCTGGCCGAAGAATTGGCCGAGGTGCTTGAGGTTCCCGTCATGCTCGTCGAAGTCCATCCCACCCATGAACGACTCGAGGTCGGCGTGGTGCATCTGAACGAGCACCGTTGACCACGGTATGGCTTATACCCGCGGGGCAGGTCGGCGGTTTACCTAGGGGCTCGTGGTCTAGGGGTTATGACGTCGCCTTCACATGGCGAAGATCGCCGGTTCAATTCCGGCCGAGCCCATCT
>JBMSEL010000065.1:0-4970 GCA_049412325.1 Candidatus Poseidonia sp.
GCCTCTGTGAACAGGTCGTAGAAGGCATCCAGGGACGCATCGATGGGCTTGGCGTAACCTCCGCCCATGAACACAACCAACGGAACCTCGAGCGCTTCAGCGGCCTCAAACACGAGGTGGTTGCGCTGTCGCATGCCTTCCCTCGAGACGTTGAGTTTGCCCAGAGCATCCGCCTCCAACCCGTCAACACCGGCCTGGTACAGGATGAGGTCGGGCTTGAACGCCTCGCAGATGTCAAGCGCCTCTCTCACGGTCTCGAGATAGACAGTGTCGCCAGATCCTGGTGGTACGGGAAGGTCGTGGTCGCTCACGGATTTTCGGAACGGGAAGTTGGTCGAACAATGGACGGAAATCGTACACGCCCGGGGCTCATCAGCCAGAATGGTCGCTGTGCCGTCACCCTGATGGACGTCGAGGTCCACAACGGCGACCCGTTCCACGCCAAGGTTTGCAAGCGCATGGAGCGCGCATACGGCCAAGTCGTTGAACACGCAATAGCCCGAGCCAAAGTCTCGGTGGGCGTGATGCGTACCCCCAGCCATGTTGCCCGAAAAGCCACCGTGGCGAACGGCGTGTTCGGTCGCTTCGACAGCACCGCCCACGAGCACTTGCGTGCGTTCGATCATCGCCGGCGTCCACGGCGTCAACCCGATGCGTTTTTCCTCCTTGTCCGTGAGTTCGCCGGCGAGAAAACGATCGACGTAGTCCGCATCGTGAGCGAGCAACAGCAGCGCCTTGTCGACGGGTTGTGGTTGGGTGATGTGCATCGTTTGGCTCATCCCCGACGCTTGAAATCGGTCAAGAAGCAATTGGTAGCGGTCGCGTGGAAAGCGCGCCTCGGGGTGGATGCCGTCGGTGTAGAGAGGGTGGTACCACATCCCAAACAACGGAGACGAGGACATGGTTCAACGCTCTGGCAAGGCGTGAATAAACTCCTGTGTTGATGCAGGGTTGGTCGTTTGGAGCAAGGTTGGGCAAAAACAGCCCTACTTAGTGCAGATGGCGTGGAAAATTGGACATGAGCAGCGTTAGCCTGTACGACCGTGTTCTCGGTGACCGCACCGACGAACGGCTTCGAGGCTGGGCGATCAACGCGGCGATTGCAGGCTTTCTGCTTCACGTTCTTGGGTGCACACTTCATCGATTTTCATCCTTCGATGTCCCCGACATGAACGGGTTCTTCGACTCGTACTTGGACGCGCTTTACACCCCTTTCTCCATCATTCTCGCTTACGAAGTGTACGAGCTCATCCGGGCCATCCCCGAATCCTTCTCCATCTCCATTGGAAAACAGTTCGAGGTCATGAGCCTGCTCGTGGTGCGTGATATGTTCAAGAATTTGGCCGACGTTGAGAAAGCCTCTGGAACCGCGGTGGACGGTGATGTGGCGCTGATCGCCCTTGAGGCCGTGGCCTTCCTTGTCCTCTTCACCACGGCCCTGTACTTCAGGCGAGTGACCTTGACGGCAAAACACAACGACGACACCGATGAGGGCGTGGCCCGCTTCGTTCAGCAAAAGAAGGCCCTGGCGTGTGGCTTGGCTGGCGTGTATGTGCTGCTGGCGCTGTATTCGTTCACGTCGTGGTCGCTGAGCACCCTTGACGGTGAAGGCAATCTCAGCCGCACGGTGTTTTTCCTTGACTTCTTCACCTTCCTCATCCTCTCTGACATCATCATTCTCCTCGTATCCTACAAGCACATCACGGATTTCCCTCAACTGGCCCGTAACACCGGATTCGTGCTCTCCACGGTGACCATCCGCGTCGGTATCGGCACACCGGGTTTCACGGGTGCGGCCCTGTTCATCCTCTCTGCCCTGCTGGCGGCGGGCGTCTTGCGACTTAGCCTGACAGAATCAACAGAATTTGTCAGCGACTCTGAGTAAGTCACACCGGCGTGACTGAACCTTCATAATTCGAGGTGCTTTGTATCAGTCATGCGAACCAGCATCGTTGCACTACTCTTGTTGGCAGCCTTGAACCCCATGATGACCGGAACCACACTCGAGGAGGCCCAAGTTTGGTTCACGGGAGCCGACGGTGTCGAAGTCATCAACGAAGTGGAGCCCAACAACGCAAACACCTCTGGACAGGAGGTTTACCCCGGGGATGTGGTGCGAGGCGACGTTGACATGTGGGAAGACAAGCACGACTGGTATTCGGTCTGGCTCGAGCCCGGTCAAACCCTCTTGCTCACGCTCTCTCATGCATCCGGCGATGGCGTGTCCATGGCCGTGTGGGACGAAGAAAACACCCATCACGCCACCTCCAACCCTGGAAAGACACGGGCCACCATTTTCCTTGACGAGGAGAAGACCAGCGTCGGTGGCGTCTACAGCGTGGCCGTGAACGCAACCATGACCGAAGCAGGTGGTGGTGCCTATGTTCTTGAGATCGATGCTGGGTACGAAGTCCAGTGGTACGCACCTTCCGCCGGCTGGTACGTTGCTGCCGACACCTACGACGCCAAAGGCAACATCATGTACACCTCTACCCTTTCTTCCTTCCAATTCGCAAACGCCGCCTCCACCGACACACAGAGCGCACCGGTTTGGACCAACGGCGACTACTGGAACTTCTCCATCTCCATGCCCTCCATGATGGGCGTAACCTACGACGAATACCATCAGATGACGGTCACCGGCGTGGATACCGTCTCAGGAAAGGAGTGCTACCGTGTTGACATCGCAGGAAAGGCCACGCTCGAAATGAGCCTGATGGGCATGACGACGAAGACCGTCGACGAAGAGACGGGAGAAGCCTGCTACGCCAAGGACACCCTCTCCCTCGTGCACGAAAACCTCACCCACACCAGCTCGATGGAAATGAGCGGCGGCTTTGGCGCCAACAGCGACACTGCTGGCCGCTCGTGCACTGCAGGTCCATTTAACGACCCCGATGACGATTGTGACGGGGTCGAGAATGATTGGGACGAATGCCCTGGAACAGCAGATGGGGCAACCGTAGATGAATACGGATGTTCCGACGAGCAGAACAGTGGCAGTGATGGCGGCGGCGACGGAAGTGGTGGCGATGGTTCAGGAAATGGCGGCAGCGGAACGGCTGACGCCGACGGCGACGGTGTCAACGACGACGACGACATGTGCCCCGATACACTTGCCGGCGAAACGGTGGATGTGATGGGTTGCAGCGACAGTCAAAACGGCGGTGGCAGCAATGGCGGCGGCAACGGAGGCGGCTCCGGTGGCGGCGGCGACGGCGGCATGGGCGGCGGCGGAAACTCCGGCGGTTCCATTGAAGACGGCTGCATTCCCATGGGCGTTGACCAATCGACGACGATGAAGATGGACCTCACCTACGCCGAAGGCATGAACGAACTCAACTTCCCCTTGACCGAAGGCAAGGTCTGGAGCGAGGCTGCTGAAGGCAGCGGCACGCTGTCCATGCAGGTCCTGATGGGTGGCTGCACCATGCTTGACATCACCTTCACCGACTCCGGCGCACTCCCCCTCAACTACCGACACCTCGGTACGCAATCCTTTGACGTGAACGGCAACCAAGTGTCGGCTAACGGCATCCAGTCCTTTGCTGGACGAGAAGGCAACAACGATTGGGCTACGCCTGATTTCACCATCTTGCCAAGCGTGCCCGATGACGTCGCCAAGTTCGGGCTGCCGTTTGCAGCATGGGTGAACGTGGTCGGGTTCAACGAATTCAACAGCACGGTGGACATCAGCGCCACGGTGAACGCGCAGAACGCCCCGCTGATGTACGACAACCAGCAACTGACCATCAACGACCTCGGTGCGGTGGTCGTGGACACGATGAACCTCAGCAGCGGCGAGTACGAATTGACCATCACGGGCACCCATGACGGCCGAGAACGTTCGGTCGTCGTACCGTTCACGGTGGACAACACCCCAGACTTTGAGATCCAAACCATGGACCCGTGGATCGTCCTTCCGGGCGGTGTACCCTGGGTCGTTCCAACACCCATCTTCATCGAGCCCGTGAACGGGTTCGGCGCAGACGTGAGCCTGTCGGCCGTCGTTCCTGAAGGCGTGACCGCCGAACTTGACTTCGCACGAGGCAAAGCCCCGTTCATGGCCGTGCTCACCCTCACCCTAGCGGACAACCTCACGGAAGGTGACTACACCGTGATCATTTCGGGCCAATCTGGCGACACCGTTCGCTCCGATGAAATCACGTTCAGCATCACCTCCCTCCCCGAATTCTCACTTGACATTGACAACCGAGAACAACTGCTGACCGAGGGAGAGATGACCATTGCAGGCACCATTGACGCTCACAACGGCTTGGACCTGAGCATGGGCGGCATGCTCGACATCATCGTGGAGCCGTACAACCAAGCCCTCATCGACAGCGCGGTCATCACCTGGGGCGACATCGACGCCAACGGTGACCTGACGTTCTCCGTGGTCTTCGACGTTGACGAGAACATCCCGCTTCACGAGTACACCATCCAACTCAACGTCGTGACGCTGGACGGCGGCATCGCCCACGCAGCTTCGGTGGCCTTTGTGACCGAATCCTCCACGCTTGACGGCACCGCTGTCGCCGCCGAAGGCGAGGTGGTGGTTTCCGGTGATACATCACAACACGACGGCACCGATACGGCTGCAGAGGACGTCGGTGGCGAGGGCGATGACGGCGGCGCTGACAACGGCGGCGACGCAGGCGAAGACGGCGACGACGCCAGCGACAGCGAGGCACAGTCCTCGAACACCATGCTCGTCGCCGGCTCAGCCATTGGCGTGCTCGGCATCATCATCGGGGTCGCTGTCGTGGTCCTGCGCGGCCGAGGCAGCGCTGGCGGCAAGGACTTCAGCGACCAATTGTGGACGGAATCTGCCGCTTCGCAGGCCGTGATGGCCCAACCCGGCGTGGAGGGCGCTCCAGCACAAGCGACGATGATGCATCAACCGATGGTCCAACAGCCCGTTCAGCCCGTGGTTCAGCAGCCCGTTCAGCCCACAGTTCAACAGCCCG
>JBMSEL010000031.1:0-21205 GCA_049412325.1 Candidatus Poseidonia sp.
CGTCTACTGTTTGACTTGATGGATAGGTGTATGTTCTGTCATTGGCGGAGAGGTGCAAAATGAACGGATTTGCACATTGTTGAATGTCTGAGCAAATGCTCAACCGAATGAGGTCCGAAGAAAGCAGCACACCTCCAATATTCCAACTCATGTCAATGCCGCCGTTGCTTGAGGTTTGACTGATCGAGAGTGATTCAATGATGGCATCCGGTACAGTTCCTGAATCAAGGTTGCCCCCCATCAGCACCATTTTGCCTGTCGGAATGACCGGGCTATTGCTTGGAATTTGGTAGGTGAACCGTTCATTTGATGAGTCCCAATCAACCGAAGTTGGCGAAAGCAGAATCCACATACCACTCCCATCAATGTACCAGAGGGATGTTGCGCCAAGATTCTTTGCTACCGTGACAGAGATTTGTTGAGTGAGAATATCGGACGCAGGGTAAGTCGTACTTGGAGCATAATCCATGGCGGCAACAGCGGAATAGGTTCCAGAGAACCCTTCCAACTGAACAGCTTCATATGGCGAAGCATCCGCATCCGCCCAAGTAGAGATGCTGAATTCTGCAAGTGAAAAATAATCAATATCATAGGTGAGTTCTATTCCTTGGGTTGAAGTCGAGGTTGCAGTGACGCTGTTCCAAACTGGAAATGTGATTTCCTCAGAGTCAGTCGCTAAATTGGAGTCTTCCACCTCAACCATTACCTCAAGATTTCCGACATGTTGGGAGATTGCAGTGAAGGTACAAGTTTTGTAATCATTCCCGTTTCCTGAACATCCGGGGATAATGCCTCCTGCCCAAGACCATTCAAATTCAAGAGAGTCATTCTGGTTGCTGTCCGGATCCCATGCTTCAACAGTTAAACTGACCACGTCACCAAGAACCACATCGCCGATGTTGTCGAGTGTAAGCGAATCAATCACGGGTGGATTGTTTGAGATTTGACGACCAGCAGTGTCAAAATCGGCTTGGTCCGGTTTCAGTTCCGCGTTCTCTTGAACTGGAACAATAGAGAAAATAAAGATGGCAAAAAGGAAAAGTGCCTCTCGCTTCATGTCTTTCGCTGATTTTTGAGTTATTTAGAAATGTTGGAAGAAGCAACTTTCGGACGTACTTCATCTACAAGGGCCCCCCTCGTGTACGTATAGGGCTCCAACGGTACCGTTGTATATGCCCGCAAGCATACAAACAGGTGTGAAAAAAACGTAGAGAGAAAGAACAAGAGGCTAAATGGGAGAGCCATCGGTTTTCTTTCATGGGCGAGGTCGTCATCGGCATTTCTGGCGCCTCCGGTGCCATCTACGGCAAGCGCCTCGCTGAGGTTCTGTCCGACATGGGCAAGACCGTCCGTCTTGTCGTCACCGACTCGGGCAAGATCACCCTCAAACACGAATGCGACACCACGCCCGAAGCCGTGGCAGAGGCCACGAACGCCATCCTTGAGGACGCCAAAAACGTCGGCGCCAAGTCCGCCTCCGGCTCGGCCAAGATCGACGCCGTCGTCATCTGCCCCTGTTCGGGCACCACCATCGGCAAACTCGCTGCGGGCATTTCCGACAACCTGGTGACACGCTCGGCCATCGTGGCCCTCAAGGAGCGCCGCAAGCTCATCATCGTGCCCCGAGAGGCACCCTACGCCACGGTTCACCTCGAGAACATGGCCAAACTTTCGCAGTGGGGCACCATCGTCATCCCCGCCTCACCAGGCTTCTACAACCACCCCAAGAACATCGACGACATGGTGGACTTCATCATCGCACGAATTCTTGACCAACTCGGCTACGAGCACAACATCGGACGCCGCTGGACCGGCGATGAAGTCTGAAATGACACCTGACCGCCGCCTTCTTGAACAAGGAAGCCGAGGGAAGCATGGGTGAGCCCATGGACCTGCAGAGCAAGACCGTCGCTGAACTCAAGGAGATGCTCAAGGAGCAAGGCCTCTCCGTGAGCGGGAACAAAAGCCAACTTCTGGAGCGCCTCGAAGGCAACACTGTCACCGAAGCCGTCCTCAGTTTGGAGGACGATGTCAAAGAATCGCCTGGGGGCTTGACCGAAGAAAACGTACCCTGGTGGCGAAGTACGGACATACTTACTCCTCAGGCCCTGATGGCCGTTGGCGTCGTGGTGCTGATGATCACCGCCGTGTTCGTCTTCCGACCCACCTGGCTTGGTTTTGCGCCCAACTACGAGTACGACCTCATCGATTACGACGCCGCTCAAACACGTGCCTTTGCAGAAGACCTCGTGTCGCTGGGCCACCCAGAATGGGAAGGTCGAATGAGCGGCACCGTGGAGGAGGCCAACACCTCGGCGTACATCGCTGCTCAATTTGAAGCGATGGGCATGTCGGTCACCGAGCACTCCTACCAGGTGCCCATGCACAGCGTGAATGCCGAACCCAGCCTGCGTGTTTGTGTCCAAGGCTTTGGTGGAAACAGTCCGTGCGAAGGGCCACTGGCCTTCGGAAGTCAAATCATCCAGTTTCAACACCGCATTGACTACGTCATCCAAGGATTCTCTGGACGCTCGGAATACGGCTTTGGAGAAGACGTGCAACTGACCGACTTGGGCAACGGCACCGACGACGCCCTGTGGCAGTCGGCGGGCGGCACCATCGGCTATGTGCGCAGTGGTGGCAGCGTAGGGGGCAACACCGGTTTGATGTCAAAAGCGGCTGAAAATAACCTCGCAGGCCTCATTCGCGTCAACAAGGACTACAACTGCGGCAAGGTGGAAAACACCGATTGCGTGGCCATCTTCAAAGGAACCGGCATCGATGATGTGACCGCCGCCAACGGGGGAACCATCCCTACCGAATTACCCTTCATCGCCATGTCAAAGGACGCAGGTGAAATCCTCGAGCAGGCCATCTTCAACGCTACGGGCCCGCGGGGGGTTCTGGAGATGATCATCGATGTGACCAACGATCAAGAGCGCACCATCTACGTGCCCTGCGGTGAAATCCGAGGGTCGTCCTCAGAGGTCATCATCGTCGGTGGTCATCACGACACCGTCTACCACGGGCCGGGCGCCATTGACGACACCTCAGGGACCGCCAGCACCCTTGAAATGGCTCGCCAGATGAGCGAAATCGTCAACGAAACGGGGAAGCCTGAGCGCACGCTTCGCTTCTGTACCTGGGGCGGTGAAGAAGAGGGGTTGTACGGCAGTCGAGCCTACGTGGAAGCCTTCCAGAACAGCCTTCGAGACAACCTCCGCCTCTACATCAACCTCGACATGAACCACGTCGATGCTGACTTCTCCAACCGAGGCAACAGCCTGACCCTGTTTGGCAACAACGCCGAAGACATGGGCCACATCACCCGCATCACGGAACTCTACCAGAACAAGCGTTCCGACGTGGCGGACCGCTACGACATTCGTTTGTCCACCCTGACAGGAGAAAAGGGCGCCTCGGACGGCATGCCCTACAATTCGGACCACGGTCCGTTTGTCTACGACCTCGGTGAGGGAGAAACCGGTCGAGCCGTCGTGTGCTACGGCAGCGGCAGTTGGGAATACCACACCTACGCCGATACCATGGAGCGCTTCAACGAGGAATCCCTCGGTGTGTCGGTAACCGTCTACGGGACCTACATGCGCTTCCTCGCATACTCCAATTTTTGAGCGTGGGGTTCAAAACACGATAACGGGTGGACAAAACATGGTCGCACCGAGTGCTTGGGCAAGCCACATCTTGGTCGCTTCAAAGAGCGAAGCGCTGCAGATCAAAGACAAAGTCGGGAAACTCAAGGATTTCCAGAAACTGGCCCGAAAAAAGAGTACATGCCCCTCCAGCCAGAAAGGTGGCGACCTCGGTTGGTTCCGAAAGGGACGCATGGTCAAGGCCTTTGAGGACGCTGTTTGGGACACCCCTATGGCCACCGTCTCACCACCCGTGAAGACCCAATTCGGCTACCACTTGATTTGGGTCCACGAGCGAGACGAACAAGACTGAGGTGTTCCCGTGCAGTGGCGTGTCGGTCTCGAGGCTTACGAAGTCATGGCTACCCACGGGTGGTACGATGAGGAACATCAACGCCCACAACCGTTCATCTTCACCGTGTGGGCCACCTTGGCCGGCAACGAACGCATCGAAGACTTGGATGAGACCCTCAACTACGCTGACCTCCAAATCGCCATTGATGAGGTCATGCTCAACGCTTCCGAACCGATTCGACTGATGGAGGACATGGCTCAGCGGGTGGTCGATTTGCTCGCCACCCATGCAGGCGTTGCTTCCCTCAATGTTCGCATCGAGAAACCTCAGGCCCCCCTTCCCCATCCGGGTGGTTTGCCCGTAATCGAAGTTCAGTGGCACCGTGATTGAGCGAGGCTTAAACGCCGACTCGCCCAGCCTACAGCATGGTCATCACCGGACGGGTCTACGTCCCGAGTGCCGTTGAGGAAGGCGGCGCCGTGGTGGGCATGGGGTGTTTTAGCACCCAAGAAACGGCGCTCAACGTGCTTCGTTCCTTCCTCAAAAAATCCCATCAGGTCCCCCTCGAACGTGCCAGCGTCGCTTCGTGGGACGTGGACGTGGTCGGCGACGATGCCGTGACCGTGCTTTCCGAGTACGAATGTCGCACCTGCCCGGTGTGCCATCGCACGACCTTTTGGATCGACATTGAGCGCTTTAAGGCCAAATGCTACGGCTCAGCCTGCGGTGCGTGGATTGAGGAAAGCGCCATTGAAGCTGGTGTCATCGATTGTGGATGGCCGCCAACCCGCTTTGCCGAGCAAGTGGAGAACATTGACCAAGCCATGCGCAGCCTGCGTCGAATCGCAGCCAAAGCAGAGGCTGCTGGGCTTTCGGCCATTGATGAGCGTTTTTCGATGAACGATGTTTGATGGTTTATATGAACTCATGACGATTCATGGTTATGTCAACCGAATACATCACCGAACCTGGAACCGAAGAGAACCTTCGCCTGCTGATGGACCCACATCCCTTTGACCCCAGTCAACAAGAGATGTCTCCACCGTACCCCGTCCTCGTTGACGGGATTCGTGCACTCGCTTCTATAGGAGGTCATGGCGCCTACAGCGACCGCATCGTCATCTCGCTTGAGAAAGAGCATCCCGACCTCGGCCGTGAATTTGCCACGAAATACTTCCTCATCGACGAACCTGGTGTGGTCAAGTGGGGCCACAACGGGCAATCCTTCACCATTGAGAAAATTCTTGAAGAGAGCAGGTGAACCACCCCTGAGGAAAAACGGCCACGCCATTTCCCGTGAATCGCTCTTGCGTTGTTGGAGAAGAGCCTCACGTGGTTCAACCTCTGTTTCAAACAGGTGTTGATAACCGATTTCCATGATTCTACGCCATGCCAGAGGGCCCTGAAATCCGTCGAGCAGCCGACCGCATCGGCAAAGCGCTCGTCGGCAAAGTGGTCGAAGGCGGAAAGTGGCCATTTCCAACCCTGCAGCAAGCCGATTCGTTGATCCTCGGCCATGAAGTGCTCAGCGTCACCAGTCGAGCCAAGGCCATGTTGATTCGCTTCAGCAGCGGCTGGACCATGTACAGCCACAACCAACTCTATGGTCGCTGGACGGTCCATCTCAAAGCCACTGACCCTCGCTCAAACCGATCCCTGCGGGCTGAATTTCTCACCGACAAACACGCCGTGCGGCTGTGGTCCGCCACCGACATTGTGCTCGTTCCCACGCCAGAAGAAAACGCCCATCCCTTCCTCGCTCGGCTTGGACCCGATGTCCTCGACGACGACATCACGGCCGACGACCTCCTCACGCATCTGAATTCCAAGGGCCTTCACCGCAAAAAAGGCGCCACGCTGATGCTGGACCAACGCAGTTTTGCCGGTTTGGGCAACTACCTCCGCTCGGAGATTCTCCACGCCGCGGGCGTCCACCCCGACGACCGACCGTGCGACCTCGACCAAACCGCCCTCAAACGCTGGGCGGACTGCATCAAATCGGTCACCGTCCAAGCCTACGAACACGGTGGAATCACGGTTGACCTCGACGTAGCAGAAGCGAGTAAAGCGCGTGGCGAGCCGCGCCGGATGTGGCGCCACGCCGTGTTTTGCCGCAACGACCGCCCTTGCCTCACGTGCGGGGAGTTGGTGCTTCGTGTTCGCTATGCAGGTCGTCGTCTGGACTATTGCCCATCCTGTCAGCCTTCACGCCGTGGCTCATGACCATGAGCGAAGATCGCCCTGTGAAGGTGGGCGAAGCTCTTCCCCATTGAGCAACGTGGAGCGAACGTGCTCAAACGTCGCTGCGTCCAAGGCTTTCTCTTCATCCGCTCGCTTTGCGACGTTTTTCATGGCGATGGCCATGCGATGATTGCCGGTGAACGAAGGGCCGTGACGATGGAGATAAGCCCAATACAGACGGGTCATCGGGCAGGTCTTTTTGTGGTGGAACTGGCACGATTTGCAGTGGTCGCTCATGCGGTTGATGTAGGCTGAACCGGCCACGTAGGGCTTGGTCATCATGGCCGTTCCAAGCGCAAAGGTCCCCATGCCGAGCACGTTGGGCTCTACCACCCAGTCGTAAGCGTCAATGAAGGCGGCGTGGAACCAATCGGTTAACTCGCGGGGGTTGACATCGAGCAGGTTGGCGATGTTGCTCAGCACCATGAGGCGAGGAATGTGGTGGGTCCAACCGTCGTCCATGACCGATTCAACCGACGCATCGAGGCACCGCAGCCCGCTGCTTGCTCCCCAGTACGCTTCCGGAAGTGGGTTGGACTGCGAGAGGTGGTTGGGGTGTGGCTCGTCATCTTCGGCGGCAAAGCCGTCCCAGCGTGCGCCACGGACACCGGTTGAGCGGTCGACCTCAAGGGTGCGGAAACCGTCGGTGACCTCGTGGATGTGGTGCACGTACTCTCGCCAAATCATCTGTCGAACAAAGCCTTCGACGCTGTTCAAAGGGGCATCGCTGGCCAAGGCAGCCTCCACCAGCCGAGACGGCATCACACGATGCAAATTCACCAGTGTGGCCAAACGGGAGTGGAAGAGGCCACGGCTCTGCTCCGACATCGCATCTTCGTAGGTGCCAAAATTGGGCAGGCAGTCCAATGCGAAGGCAAGGGCCCCCGCAACATCCTCAGCACTCGTTGGTTGCATGGAGAGGTTGACCTCACCAGGATGATGCCCGTAATGTGTCCGAACAAGTGTCTCCACCTCAGCGTCGATCGTATCATGGTTGAACACGGGTGCATTCGGAGCGGGGGGGTCGCCCTTCCAGGGAAACCTGTTCTCGGCGTCAAAACTGTACTTTCCACCGACCGGTTTTCCATCCATCATCATCCAGCCTGTAGTTTGGCGGACTTTTCTATAGAAGGCATCCATTCGAAACGGTGGCTCGGTTCCTACGCTCTCGACAAACCATGAACGAGGCGTGAGCCACCCAGGGTGTTCGTGGAGGACCAAACGACCGTCCCGCTCAAGGGGAGCAACCTCAAGCCTGAGTTCCCGCTCTGCTGCCTGAACACCATGGATGCATCCGAGAGCCGCAGAAAGTGAATCAAGGACTTCAGCGTACGTTTGGTGGCCGATGACGTACATGACCGGATGTCCAGCCGCTTGCAATTCGAGTGCAAAATGGCGCTGATTGGACAACAACACACCCAATTTTTGCTGGTGGTAAGGACGACGTTGCGCTTTGTGCGAGGATTCAATGAGCACCACGCCAACCTTCCCTGGAAGGTCCAAGGCGTCAATGAACGCCATGTTGAGCTGATCATAGGCCAACCAGACCCAAGCCTCCACCGAATCAACGTCGACAGGCTCCATCAATTCACTAAACGGGCCGCCCATCTCTGAAGCCAAACGAAGGGCTGTACCATCAGAAAATGTGGCTTGAGCCATGCATCAACATCGGCATGGCGGAGATAAAGGGATGCTTCTTCCCAATCAGTAGTGAACCATCAACTTCCGGGGTTGGAGGTCCTCTTCGATGTGAGCGCGCATGGCAGCGACTTCCATCGAGGCACCGCGAATGGTGGTAACGAACGGAATGTTGAGTTCAACGGCGAGCCTCCGCATCATGTTGCCGTCTCGAACCGCACCACCTGACACCGTTGGCACGTTGACAATGAAACTGACCTTCTCTTGGCGCATCAAATCGAGCGCGTCGGGATGCTGACCTTCGGCGATTCGGTAGACGGTGGTGACCGGCACTTCGTGCCTGCGAAGCGCATCAGCCGTTCCTCCGGTAGCGTACAGGTTGAAACCGAGGTTGACGAGTTCCTGGGCTACGGGAATGAGGTTCTCTTTGTCCTCGTCCCGAACCGTCAAGTACGCCCCACCTTCGGTGGCAACAGGCACTTCAGTGGCCAATCGGGCCTTGAGGTAAGCGAGGTCGGCCCGTTCGTCGGAACCGTAGACTTCACCGGTTGACTTCATCTCCGGGCCAGGCGCAGGGTCAAGTCCTCGCAATTTGATGAACGGGAAAACGGGCGCTTTCACGCAGACTTGACCGGAAGTGCGCCGTGGGATGTTCTGTTCCTTGAGCGGCTGGCCGATGGTGATCCTCGCCGCTATCCGAGCCAAGGGCAGGCCTGAAGCTTTGGCGACAAAGGGCACCGTGCGGGATGAACGTGGATTGACCTCGAGCACGTAGAGGTCATCACCCTGAATGGCGAACTGGATGTTGAAACAGCCCCGAATGTTCAGGCCGAGACCGATCGTCTTCGTTTGCTCAGCGATGCGTTCCAGCATGGCCTCAGGGATGTTTTGGGCCGGGATGAAACAGGTTGAATCGCCCGAGTGAATGCCGGCTTCTTCGAGGTGTTCCATGATGGCGCCGACCAGCACCTCTTCGCCGTCGGAAGCGGCGTCAACGTCGATCTCGGTAGCGTGGCCGAGATACTCGTCCACCAGAAGCGGTTTGTCTGGAGCGAGGTAGGCTTCGCGCAGGTAGCCGTCCAGTTGCTGTTGATTGGACAAAATCTCCATGCCACGGCCTCCCAGGACGTACGACGGGCGAATGAGGACGGGGAAGCCGATTTCTTCGACGGCCGCCCGTAGGTCATCGGCTGAGGTGCCGGTCGCACCCCTCGGCATCCGGAGGTCATGACGACGGGCGAAGGCCTCGAAGCGCTCCCGGTCGCTGGCTTCGTCGATGGCGTCGCACGAGGTGCCCATGATGGCTAAATCCAACCCGTTGACGGCGAGGTCGGGCAGGCGACGCTCAAGGGGCAACGCGAGGTTGATGGCGGTTTGCCCGCCGAATTGGAGCAGAATTCCATGCGCCTGCTCCCTGAGTAAGATTTCACTCACATACTCCAAGGTCAACGGATCGAAGTACAAACGGTCCGATGTGTCAAAGTCCGTTGAGACGGTTTCAGGGTTGTTGTTGATGAGAATGGCGTCTTTGCCTGCTTCTCGAATCGCTTTGACCGCGTGCACGCAGCCATAATCGAATTCAATGCCTTGACCGATGCGAATGGGGCCGCTGCCGATGGCGACGAGACGCTCTTTGGTCCGGGTCTCCATCTCGGGGAGCAAGTCAATACCCGATGCACCGTACGGTTCGTAGGTGGAATAGTAGTACGGCGTTTTCGCCGCAAATTCAGCCGCACAGGAATCCACCATGCGGTAAACGGGGTGGAGCTGGAGTTGGTGACGACGCTGCATAACGGCCCGTTCATCCTGCCCTGCTGCCAGCGATTTGAGGCCTTCAGGCGGAAAGCCTGCGAGCGCATCGGCAATGTGAGCGTCGCTGAAACCGTGACTCTTCCACAGGCGAAGTTCTTCCGCCGTCAATTCCGTCGGGGAAACACCTCGTTCAACGATGCTGCGTTCCATCTTGGCCAGGCGCTCAAAGCCGTAGAGAAACCAGCGCGTGATGCGGGTGATTTCGTGCACCTTCTCAACACTCCAGCCTCTGCGGAAGGCTTCGAGCAAGGCCCCCATGCGACGATCGGTCGCAATGGCCAGCCAGTTTACCAGCGTGGCATCGGGAAGGGCTTCATGGGCACGCTGCGACATCCCTTCACCCTCTGACTCATCTGCGCGTGTGAGCGGACGGGGGTGAGCACAGCCTTGTTCCAGTGAAGCCCAGGCCTTGAGGAAGGCTTCCTCGAAGTTGCGCCCGATGGCCATGACCTCTCCCGTTGATTTCATCGACGTACCCAACGTTCTGTCAGCGGTACGGAACTTGTCGAAGGGCCAGCGAGGAATCTTCACGACGCAGTAATCCAACGTCGGCTCAAAGGCCGCTGTGGTCCCCTCGCCCGTGATCGGGTTGGGAAGTTCGTCAAGGGTGTAGCCTACGGCGATCTTGGCCGCCATTCGAGCAATGGGATAACCCGTGGCTTTCGAAGCCAAGGCAGAGGAGCGGGAAACACGGGGGTTGACTTCAATCACACGAATCTCACCGGTAAACTGGTTGAAGGCGAACTGAACATTGCATCCTCCCTTGATGTTCAAGGCCCGAATCAAAGCGAGGGCTTGGTTCCTCAAGCGCTGGTGGTCGGCGTCGCTGAAGGATTGCAGAGGAGCGACGACCGTGGATTCGCCGGTGTGAACACCCATGGGGTCGATGTTCTCCATGGTACAGACGATGGTGGCGTTGTCCGCCTCGTCCCGCATGACCTCGTATTCGAGTTCCTGCCAGCCAAGGATGGATTCTTCAATCAGCACCTGAGAAATACGCGAGTTTCGCAAGCCAAGTTGGGAGATTTCAACGAGTTCACCCATGTCCCGGGCCGTACCACCGCCCAAGCCCCCCAAGGTGAAGGCGGGTCGAATGAGGATGGGCCAACTCCCGATGAGTTCAGCCGCAGCGATGACCTCGTCAATGGAATTGCACGCCACCGCTTGGCTGATGGGGAGGTTGATGGATTCACAAACCTGATTGAACAACTCACGGTCTTCTGCTTTGTCAATGGCGTCCAAATCTGAACCGATGAGTTCGACGCCCAGCCGTTCAAGCGTTCCGTTGTGGGAAAGCTCACTGGCAATGTTGAGGGCGGTTTGTCCACCCATGCCGGCCAACAATGCACACGGCCGTTCCTTCTCCAGAATCTTGGCAATGGTCTGCGGCAATAACGGCTCGATGTAGACGATATCCGCCATCTCCGGGTCGTTTTGGATGGTCGCAGGGTTGGAGTTGACGAGAATGACCTTGTAGCCGTCTTCACGAAGGGCACGAACGGCTTGGGAGCCTGAAAAGTCAAACTCAGCGGCTTGGCCGATTTTGATGGGGCCGCTCCCGAGCACCATGATGGTCTCGAGGTCGTCTCGTCGAGGCATCAGTTTTCACCTCCAAGATGGGCGTCCACCATGGCACGGAAGCGAAGGAAGAGTGGTGCAGCGTCGTGTGGACCAGGGCAAGCCTCTGGGTGGAATTGGACGGTAAAACAGGGCTTACCAATCACATCGAGACCCTCAACAGTGCCGTCGTTGGCGTTGATGTAGCGAACCTCAATGTCAGAGCCGTGCTGATTCGACACCGGTGGCGAGGTTGCCCCTGTTGGGTGAGCGGCAAGCATCCCGTCGTTGGGGTGAGCCACGGCAAACCCGTGGTTCTGACTCGTGATGGACACCGTACGGTCTTGCAGGTCAACCACGGGCTGATTGGCACCACGGTGGCCATAGCGCATCTTGTAGGTCTGCAAGCCAGAGGCCAAGCCCATGAGTTGATGGCCGAGACAAATACCCATCACGGGAAGCCCGTCTTGGACCGCTCGAGCGAGCGTGTTTCTCGCTGCCGTGGCCTTTCCCGGATGCGCAGGATCGCCAGGACCGTTGCTGCAGAACAGTGCGTCAATGGCGTACTCCTTTCGCAAATGCTCGTAATCCATGTCTGGTGGGCACCATACGACATCGAAAAGCATGCACAAATGTCGGAGAATGTTGTACTTCACGCCGCAATCAAGGACGCCGAGACGTGGCTTTCTGGCCCCGAGTTCATCCACAGAGCCGGCATTGAGTTCAAGCGGAGCATCGATGGAGACCTCATCGACGAGGTCCTCAAGTTCAGGAGAGGTCAGGTTCGACAGGACCGCCTTCATTTCGTCCTCTTGCTCGAGAGGGCCAAAGACGCAAAGCACCGTCCCCAATTCTCGAACCCGGCGAGTGATGGCACGCGTGTCGATGTTGTGGATGCCGGGCACGCCATGGAGGCGGAGGAATTCGTCAACCGTCCCTGCGGAATGCCGGTGGTCTGGCTGATGCATGGCGTGGCGGACGACCACGCCTTTGGGCCATACTTGGCCGGATTCAGAGGCACCGATGTGAACACCGTAATTCCCGATCAGCGGATAGGTGAACGTCAGCACCTGACCGGCAAAGGATGGGTCCGTGAGCGATTCTTGATAGCCCATCATGCCGGTGGTGAAAACCAGTTCTCCCGTACCGATGGCCTGTGCACCAAACAACTCTCCCGGATAACGTCCGCCGTCGGCGGTCAAAAGCACGCCAGGGCCGGTAGCGCCAGGAGGGAGGTCGGCCTTGTTAGCCAGCCCATCGGCTGCATCTGGGATATCAAGGGAGGAGGGATTGTAGAGCCGGTGGGTGGCCGGCAGGGAGCGTGTATTTGCGATGCCGCCCCCTAACATTGGATTTTGTCGGAATCGGCCCCCCATAATGATTGGGTGCGTGAACTCATGAGAACCGGAACGGGAGCAGTGGACCTTTATTGCACAGAAAAAGCAACCTGCAACTAAGTCAAGTTCTACTCACTTTCTTCGTTTCGGTCCCGGTCAATGACCGACTTACCACGGGCGGAGGGTTCGATGGTCAGCTTTGCATCAGGGAAGTGTCGTTCGCTTCCGCCTTGACCAAACCAACCTTCCATGAAGAGGGCCAAAGCCGCCACTTCTGAGTGTGGCTGGTTACCCACGGCCACGTTGTATTGAGCGTATTGGAAGACATCGCTTGGAACCTTTGCACCACCGACGATCACAACCACCGGACGGTCCCTGCGAATCCTCGGGATGACCTCCCGGTAGGGTTCACCGTACATGGTGAGATGAACAGCCACACCGGGCTCACCGTCGCCCGCATCGTGTTGTGTAAATCGCTTCAGCCACCCGATGGGACCGGAGACATGTTCGCAGGTCATCTCGCCGCCAAATCGTTCGTTCACCGAGGCGACGTTCTCGAACAAATCGGGGTCTTTATCCCCAGCCAACATGAAATTCGAGGCACCCAACGCCCTTGAAACGAGAGCGAGGTGGGTGGTGATGCGAGGGTCTCTGCCCTTGCGATAGCCGAGCCGAAGCACATTGAACGGCGAGGAGGTCATGGTCTCGCCACCTACCGCCCCCTCATGAGGGTAGCGTTCAATCTTGGGAGGCCGAACCAGGTGGGGCATGAACAGGTTCGTTTCGCTCAGAGAAGTCATAATCGTTTGAATCGAGGAAGCGAATGAGCCACTTGAGCAACAGGGCGTTGACGATGAGATTGGAACCGTAGGTGGTGCCTCCCCAGAGCAGACCCAAACGGAGACTTCGCCAAAGACCAACCTGCGTATCAAGGTCGCTTCCACTGACGAACAGTGCACCGACCAAAGGTTCGGCGACGTAGAGCCCAGCGAGGATCAGCATACCACCAGCCGCCGTGGAAGGGAGAATTTTGCCCATGTCTCGACTGAATTCAGTGAGAAGAGCCGACATCAGCGACAGCACCATGACAGCCAGCGCCGCCTGTTCAAAGTTCAGCCCGAAGAAGACCGACACGCCGAGTGATACATCATCGCCGTCATTCCCAATAAACAACCACCAAACAACCACCATCAGGGTGATGAGCATCCCGCCGTTCTTCGAATCCCGAGCCGCCATGTCGTAAACAGCCTGTTGATTCCGTGGTGCCAAGCGCTTGAGAATGCGCTCAGCAAACTCCCAGTCTTGTGGAAGTTCATGGCCTGCAGTGTCCATGGACGAGCCAAGGGATTGGTCCCCATCTAGGATGGCATCCGCCTCGGACATGCACACCCCTTCCTTGTAACAACTTATCAAACCTGCCGAACTGGGCAAGCCCATGGCCTCCGACTTCAAGGCTGCAACCTCACGCCGAGGCTTGCTTATCGACGCTCTGAAGGGCACGAACGGCCCACGCATCATGGGAATCGTCAACGCAACAGACGACTCCTTTTTCGCCGGAAGTCGTTCCATGGAGAACGACGCTGTCTCGAAGGGCCTGGCCATGTGGAGTAACGGAGCCACCTGGGTTGACGTCGGTGGCGAATCCACCCGGCCCGGTGCATCACCGGTAGATACGGCAACCGAGCTGCACCGTGTCATTCCCGTCATCGAAGGGTTGCGGGCCGCTCACGCAGATGGCCTCATCTCCATCGATACACGCCATGCTGCCGTCGCCAAAGCGGCATTGGAAGCCGGCGCCGACATGGTCAACGATGTCTCCGGATTACAGGACCCCGGCATGCTGAACGTGGTGCTGGAGGCTGGTTGCGCCGTGTGCGTCATGCACATGCAGGGTGAGCCAGGAACCATGCAGGAAAACCCGACCTACAGCGATGTCGTGCTGGAAGTGGGTACATCACTCGAGACGGTGAAGCAAGCACTCGTCAGCCGAGGGCATCCAGCCGAGCTGATCGTCGTTGACCCCGGCATTGGATTTGGAAAAACCCAAGCCCATAACATCGAACTGCTCGAAGCAGGCAGAGGCCTCCTCAAGAGCGAGGGGCCGTTGTTGTGGGGCGTCTCACGCAAAAGCATCGTGGGGCATTTGACCGGACAAGACGAGCCTGCCAATCGACTGCATGGCACCCTTGGATTGGCTGCTGTGGCGATGAACAAGGGCATTGACCTGGTTCGCGTCCATGATGTTGAGGCACATCAGGACCTCTTCAACGCCATGCGCTTGGGCTCAATTCAGACCGAGGACGTTGAGTAAAATCAGCGGCGTTGCCCAAGCGCCGACCATGGAACCCAAGTTTGTCAAAGCGGTGACAAACAACACCTTCCCAGCGGGGTTTGACCACATCAAGGACAATTCTTCCAGTTTGAGAAAGGCTTGCAGGTCCTCAGCGGTTGGTTCGGCGAGTTTGAGTTGAACATAGCCCGCAAACCATCCGGCTGCAAGGGCGGGATTGAGTGAAGTGATGGGCGACGCCAGCGCCGCCGTCAGAATGGCCAGCGGATGGCCACGAGCCAGCAGGCACGCCAAGGCAGCGAAGATGGCGTTTGAGGCGGTCCAGACCGTGAAGAAGGTGACCCAATCGATGTCCCTGCTCGTGGAGAACAGGGCGGCGAGGACACCGATCATGATGAGCGGAAAGGCCCACGGCAGGGTCCGCCGAAAGAGCGAGGGGGAGGGTAAAGTATCGAGTCCAGAAGAATCTATAGAACCAATCCCTGAACTCATTTTCTCGGAGACGCCCTGCAAATGCCCGGCCCCTAAGACGGCCAAGACGCGACGCTCTGTGCCCAACTTCTCGAGATTGGCAGCGATGAAAGTGTCCCGTTCGTCGATGAGGACTTCACCCGCTCCTGGCGAGAATCCCTTGAGCTCGTCCATCATGGAAGACAACAGGTCGGTGTCCTGGAGCAATTCGTTGACGTCGAGGTCCTCGTCTTCTTCCTCATCGGCCAAGAGCGAGGTCATCAATCGCCATTTCTCACGGAGTTTCATTCGTTTCCATGCTCGACGAAGTGTGGTCTGAATGTCACGGTCGACCAGTTCAACCTCACAACCTGCCTCGTTGGCTGCTTCAACGGCGGCCAACAGTTCTGCACCCGGTTGCTGGCCTTCGTTGATGCCCAACTTGCGTTGTTCTGCCGACAACATGGACTGCATCAAGACCATGGGCGCCTTGCCCTCTTTGATGACCTTGAGCAATCCCTCCTTGTCGAGGCGGCGATCACTGACCAGGGCGTCATGCCGGCTTTTGCACAATTCAACGGCGACCACATCAGGTTTGTACGTGGCGATTTGATGACGAACTGCTTCAACAGAAGCCGTAGCGATATGGGCCGTCCCCAACAATCGAAGATTGTTATGAACGTCAATAACGGGTGATTCAGACATCCATCCACCTCAACCCGCAGGCGAGAGGGAACGCATTCAGAAGGTGATCTGAACGTTCTCTCGGGCGACGCCTTCAACAGACCAAAGTTCTCGGCGAACGCAGCCCTTGATACCAGCCACGATGTTCGATGGAATCATCTGAATGGCCTTGTTGAAGTTGGTGGAAGCAGCGTTGTAGAACTCGCGGCGGTCGGCGATTTGGTTCTCAAGGGAGACCAACTGGTTCTGAAGGTTCAGGAAGTTGGTGTTGGCCTTGAGGTCGGGGTACTGCTCAGCCACCATGTTGATGCGAGGAATCATGCCTGCAAGCATGCCTTCAGCCGCAGCGACACCGGCGACGTCGCCAGCCTTGAGGGCACCAGCTGCGGTTTGGCGAGCCACGGCGAATTGGTCAAAGATCCCGGCTTCGTGCTCAGCATAGCCCTTGACGATGTTCACCATGTTGGGAATCATGTCGTAGCGCTGGTTGAGCAGGACATCGATGTTGTTCCATGCATTTTGGGCGTTCTCATCGAGGTTGATGAGGCGGTTCCACGTGGAAAAGAACCACACGATGAGGATCAGAATAAAGACGGCTGCAACTGCAATGGCAACAATGGTTGTTGTATCCATGGTCATTCCACCTCGATTTCCCTAATCAAACCTTCCTCCTCCTACCAGCCCTCGCATGAGACAACATCATGAACGGCCACCACCGCACTTCATCCAAACCGGCACCCGGACTTGAGGAAGGAACCATGGAAGCATTCCTGATGATGGCGGGCGTCTTTTTCGTCGCCTTCGTCTTTGCACCGGTGGGCATGGGCGGTGGGATGCTGTTTGTTCCCCTCCTGCATTACGGCGCGGATCGGCCCATTGACGCCACCTTGCTGGCGACCTCGCTTTGCTTAACATGGGCGGTGAGCATCGGCAGTGGCCTGCGTCATCGACGTCAGGGATTCTATCATGATGCGTCCACGAAATCAGCCTTGTATGGCGCCATGATGGGGGCCCTCCTTGGCGTTGGCATCGTGAGCGCCTTGGGTGACGACCTGGACGGTGTGTTCAAACTCCTTTCAATCGTCATGTTGGTTTGGGCCCTCGTGAAAACCTACAACAAACAACGCCGCCCGAGAGACGAGGATAACGAAGAGGACGGGCAATCGGGCGAGATTCACCACCTCCCGTTGAGGGTTGGCGGCGCCATTGGCGGAACCCTTTCTTCGGTGTTGGGCATTGGAGCAGGCGTCATCTACGTCCCCGTGCTTCAACAGCATGCTGGCCTTGGCCCCCGCACCTCCATCGGCTCAAGTCTCTCCATCATGATGTTCGTTGTTCCCGTTGCCTTCTTGGCCTTGCTCTCGACTGCACCGGACGGGATCATCACCGAACTGACCAGCCAGCCTTGGTGGCTCTATACGCTCCCCGTGCTTGCGATTGTGGGCGCGGTGAGCGGTGCCAAATTCGGCATTGAACGTATCAGCAAGGAGAACATCATGAACATCTTCATGATGCTGGTCGCCATTGTTCTGGTGCGCTACGTCCTCGACGTGCTCTCGTTCACGAGTTGAGAGCCTCGATGACCATGGCGATGCCTTGGCCACCGCCAATGCAGGCCGTTGCCACACCGTAGCGCCCACCGCTTCGACGAAGTTCGTGTGCCAAGGTCAGCACCAGGCGCGTGCCCGTAGCAGCCAGTGGATGGCCCAAACCGACAGCGCCGCCGTTGACATTGACCTTCTCAACATCAATCTCAAGGTCCTTGATGCAAGCCACGGCTTGACCGGCAAACGCCTCGTTGATCTCCCATCGGTCGATATCGCCAACGGTAAGACCTGCGCGCTCAAGGGCTTGGCGGGAGGAAGGCACGGGGCCGTAGGCCATGATCGCAGGCTCAAGCCCAACGATGCCCCACGATACAATGCGAGCGAGCGGTGCATCGCCGTCAGCCTCAGCTTGTGCAGCCGACTTGATGACCACAGCCGCAGCACCGTCCACCACGCCGGAGGCGTTGCCGGCCGTGACAAAGGACTCTGGACCAAACGCTGTGGGAAGGCCAGAAAGTGATTCCTGTGTTGTGCCCCGCACCACGTGGTCTTCGTCTTTGTGTGTCAGGACGGTATCGCCTCGACGGGACTTGATGGTGACCGGGACGATTTCGTCGGCGAAGACATCGTTGTCAATCGAGGCCGTTGTTCGTGAATGGGACAAAGCAGCAAAGGTATCAATTTCCTCTCGTGTGATGCCCTTCCGCCGGCACAATTCATCG
The DNA here is from genome assembly GCA_049412325.1 of Candidatus Poseidonia sp. GTDB lineage: Archaea > Thermoplasmatota > Poseidoniia > Poseidoniales > Poseidoniaceae > Poseidonia. Next base: position 18,224 of record JBMSEL010000031.1, read on the forward strand.
GAGGTTTGAGCCATGAACAAGCCGCAGGTCATGTCTTGCAGATTGGTCATCATGTAATCCTCAACTTTGGGAGAACGACCGAGTTTCCAACCGTCTCGACCACCGCGGAGGATGTGCGGGGCTTGGGAGAGGTTCTCCATGCCACCGGAAACGACGGTGTTGGCCTCGCCGAGTTTGATCATCTGTGCGCCGGAAACAATCGATTGGATGCCCGAACCGCAAATTCGAGAGAGGGTGAGCATGGGCACTTCTTGAGGAATCCCCGCCTTCAATCCAGCATGGCGAGCACCGTAGATGGATTGCGAACAGGTCTGTAGGGCATAACCCATCACGACGTGGTCGACGGCCTCTGGGGCCGTTCCAGTCTTTTCAAGCGCGCCTTGGATGGCAACAGCACCCAATTCTTGGGCACTGATGGTTTTGAGCGCACCACCGGCCTTTCCGTCGCCTCGCTTTCCGCCAACCCATTCACAAAACGGTGTACGTGCACCGCCAACAATGACCACTTCGTCGCTCATGGTGCCCTCGAATCAAACGAGGGGTATGAATCTCACTCTTGCCTTTGGTGGAGGCTTTCCTTCACTGGAGGCCGTTGTTACTGACCATGAGCGGGATGGCGACAATGAGCGCACACAAACCGGAACAGAAGGCCGACACACCTGCCCAGATGCCGAAGGCTGCTTCATCACCGAACATGGAACCAAGCCCTCCGTCGGGCGTCCCTGCAGCGAAGGACGCCATACCGAGCACAAATTGAGCGCCGATGACGCCCATGGCAAGCCAAACGCCACGCTTCTCGTATCGAGTAAGGAAGATACCGGCGGCGACGAAGCCAACCAAACCAGCGACGGAAGAAAGACCGTCCATCGCCTTCGCCGCAACGGGATAATCGATGATTTCATCCGTGATCGGATCAACCGGTTCGAAGAGGAGGCCCAGAAGACCAAGCCCCTGGAGAGCGCCCCAGATGATGAGAAGGATACCCATCACCTTGGCAGCGCTGGAAGGAGGCTGGAGGTAAATCAGTTGACCCGTCGGCATTTGTGTGGTCCCCGTGAGCATCGTTCCTTGATTCATTGGAGCAAAGCCCTCACTGATGCTGACCGGTGGTGGAGCAGCTGCTCCACCCATCTCACTTTTCGGTTGGTCTTCGGGGAAATCTTCCCAGGGAGCGTTGCCTTCCATAAAGCCCCATGGAAGCGTGCTTCTTGATAGTTTCTCGTTTGCGAGGAGAGGGAGGTGTTCTTGAACAAGGCGCACGTGCATAGGGCCGAGGGGAGACGATTGAACATCCTGGTTGTCTTCAAGAAAAACTTCGAAGAAGTTCACGATGAAGGGTTGATGGCGCTCAAAGCCATCCTTCAAACCGTGGCCAGCGAACACCATCAGGTGGATTACAAACCGAGAGAGCACGTCCGTCGTGCCGACTTCATCGCTCGTGACTTGGTCATCGTGTTCGGTGGTGATGGCACGCTCACCTCGCTTTCCCACAACATCGATGCTGCCACCCCGGTGATGGGCGTCAATTCTCACCCGAGAACCGACGACCCGGAAGGAAGTTACGGATTTTACATGGACTCCTCAATGTCAACGTTCGAAGAGGATGTCCAAGCCGTGCTCGCAGGAAAAGCCATCGTGAATGAATTACCCCGACTCCAAGCGACCATCGAAACCACGTCCGGCAATCGGTTTACCACGGACCCCGCCATGAACGACCTCCTAATTGCCAACACACACCAGTATGCCCCCAGCAAGTACCACTTGCGTCGAGGCGCAGAGCAAACCCACCAACAGAGCAGCGGCCTGCTGTTTTCCACATGGTTCGGCCAAGGTGCTTGGCTGCGAAACGCCATGAGCCACGATGAATTTGAACAACTCAAAGCGAAGGCGAAGGTGAAGCGAACTCCCCACCACCATTTTGTGTATGCCCGCGACCTGTCTCCCGAGCAGCGAACGACGGCGTGGTCATGGATGGATTGGACCGACAAGGAGACCACCATCACCTCCGACATGCATCGGGGCTATGTGGTGCCGGATGGATGGGACGAGGTCCACTTCAATCGGGGCGCCACCATCACGGTGAATGCAGAAGCGCCCAAACTGATGTTGCTCACGTTCAGAACCACGATCGAAGCCAAGCTCGAATCGTCTTTCCAATCGCCGTGAATTCCGAGGCGGCTCGGGGCGTGGCCCTCAACGGTAACTGGGTCAAGGTGATCGAGTTGATGGATGACCCGCAATCCCATATTCGGTGTAAAAAGTAAACTGTAAGGGCGATAAAAAAAGGGTTGGAGACTGGGGTCGCAAGCGACCCCAGCCTCCGGTTTCTTAGGAGGTGATCCATCTGCAGGTTCCCCTACAGATACCTTGTTACGACTTAACCCTCCTTGTCGAAGACAGGCTCGAATACGCCATAAAGCGCAGCCTCACCCACCCCCAACTAAGATGGTTTGACGGGCGGTGTGTGCAAGGAGCAGGGGCATATTCACCGTGCTATATTGAAACACGATTACTACGGAATCCAGCTTCATGAGGGCGAGTTACAGCCCTCAATCCGAACTATGAACGGGTTTCGGGTTAGCGCGGCCTCTCGGCCTGGCTTCCCATTGTCCCGTCCTTTGTAGCGCGCGTGTAGCCCAGGACATTCGGGGCATACTGACCTGTCGTTGCCCTCGCCTTCCTCTGGTTTCACACCAGCGGTCTCTCTATAGTGCGCCGCCTCCGGAGAGACAGGTTGCAAATAGAGATGAGGGTCTCGTTCGTTATCTGACTTAACAGAACGCTTTACAGTACGAACTGACGACGGCCATGCACCACCTCTCTGAAAATCCGACAAGCTCGTTACGCTGGTCTTCATCTAACAGTCGGCCCTGGTGAGTTTTCCGGCGTTGAATCCAATTAAACCGCACGCTCCTCCCGTTGCAGTGCTCCCCCGCCAATTCCTTTAAGTTTCAGCCTTGCGACCGTACTCCCCAGGCAGTG
>JBMSEL010000032.1:0-20925 GCA_049412325.1 Candidatus Poseidonia sp.
CCCCACGAGTGGTGCCTTCAGCACATGGGCGGCAAAGCCCTCGCCACCAAACTCCTCGTCGAATGGGACACGACGGACTACGAAACGGCCACGGCCAACCAGCATCCCATCACCGGGCGCATGGACACGGCTTCGCACCCCACTACGCCTTTGTTGTTCATGACCGGCCCCTACCAGGGCACGAAGGTGGGCTCCTCGGGGCGCGCCGTCGTGGTGACTCGCTCACCGCTCACCGAGTGCTACATCGACACTTACATCGGCGGCAACATTGGCCACGACCTGCGAAAAGCGGGCTGGGACGGTCTGTTCATCACCGGTGCCAGCAAATCGTGGGTCAGACTCGAGATCGACGACGCCTCCGCTACCCTTCACCCCGCCGACGACCTTGTGGGGAAGACGACGTGGGAGGTTGAACAGGCCCTTGCCGACTTGGGCGAATGCGTGTCCATCGGTCCTGCCGGCGAGAACGGCATCCGCATCGCTTCGCCGCTCACGGCGGGTCGCCGTGCGGCCGGTCGTGGCGGTACGGGCGCCTCGTTCGGGTTCAAGCGCCTCAAGGCCTTCACCGTCAAGGCGAGCAAGGAAGCGGCCGCTGGCATGCGCTACGCCGAGGACTTCTCGCTGGCCGACGCCATCAAAGAACAGCGCAAGGAAATGGGGAAGCGCCGCAAGTTCGGCGACCCGTTCTACGCCTTTGGAACCAGCCGTGGGCCGCTCTATGCAGCAGAAAACGGCCGCATGCCCACCGCCAATTACACGTCCACGGACGCCCAAATTCCAGACCTCTCGGCGCTCAAAGTTGGTGGCGGAGCGGGCGGCCAAACGCCAGAAGCCGTGCAGGAAGGTGCCCAGGCCGTCCCCGTGGTGTCTGCCATGGACACGCACGAACTTTCAGGCGAACACTGGCACGAATCCCTGCCCGACGCCAAGCAATCCGGCTGTTGTGCGCCGTGCCCCATTGCGTGCGAGGCGGCTGACCGACCCACCGTCGACGGCGTCAAGATGCGAGGCCGACCGGTTCATGTGAATCGTGTTGACCGGCCCGAATACGAAACCCTCGCCATGTTGGGCGCCAACCTTGGCATCGGCTCCAGCCTTGACGTGATGGACGGCAACGATGCCTGCAACCGATTGGGCATCGACACCATCTCGGGCGGCGCGGCGCTCTCGCTGATGTGCGAAGTCGCCCAGCGCGGCTGGTTGCCCAACGAATGGGCCGACCACTTCCACGCACCGTTTGACTTCGGTTCCTACGCCGAGGGCGACGTCGTCCCGTGGGCCTTTGGCATCCCCGAACTGCCTCCACTCGCTCTCCATTTGCTCGCTCATGCCACCCCGGGCGACGGGACGCTGTTTGGTACGCTCGCGGCCGGCGCCGTGGCCGCCAGCGAACACATTGAGGCGGTGACCGGCCATCCCACGACCCGCCTGACGGCTCACTGCAAGGGCCTTGACCTGCCCGCATGGGACCCCCGCGGCAAGCGAGGCAACGCCATGGCCTACATGACGGCCAACGTGGGAGCGTCCCACATGCGGGCCGGCTACAAAGCGCCCACCGGGCTGCCCAACCGCTCGGCCGTGGATTTGATGGAAGAGCTGGTGGACAGCCAGCACAGCATCGTCATTCGTGATTCGATGATCCTCTGCGCCTTTGCCAAAGGCGCCACGCCCGACGAGGTGATGGTTCAGGCATGGAAGGCCACGACCGGCGAGGATTGCACCTGGGAGGACCTGATGGAGCGGGCTCGGGTGCAGTGGGACCAGGCTCGTCAGTGGAACGTGGAACACTGGGCTCGGCAGGGCAAATCAGCCTCACAGGAGGACCTCCTTTCGTGGCGACTTCGACGGGAACCGATTCCCAGCGGCGTGGCAGCGGGCATGGTCTCGTTCGTGGACGATGACGACGAGGCGGCCTGCATGTCGGCTTACTACGAACTTCGGGGATGGACCGGCGAAGGTGTACCGGCGGACGTGTGATTCATGTCCGAAGCCGCTCCAGTATGGCGTCGTCCGCTCTTCATGGTCGTTCTGTTGTGTTCACCGTGGCTCTTGGTTCAGGGATGGATCATCGTCGGGGCCCCCACGCCCGAGCACACCACCATGCCGTCATGCCCCGAACGAACCATGAATTGCGCCGTGCTTTCAAGCAGTGAAACGGTCCGAATGGACGTTGGCTTCACCACCGTCATCAAAGCCAACGTGAGCGAGGTGTGGGATGCATGGGTGTCATGGTCCAACGACAACGGTCTGCGGGGTGTTCTTGACGACGTTGACGAGGGAGGTGAGCACTTCTCACACCGCGTCGCCATCACGCCCTTCTGGCGCTTCCCCGACGACGTCGTGGTGCTGTTTGTTCCTCAGGGCGACGACACCGCCATCAGCCTCTATTCCGCTTCCCGTTTGGGTCAGAGCGATTTGGGGGTCAACCCCGACCGACTGGAAGACCTTCACGCCGCCCTCATCGCCGTTCAAGCCGACAGTTGAGCTGCCGCGCTGTCCCATCCGTAAGGGAAACCATCGTCGTCTACGAACACGATGTTGACGCCCACGCCCGATTTGTGGAACCCGATGAGCTGGATTTCGTGAATGGCATGGCCGCTGGGTGCTCGACCGAGCACGGGCAGGGCATGGCGAGCGAAGAACGAGCGTTTGCGTGGTTTCTTTTCCTCGGTGGACTTGAGGGTGCGGCGGGTTCCTTCCACATCGTCAAACCATGGAAGGGGCCCTTCCGGTGAGAAGCGAAGACCGAGGATCATGTCGATGCCTTGCGTTTCTTGAGCGGCATCGGCGTCCGCCCCGCTTGGAATGGCCGGCGCGTTGGGATGGGTGTGAAGCCAGTGGGTGAATCGGCCCGCCCTTGAGCCGCGGTCGGCTGAGAACATGTCGTCGGTCCAGTCCTCGGGCAGGTGGTGAACGGAGTAGGAATCGCCACGGTTCACGATGTGGGCCTCCTTGATGACGTAGCCTTGGCCTTGGAACAAGCGGTCGTGAACTTCGTCGCCTTCGAAGTACGCGTCGACCTCGGTGCGGTGCGGTCGCTCGCCGTCGATGTCAATGCCGACCAGAATTTCGTCGGGAAGGGCCTGAAGCGCCCACCACACGAGGGACTGAAACACGTCACCTGGCATGTGAACCTGAGCGAGATAACCGCCACGCTGAGCATGAGAATCTCGGTTGTAGGAGGTCATGAGGTCCTCCAACCACGCCTCCACCATGATTTTCCCAAACATCCGTCCGTCAAAAGACCCGCGAAGGACAATCTTTGAAGAAGGGTTGACCCATCCTCATTGCATGGCGAAGAAGAAAGGTGGGTTTGGTCGGTTCCTCGGCGCCATCACCGGAACGCCCTATGAGCGTCTCCTGAAGCAGGTTGAGAAACTCGTTGACCAATACGAAGAGAACGAGGAAGAACTCGCTAACCAACTCGAAGCCATGGTCGATCAGGCCGGCGACGCCTACGAGCAAGAAGACATCGACGAGGAGGAGCACGACCTCGTCATCGAAGCCATTGAAGAAGCCGACCCTGAGGGTCGTGTGTTCGGCAAACTGAACGCCGAAGAAGATGCCTTTTACGCCGGCGACGTCCCCAATGCTCCGGAACTCAAGCGGGAAAAGCGAGCCAACCTCGACGACTTGATGAGAGCCAAGGGCGACGAATTCACCGGCAGTTTCGGCCGGGAAGAATTTGAGGAATTCCGGGAGCGCATGACCGATGATTTCTACCAAGAGTCGGACAACGCCATCCGCCAAGGCGACCACGAAGCCGAAATTCGAACCACCAACCGCGTGTTTGGTGGAGCTGAAGAAGACGTTGACGACGCCAAGCGCCGCATCTCAGAGGAAACCGGCATGGCCAACCCCGCCACCCAACCTGAACCCGAACCAGAAGAAGAGGACGAGGGGTACGACGACAATTACTCCATTGACGAAGACGGCGTGGAATGGTTTGAGGACGAAGACGGTTACTGGTGGTACCGGGAAGAAGGTCAAACCGAGTGGCAGCCTTACGACGAGGAGTGAGGAAACCCTCATTACGACGCATCACCCCTAATCCAACATGAACCGTGGGTTGGCAAGGTTCATCGGCGACATCTTCGATTTCTTCGCCGATCATGCGCTGTTCTTCACCGTCGTTGGCGCCCTCTGTTTTCTGTTCGGCCCAAGCCTTCTGGTCGTGCTTGAGCGAAAAGGGCGCCTTCCACGCGTGGTCGTTTGGTTGTTCACGTTCGTGTTGACCCCGGCCATGTTCCTCATGTTGATCTTCCTCGCCAACCCTCAATCCTACTGCAATGATCCGCTGCCTCACGATGCGTTCCGTCTGTTCTATCCGCTCTTCCTCCCGTTGATTCCCCTCTACATCCATTACGCCCAAGCGGAACGTCTCAACCACCCGTTCCAATACGGGTTCATCCTCGTGGTTCTTAGCGCCGGCGTGTTCACCCTCACCGTCGCCTACGAAGTCTTGCACCTCGCCTACCAGTCGGTTCAAGGCCACGGCATTGTCTACAGCGGTGCTAGGGCATGGGAGTGTGCCTACGTCAACTACGCCTCGTTGTATTCGGCGCGGGACACAAGGAACACGGTGTCACAGCTCTTCTTGGTGGTTCAGGTCATCGCGCTGGTTGCCCTTCGCATGCGCAAGCGACGCCAACGCTCGAACGAAGAGGAATGAAATCGAAGCGTCAAGTGAACCAGAGGTCGAGGCTTGCGAGGTCAAACTTGACGACGCCTACGTCGGCGCCCAAGGCGACCATGGCATCGTTTTTTCCCGGGTCGCTTGACATGGCAACGACGGTGCTTGGGCGAGGAACATCCGAAGACAGGAGGGCGCTCAGCACCTGATGGCCGTTCTGGGGCGGCATGTAATGGTCGAGCAGCAGCACGTCAGGGTGGAACCTTCGAATGTGTTCGAGGGCTTCGGACGAGTCCCACCTTTGCTCAATGACCAACGCGTCGGTGTCAACCCCGCCTGCCGTGAGCATGGCCTCGATGTCGTAATGGTCCTCGAAAGCCAGCACGCGCATGCAAGGCGACCTCAGGACGGAATGGGTTGTTGGTCCCACCACGGCGGAGCGAGGAACCAGCGGTCGTCGTTGTCTGGACGGTCAATGAGGGGGAGGCTCAACGTGGATGAGGCGTCGAAGTTGACGTTCATACCAATGGCTGCGCATGGGCTTGGCAGGTAATCCTCGCCCGATTCGGTCAGCACCACTTCAATCACCGCTCCAGCGTTGAGGTCCACATCCATCGGATTGAACTCCATCAGCATCGTATAGGGTGAAAACGGCGCGGCTGGGTTCGCATCGTAGCCACCGTCTCGGTAGCGCACGTCCATGGTGGCGTGGCCCACTCGGAGGCCGTCGGCGTACATCGTGGCGAAGATTTGGCCGCCGTTGCACGCCAGCGTGTTCACGGAGAGATGGAGGGTTGGCATGCCAGAAATGTGAGCGTCCTCTTCGAGTGCAGGCAGCGTGAAGGAGCGCTGATTGTTACTGTTGACCGTCCCTCCTTCTCCACCGACGGTGTCCAAGGTGGTGGGCCACCATTCCATGTCTTCTGGCGGCCACGTTTCCTCAACGTGCCATTTTCCGTCATGGGTTTGGATCTGAACCATCGGTTCAGGCTCCTCCCCGATGTCCTTGAGGTAGTAGTTGAACCAGCCATAGAGTTCCACCGCCCAATCCATGCGGCTCATGTTGGGGTAGGCTTCGGCGCCGTAGCCGCTGCCCATCTCGCTGTGGCGGTCAGGTTGGTCGGGGTAGTTGTGGGCCCACTGGCCGGCGATGGCTCGTGCGTTGATGCCGGCGTCCCGCATCAGCTGGTAGGTCGGGAAGGCGTGGTAGGGGTCGACGTTCCAGTCCTGCATGCCCCATACGAGGTAGACGCTGCCCTCGTAATTAGCGAGCACGTCGGGCAGGTGGCGTCGCTCGTCCCAGTAATCGTTCCATTCCGCTCCGCCGAATTCAGCACCTGCCCAAGTGGTCAAGGGGTTGAGCGGGCCGATGATGTCGTCGGTGCACATGCGCAAGTCGTCGCTGGTGGCATCGGTGGTCGCTCCTTCGTAGAGCGCATCGTAAAGCATGGCTCTCGCCTCGGAGGAACCGTTTCTATAGAACATTTCTTGCACGCCAATCGAGCCTGAAATGGGCACGATGGTCTTGAGGTAGGGTGAGGGCTGTTGGGCGGCTTCCCAGTTGGTCGTGCCGGCGTAGGACTTGCCCATCAAGCCCACGTTGCCGTTGGACCATTCCTGCTCACCAAGCCAGTCCACGACGCCCTGGATGCCGGTTTGTTCGCCCAATCCTTTGACGTCCTGACAGTGGGTCGACTGACCCGTCCCAAAGGTCGAGGCTTGAGCGAGGGCGTAACCGTGGGGAACGAAGGTGTCGTAGACCCACTTGCCCACGCCACCATCGGGTACGGTGTTGGGGGCTGAATCATCGCCAGCGATGCCTTCGCCACCGAAGTCGTAGTACGGGTGGATGGTCATGATGACGGGGATCTTCGTGCCCTCAGGGACATCGGGCAGCCAGAGTGCGACGTGCATCAGGGCTGGGCCCGGGAAACCGGCGTCTTGCTCGCTGGCTGGCAGTTCGACCTCAACGAAGTGCTCCTCGTAGGGCAGGACTTCGTAGGTGCCGTTCTCAGGAAGTTGCGCCCGCATGGTGTCCATCGGGAGGTCCATGAGGTGGCGGTCGCTGAGCGGTGTCTTCCACCATTCCACCGAGTAATCAGTCTCTTCCTCGCTCATTTCACTGACCGGACCGGAAAACACCATCGCCAGCATCAAGAAGGTAAGTGCAACGGCCACGGTGGCGGCAGCGGAGAAGTTCAACTGGCGCTGAGTGTTGTTGTCGACGGCCTTGAGTTCCACCTCGATGGGCGTGGAGTCATCGGCCATGGATTGAGGAGCAGGCCCTCCGTCAAGAGGATGACGCTTTACTCGCTTGCTTTGCGGGCTTGAATGAACGAGCGCACGCACAGCGCCGTATAGGCTGAACCGGTGAGGAACAACATCAGCATGGAGCCACTGGCGTAGCCGAGTCCGTCGCCCATGACCATGAAGAAGCGGGTGCCGCCAAGAGCGCACAGCAAGCCGAACGTGACGGCGATGTGCATCCATAACTTGCGCTTCTCAGGATTGGACTTGGCCAGCCAGCCCGAGACCGCCAGCGGGGCGCCAAGGAAGCTGGGAAAGTACGACGTGATGGAATCGGAAGCCGAAAGCACGGAGATAGCGATACCCCATACCACAAGGAAGAGTCCGTAGCCAAGCGTCAGGTCGGGCATGAAGGTCGATTCTTCGTCCATGGAAAACCCTCAGTGTTCCTCCTTTTTGGTGTTGAGGTAACAAACCCCTCATCGCCGTAGTTTTCATGGAGGGGGGGACCATCGCCGTCCATGCACCAGCGTGGCCTCGGGGTTCTCCTCGTGTTGCTCTTCATGGCACCCGTCGTGGGTTCGGCCACCGTTGACGTCCAGGAGGACGAGCCAGCATGGCGAAGCGTGGGGCTCGACCCTGCTGAGTGGACCGACCGACCCGACGCCGAGGATTCCCCGATGATGGAATCCTACACTGGCAATGCTGTCATCTCCATGAACGTCTCGTACCAGTCCCAATGGACGTCTGGGCGAGAGGAAGGCACCGTGATCATCGAATTGTTTGAGCAATGGGCCCCCATCACGACGATCAACATGATTGCGCACGTCGAATCAGGGTTGTACGACGGTGTGTTTTTCCATCGGGTCATCAACGATTTCGTCACCCAATCGGGCGACCCCACCTGCAAGACGATTGGCGTTTATCCCGCCACGAGCCCTTCGTGCGGGAGTGGCGGTACGGGTGAAACCATTCCGCTCGAGCATGATGAAAATCTCTCTCACGTGGACGGGGCCATTGGCATGGCGCGCAGCGCCGACCCAGATTCAGCCGATTCACAATGGTACATCGCCGAGACGGAAGCTCACGGCCTCGATCCAGAAAACCGGGATGACGAAGGCTACGCCACTTTCGGCATCGTCCGCCACGGGATGACCCACATTCGTGCCATTGCCGACGTCCCCACCAGCGATGAACCGACGGGAACCGACCTTGACAACCCGTTCGCTTCTGGTGGCCGACCCCTGATTGAAGTCCGCATCATCTCCATGGAAATGATTGGCGTGGCTGACCCGGACGGCACCATTCGCAACCCCGTCGTTGATGCTCAGGCTGAAGGTTCGCTGCTCGAGGACTTGACCCTCATCATCGCTGTCCCCCTCGCCATTGTGCTGGTGGGCGTTGGCATCACCATGGCCGTTTATGGGCGGTCCAGCGAAACGGATGCAACATTGGCCAACAACGCCGCCGAGGAGCCACCCGTTCTCGAAGCCGAAGCGCTCATCGTTGCCGAACTCGTGGAAGGTGACGACATCACGGGCGGAGACTGAGGTCGAGCACCACGTGGCGCACCCTCGGCGCGAACCATTTGACGCGCTCCAGATGCTCTGCTTGGACGGTCAGTCCCAACCCGTGCTTGGTAACGAGCGCCTCGAACCGTTCCACCGTAGACGCCGTCCACGCCTCAATGCGTTCCTCCTCGACGTTCATGTGAACGTGGAGCATACCGCCGCTCGATTTGAGGGCGAGCAGGCAAGGTTCCCAAACGGGTTCACTCGAGGGCAGCAACCCAAGATGGCACCGGTCAACCATGCCCTTCAGTCCAAGAAGAGCGACTTGGTTGTCCCCTTCGTGGACGGTGAGGCGGTCCACCAGGTCGTTGGCTGCAGCGCCAGCCCGGAGTCCGGCGATGGAGGCGGGGTTGATTTCGCAGGCATGAACGTGAGCCGCACCGGCGTGGACGAGCATCGGGAAGGTGTAGTAGCCCACGCCGGCATAGGCGTCCACCACCACTTCACCCCGCATGTTCATCGCACCGATGCGACGGCGTTCAGTGATGTTCCCAGAGGAGAACATGACCTTGGCTGCATCAAAGGCGTAGGTCAGGCCGTGATCGGTGAATTCAACATTCGATGAGCCCAGCAGCATTTCAACTTGGGATGAGCGAAACAGATCGTTGGCAATGGGGGCCTGGAGGCCCAGGGAGGTGACCTTGAGGGCCTCGGCCATGGCCTTCCACAAGGATGCAACCTCAGGGTGTTGGCTGACGACCGGCCATGCCTCTGAATGCCGCCATTCATGAGGAAGCAGCACCAAATCGCCCAACCGCTCCCATTTCGTCGGGACCATTGTGCCGGCGTTGAGCGAGAGGTCGTGAGCGTCAATCCATGTTTGGACCGCCTTGGTGAGCCGATGATGCGGGTCCACCGAATCTCGCCGGGCCACCTCGAGCACCACGAATTCATAGGCCACAGCGAGCTCAGCCATCGCCGTTGTTCCAACCGTCTGGACGTCAGCCTGTGCCACCAGGGGAAAGCCGATTTTTCCCGCTTCAGATCTCAACGGTTCAACGTGAGCCTCAAGCCATTTGTTGGAAGTTAGCAACCCGTGGACCCGCTCACCTTGGCTTGCCTCCACGACAAGAAAGGTCGTGGCGGCCCTGAGGTCCATGGGGCGACGAGGAGGGTAACTCCTTTCAAGTTCCCGACCTTAGCACGGTATATGCAAGCGAGCACCGGTGCCAATGGTTTGACGAAACACGGCATCTCGGTTATGCTGGTTGCGATGTTCACCCTCCAGTTGCTTGTCCCTGTGGTGAGTGCAACCGGCATGCAATCGTGCATCGGCGGGGGCACCTGTGATACCTACGACCACAGCGATGACATGACGCCTCATCGCCAAGATTGGGTGGAAGGCACCTATGTCTTTGACCTGGTCTCGACTTCATCCATCGAACTTGAATTGACCTGGGCCGTCCGTGAATTTGAACGCGACTCCCTCGGCTTGGGTTCCGGCACCGTCATCGGTGACACCCTCGAAGACACCGACGGCTTGGATGCGAACGATGGCGCTCCGGCGGACCTCATTCGCCACACCTTCGACACTGAAACGGCGGGCGCCGGCTCACCAACCGTTGGTCAAAAACTCAAGAGCGAAGTCCATGAAGCCATCGAAGACGCTCTCGAATCGGGCTTTGGTACGGTCACGAGCATGTCCACGGAGTATGTTTCCTCCTTCACGAGCGCCGGGCAAACCACGACCTGCTCAACCGATGCCTCCACCGATTCGCAGGCTGAGGGCGCTTCGGTGGACAATGTGTTTGAGCCACCCCTTTGTTTCCAAGCCACGGCCTCGGTGGACTTGTTGGCCAGCAACTTCAACCTCGTGGGCTCGGACAACCTCGACCTTGAGCGAACCTACCGTGGTCTCCTCACGATGGGTGCTGAGGTCAACACCAGTTTCGATTTGACCACCCAACCAGGTCACAAGGCGGACTTCGTCATCAATCCCTCGTCCTACTCCACGGTTCTCGGAACGGACGCTAACGGCACGCTGGTCGCCAGGGCCGGTCCACCCAACTACATGGCAGCGGAATGGTCGATGGACCACATGGATGCTGCAGAAACCGACGGCGACTTGGTGCAAACGGTTGACCTCCAAATGGGGCATCGAAACTCCTCGGCCTCGCCCACGGTCTTCATTGAAGAAGGTTCCAAAGCCATTAATCTCAACCTTGTGATTGACCTCAGCGACGAATACGCCGCTACGATTGACTTTGCCGCCGGCCTGTACTACCTTGACACCGAGACGCTCAACGACTGGGGCATCAACATGTTTGATGTCTCTTCATCTGCTACCATCCCGGTGATCACCTCCGACGGCATCCGACTGGCTTACCACAATGACATCGTTGACTTGACGCAGTTCACCGACCAGTTCCCCGTGGGTGACATCGTCGAGGGACTCGGCACCACCATTGGCGGCGTGGGCAACATCACGATGAGCGACCTGCAGTGGGTGTCAACCACCGACGGCACGGGCATCTTCGAATCGGCGGGCGGCTTGAACTACAGCCACTCCACAGGCTGCACCGAACCGGTCGCCGCCGGCCAGGTACTCCACTACTGTTTGGAAGGGCCCAACGCGATGGACGAGACCTACCCCATCTACCTCCAAACGACCAGTCAGCCGTTTTCCATGCGTTTTATCGACATCATCATCGCTCAAATGGAGGATGACAACTCTTCTGTTGTCGATTTCCTCGAGAACGTGCAGGCCAGCGACCTTGAGCGATTGATGAACGCTGGGTTTTCCATTGAAGCCGTCATCGGCGAATCCTTCCTCAACGCCATTGATATGAGCGGCTTACCGCCGGCCGATTTGACCGTTGACATCATTCTCCCCGATTGGGTCACCACCGTCGACGGAACGTCGACCATCACCCTGACCAAGTCACTTGACGCATCGAGTTCACTCGACCTGTCCTTGACGGGTCTTGACCCGTACGATTGGGAGCACGAGATCACCAACGAAGAAGGTCGCGTTGTTTGCTACGCCAACCAGAGCACCTGCGTCGAGTCCGACGTCGCGTTTGATTTATCTTCAGTGAACTTCAACGAATGGAGCGGCACATTCAGTTTCACGATGGCGCTTGACGCCGAACTCAGCATTTACCGCATTGGGTTTGTGGACGGCCAGCGTTGCATCGAAAAAGAAGATATCCAAGCCTGCGGGCAAATGGAAGCCTTCCCGTCCGACCTCCTGCGTCTCATCATCGACCTCTCAAGTCGCATGGATAGCCCCCCTTCAACCATCGTTGAGATTCCTTGGTGCGAGGATAACTCCGATGATTACTTCGATGATTGCGATGCTTTGGAACTTGAAGCCACCCGACAGGGCATGAAGGACCTCGCCAAGCGACTGGGCGAACTGGCCACCGACGGCATCCATGGCTTAGGTGAGATCATTGCCGATAACGATGATGACGAGAATCCATTCAGCAAGATTGACCTCTCGGCGTTTGAACTCATCACCGGTATTTCAGGCATTGAGGCCCCCGACGAAATCGTCAGCGACGACGAACCCATCGTGCTGTCACTTCGCATCCCTGAGGTCAAGTTCACCATTGGAACGGCCAACGGTTACAACGACTTGACCAGTGGCGACCCATCCCAAATTGACTTGAGTATCGTCACGAGCGGTCTTCAGTCCGTGTTCCATCAACCCTTCCAAATGACGGCTGACCTCATGACGCGTGCCTTACGATCGTCCATCATCACGACCGACGGCCTCACCTTCCCGCCTACCGAGCAAGAAACCCAAACCATCGAGATCCGGAATGCAAACACCACGCTTCCCACGGAATACGGAGGCACCGAGTCTCCAATCGATGGAGGGGCCTACACAGGCCCCCTCACGTTCACGCTTCCACGCGGCATCACCATCGAGGACGCCTCCTCGTCTGCAGGCAACCTCTTCATCACCGAAGATGGTGGGCGCCAAACGATCACGTACATCGTCCCTCCCGGCGAATTTGAGGACGATATTTCGTACCGTATCCACGTCGGGTGGTTGTATTTCCTCATCCAGTTCTGGGTCTACCCCACCATCGTGCTGCTCTTGCTCGTGATGTTCGTTCGCCGCCGTCGCCGTAAGAAGAAAGCAAAGAAGGCAGGGTTGGCCAACCGGCAAGCCGCCGTTACCAAAGCACAGATTGGCGACCACGAGTTCGCTGACCTCGCCGGCTTCTCCAGTCCAGCCCTACGTCACGGCGAGACCATCGAGGACATGGCTTACATCGACGAGTTGTCCCGTTAGCGCAGGGCTTCGTAGATTCGCTCAGCCAGCGCCGGGCCGATGCCGGGCACGGTGACCAGTTCTGAGACGGTAGCGTGCTCGATGCCTTTGCGCCCACCGAAATGACGGAGCAGGGTTTGCAGTTTCTTGGCGCCGAGACCCTCAACGCCCTCGAGCGGGTCAGCCAGTCTTGTTCGACTGCGTCGTTTGCGGTGGAAGGTGTTGACGAAGCGGTGGGCCTCGTCCCGGGCGTGGACGAGTACGCGGCCTGCTCGGTCGAGCACGAGCGGGTCGTGGCCGTAGCGGAAGATGGTTTCCTCGCGCTTGGCGAGGGCCGCCAATGGGAAACGGTCAGCCCAGCCGTGTTCCTCAAGAGCTTGTTGAATGGTGCTGAGGTGGGTTTCGCCACCGTCGACGAGCAGCAGGTCAGGCCATTCTTCCTGGCGCTTGGCCCAGCGCACGACGACTTCTTTCATCATGCGCAGGTCGTCCATCGCTTCGCCCTTGACGATGTATTTTCTGTACTCGCTTTTGGCCGGTCGGCCGTTGCGCATCACCACGCTGGCACCCACGCGCTCATCGCCCTGAAGTTGGGCCATGTCGAAGCAGACGATGTGGTCGAGTTGGTTCATGCCCAAGGTCTTGGCCCCTTCGTCAGCCGCTCGTTGTTCGAGCGAGCCGCTGGATTTGTTGGCCATGCGTTGCAGTTGGATCTCAGCGTTTTGGCGGGCGAGGGTGGCGAGGTTTTCGAGGTCGCCGCGCTGGGGCGTGCGAACTTCGACCGACGAGCCCCGCCGCTCGTCCAGCCACGACTGAAGCCCGTCAAAGACGGGCACGGGCGAGAGCAGCAAGCGAGGCGGGGTGCGGTGCGCGTAGTGTTCGGAGATGAACATGGACACGGTTTCGCCGAGATCGCCACGGTGAACCGCCGGCCACGCCTCCTGTCCCTGAACGACGCCTTCGTCGGCGTGGAGAACGACCAGCGCCGCCAAGTCCCCTTCGTGGGCGATGCCGATGGCGTCGCAGTCGCGGTAGACTTTGCTTGAAACGACGTGCTGGCTGGTGGTCGCCCGAACGGCTCGAATCATGTCGCGATGCTGGGCAGCAGCCTCGTAGGCCTGCGCTTCTGAAGCCGCTTCCATGTCGGCGACCAATTCTTCCAGTAGCGGTGCAGCGTCGCCGTTGAGCACCCGCCGGACGGTTTTGACCCGTTCGTCATAGCCTGTTCCGTCAATGCACGGGCCAGCACACAGGCCGATGTGCATGGAGAGGCAGCCCTGAGGGAGCAACTCTTTGCAATCTCGAATCCCGAATTGTCTGCGAAGCAGTTGCATAACCTGTTTGGCGGCACCAGCGTTCGGGAAGGGCCCCCATTGTTCAGCGGATTTCGGGGGGCGACGCGTGTACATGATGCGTGGGAATTCCTCGTTCGTCATGGCGAGGTAAGGGAAGGTTTTCCCATCCTTGAGCATGGAGTTAAACCGCGGCATGTGCTCTCGAATCAATTGTCGCTCGAGGATGAGGGCTGCTTGGGGCGTTTGGGTGACGATGCATTCAATGTCGTCAGCTCGTGAAACCAGTTCGGGAATCATGTGGCGGTCGGGATTGCTGGCAAAGTAGGAACGAATGCGTTCGTTGAGCCGTGTGGCCTTTCCAACGTAGAGCACCCGGCCTTGGGCGTTTTTGAACAGATAGACGCCCGGTTCGTGTGGCAGGTCAGCCGAAGCCAAGTCCACGGGCATGCTTCAAGCACGCTTGCCATGACTCAAAAGGCCAACCCTGTTTCCTCAGGAGCACAATGTTGGGGATGATTGATGAAGGAGGCGGCCGAGCAAACGCTGTCTTGCCATGCTGAGTCGAAGCCAGGAGAAACTCTTGCGCTACCTAGGGGGCTTCCCCGACGCCCTTGCGCAAGCATGGGATGTGCCTCGCGAAGTCTCGCTCCCTGGCTTATCCGACGCCATGGGTGTGGTCCGTTCAGGCCTCAATCAACCGCTGAACGTCCTGCTCGACAACAAGTACATCTCGGTTCGTGTGGCTCACGTGATCGGCGGCGGTGCCCGGCGCCGTCAAGTCTACCACATCACCGAGGGCGGGAGAAAATGGCTTCACGACCATCCAGCATCCATCGTTGAGAAACAGCCATCGCCTCCATCGGAGGTGAGCGATAATGTCGTTCTCGTCGGCCGGATTGAGGAACTTGATGAACTGACGAACCTGCTTGAGGAACACGGCCACGCGCTCGTTGGCGGTCTCTCAGGAGTTGGAAAGACGACCCTTCTTCGGGCGTGGGTGGCCAAACAGAACGGCTTGGTTCGATGGGCAACGGTGGACGAACTCAGCGATGCTGAGAGGATTGCTGCTCAATGGATGACCGACTCAGACCCCCTTCCAAAGGACCTTGACGCCATCGTTGAGCGCGTCCATGCTGGTGGTTCTGGTGTGCTGGTCATCGACGATGTTCACCGCCTGAGCCAACGCCATCAAGGCCCCGTGGTGGACCTTCTCGATGCGCTCCGAGACCGGGGCCATCAGGTGGCGATCGCCGGTCGCCTGCCGGTTCCGGAACCGTTTGATTGGCCCTTGCTTCGTCTCGGAACGTTGCCCACCAAGGACGCCATCGAATTGCTGGGTGAACATCTCGAAGAGGTTGTGCGACGCAACGTCGCCAAAGCCCTTGACGGCCATCCAATGGCGCTCAACCTCTATCGAGAGGGCGATCCACTCCCAGAAGCCGGCGCTGATATTCAGGCCTTTGTCCAGCAAACGATGCTGATGGATTTGTCCGAGGAGGCCCTTGAATCCCTCGACGACATGGTGCTCTTTCCTCGCCCCTTGCCTTCAGCGGATGTTCTAGGTTCGGAGAGCCTTGGGGAACTTGACGAACGTGCGCTGTTGCGATGGTCATCGGGCAACAACGAGGTTGAGGTTCAGCATTTGATTCGCAATGTTCGTCGGACCATGCTGGATGAGCAACGGCTTGGCGTGCTGCACCGGCGCGCAGCCAACCACTGGTCCGAGCGTTCGGACAACCCTGTGTTCGCCGTTCTTCACCTCTACCACCAACTCGCGCTGGAGGACGACGGTATCGAGGCAACGCTGGAACAACGATTTGAGGAATTGATGGTTGACCAAAGCGGAGCCATGGCCGTGATTTTTGACCGAGCAACCCAGCAGCGAGTCGACGATGAAGGCCTGCATTACTGGGCCGGCCGCATTGCACTCCACCGTCAGGAACCAGCCAGGGTTCGAACGCATCTCGAAGCGGTGGGCCACGCAGGACGGCGGCTTGAATTGGCGCACGGCCTCGCCGTCTTGGAAGGTGATCGCGAGGAGGCCGAGCAACTCCTCAACCAGCAGCTCGGCCTCGGGAACGCTGAGGAGGGGGCTCGATGGTTGCTCAAGGCAGCCGTTGCCTTGCTTGAAGACAGGTTGTTCGACCAAAGCGATACGCCCGGTTTGGCGGATGTCCAACGCTTGCTTCATCGCATTCAACTCCCGGAACAATCCGAGATTCGTTCCTCCATCACCGTCAGCATGAGTCTCGTCCAGCACACCATGGCGTTGCTCGAGCGGGACGAGGCGCGGGCTGAGGCCCTGGTGGATGGGCTTGAATCGTTGAGCCATGCTGATGACCCCATCGTTCTCCACGCTCGCCTGAAGGCCATGGTGGCGTTTGGCGCTGCTTTGGAGGCCATCAGCGACGCTTACGACCGAACGGTTGCGGCCCAGCCAACCCCGTTCCACCGGGCCGTTGTGGGGCTCACCTACGTCGAGCACCTCGTTCACCAAGGGGACCCCGAGGCCCGTTCGGTGTTTGAAGGCCTCCCGCTTCCAAATGCATGGAACGAGATGGGCACGCCCCACCACCGATATGCTGCGCGCTGGTGGTACCTCAAAGGGCACCTCGACCCGTCTTCTTCAGCCTCGGCCTTGCGAGAGGCTTCACGTTGTTTCCGGCAAGCAGGCTGCCCGAACGCTGCGAAGGCCGCCACCCGACGGTTGCATCGGGTGTTGTAGGCTCAAAGTTCGGCGCCGATGAGCGTCTTCGTTTCCTTGATGCCTGGGAGTTGACGAATTTCTTCAACGATGCAGCGTGTCAACGCATATTCCTCGTCGGCTTGGACCCGAGCGATGAGATCGTATTCACCAAACAGCATCCAGTGGTCGGTGACAAGATCGACGCCAGTCAGCGCTTCCCGCACCTTGGCTTCCTGTCCGGGCAGCGTGGTCATCAACACGAATCCAATGGCCATGTGTTCAGGCCTCCACGGCGATGAGCGTCTGTGTTTCCTTGACGCCTTCAATTCGGCGGAAGGAGTCCATCAAGAGGTGAGAGAGTTCCTTGGAGGTGGGTGAACTGATGCGCACCAGCAGGTCAAACTCACCATAGAGGGCGTGCACCTCGGCCACCCCTTTGTGGTCGGCCAGCGTGAGGTAGACCTCACGTTCGTGGGTTGGCTCGGTCTTGAACAGCACAAACGCTTCGGGCATTAACTGCACGAATCCAAATCGGGTCTTATGCGTTCCTGCACGAGCAGACCGGTCACATCAGGGGGGACCTTTGAAGAAGGACAGGGATGTGCTTTGATTCATGAACCAAGGAGCATCGGTGAAGATGGCCCTGTGCCTCGTCCTGATGTTTCTCCTCCCTTTGGCGTTTCATGCCGTCCCTCCAGCCCAACTCGTCCCTCTAGCAGAGGACTCGGTCGAACACACACAAGGGCGTGCTCAAACCACGTGGTCGGGCACGCAGACCCTCACCGGCACCTACACCATCGGCGTGGCCGATGAAGTCATCATCCAGCCGTGTACGGTGGTTCGTCTCCCAGCCAACGAACGGATCGTCGTTGACGGTCGGCTCACGGTGCTTGGAACCCAATCGTGTCCGGTCATCCTCGAGGCCTCGGGGCTGGGCGACCATGAGGGCATCCAATTCAATGCCTCCTCCTCGGGGCGCGGCTCACTGGTGCAAAACCTGACCATCGAGGATGCCATCTACGGCGTAACCGTGTACGCCTCCAATCCTGTCATGGAGAACTTGACCGTGGTCAATCCCGACCGCGTGGCCGTTGACTTGTTTTCATCCGCTTCACCTCGCATCACCGACCTCTACGTTGACCGAGCGGGCCGCGACCTCGGTTTCCAGGGCGATTGGCGCTACGGGCTTGGTCTTTCCATCGGCTCAGGCTCCACGCCCATCGTGCAGCGAGCTGTTTTTTCGGACATTCTGACCCGGGCGGTCAACATTTGGGGTGGCTCAGGTGGCCTGATTCAAGGCATTACCGTTGACAATTGTTCAGGTTCGTCGTGGGCCATGGTGGCCGGGATTTGGGTGGAGGACAGCCAACCCTTGCTCACCAACATCTCGATTTCATCGTCCGACTCAGGCATCGTGATTCGTCACATTGACGATGGTGGCTACACCCACGCCGTGGTGCGCCATGCGCACATCAGCGACTCGATGTACCGCGGGGTCTACGTGGACAAGAACGACCACCTGAATTACACCAACTACGAAACCGCCGATTTCACCAACTTGACCATCACCGGTACCGGTGGGCCGAACGCCAAGACGCCCAACATCGGCTATGCTGCCTTGGAGGTCAATGCCACCGGTGCATGGTTTGACGACACCCTCATCGAAGATTCCACGACCGTGGGTGTTCGCCTCTATTTCGTTGATTCCACCACGACCTTCCGCAACCTCACGGTACGAAATTCCGGCGACCCAGGGCAGGGTCCGCACGAAGCCGGCATCGCCGTTCGATCGTCGTTCTTCGCCCCCACCTTCGACGGTCTCGAAGTTTCGGGTTCGGTCGGACCCGGCGTGCATTCCACTTCGGGTGGTGCCATGCAGGGAAGCGATTGGGTGTTGCACAACAACACCAAGCAAGGCGTCATCGTCGACCGTGCGACGATGGTGGTTGAGGGCATGCATTTCGCTGACAACGGCTATTCGGCGGCCCATGTGCTCGACGCACGGCGCATTGATTTCTGGAACCTGACCGCCGAAAACAACGGCGATTCAGCATCGGCGGCGGCTGAGGAACAAGCCGGTCTTTACTACTTTGAATCCAACAACGTTGAATCGGCTTCCGGCGATGTCCGATGTTGGAACTGCAGCATCAGCGGCTCGGCTGGCCAAGGAATCTTGGCTGTGAATTCTGTTGACCTTTGGCTTGAGAGCATTCATCTTGCGGACAACAACCCGTCCTTACCTGCGTTTGAGGTGGACAACGGCGACACCATGCCCGGTGGTGCCAGCGGCCGAGTGCACGTTACCAACGCTCACGTTGATGCGGAAAGCCCCGGCCAGCCCGCCGTGAAATTCCATCGAGCAGCGGTGGAAGTCAACGGCTTGACCATGGCTGGCAATCACACCGGTTTGGACTGGCGAGGCGACAACAACGGCCAATTTGCTTCCATCCTGAACAACTCGGTGCTCTCCGGGACACAGTGTGCGCTCTTCGAAGGTCATGCATCCCTCAGCGGTCACGGCAACCGCATCTCGACGGCGTGCACGGGTAGCATTACGCTCACGGACAGTCAGGTCAATTGGTCAGGTCTTATCGACGACCGTGGCGGTGCTGGCAACCCGACCGTCCTGAACTTGGACGCGACTTCCAACCTCCACCTCCACCAACCTGTCCACGTTTCAGCCGCTTCAGCCGCCTTGGCCAACGGTGCGACCCTTGATGTGGCGTGGGACCTGACGGTCTGGGTCATCAACAACTACTCCAACGGCATACCGGGGGCTTCGGTTAACGTCACATTTGCATCGTTTGAGCCATCGGTCACGCTGCCGACCGACGATGATGGAACGCTGTTCCTGCCGGACTTCATCAGCCAGCGTTGGACGGCCTCGGGCGCCAGCGCCCTCAACACCGCTCAGGTCGATTGCGGTTATTTCAACGTGGAGAACACCACCACGGTGTCCTTTGGTGGCGACCTCGTGGTCTACTGCCATCTCCCGCTAGCAAATCAGGCACCGTTCGTTCGATGGACATCCCCAGAGGACGGGGCTGTCTTCCCATCGGGGGCAGAGGTGTTCTTCAACGCCAGCGATTCATGGGACCTCGATAACGATGATTTGGTTTTCAAGTGGCGAAGTTCGCTTGACGACGACATCATCGCAGGGTGTTCAGGTGTCTTCAACAGCAACGAGGACCCTGCAGACGGTGCGCCCTTCCTCGCCAACGGCGATTCCTCTACTCAGACGCCTCCGTATTGTCAACTCTCCGACGGCATGCACGAGATCAGCCTCCAAGTTTGCGACATCGCCCATTGCGTGGAGGAAATACGAATCATTGAACTGGTCAATTTTGCACCGGTGTTGGTGGTCGACTTCGAGCCTGCCTTGAATCCGTGGAGCGAGCTCATCATGCCGCAAACGGGCACCGTCACCGTCAACACGACGGGCACGTTTGATCCTGAAGGCGATGATTTCGCGTGCGTCATCGATTTCAACGGCGAAGGCGCCGGTTGGGGCAGCCAGTGGGCGTGTCCAGATGAACTCACGTACACCTTTGACTACAAGACCGAAGACCCGCCAGCTTCCGCCACCTTGACGGTCATGGCTTTTGATGCCGTCGGCAACAACGTCAGTTACAGCGTGCCCGTCTTGCTGTACAACGAAATCCCAGACCCGGTGTTCACGGTGAACCGTTCGTCCTCTGCGAGCGAAGCGCTCGTTACCTTTGACGGGAGTGCAACCGTGGACCCCGAGGGCGATGCGCTTTCCATCACGTTCACTTCATCGCTTGACGGGGTGCTGCAGGTTGGCTCAGAGTTGGTGTGGGAGGGCCACCTTTCCCGTGGCGTCCACACCATTACGATGGAGGTCACCGACGACCGTGCCGAGCACGCCAATCAAACCAAATCCACCTCCATTTTGCTCACGGTTGACAACGCTGAACCGGTCGCTGTCATTGCTTCACCGCCGGACCAAACGTTCGACAGCTCCGAGATGATTTCCTTCTCTGCCAACGGTTCAGGCGACTACGACGCTGCTTGTTTCACCTTCCCTCTGGATGGTGAATGGGTCTGTTCCGAGGTCGAACCAGCCACCGGTTCGGAATTCCTGGTGGTCACCTGGACGAGTAGCCTCGACGGCCGATTGACGCCTGAAGGCGAGGACTGGTTGTTGTTTGAACGCCGATTGAGCGCTGGGGAGCACGAGATCACGCTGAGCATTGACGACGGCATTCACGACCCCATCACCACCACCCGAACCATCACGGTCACAC
>JBMSEL010000066.1:0-4542 GCA_049412325.1 Candidatus Poseidonia sp.
GCACCTTGCCGTCCTCACGACGAATGACCTTGCCGTCGACCAATTTGGCCATGTTAGAGCGATGAACCTCGTTGAACGCATCGTCGTAAATGTTCTGCATCCCGTGGTTGATGATGGTCCCGGCAAGGATGTAGCCGATGTCAGCCAGGGCGTCCAACACTTCGACCAAATCGCCAGCGCGAGCGGCTTCGGCGTATTCCTGAACTTCTTCGGTCAAGAGTTTGATTCTCAGCTCAATGAGTTCGTCAGGTCCAAGTCCTGGCGCCTCGAGTTTGGGAATCTCAAAGGCCTGATTAAATTCAAGCAGTGAAGCGACAATGGGGTTCATGAACGACGTTTCTCAAGCCGGCTCAAGAACCTTCACCACCTTGAATTCGAGGTGATAAGCGGGTGCATCAATCAAGTGCAGAACCCGCAGGTTCGACCGAGAATCCGAAGACCAAGGCGGCCAACAAAACCCATCCCGTGAGCATCGACACCCGAAACAGCACCGTTTGGAAATCGGCGAAGCGTTCCATCCGAAGCACGACGACGATGTTGGCCAGCGCCATCAAAGCGGCAGCAGCGAGGAACCAGATGCCGTCCATCGGGTCAGCGATAGCAAAGCAGGCAAACCAGAGGAGCGAGAGTTGGATCGTCGTACGCGTGGTGGCCGTTTCGCCGAACTTCGACGGGAAAGAATGGATGCCTTGCTCTCGGTCACTCTCGACGTCCATGCGAGCATAGTTGATGTCAAAGGCAGCAATCCACAACGCTACCCCAATGGAAATCGGGAGGATGGTGGGCGCCCAGAGGAACTCGGTACGCCCCGGAAGCATGCCGGTGATGGCCCCCCAGCCGTGAACATCAGCAGCGATGGCGACCCAAGCCCCGGCGGGAGCGAGACCGAGACACAACCCCAGCCAGAAGTGGCACCCCCACGTGAAGCGCTTCATGTACGGGTAGATCACGAAGGTCAGCACGGGCAGCCAGGCCATCATCAGGGCGACCCTGTTCAGCAATCCAGCACTGATGAGCAACATGGCCAGAAACACGGCTGCAAGCGTCCAAGCCGTTCCCATGCTCATGCTGCCGGATGCGAGGTGTCGCCCTTGTGTGCGAGGGTTGGCTGCGTCAATATCACGGTCAATGATACGGTTCAGGGCCATTGCGAGGCCACGGGCCCCGACTGCAGCCAGCAAAATCCACAGAAGGTCCATTCCAGGGTCGATACCAAACTGACG
Source organism: Candidatus Poseidonia sp. (assembly GCA_049412325.1). GTDB lineage: Archaea > Thermoplasmatota > Poseidoniia > Poseidoniales > Poseidoniaceae > Poseidonia. Next base: position 1,224 of record JBMSEL010000066.1, read on the forward strand.
GCTGGCGATCAAATAACCCATGAGAACGAAAGGGAGGGAGAACAACGTGTGTTCGATTTTAATGAAGGACAGGACTTGTTTGATGTCCATCACTCAGGGCCCCCAAAGGAAAGGTGGGGCGGCCATTCGTATTTCTTGAGTTCGGGATGAGAAGCGACCTTGGCCAGCGTTTCATCGTCGTGAAGGGTGACGGCAGGCCATCGGCGGACACCGTGCACTTCCGAGGGAATCGGCGTGGTGGCGTCCCAGCACAGGCGGTCTCGGCCCTCATCAAAGGTCAAGCCTCGGCCGACATCGAACCGGGCCGTCAACTGCCACAGCAACCGGCGTCGGGCTTTCGCGTGCGTCATGTCAAGGTCGTCGTTGGTGATGAACAGCCAGCGAAGATTCTTATCAGTATCCAACTGCCAAATTGAATTTCGCAATTGAAATATCTTCTCAATTCGCTGGGCTTCGAGGTCGTCGTTGCCGTCGTGTTCGCCCGTCAGTGGACTTGGCGTGCCCTCGATTGAGGTGGAGACCACCAGCATGTTGGGGCGAAGCATTCGGGCTTGGCGGACGCCCTCGAGGGCCTCAACCGCTTCAAGCCCTTCAAACGGCGGTGAAGCCTTGCCGTGCTGTCGCCACTCGGGCGTGGGCTGATTGTAGGAGCCCTCCAGCGGTTCGTCGGGTGAACGTGGGTCGGTGGAAACGATCGTCGTGGCGTCAATGAGCAGTTTGTCGTGGACGTTTTCAAACGGCGAAGCCGCTTCAAGAGAATCGGCCACCATGCCGGGCAACACCACAATGTCCTGACTGATTTCGACCTTATCGTTAAGGGCGTCAAGGAAGGCTTCGAGGTCCTTGGGGTTCTGATCAGGATCAATGGCGGCAATGACCTTGAGGAACATCATCTGACCGGCACCCAACAGCCCCAAGGCCGTCTTTCGGCCCTGCCGAGGATAACGTTGTTTCGACGCTACAATGGCGAGGTTGTGGAAGCCCGTTTCGAGGGGTAGGTGGACGCTCCTCACGTCGCGGTGTTGGAACTGAAGCACGGGCGAGAACTGGCGTCCAATGGCCTCACCGAGGTAGCCGTCTTCCATGGGCGGCAGGCCAACGATGGTGGCCGGGAGGATGGCGTCCGAGCGACAGGTGATGGCGGTGACGTGAAGGACGGGGTACTGCCCTGTCAGCGAGTAGAAACCGTAGTGATCACCAAACGGACCCTCCAGTTTGGTTTCGGTCGGGTCGCAATAACCTTCGATGATGATGTCCGCTTCGGCCGGCACCCAGAGGTCTTGGGTCAGGGCCTTCGTGATGGGAAGCGATTTCTGGCCAAGAATACCGGCGAACTGGTATTCAGAGAGGTTGTCGGGCAGTGGAGAGATGGCGGAAAAGATGAGTTCTGGAGGCCCACCGATGCACACCGCCACTGGCATGCGTTCGCCTTTGGCGGCATGGTCTGCACCGTGCTTGTGAATCTGCCAGTGCAAGCCCAGTTCGGTTTCGTTGTGGACTTGGGCCCGGTACATGCCAAGGTTGTGTTCCCCGTCCGAATCTTTCGTGACCACCAGTGGAAGCGTGACGAAGTGGCCGCCGTCCATGGGCCACGTCTTGGGAATGGGGAGTTTGGTCAAATCGTTGGGCAGTCGAACCCGCTGACCCTTGCCCTTTCTGACTTTCTTGGGCGGCATGGCCAGTGCGTCACGGAGCAGAGGGAGGCCCTTCCAAGGCTTCCTCATGTAGAGCCCAATGTCGGGCTTCATCATCGCCACCATGCGGTCGCCAATCTCCGTTTCATGGCTGGCACCCAACGCTCGCAGGGTGCGGTCGTGGCTGCCGAAGGCGTTCATGAGGAGTGGGATGGAGGAAATCGTTCCGTCGGCGAGGCGTGGTTGTTCAAACAACACGGCAGGCCCGTCGTTTTTGACCAGTAAGTCAGCGATGGCCCCGGCCTCGTAGACAACGTCAACCGGGCGGTCGATGCGGAGCAGTTCACCCTGCTCCTCGAGGTGGTTCATCCACCGCCGCAACGTCTTCCATGCCACGGTTGGCCCTGGGGCTTCTTGGTTTTGAACCTCCGTATACCAACCGCTTTCCTCTCGTCGAGGCCAAGAGGGACCACCGTTGCCTTCATGGGCTACCGTGGCCCGCTCTCATCGCAGGGGCAGAACATGTACGACGTTGTGGTCATCGGTGCAGGGCCAGGAGGTGGTTCCGCTGCGCTTCACGCTGCTCGAGCGGGCCTGTCCACCTTGCTCTTGGAGGCCGATCCGGAAATCGGAACGCCCGTCCATTGCGGCGAGTGCTTGTCCGAGCTTGCTGTTCAGAACCTCGACCTCGAACTCCCCGACCACGTGAAGGCGCTGGACGTCAAGGGCATTCGCGTCATTTTCCCTGACGGCACGGAGAAGCTGCTGACCGAGGAAGGCTATGTCCTCGAAAAGCACCTGTTTGAGCGCTGGTTAGCCGACGAAGCCGTCGCCAAGGGGGCTGAATTACGTCTCCATCACCGGGTCACCGGAATGGAGCGAGTTTACAATTCGGAAAATCAATTTTCCAATTGGAAACTTGAAGGTCGTGGCGAAGGTTTTCCAATCGAATGCCGAGCGGTCATCGATGCCTCTGGCGTGTCGGGTGCGGCGGCGAAGTTCCTTGACATGGGTGGCGAGGTTGAGGTCATCGCCGGGTTCCAGTACGAGATGTTGGACGTGCCCAACGACGGCTACCTGGACTTCTATCTGTGGCCAAAATACTCGCCTCATGGCTACGTTTGGATGATCCCCAAAGAGGGCGGACGAGCCAACGTCGGATTGGTGACCACCGACAAAAAAGGGGCCATCAAATACCTTGAATCCTTCATTCAAGACACGTACCTCAACGGGAAGCCAACCGTCAACCCACCTTGGCGAGCAGACGGGATCAAAATTCGACCCTTTGGTGGCACCATCCCCATTTCCGGCCCACGCACCACCACCGTGGGCGACGGTGTGGTCTTGGTCGGAGATGCTGCAGGATTCACTTCGCCGCTGTTTGAAGGTGGCACTCATCTGGCCTTATGGTCGGGTCGTGAAGCTGCTCAAACGGTGGCGGCGGCCCTCGGTGAAAACAACCTCTCGAAGGACCGGTTAATGGCCTACGAGCGAGCGTGGAAGAAACGATTTCCTCCCTATCACAAGATCCTGAAAGGCAAGACCGCCCTGTATGAACTCACCGATGAGGAAATGTCGGCCATGGCCCGCTGCTTACCCGACGAATTGGGCAACATGAATCCCCTTGACAAGGCGTTTATCGGACTCAAAATTCTCGTGAAACGGCCCATGTTGCTGACCAAGCG
>JBMSEL010000008.1:0-63693 GCA_049412325.1 Candidatus Poseidonia sp.
GAGACGTCGTCGGAGAAAATGATGTTGATACGGGACCCGTCAAGCAGCACACCGTCGATGATCGGCTTGTTATCCGACACTGGCCGACCGATACGTTCGGACATGGCACGGAGATAACGAGAGAGCAATTCCCGCTCACGGAACCGGATGTTGGAGGTGACCATGCCGAACACCTTGTGGTCCATGTGGATGTGTTTGAGGCCAACCGAGTGAATATCTTCCAACATCTCATCGGAAAGCAGAGGTTCGAGCGGACCGTTTCGAATCAAGTCACGAATCACAACATAATTGAGGCGTTCTCGTTGGGCCTGGGTGACGGTGATACGTTTGTCATCCATCCCAACGAGTTCCCACATGCGCCCTTGGCGGCGCACCAAATTGCGTGCCTCGCTGTCGAGGATGGTGTAACGCTCGATCATTTGCTGGAGGATGTTCTCAAACTCGTTGTCTGTGGTAAATGAGGGGGCGGATGGTGCTTCTTGCAGTAAGGTCTCGACCAGTTCACGTCGAATGTTTTCTTCTTCTTCTGTCAGTTGGGGCTCCAATCCAAACCACAGAACGGAGCCACCACCTTCGTCGTCGGCCGGTGGTTCATAGATATGGACGAAAATCGGTTCACGGGTCACGTAGATGAGGTTGAGTGGGCGTTGTTTCTTGGCGTCGCGGTCAAGTGGGCCATAGTAGATTGGGCGAGAGCCGTATCGCATCTCGAAATCCCGAACCCACTCCGCAACGTGCGGGTAGGCCGCCATGACGCCGTTGAGGTCGCCTTTCGCAAATCGTGGTTCGTCCGCCATGATACCGCCTCGTCAGCTCACCGCCGTGATGTCGACGATGAAGCCCATGCCGGGCTCAACACGCCAACCAATGGACGTTTGAATCGGTCCTGCGGCTCGTAGGAACCGGGTGATGATGATGTTCCGCTTGATTTCGCCGCCAATCATGGCGTTGTCCAAATCAAGGACCACTTCAGCTGAGGCTCGCAGGGTGTGGAGCAGCGAATGGTCCATTTCCTCCGGGTCGGCGCACAACATGAACGAGCGTCCATCGGAAGCAAGCTTCCTGAATTGTTGAATGAGGCTGTAATGGTCGGCTTTTGTTCCGCCTTCTGGCATCAACGAACTCGCAGAGTCGAGCACGATGACGTCGGCCGCCGGAATAGCTGGACTGCTGAGGACTTCTTGGAGCGAGACGTCCTGACGTGCATCTGCCACAGTACCGTATCGACTGAGGACCATGACACGGCCTTCGCGAATCGCGTCGGTCATGCCGTAGCCGATGCTCTCCATTTGTTCAATCCAGCCACGCGTGGTGAGTTCAGTGGTGATCACGAGCACTTTCACGCCGTTTTCGGCCATGCCATGAATGAGGCGCTGTGCAATGAGCGATTTCCCCGCACCGACTTTGCCTTGCAGCAGGTAGAGGGAACGGTTGGGTAAGCGAAGACCCATTGAATCGGCCAAAGAGTCCGTTTCAACCACAAAGGGAAACCCATCCTCAACGGGCTTGTGGGCGGTCATGAAGGGGTTTTCATCAGGAGAAAGCATTCAATCTCACCTCCGCATTGGTTGTGGCTGAGTGGGTGTTTCCGTTGACACGCTCGGACACGCCGACAAAGAAGACGGAGATGTCTTCACCGTCAGCGTAGGTCCACGTGTTATCGGTCAGCACGATTTCAAGAAGGTCGCCGGGGTTCCATCCGGTTCCGCTGGGAAGAACGGTTTCTGTGCTCGAGGTCGGTGCGACACCGTCGATGAGGACCTCGTAGTTTGAGGTATCCAAATCATAGTTTCCTGTGTTCAAGAAATACAGCGTGATGGTTTTGCTGGTGGTGTTGTGAGCGACCATCGCAGGATCACCCGCGAGCGCAACACTGACACCGCCCCTCACATCAGAGGCCCGCTCGTTGACCTGAACAACGCGAACGGCATCGCTCCATTCAGAGATGAGCAGCGCGCTCGCTCCGCCCGAAATGAGCAGGGCCGTGATCAGCATGACCATCGAAGATGCACCTCCGTCCGCCATGCGATCACCACAACCCGTGCCCAATGGTGGTCTTGCCCACCGTGAGCGTCAATCGTTCGTTACCCGGTAGCCCGGTATCAAACCAGTCCAAGAAGAGCGTTTCACCTGAAAACCACAGATTGGTGAGCGGCGGGTTGTACACACTTGAAAACTGGGTGGCGTTCTGACCATCCAGGAACATCCAAACATCATCATGGTCGATGGTGGTGGAGCCCGTGTTGGTGATGTTGGCGTAAAGCACGTTGCCTTGTACGGGGGTCAGGCTGGCAGTGGACGTTGGCGTTCCGCCACCGTTCACGACCAAGGTCGGGAGCGAGGAATAATTTCCGTGGCTGGTGATCACCACGGAGGTAATGGCTCCCGTGCCATTAATCGTGTAGGTTGCAGAAAATCCGCCGTTTCCGCTGGAGGCTTCAATCGTGCCCCCGCTGCTGTAGCCTGCCCCGCCGTCGGCAATGGTGACATCCACGATGGCACCGGTGAACATCACCGCATCGTCGATGGTGAAGGTCGGTGTGGGTTCATCTGCTTCTTCAATCCGGTCAACACCGGATTCAATTTGCAGGGAAATGGCCTGATAGGCCATGGAGAACACCACCAGCATCGAAATGCCGATGATGAGCCCACCTACACCAACCGAAGCACCCATGTCACTCTTCACCTCGAAGCATGTGGAGCTGGCGCCAAGACGAGACCAACGCCGAGAACACCAACAGTTGCCGGTGTGGCAGGTGGTCTTCGAGCGCTGTTTCCGGGTCGCCGGGTTCTGCCAACTGAACGATGGCAAGAACCGCGTCGCCTTCCTCCTGCGAAAGCATACCGGATTCCATGGCCTTCTGCGTGAAACTCACGGCGGCCATGCCGGACATGTGATCGAGGAGCAGAGCGGCGACCGTGGGCGCACCCGTACTGGACTGGTTGCCGGACCCACTTGAACGAGGAGCGATGAGGAACGGGTTGGCCGCCAAGGCTTGCGCCTCGTACAACTCAACGAGTTGACCCTGGTCGTCTTCCATCATGCGAGATGTACCGCCGACTTCCACAACCTCACCGCTTGCGGTGATGATGCGGTCGCCGGTAGCGCTGTCTGCGTCGTCGGACGCATCGCTCTCGTGGCTCTCGCCGTCCGCATAAGCCTCCGCATTGACAGGAACGCCTTCTTCAAGGCGATGTTCCACCATGCGCAGCACGTCTTCAACCATGTCAAGGCGGCTGCTGATGAGGCGTTCAAGGCCAGAGGTATCGACCGTTGCAGGAGCGGCTGGCACCGGCGTGGGAGCAGGTGCAAGCGAAGCCGCCACGTTGGGGACGCTCTGTTGGCTGTTGATCCGGGCTCGTGTTGGACCGGGCGAAATGGTCCACGCATCTTCTTCTGTGAGCATTCCCTGTTCGGGGAACGGTACCTGTTCAATGGCCACGTTGGCCAAGATTTTCAGGCGCTCTTCACTCAAGTTTTGGTCTGCGCTTTTGTTTCCACCCGAGTTTCCACTAAATGGCCATGCCATTGTAAAAACCTCCATTCCAAGATATCACCGAAGTGATGTCTTGGAGGGATCAAACAACGATGGCACCTGCGGTGTCGTCGTCAACGTCGAAGGTCTCAAACGTGGAGCCACCGTTGGCAACGTGGAGGTAGAGTTGAGCCTCACCGTCGTCAGTGAGGACAGCGTCTGCCGAACAATCATCGCCGCCACTGGCGTCGAGGGTCAATCGGTAGGCAGTACCTGGCATCAGGTCATTACCGACCAGCGCCGTCCCGTCCATCTCAACGTAGGCCATCTCAGCACCTGCACCCGTACCGGCATCAGCGTCCCCTTCAACAGCTCCGTTCTCACAGAACATCTGGAAGGTCACTTGGTCGATGTTGGTAATTTCGCTGCCGGGAGCCAGTTTCACGAAAATCATGTAACTGTCCCCTGCAGCGGCCGTGTCGACGAAGGCCGTGTCGATGAAGAGCTTGCCAGCCATGTTGTCAGCGGTGTCGTCACCAGCGGTCTGAGCGTTTTGTTGCAACTTCTCAGCCGTTTGGATGATGACAGCAGCCGCGACTGCAGCTACAAGAATGAGGGCAATGAAGACGATCATGGCGCCAATACCGATGGCTGCCACGTTGTCTTGAGATTCGTTGTTGGTCTTCAAATGACCACCGCCCCAGCAGTAACGTCGCCGCCGTAGTTGAGAACTTCGAAGGTTTGACCTCCGCCACCAGCCTGGAACAGGATGGTGTGCTCAGCGTTGGCAGTTGGGTTGCAGTTGGCCGTCGTCAGCGAAGAAACGTAGGTGTTTCCTGCTTCGATGGTCGTGGATGACGTACCGGTGTCACCGATGACGTGGGTTGCACCAGCAGGGGTGGTTGCCAAGTCATCTTCGTCCACACCGGCAGCGCACACGATGGTCCACTGAATGTTTTCAGTCACCACATCGTCTGAACCTGGCGCAAGTTCGAAGGTCACGTCAAGTTGGTTTGTACCACCAACAATGACGTTGACCACGAACAAACGGGCTGCCATGGAGTCCGTTGTGTCCTGTCCGGTCGTCTGTGCGTTCTGTTGCAGCTTTTCTGCTGTCTGGATAATGACAGCAGCAGCCACCGCTGCGACCAAGATCAGCGCAATGAACACAATCATTGCACCGATACCGATGGCCGCAACGTTGTCGCGGTTTTCGTTCTTCATTTCGTTTTTCATGTTTTTCACCATTTTTTTTGTTTTTTCCCCCGCCTCTGCGGGTGGAACGGGATGCGGTCAAAGAGCACCTCCTTGACCGAGGTTGATGCGAAGCGGCATGCGGAGCACGGCCACTTCGTCGGGAGCAAGATTGCGGATGAAAGGGACCTCTTCAGCGGAGAAACCTGGAGGAATCCAAGGCGTGAGCAGGACTTCAGAGAGCGGTTCCATGGACCGGTTCTGGACGCGCATCGTGACCGTGATTTCGCCCGAGCGCATTTCGTAGGCGGTGGCCACGGACAATTTCCGAGTCAGTGGAATGTCTTCTGATGACAGACGATAGTCGGGCTGAATGTCAAACCGGAGCGGAATGTTGCCACCCGGGGCGATGATGGGGAGGTCAACGTTGGGCGGGTTGGCCGTCCAGCCTTCGGGTACAGGTGGTTTCAACCGGAGCATGGGCATGGGGATGGGGCCGTCGTTGATGATGCGAACCAGCAGCACGCCGGATTCGCCGCCGGCTGGCCAGCGGGTGTCCACACCCATCCAGAAGTGGCGGAACAAGAAGGGATTGAGCGTCGAGGTGTTGCCGCCGATCATGTCTTCGAGTAAATCCTCAACCTCTTCGGTGGAGGCACGAATGTCGCCGAGTTCAGCCGCTGCCGTGGCTTCGCGAAGTTTGTAGAGGATGCGCTCGGCCTCCTCGAGGGAAATGTGCTTGTGCACCAGCAGGCGGTGAAGCATAGCGATGCTTCGGCGGAGATGCAGGACGTCCTCTTCCAGCTCCTCCAGGGTTTTCTCGGCTCGACGGAGGGACTTCTTCGCTTTGCTGAGTTGATGAAGGCTGAGATGAACCTTAACCTCACCAATGTCCATTTCAGTCTCAGCCAGCGACGGGTTTTCGCGCTTGGCGGCCTGTCGAGCGATGCGCTCGAGGGTTTGGGAGGCTTCACGGATGCCTTGCTCTCGCTCAGCAAGCTCTTGCGCCATCACGTCGTTTGGAACACCGTCCTCAGACATCACCTTCCACCTCCTCTTCTGTTTCAAACTCCAAGTCGGTAGCAGGCTCTTTCTCGACATCGCCGGCACCGGTAGCGGTGGAAGCTACGGTAGCGGCAACGGGAGTCCGTTCGCCAAGAATGGCAGAGAAGTCGAGGCCGTCGTCGGCCAAATCGTTCAGCAACCGGGCTGGGTCACTCAAATCTCGCTCGATGCGGATGGACTTGATCTCAGCATCCGTCATCCGGCCGTAGAGGTTGCCATACATCTTGTCCGAGCGCTTGAGCAGGTACCAAACACCGGCCATGATGATGAAGAAGTAGGCCGCCATGACCACGAGGTTATCGCTGTCCGTGGAGAGTTGGGGCGGTAGACCAAGGACGATAGCAAGCATTCCGAGAACCGGGATGGACAGGATGATGGTCAACTGGCGTCGACTGTCCTTGAGGGCCTCGAAGTGGTCGGAATACACCGTTGACGTACCCTTTCGGGCACGCTGATAGTCCTCGTGAATGAGCCTAAATTCATCGCTGCTCTTCCACGTCATGCGCCAAATCCACAGGGCACTCAGGGCGAGGATAGCAGGGCCATAATACGGGACGCTAAACAGGTGGAAAGCAAAACCAAAGGCGAGAACACCGGCATAGACACCACCGAGTTGCCACTTCTCGGACTGGCTGGAGAGACGGACAAACACGAAGGAGAGCAACGCAGCCACCACACACGCTACGAAGGCGATGGACAGGTCTGGCGACCATGATTGAACGGTCTCTTCGCCGAGTTCCACACCTTGGGAACGGTCGTTTGTTTCGTCGTTGCCGTCGCCGACGTAAAGGAAAGAAAGGGTGGCGTCGCACTGGACGGTTCGTTCAACTTCCCACCAATCGATGGTGACTGGGCGCACATCCCACGTGAAGGTGTGCTCAGCGTTGGCCGCCATGATGGGCACCATGTCCGGAACACTCAGCACGTCGACGGCCCCGTTGCAGTCCAGCATGGCCGAAACGCCGAGGGCTTGAGCCGTCCCATCATTGCGGACAGTGACCAGATACTGCGTTTCTTGACCTTCGTAGAAGGCTTCGGGATCAATGGGACCCTGGGCGTGGATGGCTGGGTCTGCAAAGACGGCCAACTTGTAGGTGAAGACATCCTCCTCGTAGATGGTATAACCGCTGTTTTCGTCAGGGTGGTAAAGGCGGAAAGTGAGGTCCCATCCGTCGCCGGGGAGAATATTGGGCGGATTGGGAGCATCGACGATGAGTTCAATCGGAGCGCTGGTAACCCACGGCTGTCGGCTGGGCAGGGTGATTCGTGATTCAGGGCCCAGCGAGGTTGAGCCACAGAACGCCGACATGTTGAGTGGGTAGTCCGTGTCATCAACTCGAACAGCAAATGTCCAGCCGTAGAGGGATGCGTTTTGGCCGAGGTCGTCGACATCGAGGAGGCGTTCGGCTCGGCACAGTTCAAGTTCGTAGGCGACGGCGCTCTCTGGCCCCGTCGGGATGTGGGAATACACGATGGAGAAACTCTGCGCACCGTTATCGTTTGGTGGCGTGACCGAGGTATCACCGAGTTCGAAGAAGCGATTCATTCGAAGGTCGGTGTAGTACTCTGCACTGCCTTGAACCGCCGCCTCGGTGGGGTCAAGGGTGAGGACCAAGTTGGCGGCCAGTGTCAACGCCGGTTGAACCGCCACGCTGCTAATACCAAAGGAAAAGGGAACGGTTTCGCCACGGGGCAGGAACAGGCGTGAAGGTGCGGTTGGTGAGACTTCCCAATCCAAACTTGCCTGGGTCAGACCGCCTTGCAGAAGCGTGTAGGTGACGTTGACCTCAACATCCTTGTTTCCAGTGTTGGTGATTTTCACATCCCATGTTCGGCTGATGCCTCGGTGGTAATCCATCGTCGTTGGCCAGTCTTCAACTTCCACGAGGAACAGCGGTGCCACCACGAAGCGGAAGGTGTGCACCTTGAGCTCCTCTCCGGTTGAGGCGTTCAGGACACGGATGGTGACTGGATAGAGCGCACCATTGACCATGCTGTCGTCGTCGGTTAATGCGGGAACCTCGACATCAAACGAGCCTGCATGGGTGGCGTCAACACCAAGGTTCAGCGGGAACGAGGCGGGGGTCACGCTCCAGTTGCCGGCCACCGAGGTTTCCACAATAACATCCTCAACGAGGTTGCCGTTGTTGATCACTGAGAAATCAACGGTTTGGGTTTCGCCTGGAACAACACCGATTTCTTCGAGGGTGCTAACCACAAGACCGTGTTCTTCACTGATGTTGCCGAGAATGTTCGCTGAGAGGTTCAGGCCAGATTCGACGTTTGAGACCCAAACAGTGGCGTAGTAATTGGCAGCAGCCAGTGCATCAGTGGATGGCGTAAGTCGTACCCGGACGGTGGATTCGTAGCCAGCACCGATTTGGACAACGGTGGGCGTTTCAAGCACGAAATCGATTTCACCGGCATTGGAGGTGTCAAGGTAGACGCCGAAGGTGGCGGGCGTGTTACCGTCGTTGCTGATGATGACGCTGGTCGTGATGGTCTCGCCGATGGAGAGGTTGACGGTTTGGCTGGTCGGTGAGAGGGAGGCGTTCACCTTCTCGCCGACTCGAACGGGGACCTCAAAGGACGCGATGTACGTGCCAGAAGACATCTCAAACACATCGATGCCGATGGGTTCAACGCTGTTGGCCGGCGCTTCTGGGTCCGTGGTCAGAACCAGTGGGAAGGTGACCACGTGAGTGGATGCATTGGATGGGTAATCGGCGACATCAGCGGGAACATCGATCACCGTGGTCGAGGGCATGATGCTGCTGGCGCTAAACGACACGTCCCATCCGTCCGGGACTTGGTTGTTCAGAACCAAGCGATAGGACGTCATGTTGTTGCCTGTATTGGCGAGGTCAATGTCGAACGACACCTCCTCCCCGACCATAGCGTCGAGGGTCGTGCCGTTGTGACCCTCAACGCCAAACACCGGCGGGATGTTGATGGTCAAAGTCTGTGAAATGGAAGTTGGAATGACATTGGCGCTGCTGTGTGCTGCGCCAAGGGAGGGCGTGGCCGTGATGGGAATGGACAGCGACCCGGCCACCGAATAGTCGTCGGCAGGCCCCTGAACCGTTAACACAGCCTGACGGGTTTCACCAAGCGACATGCTTGGCAGGGAAGTGGGCGTTAAACCGACAGCCCATCGAGCCGCTTCGGAAAAGCCGCCGGATGAATCCGAGGTGAAAACCGGCGTGCCAAGAGAGAGGGTGGTGTCAACGGTTTCCGAAAGTTCGGTGACCAAGTTGTGACGAACCTCGACCTCGAGATTCAGAATTTCCTCCAACCCACTGCCCTGTTGTGCTTCGAGGACCTGTTGCACCGTCATGTCAATGCTCTCCGTTGGGAGGCCGGGATCCACCATGATGACAGGCAAGATGCGAACGGGAGTCGAGTTGAGGTCAGGTACGCCGCCGTCCACCGAAGTCGCTTGGGCCCACACCGACATGGTAGCCCCTGCTCTGTTGTATTCAGCAGCAACGAGGGGGTTCTGAATCACCGCCGGGGTGACGGTCAAGGTGACGTTCACCGACTCACCGGGCTGGAGGGTGCCCGTGGTGGATGAAGAAAACGAGAGGTCCCAGTTGATGGGATTGGTTGTGATTCCAGCGTTGAGCGTAAACGAGGTGGGTGCGTTTCCGTCGTTTTGTACCTTCACTTGGATGGGTGTGGGATTGCCCGGCGTCAGCGATTTGGTGTCGCTGTCCATTTCGACCGTGCCGTCGTAGGATTCGCTCGCCATGACGACGGTGGAGACGCTCTTTGCGAAACCACCGCCGTTGGAAGTGATGCGCAGGGTGATGATGTCCGACTGGGTTCGCAGAGCAGTAGCAGGGACGGTCACATCGATGAAGACATACGTGGTGCTGTTGGCCGTGACCGTGGGCGTGGAGGGCGTGGGACTGATGGCCGACACCCACCAATTCACGCCCGATACATTGACCTGGTAGTCGTCGACGCTGACACCGGTGTTCTCAATGGCGTAGGTCAATTGGGCCGTTTGCCCGGGCTCGACGCTGCGATCGTGGGCGGCCGTCAGCTCGAAATCGTAGTTTGAGAACACCACACGTTGGTTGAGGAATTCAATCGAAGAGGCCCAATTCAGCCCGGAGACATGCATCGTGCCAACCACATCCCACTGTCCAGTAAGGGAGGTGGCATCAAACTGCATGGAGACAGGGTAGAGGCTCGCTCCACCGGCGTACAATGACCCTGGGCGAACAACGGGGACGATACTGGAGAGTTCTGAGAAGGTGTTCGAAGGGTTGCCGGCCTCCGTGAAGTTGAGGTAGAACTGGGCCGATTGATTCTTGACGCCGTCGTTTCGAACGCTGGCAGAAAACTCGTGAATGGTTTGGGACCAGACCACGCTGCTACCTCCACTGCTCGGCTGTGGAATGTTGACCACGGGAACGCTGCTGTTTTGATACCGGCTGACGTTGATGACCATCTGGTCTTCATTGTTCGCCGTGTTCGCATCGGCAGCCGAGGAGATCCGTGCCTTCAAAATTTGATTGGCACCCAAGGTGGCCGACCACGAAAAGACCGTCACGGCGCTGGACGCCCCCGCAGCGATGACGCCGAGGTCGGTGCTATCGAGGAAGATTTCTCCGGAAGTGGACGTGCCCTGAAGAAGCAAGCTGAGGGAAGCCTGACCCGCTCCAAGACCAATGTTGCGAACTTGAACACGGACGACGTGGGTGGCGTCTTCGGCTTCAATTCCTCCGCCGAGGTTGATGGAACCTGCGTCATCGAGCGTGAAGGACGAGACGACAAAGTCAGGTGTTGACCGGCCGCTATCGGCCATGGCAAGAGGTGTCAAACTCGCCACCAGCATCAGGGCGACCAGACCCAACGGCACGGCGGGCTTAGACAGGGTCAGCACCTCCTTGGTTGGGTTCCGTGAAACGGTCGATGGTGACCGACTTCCCCTGGCGCTTCCACTGCGCGAGCAATTGGCCCAGCAGAGCATCGTGTTCGGAATCCGAAATGCCCAGCCGGCGTCGTTCCTCCCAGAGCAGGAGTTGTTCCGTGCGGGTGAGGAGGGCGTCTCGAAGGTAGAGTTCGAGGGTTCGGCGGTAGGCATCGCGGTCGGAAATGGCATAGACGATGGAATCGCCTGGCACCTGATCGGCTCTGTTTTGAATCATGTTGCCAAGCATCAGGGCTTCGTCGTAACTCAACAGCCGCTTGTCAAGTTCGGTTTGGATGGTGCTGGCGATTTCCTGAAGGGCGTATTTCGTGTCAGCACGCTGTATTTTCTTGAAATGGCGACGCGCTCGCCTTGACATACGTGCGCCGACCATAGGTTACTTGCTGCACTGGCAGTTATTCAAAGAATCGGTCGCTACTCCATGAATCACCCGTGGTGAATGAATTTTCATTCATAGCGCATAAAAGGGGCACTCCGCCGACATTAACCCTGAATACAGACCGATATTGTATCAAAAAGCAAAGCAATGGCTTTAGTCGCCAACCTTCGGGTTCAAATCATGAGCGATACGATTGAACTCAGTGCTGGCGATGCTGCCCCTGCCTTCACGGCCAAGGACGAACACGGAAATGAACACAACCTGCAGACCTACCTTGACGACGGAAAAACCGTGATTCTCTACTTTTATCCGAAGGATTCCACGCCGGGATGTACCACCCAAGCCTGCGATTTCAGGGATAACATGGGCCGCTTGAACGGCGAATCGTACGTTGTGTTAGGCGTCTCGAAAGACTCAGCCAACTCTCACCAGCGCTTCGTGGACAAGCAAGAACTGAACTTCCCGCTCCTTGTTGACGAGGACCTCGCCCTCCACACCGCCTTTGGAACATGGCGCCTCAAGCAGAACTATGGCCGTGAGTACATGGGTTGCGCTCGCTCCACCTTCGTGATCAGCCCCGATGGGACGCTGGCTTGGTGCCGCTACAACGTCAAGGCCAAGGGACACGTTGGGATGCTCATGCGAGAGCTTGGCCTTGGTGAATGAGGCGAGCGGAATGGATGACCTGCCTTTGACGGGCCAGCGTGTGGACCTTGGCGGAAGCGTTGCTTGGTGGCCCTGCCACATTGGGAAGGATGCTGTTATTGGCTCGGGTTCATCGGTTGGGGCGCTCGCCCACATCGGTCAGCGAGTCATCATGGGCGAAGGATGCAAAATCCAAGGCAGCGCCTACATCGCCGACGATTGTCGCCTCGGCGACCGTGTCTTCATCGGCCCTGCAGCTGTGATTCTCAACGACAAATACCCACCCTCCAACGACCGAGGGAAATGGCAGCCGGTTCACATCGGTGATGAAGCCGTCATCGGCGGCAATGCCACCATCGTTCCAGGCAGCAACGTCGGCAAGCGAGCAGTCCTTGCGGCCGGTGCCGTGTTGACTCGCTCACTTCCCGCAGGTGAGGTGTGGGGCGGCAATCCCGCAGCGTTCCTGATGACCCGAGAGGACTATGAATCACGGCGGGAGGCGAGGACATGACCGATGAGCGCACGGCGGTGGCGGCGTTCCTTCGCAAGTGCAACGACTACGCCAAGGCCTCCATTGAGCGCAAGCAAGCCCGTGGGGAACTTGACGAGATCCCTCGATGGGAAGCGTACATCGAATTCAATGAACACGCCCTCGAGGAGATCGCCAACGGCACCCTCGACCGATGGTTTGAGCCCACAGAGACACATCAACCACCCTTGGTTCGCCTCAACATTGATTCCATGGAGCATGTCGAACGGAGCACTTGGCTCAACAGCGTGCTCTCACCACGCCCCGTTGTGGTCGCCGGTTCTCATGACGACCAAGGGGGCAGAAACTTCGCTCCTCTTTCATCGGTGATGCAGGTGTCAACGACCCCGCCGTACCTGACCGCCTCCTTTTC
Organism: Candidatus Poseidonia sp.; assembly: GCA_049412325.1. Lineage (GTDB taxonomy): Archaea > Thermoplasmatota > Poseidoniia > Poseidoniales > Poseidoniaceae > Poseidonia. Next base: position 12,604 of record JBMSEL010000008.1, read on the forward strand.
CATCCACAAAGACAAGCGCCCTCGTGACACACTGCACAACCTTCGGACCACAGGGAAGGTCGTGCTGAACATGATGCCCCCCACGCCGCGGGGAGCGTTCATCGTCGATGAGACGGCGACGCCGTTGCCACAGGGCGAAGACGAAGGTGGGTTGCTCGACTTACCTACCTTTGCTGACCAACCGTTGCTGATCGAGGAAGCCGTGGCCGCCATCGAAGCCACTTTTGTGGAAGAACATCCCCTGCCCGACGCCGTGGCTACCCTTGTGGTGCTCAAGGTGGAGGCGGTCTGGTTCTCCTCCTCAACGCTTCCAAGTGGAGGACTGGATGTACTGTGCCAACATGGCCGCGACGACATGACACCCTCGCCACAAGGCTGGACACAGCGGGTGCTCAAGCACTACGGACCTGTCTGAAAGGCGTTCCAAACCCGTTGTAAACCGTCCTCGAGCGAGACCTTGCAGGACCAACCAAGCAACGACTCCGCTGCGCTGGTGTCGGGTAAACGGCGTTGTGAATCCCCGTGATAACCCCCCCCGAGAACGCAATCCACCGCCATCGACCCCACGGTTCGATTGACGGCTTCGGCCAGCGAACGGATACTGACTTCTTCATGTGAACCAATGTTGAAACTTCGGCCACTCAGGCTGGAGCCGTCCAAGCCAGCGTCCATCTGTCCCGCTGCGTAAAACCCGTCGACGATGTCGTCGATGTAGGTGAGGCTTCGAGTTTGACTCCCATCGCCATGGACGGCCATGGGTTGTTGCTGCCGAACCGCCTGGAAAAACATCCCAACCACTTGGCCGTAGGCATCGCCGAGCATGTCCACACCATAGGCGTTGAACGGTCGCACGATACGCCCGTCCAAACCGTTTGAAACGGCGTGATGCAAGGCCACCTCATCGAGGTACTTGCTTGCACCGTAAGAAAAGCGCTGATGGTCAGCGGCTGGTGGGAAGTGGCTGATGTCCTCGTTTCCAAGTGGCATCTGTTCGTTTTCACCGTAGGCCTCGGGCGAAGAGGCGAGCACAAAGCGTGCTTCCCACGCAAGGGCCTGACGCAGCGCAACCAGCGTGCCGTTGATGTTGACGTCGATGACATCCATGGCCGCCTCGTGAAACCATTTGGTACCGTTGATGGCGGCGAGGTGATGGACAAGGTCCACGCCACCCAGTGCCTCGTAGCAACGCTGCAGGTCGGAAGGTTGGACCACATCCCCCTCGATCACCGTAAGGGACGGGTGGGAAATGACACCCTCAAGGTTGGCCTTGGTCCCTCGCCAAAAATTGTCGAGGACCGCAACGGCATGCCCTTCCTCCAAAAGACGGCGAACAAGCGCAGCACCGATGAACCCCGCCCCGCCGGTGACGACGACGCGCATGCTCACGGTTGGACACGCTCCAAAACCTCCAATTCAACGCCAGAGGATGTTCGTCGGAATTCGACGGTATCGCCGGTGTTGATGGCCATGCACGGGTCGGCATCAAAACCGTGGCCGTAGGGCAGACCGAGCAGGGAACAGGCGGGTAAGGTCAGCGGGCAGATGTCTCGGTTCACCACCGCTTTCGGACCCTTATTGGTGTAGATGAGGCCCATCAGGACATACGGGGCGACCGTAGAGCCGGAGCCCTTTGGATAGACGAGAACCGTGTCCTCAATCGCCACGCCATCCAGTGGATGACCGGGCTCCTCGATGACGCCAGTGTCCCGATTAACATAACCGAGGTACGTGATGGGGACGTCGGTGACGAGGGCTCGACCACGTACGGTAAAGTCAGCCTGAGAGCGCAGGCCGGAACCTGCAAGCAGCGCTTCATCGGTTCGATGGGTCTTGGAGGAGGCGTGCTGAGGTTGAGCCTTGGGGTTGAGTTCAGGAACCGGCCCCTCGGCGAGGGTCGGGTCGATGGCGTGGGCGACGCAGGCTTCGATGGGCATGACCGACGTGGGCAAGCGATTCAGTCCACTGGTGAGGTAGTGTTCCGCCTTGAGTGAGTTCGTGAGCAGATGGTTGTACTTCGACCGGTTGTAAGGTGTAACCTCCGGACAGGTGTCCTTGAGCAACAACGCCCCACCTTCTTCCAGCAACGCAATGGTTCCGTCCGCCTCGGCCAACGCGTAGTTTTCCCCACTGGTGAACACCCAGAGTCGGTGGTCGGGAACGCGCCGCCCCATTTCCATGTGTGAACGAAGGGCTGAGGCGGTAATGCGAAGTTCTTCGAGGCTGGCTTGAGGGCATCCAATGACCACCAGATCGACCTGACCCTTAGGTGCGAGATCGGCATAACGTTGGTCCAACGCCGCCTGCGTGAAGGTCAGTGAACCCTGCCAGCCACCCGGCGGTGGTGTGACGCTGCCGTCTTCGTTGACATCCAAGGGAGGGGCGACCGTGTGGCCTTCGGCCCACAACATGGCGCAGCCATAATTGGCAGCAGCGGCCGTCAGGGCCTTTTTCGACGCAAAGGACATGAAATCGGGCAGTCCCGTGATGTAAGGCATGGGGCCGTAGGGCATGTTCCACTCAGGCCTGACCTGCTTGCCCATCCAATCGCCCAAGACCGACCAGTCCGACAGGTCGTTCATCTCGCAGTCGATGTGGACATGCATGTTGGGCACCCGGTGCTCGGGCAGGTGAAGCCCCCACCGAGGTGCATAACCGGTCAAGGCCGTGGCCAACGCCGACAAGCCTGATTCACGGTTGGTGATGAGGGAGGTCCACGTGTTGGAAAAACAAACGGCGTTGGATTCCGCCCACGTTGCGATCCCGGTCTCGGTTTCAATGCCACGATCGTAAGGCGTGCACGACAAGGTGGCATCGATGCCCAAGCGTTCGTAGGCCTGAACAATCTCAAACTGTTGCTCGAGAAAATCTGGCCACTCGATGTCCATCTCTTCCATTTTTTCGCGGTCGCACCCTGCGGAGTTCAGCGTGGTCGGAATGGCCACGTGGCCGTCTCCGTCAGCAGAAAGGTCCTGCAAAAAACGTCGAAGACCGTGGCCACCGGTGATGACGGAAACCCCGGAAACATGGGCATGAACGGCCTCAAGGTAGCCCTCGGCCTTCGCCGTGTCCGCCAAGTCAATGACCAAACGGGCTGCCTTCTGTCGCGTGTTCCCTTCCTGCCCGGCCAGTTGGTCAAGCAGGCGTTGAGGAGGCTCCATGCCCACGCCATCGGTTGAAGCCTCATGAATGCAACCCTCCCGCCTTACCTCAACTGAGCCTTGCCAACCCACGCGAAGTCCTTCCAACCGAGGAGAACCAAGCGACCATCTTCACCAAATGGATCCATGGGGCGATAATGAACGGCGGTAGATTAAGAATGATTGAAGGGGATGTATCGGTTCATGCAAACATCTGCAGGGAACGAGTCTAATAGGCAAGAACATGAAGAACAAGACGAGCAACGTTCACCAGACCATCCTCCACACCGTCATCGACGTTGGCTGGCTGTCGTGCAAACCCTGACCCTGATCACGGTCCTTTTGCTCGCCACCTACAACCACGCCCTCATCGGTGCAAGCCCCTCCCAAACCACCGCCACGCCGTGGCTGGTCGAAACCGAGCCCTTCGAACCACTCGCACCGTGCAACGAAGGTGGATTCCGTATCCACACGGGCTTTGACATCAACGGCAACGACGTGCTCGATGAGGGCGAGCGGCAGGACACCACCGTGTTGTGCCACGGCCTACGCGGCCTTTCCGGCCCACAGGGGCAAGCCGGTGATTCGGGCGAACATGCCCCCATGCAACTCCTCTCAACCGAACTGGTGCCACCACACAACGCCACCTGCCCGGAGGGTGGGGTGACGATGCACAGTGGCTTGGACCACAACGAAAACGAAGCTCTCGACGAGAACGAAATCATCTCGCAAGCGACCTTGTGCAACGGCATCGTTGGCCGGGACGGTGACAACGGCACCCACGGCCTTGACGGGGGTCAAGGGGCTGGTGCGCTGGTCGACAAGGTACCAGCACCGTTCTACATCTGCGCCGACGGCTTTGTCGTGCGGTTTGGGGTCGATGACGGCACGGGTGAAGGCGTCGCCAACAACGACCTGTTGGAATCTGATGAAGTGCGTGAGACCCTGAATTTCTGCTTCGAGCCCCTCAGGTCTGAGCGAGTGACGGATTTGGTAAGTGGAACTGGCAACTCAATGACCAGCGGGTGCGACGCTGCCGTTTGGGCCGACGGCCTCGACGGCTTGGTGTTCGCTGGCAACGATGGCACGAACGGTTGTGAACTGCACCTCCATCGCCCTGGCCTCAATACGACGACCATGGTCGTCAACCTCCACGCCAACGGCGACGCCATGCCCGGTCGCGACCTTGGACTGCACACCCTCGACGGTGGAAATCTGGTGCTGTTCGATGCGACTGACGGGACCAACGGACGGCAGTTGTGGGTCAGCGATGGAACCGAAAATGGAACGCAAGCCCTCGGACAGGTCGAAGCCATCCCACCGCTTCCGTGGGCCGATGGCTTGCTTTTCCGCTCCCCCACCAGCGACCTTGTGTGGACCAACGGCAGCGATCTTCGAACATGGACATCACTACCGAGGTGGACTGCGGCGCAGCAGGAAGCCGTGGCCGCTAACCTCTCCGGCCTGAACCAAGTTGGTCAAGCATGGCTTCACACCGACCAGCAGGCCGTTTGGTTCAGCGCCACGGACACGAGCGGTGATGTTGAGCCACACCGCTTGGAACTTGACGGCACCCTGACCTCATGGGCCGTCAATGCGTTTGGTAGCTCACAACTGGCCAACCTGCTGACGGTCGAGAACGATGTGGTGGCCGCCGCTTCCAGGGGTGGCGTCAAGCAGGTGCTGCGTCTTCACGACAACGGCACCCACGCCTGGCTAACCTCCATCGCTCCGGCATCTGGCGACACACGTTTGGGTGAAGGCATGGGCTTGCACCTTATCGGGAACAACCTCATTTTTGACGCCCAGACCGTCGCGGGGGAACCCAGGTTGTGGACCAGCAACTTGGTCAACGGCATCACGTTACAACTGAGTTCCACCATCCTTGCCCCGGGTGCGCAAGTGGGCGTGGCCAACACCGGCACTCGCCTGATGTTTGATTGCTTGACCGCCAGCACCGGGCTGGAGACGTGCATGACGGACGGAACGCCGCAGGGAAGTCGGGTCGTTCACGACCTCACGCCTGGATTGATGTCGTCGGATGTGCGAGCCGTGGCGGCGGTGGGTGACGGATGGTTGGTGATCAGCGACGGCTGGGTCAACGGTTCAGCACGCGGCGTGGCCTTGTGGGTCGTCGAAGGGGATGCTATGCGACCGGTGTACAACCCTTGGCCCGGGAGCAGTAACTCATCGGCGGCGTTGACGTACGGCCAACTCGTCATCGGGCCCACCCAGGCATGGATGATCGCCCATGACGGTGTTCACGGCCATGAATGGCACCGTTGGAGCCACGGAGAACTCTCCGACGACTGGATTGTCATTCATCGATAAGTGGCACCATGTTGCCTCGGTCAATGCAGTAGGGGCACGAGTCTCCGATGACGTAATCGGGCGATTGTTGCTCCTCAACCGAAAGGGGTTCTCGGCAGGCAAAACACACCACCACCTCGGTTTCCTCCAGTGCAGGGTTGACGGCCACGCGCTGGTCAAACACGAAACAATCACCCTCCCAATGGTCGCCACCAACCTCTTCGAAATACCCCAAGATGCCGCCCTTGAGTTGCTTGACATTGGTGAATCCGGCTTCCATCATGATGGCGCTGGCCTTTTCGCATCGAATCCCGCCCGTGCAAAACATCACCACCGGCTCGTCTTTCATCGCCTCTGGCAAACGGGCGATGGCCTCTGGAAATGCACGGAACGTTCGGATGTTCAGGTCAATGGCGTTCTCAAACGTCCCCACGCGCAACTCGTAATCGTTCCTCGTATCGAGCACGTGAACGTGCTCCCCTCGGTCGAGCATGGCTTTGAATTCTCGAGGCTCAAGCTCCGGACCAGTGAACGTCGCTGGGTTGATGTGGTCCAACCCCACAGCGATGATCTCGTTCTTCTTTCTGACATTCATGCGGTTGAAGGGTTGGTAGCTGGTGAGGGAGGTCTTCAACGGGATGCCTCGAAACCGGTCATCCTCCTCAAGAAAAGACGTGAAGCCATCAATGGCGACCTGCGGACCGGCCAGAAAGAAATTGATGCCCTCTGGTGCAAGGAGCACCGTTCCTTTGAGACCGAGGTCGGTACAAAGGCTTCGCAACACCGCTTGCAAACGGTCCCGGTCGTCAATGGCGACGAACCGATACCCTGCGATGTTGGTGATGTGGCCACGCACATGGCGGCCTGTGACCTCAACTTCTTGAGGCCACCGTCGTCGCTTCAACGACGCCAATCGTGGTTGGACGCCAACGGACGACGCCAGCCTTGTCCGAAGGCGCGTGGCGATACACGAGGGGCTGGAGGCATTTGCCATCGCTTGTGCTCGTTTCGCTCCAAACGTCGCAGCACGTCCATCACGGTCGCAGCGTCAAAGCCTCGTTCGATGAGGTCATCGGTGTTGAGCCCGCCTTCGATATGGGCTCGGAGAATGGCGTCGAGCACGTCGTAGGGAGGGAGTGAATCTTGGTCGGTTTGGTCAGGAGCCAACTCGGCGGATGGTGGTTTGGTCATGGTCGACGTGGAGACGGGCTCAGGGCGTCCAGAGGCTTGGGCGAGTTGGTTGAAGCGTTGCGCCATGGCATACACTTCCATCTTGTAGACGTCTCCCAGCGGTGCATAGCCGCCAGCCATGTCACCGTAGAGCGTGCAGTAGCCTTGGGCAATTTCGGATTTGTTGCCCGTGGTGATGGCCATGCTGGTGTTGGCGTTGGCATAGCCCATCACCAACAAGGCACGCAAGCGAGCCTGGAGGTTTTCACCGGCGACCGGATGACCGTTCGCCAACACCTCGCCAAGAACGCCTTCAACGCTGGTGTGCATGGCATCGATCTCGTGTACATGGTGCGCGATCCCCAAGGCCTCAGCGGTGTGGAGGGCATCATCAATGGAATGCTGGGATGAGTGGCGGCTGGGCATGGCAAGACCGGTGACGTTCTCCGGACCCAATGCTGCCACAGCCACGCAGGCGGCCACGGCCGAGTCAATCCCGCCCGACAGCCCCAGAACGACGGATGTGATGGACGATTTGCGACAATAGTCCGCCAGTCCCGCCACCACCGCATTGGTCAACGCTTCGATGGTGTCCATCATGGCCGCCCCATCGTCCTCCGCATCGAGGTGGATGAGCGGTGCGTCTCCAATGGCGAGGGCATCCTCAGCGTCGCTGGCCACCCACCGACAGGCCTCAGGCGAGGTGATGTCGACGAGAAGGACGCCTTCCTGCCACGAAGGGGCAACAACAGCACGACCGTCTGGCCATACCGCCAGGCTTCGGCCGTCGAACAGCAGGTCGTCGTTGCCTCCCACTTGGTTGGCGAGAAGGAAAGGATGACCGAGAACAGCGGCGGCGTGCCGGGCCACCGAAAGACGCGTGGTAAATTTCTCGGAATGGAACGGCGAGGCCGACAGGTTCACCGTTGCATCGATGTCAACGCCTTGGCGGCACCATTCTGCGATGTGCTCAATAGGGTCTTGCGTGTATGAGGAAGGGGTCATACCCGCCGATTGCCAAGCATCCTCACACACCGTAACTCCGAGGGTGAAACCACCGAACGAACGAGCCAGCCCCGACCGGTTCGTTGGCTTGAAATACCGCGCCTCGTCGAACACATCGTACGTTGGAAGCAGTTGTTTCTCCGCCACAATTCGCCCGTGTTCATCACCGGTGATGGAAGCAAATGCCGGTCCAGAGCGAACGACGCCATTCGTGGGAAGCGTTCGCTCATCTTCGGCTGGAATCGGTGTGCCGACCAAGACAGGAAGTGGCGTCGCAAGCGTGAGCGCAGCCATCATTGAGCGCTCAACAAAATCGCGTTCCATCAGCAGATCCCGTGGAGGATAGCCACACACCGCCAATTCCGTTGAGACGCCAACCTTCGCTCCGGCAGACGCTGCCTGCTCTGCCAGAGCGGTCAGTCGCCGGCCATTCTGTTCCAAATCGCCCACAGTGGGGTCAAACTGGAGCAACGCCAACGTGGTCATAATCTCACCTCGAAACGTGTTCAGGGATGCTTGACAATATCCCCGTTGGCGTCCTTGTACCACCACTCGTTGGTCGCTTTGTCGTGGTACCACCAGTAGCCATCAGAACCCATCACCCAATCGGTTTCGGCTTCGCTGCCACCCGTCGTTTCGGTCGTTGCCGTGGCCGTTGCGGCCGCTTGAGGTGATGTGTCGATGTCGAGGTCATCCTCTTCATCTTCATCGTCCTCAAACTCAGAGGAATATTCGTCCCAGTCAAATTCGGAGCGTGAACCCTGGTTCACCGTCATTCGACGCATCCAAGCCAGCAGCGAAACCACCACGGCGACCAGCAACAAGCCGGTCATGGTGCCGATGATGGGGTTCACATCGCCGAAGACTTTCTCGGAGAACGTGGGTTCCTCAGCCACACGCACCTCAATGGTGGGGCCGCTCACAACCATCCCGTTGTCGAGGGTGGCCTCAACCCATTGGATGCCCGCTGTTTCCGGTTGCCAGTCGACGGCCACCAAGCCCAAGGCGCCGGCTTCGGCAGTGACATCGGTGCGTTGAATCAGGGTACGTTCGCCAGATGCCGTCACCGTTTCGAAGGAGACACCGGTTTGGCCCTGAAGGGTCCCGATGTTTTCGACCTCGAGTTGAATCGATGTGGTATCGCCTTGTTCCATCAGGAGGCGGGAGTAGGTCAAGGCAGAAGGCGACACCGTGAATTTAGGCTGGAGCCATTCCATGTTCCAGGTCGCCAAGAAGGGGTCGTTGAGGTCGCCACCCAGACCGGTGACGGTGTTTCCTGCGAGGTCGCGACCAGCGATGCTGATCTTGACTTCCATCCTGTCGATGAGCATCTCGTTCGTGATTTCGCTCAGGTTCATGTCGCCGTAGAGTTCGAGACGGAGCCCGTCAATCGCTTCGCCTTCAAGTGTCAAGGGTTCGCGCCCGGAACGAATGACATCACCGGTTTCGAAGTCCTCCACCTGCCAGACCAATTCAAGGGAGGCCACATCGAGGCCGCCCAGTTCCTGAACGACCACGCGAACTTCGTGGTTCTCACCACCCAAAACGGCCCGAGGACGAGGTGAAAGCACCTCTTGGGGCTCAGGTCCGGTACCGTCGACGACGATCCACTTGACCGACGTGGATTGGTCGGTCAGGTCAATGCCTTGTCCTTGGAGGCAACCCACTTCCCAGGTCATGGGCAAGGAACCGGAGGAAGCGGGGGCATCAAGGGCCAATGACCAGACGCCGTTCTTGGCCTCCACGGCATGCGTTTGACCAGCGAACAGGATGTTCACGGTGCAGTCAAAGTCGGGGACACTGGAGGTTTCTGCAAAGACAAGGCCACCGGAGAGTTCCATGGGCGTGAGCGGTGTCACACGAGCACCGTCACCGAGGAAGGACCCTCGAGTCAGGTGCAAGTTCACGCTCTCCTCGGGGATGCTCAAACCTGCAGAGAAGCGCCAGCGGTGCTCGGGGAAATTACGCATCTCTTCTTGGCCGGCGCGGTCAACCACCAGCAGAGCAGGTTCTCGGCGGTTCTCACCCAAATCAGGCGTGTTCCAGCCAAGTTGAAGGTGGATGTTCAACACCAAATCCTTCTCGTAGGGGTCGGCAACGCCGTTGGCTCCCAGCATGGTGCACTGGTCGATGATGATGTGCGTGGAGGTCGTGGTGCACTCGCCGGTTTCAAACGCCCACTGAATGCTCATGGCATCGCTGCCTTGGTTGCTGGCCAGCATGACCTCGACGGTGGACAAGTCAGAACCACCGTTGGGTTCGGAAATCTTCACGTTGAGCTCGTACGGTTGAGATGGGTGAAGCCAGGATTGGCGGCCGTTGGCCCATGCGAACGCGTCCGGTTCGAGTTCAGGAGCGCCGTCAACAGCGAGTTGGTACATGAACAACTGCTCGCCATCCTCGGCACTGCCGCCGTCTTGTAAAGCGTAGCCCGAGGGGTCGCTTCCATCAAGATACACAGCCACCTTTTGCCCGAGGCTGCCACCGGTATCATCCATCATGAGGGTGTAAACACCGGTGAGCGAGGTCAGATCACTTGGCACCAACATCGGGATGGCGCCATACTCTCCTGCGTCGGGCCATCCGTTCAGGTTCGTATCGTCGACCCATTCCTTCCACACCATGGCGGTCATGGCCCCGGGAAGAACGGGCTGGTCGGTGATGGTCACTTGCATCACCTGCGTAGGACTTGGGGTACGATGGTCGTAGCGGTACATCGAGGTCTCAATCACTCGAGGCTTGACCGAATCGACGGTGAAGGTGCGACTGAGCGAGGCCGGGCCGACCACCGTTGAACCGTTATGGGACATGAGGCCAACCTCCCAAGTCACATCGCCATAGGTGAAGGGAATCGTTTCGGTGAAGTTCCAATAGGCACCTTCCAGGGCAGTGGTGTTTCGCACGGGCGTGCCGTCTCGGTAAAGGGTCAGTTCGGCGTCGTCGTCCACGAATCCACGAACATCGTCCACGTCTTCATAACCGACGTGAACGGAGACGTTCATCGTTTCTCCACCCCGGAGATAGATGCGGGTTGGGCTCATGTCGACCCCGTCTTCGGAGAACACGACGCCCTTGAGTTCGAGGTCGTTCTCGTAGCCTTGGAGCGGCCCGCCACCCCATGTGTGAGCGAACGGAATGGAGATGACCCCACTTTGCATGACCAAACGTGAGGTGGCCGTCAGTTGTTGTTCATCGTCCCATGTCGGGCGCAGGCGGAACGTGATGTTGGTCAGCACGTTGGTGCCATCTTCGGTGATCACGATGGGGTCCGTTGGATGCAGTTCCACGAGGGCGGCATCGCCCAGGCCGGCAGGGGCACCGCCGGCGTCCGGGAACAGGAAGGTGGCTTGGTTCGTTTTGCTGTAAACATCGAGTCGGTGATGGGTGACGGAACCACCGATGACCTGGTATTCGGTGGAGATGGTTTGCCACTCCTTGGAAGGTGTGAGCACGGGTTCAGCATTGACCATGGCACCGTTTTGCAACAGCACCGTACTGGAGGTCTGCAAACTGAGCACCTCAACCGTCAGACCACCTCGGGTTTCCGCCATGAAAGGAAGCGGAATGGATTGCATTCCACCGACACCAGCAACCGCTGTACGTGCCTCGTTCACGCCCATCACGAAGGCGGATGAGGCGTCAGCCACGAGATGTTGGCTTGCCTCGTAGGTGGCTCGGAGTCCGCCAAGAACGGCGACGCCGTTGCCGGAGACCTCGATGCGCACTTCGGTGAAGTCCGTCCCGAGGATGTCAACCGAATTGCCGGTGTTGGCCAAGGCCGTGGTGAACATGCCGAGTTCCGTGCCGTTGAGGTGGAACAGGCCGGCCGTTGATCCGTTGGTGGAACGGTTCGCCACCAGCGTGTTTTGAACGAACAGGGCGATTTCAAGCACTGTACCGGACGCTGCAGCGTAACCAAAACCAAACGAAGTCAAATCTTGTGACGGAACCCAAACCTTCGCGTCGCTGGGGGCGCCCGAGGTCAGCGTGAGTTCCATCTGTTCCTCTGCGTTGGCGAAGCGGTCTTGCCATCCCCACGTACCAACACGGGCGTCTTCACCACCCCATTCATACCGCTCATCGAGGTTGAAGTCAAGGGTCGGCCGGGCTGGGTGCTGACCACCGAAAAGGTCCAAGGTGAACTGTTCAGCGTTCCAAGCGGTGAAATTGTTCATGTTGCCGTCGGCCGGGAGTATCGAGACAACACGGGCCTGCATGCCAACCGTGCTCTGGTTGACCGTTGGGAGGTACGGCAGGGTGACATTCATCCAGGCCTCGTCAGGATGGAAGCGAACCTGCACCTGACCGCTGGCGATGGTCCCGTCGAGTTTGGCATCGTAAAGTGGCGAATGGGCCAGCACCCACGGCGAGGTCAGGGTTGAGTTGGCGTCAGTGCCCAACACACCGACGCCGGTGACGTAGGAAGCGTTGGTCATGGTCCAGCCCCGAGCCACAGGATCGGTGATGAAACTCTCACGATAGGCCCCATCGCCGGTGATCGAGTGGACTTCTGGCATCCCTGATGCACTGCCCCTGAACTCAAGGTGCAAGCGGAACTGGTCAACCAATGTGTGGTCGAGAAGGTTGATGGGAACGATGAACTCGTTGGAACCTCGCATGCCGGGGATGACCTCTCCCGCCGTGTTGAGAATGGACCAGTTCAGGTAGGCGCCGTCTGGAACATCGGCCTCAATGGTCAACGGAGCGTAGGTGTCCGCCGCAAGAAGTTGCGTGGTACCGGCTTTGGATCCGAGGGTGGGGCTGGTCCAGTTGGACTCAGGCGGAGTAGCGATGTGGACATCGTCAACGAACCAATAATCGCAACAGGTGCTGCTGCCGCTGGTTTGATGGATTCGGAATTGTGAATTGGCGTGAAGCGCAGCAGCCGGGAGGGTGGTCATGAACTGGAAGTTGCTGGTTTGAGCCCCTCCGCCGCTAAAGGTTCGGAACACCGTCCACGTTCCAGCGGCAGTCTTGTATTGGAACTGTAGGTTCTCACCGCTGTCGGGCGTTTCACCACAACCTGAGCGACCTTCGTGAACCCAAGCGTGGAACGGCACGTTGGCACCACCGGCGAGATTGACGACCGGTGAAGTCCCGTACGTCGAACCGGCGTATGTTCGCAAGGACCCACCGGATGAACCGTTGAAACCGCACGACGGACTGGAAACACGAGCCGTGTAAGAATTTGAGAAAGTCCAGCCTTGGTTGTTGGTGTTGAAATCCCAAAGAATGCCAGGAGAAGACCCTGTCAAGATGCCGCCCGAAGAGCTCGAACCGTTGGAAATCGCATCGGGATGGCTCCAGATGCTGTCGCTGTTCCACGTGAAGCCGGACTGTGTTGGGAGCACCTTCGGCGTGAACTTCATCTCCGCAGACACCAGCGGTTCGTTGTTGGCCAGGTCCAGCGTGAACATCGTGTTTGGCGTGGAGGTGAGGGTGAGGTTCACCTGATCACCTTGACCGGCGTTCATGACCACGTTTTCGTCGGTCAACATCGATGAATTCTGGACGGCGGGGCCTACTGCGTGGAGCCAACTGCTCAAGACGAACAGGACGACCAACCCAAGGGCCTGTGCATGGGCACGCCTACCCGCCATGGTTTGCGGTGGCCGTTGAAGGACTTGAAGGATACCCCTTCCCATTTTCTAAGCCAAGGATTGTTTGAGAGCCACAGCCATCAAATGGGAGAGGGGCGCAAGGCCATGAGTTTGAAAAAATGAACAAAATTTGGAGGAGCGTTCAAAACGGGGACCTCGGTGGGTGAAACATGGCTCAACCTTCCCCTGCGGGTGAATTGAACGCCGTCGATTTGGAAACCGGTCTGCTCCAGCAATGGGCGTCAGAAAAGACCTTCCAAGCCTCCATTGACAACCGGAGAACCCATGCACCGTTCATCTTCCTTGAAGGGCCACCCACTGCCAACGGAAAACCAGGGATTCATCACGTCGTCGCTCGCACCTTCAAGGACCTCGTATGCCGCTGGAAAGCGATGGAAGGCTTCCTTGTCGAACGAAAAGGTGGATGGGACACGCACGGTTTGCCCGTTGAGATCGAAGTCCAGAAGCGGCTTGATTTGATGAGCAACGAAGCCATCGAAGCCTTCGGCATGGCGGAATTCAACCAAGCCTGCCGAGAATCGGTGTGGACCTACGAAGCGGCTTGGCGAGAAATGACCGAGCGCATGGCTTACTGGGTCGACCTTGACAACCCTTACGTCACCTTGCACAACGACTACGTCGAATCCGCCTGGTGGGCGCTCAAACAGATGTTCGACAAAGGCTTGCTTTACCGCGGCCACAAGGTGCTGCCGTACTGCCCGCAAACCGGCACTTCGTACTCCAGCCACGAGGTCGCTTTGGGCTACAAGGAAGTGGAGGAGCCTTCCGTTTATGTGAAATTCAAACTGACCGACGACGACGCTTCCATCCTCGCATGGACCACCACGCCGTGGACGCTCCCCGGCAACGTCGGCTTGGCGGTAGGACCGGACGTGACCTATGCTCGCTGCCGCATCAAGGAGGAGGCCGGCGAATCGTGGACCGGTGCTGGCGGCGCCGATGTGGGCGAGGAAGTCATCATCGCAAAGGCCCTGATGAAGGAGGTGCTTCGCCATCACGTGGACATCATCGAAGAATTCCCCGGTTCACAGTTGGTTGGCCGCTCTTACGAACCGCTCTTTCCCGGTGCGGTACCTCGAGGCGACTCAACCACGGCCTGGACGGTGCTCGCTGCCGATTGGGTGACCACCACCGATGGTACCGGCGTGGTCCACACGGCCGTCATGTACGGTGAGGACGACTACAACCTCGGCATGGAAGCCGGCTTACCCGCTCACCACACCGTGGGCATGGATGGCGCTTTCGTCGAAGGCACCCACCCCGACCTTGACGGGCAGTACGTCAAAGGCTGCGATGCCACCATCATCGGCCTGCTTTCCGCCCCGGGCGGCAGTAACGGCACTGGCCCGGCCAGTGGCCTGCTCTACCGGGAGAAAGACTACCTCCACGACTACCCCCATTGCTGGCGAACCGACCATCCCTTGCTCTACTACGCCATGGACTCGTGGTTTGTTCGTATGACCGCCGTCAAAGAAAACCTCCTCAAGTTCAACGACCAGGTCGAGTGGGCCCCCGACTGGGTGGGCGAAGGTCGATTCGGTGAGTGGCTCCGCAACGTCAAGGATTGGGCCATCTCTCGTGAACGCTACTGGGGTACACCGTTGCCCGTTTGGCGAAGTGAAAGCGGTGAGATGAAATGCATCGGCTCGATTCAAGAACTCCAAGAAGAGGTGGCCAAGGCCAACGCTGCAGGAATTGAGAACCCTGAGTGCCCCGACGACGTCGACCTTCACCGTCCGATTGTTGACGGTTTTACCCTCTTGTCCGACAGCGGTCAGCCAATGAAGCGGGAACCGTTTGTCATGGATTGCTGGTTTGATTCCGGATGTGCGCCCTTCGCCCAGTGGCACCACCCCTTCGATGAAGAGCAGCGCTTCAACGCCTCCTTCCCCGTGGACTACATCTGCGAAGGTGTGGACCAAACACGCGGTTGGTTTTACACCCTGCTCGCCGTATCAGCCACCGTGTTTGACAACATGGCCTACAAGCGATGTCTCTCGTTGGGGCTGATCCTCGATGCAGAAGGCAAGAAGATGTCCAAATCACGGGGCAACATCGTCGACCCGTGGGACCATTTCAACCGTGAAGGGGCCGATGCTACCCGCTGGTACATGGTCACCGCTGGTGCACCGTGGAACCCGATGAAGTTCGACCCCAACGGCGTGCGTGAAACCTACGCTAAGATGTTCCTGACCACCTGGAACGTCTACAAGTTCCATGCGGATTATGCAGCCTTGGACGGCTTTGACCCCGAGGCAGGATCGGTTCCCGTGGAGAAGCGAAGCGCTCTGGACCGTTGGGTGCTGTCCCGCCTTCACACCGTTGCGAAGGCGTACCACGAGAATTTCACCAACTGGCAGTTCCACAAAGCCTGCCGAGACCTGGAGGATTTCATGGTGAACGATGTGTCCAACTGGTACGTGCGCCGAAGCCGCCGACGGCTATGGGACGAAGCCGACAGCCACGACAAATTGGCGTGCCAGCATACGCTGCACGAGGTGTTGGAAACCGTCTGCAAGTTGGTCGCCCCTGTCTCGCCGTTCATGGTAGACCGAATCCATCGAAACTTGACCGGAACCAGCGTCCACACCGCCGATTGGCCGTTGGGTGTGCCCGGAGGTCTCGAGGGCGCCACCGCGGATGCCTGGGACGAGGCGGCCGCCGAGGCGACCGCCGTTCTCCCGCCTCAAGACCTCAACCTCGAGGAGACGATGGCCCTCGTTCGTGAACTGGCTGAGGCTGGCCGGCGCATCCGCATCGATGGAGGTCGCCGACAACGTCTGCCCTGTGCTCAGGGATGGATTGTCGCCGGGCCGGACCTCAGTGAATTCCACGACCTGCTGGCCGAGGAACTGAACGTTGAATCCATCGAGGTCGAAACCGACCTTGACCGCTTCCAGCGCATCGAATTGGCCCCCAACTTCCGAGCCCTCGCCCCCAAAGCCCGGGCCGATGTGAACAACGTCGCTGCTGCTATTCGAGAAAGCAACGATCCCGAAGGTCTCCTCGCCGACATCAACGATGGAGGAGCCGAGGTGCTCGGTGTCCTCGTCGAAGCCAGCGATGTTGAAGTGAAGCGAGTGGAACGAGAAGGCTTCGCTGCCCAAACCGTTGAAACCGAAGGGGATGAACAACATCAGGTCAGTTTGGTGCTCGACATGAACGACACCCCCGCACTGCTCTCCAAGGGGTTGGCTCGGGACATTGTGCGCCGCGTCCAAGCCCAACGCAAGGCGATGGACTTGTCCATTGAAGCCACCATCGACCTCGAGATTTGGTTGGAAGATGCCCCCGAACTGATGGCCGCCGACCAAGCATGGGTGGCGACAGAAACCCGGGCGGCTGCATGTGTTTTCCATGGCGCGGACGCCACCGCCTCGGCGGAGGCTGAGCGGTTCGAGGTGGACGGCACCACCGTGCATTTCACTGTGAACTGAGGCTTTAGCGTGCGAATCGTATCGCTCGTGCCAAGCCTGACGCTCACCCTGTTCGAGTTCGGCTTGACGCCTGTGAACATCGTCGGGCGCACACCCTGGTGCATCCATCCCCAAGGCGAGGTCGAGGCCGTTCCTGTGGTCGGCGGCACCAAAACCCCCACGCTTTCCAAGATCAAGGCCGCCCGTCCCGACCTCGTGGTGATGGACCGCGACGAGAACCCCAAAGCGGTCTACGAATGGTGCCTAGACCAAGGCTTCTCCACGTTCGTATGCCATGTTCGCCACCCTCAAGATGTACCGAACATGTTGAGGGAATTGGGGTCGGCCGTCGGCCGAGAGGATGCTGCTGAAGCATTTGCAACGTCCATTGAAAGCGAGTTGGCTCACCTTCCCGTGGGGCGTTCCAAAACTGCGCTCCCGTTGATTTGGCACGACCCGCTCATGGCAGCCAATGGCATGACCTATGCAGGCAACATGCTGACCTGTCTTGGTTTCAAGGTCCCCAACATCGAACCCGAAGGGACCGGTTATCCCGTTGTCTCGCCTGATTCCATCATCGCTCACGGAGTGACCGACCTCTTCCTTTCGAGCGAACCGCACGAATTCACCACCGCTGAAGGACAAGAATTGCATGCCGCTCTGGCTGAGAAAACCGACCATCCGCCCGCCATCCACTTCATCGACGGAGAGGACTTGACTTGGATGGGAAGTCGAACCGCAGAGGCATTGAGGCGCTTGCGGGATACGCTGGATGTCTCTTGAACGACGGCGACATGCACCTTGAATCCAAAGCGACGGCTTCAAATCACGCCCAAGCGAGGGTCCACCATGCGCAGAACGGCTCTCGCTCTGGCCATGGTCCTCTCCATGATGCTGGCGGGATGTTTTGGTGATGGGAGCGAAACGATCACCAACGAAGTAGCGCCCTCCATCTTCGAATCCTACGAACGCATCGACGGACAACCGCACGAGGTTGAACGATTGTTCATGACGGTTGATTTGCGAACAAACGAGACGACCAACACCACATGGGCTGTTTTCGACGCCTCGTACGGTGGTAACTGCTGCGAACATTATCTGGCAACCGACATCGACGGCCAAATCCTCAACATCGGGGGCGAATACCCGGTGTTTTCCACCGACCGTGGCCATCTCTGGGACACCTACATCCCACCCGCTCTGCCCGACCAACAGTGCCGCACCT
Organism: Candidatus Poseidonia sp.; assembly: GCA_049412325.1. GTDB lineage: Archaea > Thermoplasmatota > Poseidoniia > Poseidoniales > Poseidoniaceae > Poseidonia. Next base: position 30,488 of record JBMSEL010000008.1, read on the forward strand.
TCGTCCCAACCAACCCCGGACAAGAAGGGCTTGGCGAAGGGAGCATCGTCCAAGCGACCAACGGCGACATCATTTCCATGTCATGGTTCCCCTACGTCGGTGGGGACCTCAAACTGGACAAATTTTACGCCATTCTTTACGACGAATCGGAGGGCGAATGGAAGTGGTGCTACAACCGCATTACGGAACCGTTCTACGACCGCTCGTGGCAAGTCGAAGTCATCGGCCCCATCAGTTCCTCCATCGGTGACGGAGAATGGGCCAGCGTCGTGGTCTCCAACTTCTGGCACCAAACCCAAAACGCAGGCGGACAAATCAGCGTTGACGGCCTGAACTACTACCCCTTCCAATTCCCCGGTCGGGATGGCGGTGACCCGCCCGTTGAGCTTGATTTGGACTTCACCGACGCCGACCTGCCCGAATATTGGGACGTCAACAAACCTCACAAAGAAATGCGAGCGTTCCCGCTTCCGAGTGGTGGACTCATCTTCCCATCCTACTACAACAACGGCAACGCCGCCTACATGGACACCACCCTCTCGTGGAATGAACTCGCCGTTCAGTTCCCGTCCGAATACTGCCAAATTGACCGACAAGGAACCCTCCACTGCGTGGCCAACAGCGGCACCAGTTTCACCCACTACATGTCGACCGACGGTGCTCTAACCTGGACCAACTACACCTACGCTCTCGACACCACCGCCTCTCAAATTGAGGAATGGGAATTCCAAGCCAACGGCGAGTTGGATTTGTTCATTCTCAACGTCCGCTACCAGTCCACGGAAGGACCGGACGTCGACACCGTTTACCACGTGCGTGGGTATTCCGAAGACATGTCTCCTGACACCCTCACCTACATTGGCCAAGGTGACCTTGACTCCACCTCCGGTGCCGGCAACGATATCCGCTTCGATTTCGCTTCCCTCGGCATCCTCAACGATGGCGGTGTGATCGTGGCTTACCACGATTCCACCGACCCCGACCCGCTGTTTGCGGTTGAGTTGGAAATGCCGGCCTGATCAGTCCTCTTCAGCAAACATGCCGAGGATGTCGCCAAACAGCGCCTTGGCGTGACCCGTACTCTTCTCAACGAGCCGTTTCACAATCAGTTCAGGCGTCGACCGAGCCAAATGGTTGCGCTTCGGTGTTCGGTCGACGAGCAACTCAAGGTCGGCGCCCAGCCCACTGGCCTCAATCCCGTCGACGCGCAAATCGTTTCGCTTGGTCGCTGCCAAAATGGCCGGTGCCAGGTGGGTCACCAGCAACATGGTCGTATCGCGCTGTGCTTCTGCGGCGAGCAGCATGCCGGCGATGATGCGAGCCCCAGCACCGGGTTCGGTGATGGCTTCCAGTTCATCGGCGAGGATCAGTTTGGGTGTCGGGTCGCTGACCACCGTCGCCAGTTCGACCAAGGTCTGCTCGAGCGCACCAGCACTCTGCGTTCCGCCGGCTTTGGCAAGGATGTGGAGCGCCTCCACCTTTCCAATGCGAGCACGGGCGGCGGGAACGGGCAGCCCCATATGACCGAGGATGCAAGCGTACGCCATGCATTCGAGCAGGGTGGTCTTCCCGCCCGAATTGGCACCGGTTAACAGGGCCAGCGATTGTTGGTCACCCTTGATGGCGGCCTGGCCGAGCCCGTAGGTGATGGGGTCGGGCTCAAGACCCAGCAGGATGTGGCGGCCTTCTTCCAACCAAATGCCGTGGCCCACCAAATCGGGCATGACGCACCGGTCGTGATGGGCCCAGCGTGCGATGGACAACCACTGGTCGGCTTCGATGAGGCGACTGACCGCCACCTCACAGTGCGTCTTGAGGGGCCCAAGCTGGCGAGCAAGGTTCACCAGATGGTCAGTTTGCTCCGCTTTGAGTTTGGATTCAAGCGCAGCGTCAATGCCGTCGATGGTTTGCCGGTTGATTTTGGCTGGCCATGCATCCGTAAAGATGTCAAATGGGCACCGCAGTTGTGCTGGTTCAAGGAAGGCCGCGAGGTGTTCACGGGCCTGCTGCATGGCTTCTTGGATGACGTGACCCGTGGCATCTCGCAGTTTCCGTTGAAACGCCGTGCCGTCCGCCAAGGCTTCGAGCAACTCTGCACCCGAGAGGGCCATCTTGGCATCGTTCATTGCATTCTCGACCTGCAAATTCACATCACCTTCGAGTTGTTTGACCGTACCCCACAACTCATCTTTGATGCGGGCAACCTCCTCGATGGACGAGGCATCCCCGAGCATGGACATGGTTTCTGGAAGAGTGGAAAGGGGGACAAGGGCGTTTCGAAGGGCCTCGAGGGCTGCGTTATTGGGAAATTGGTCGGCGTTCATGGTTTCGATCACACCGCAAAGGACGTCCAATGTCTTCCGATTGTGCGTGAACCAATCGATGGTTCGCTCGGGGAGAAGAAGGGCATCGTCGGGTGAAGAGCCCAACACCAACCAGCCGTCGGGGGCTTCCATTGGTGCACCGGGACCCAACCACGAGACGGTCTTGAACACGGTGTAATCCTTCCAAGACTCTTGCTCTGTGGGTTGGAGGACGCGACAGAATTTCTTGAGATGGTCCAGCGGTTCGGGCGAGACGACCACTCGCTCGTAGCGTTCTTGCTTTTCTTTGAGCCGACCGAGATGGCTCCATGCCTCGCGTTGAGCCTCAAGCCAGGCGACATCGAGGTCCATGGCTGCGGCGGCCATGCGTCGACGAGGTTCAGGATCGGCCACCGGCATCAGCAGCCCCATGCGCTCTCGGGTCGCAGAACAGGCGGCGAAGGATTGGATATGAGCGAGCAGGTGCTGGTGGAGTTTCTGCGCTTCCTTGGTGGCGAGGAAGGCCCCTTCGCCCCCAGCATAGGATCGTGCCAGCGAGAGAGCTCGCTTGACCGACAACCCTTCAACCTCTGCCAAACGGCCTACATCACCTGAAGCGAGGGTGGAAACAACGGCTTCTTCGGAGCCAAAATGTTCCTTCATTTTCGACGCCATTCGTTCGGTGACACCGGGCAATTTGGTCAAAACCATGGGCCACATCGTTTGTCAAGGGCTTAAGAGGATGACGCTGGGGGTCACGAATTCAGGCTGTTTGCGGCGTGTCTTGACAGCGTCCATCTATTGAGAATCTAAAGAGAACCTTGGTTTCTGTTTTGGCAGACGCCCGGGCAACATGGGACTGATAAGAGAAGAGATGTGGAGCGCCGATGCTCCAACCTACGACCGCACGTGGAGTGAGATTGATTCGTTACTCGAACAAGCCATTCAAGAGATGAAATCACAACGAGCGAAGTACAAACTGAGGAAAATGACGGGGCCAAAAGCCGACAAGATGCGAGCGCTGATGAAGTATACACGGGCCAAAGCCGTGGTTGACACCCTGCAGTGGACCATCGGTGTTCGTGGTCAAGGCTCGCCACTGGATGAGCCACTCAAGAGCTGAGGTCAACACACCCGTTGGCCATCGCCACCGTAATCTTGCATGGGCGCCTGGAACAGATCGTCGCAGGTTCGCTTCACGATGGGTAGCGTCAGCGTGGAGTCCGCCCAGTTAATGGAATATCCACCGGCAGCGGCGGGTGAAGGCACGTAGTCGCGCCCGGTCTGGGACATCGTGATGACGATGGTTTCGCCCTGCTCAAGGAAGATATCCATGGCCATGAATTCCATTTTTCCGAGCACGGTTTGGAAACCAACGAGCACTTCTTGACCGTCGCGGCCGCCTTCATGGAAGCGGAAGTCCATGACGGCGTGGCCCAAGCGAAGACCGTTGCCATCGCTCATTTCGAGATAGCCGTGAGCACCGTTGGCCGTGTGCGGTGTGACGGCGATGTGGAAGGTGGGCATACCGGCGAGGTAGACGTCCTCTTCAAACGGCCCGTAGGTCATGGTGATGGTTTCCGTCGTGGTCACCATGGAAGCACCAGATGGGTTCAAATCGGCCGCTGGGATTTCGAGGTATTCGGTGTCGGGTGCGGGGTAGGTGCTCTCAAAGCGCCATCCACCTCGGTTGTCCTGCATCTCCACCCCGAGCGTGGGTGCTCGACCTTCGCCCTTGAGGTACCAGTCGAACCAGTACAACATCTCATCGGCCCAGTCCCATCGCAGCGTGTACGGGTAAGCCTCTGCTCCTTCACCAGAGGGTAAGGCGCTGTGGCCTGAAGTACGGTCGGGATAGTCATGAGCCCACTGGCCTGCGAGCGTTTTAATCTCAATGCCTGCGTCTGCGACGATTTGGTGAGTGGGGAAGGACATGTGGGGGTCAACGTTCCAATCTTGCATCCCTTGGATGATGTAGACCGACCCGTTGTAGTTCTCAACCACGCGGTCAAGGAAGGAGCGTTCAGTCCAGTAGTCGTTGCCGGCGTAGGTGACCATGCCGCCGGTAAGGTAGGCTGCGGGGCCGTTGAAATAGCCCTCCATGTATCCCTCGCACAAGGTGTGGGAGTCTTCGGTGTCACCGTCGATACCGAAGGAACCGTAGACACCGTTGTGCATGATCATCCCCCGGGCTTCCATGCTGCCGTTGCGCCACATCAGCTCATGAACGCCGATGAGCCCTGACATGGGCACGATGGTCGCAAGGTGTGGATTGCCAAAGGTGGCGGCCTGCCACGGGGTGGAGCCGTCGTACGATTTGCCGATCATCCCAACCTTGCCATTGGACCAGCCCTGCGTGCCCAGCCAAGTGACGGCAGCGTCAATGCCACGTTGCTCGTCGGTGCCCATCAAATCCATGCAGTGGTTGGATTCACCGGTCCCGAAAACGGAGACTTGAGCGACGCCGTAGCCATGAGGAACGTAGTTCTCAATGAGCATCTTCCCGAGGCGGTCGGCAGGGGTCAACGCATCAACGTCACCGTCGTTGTAGTACGGTCCAACCTCGGCGATCACGGGGACCTGGCACGAGGCGTCGAGGGATTCACTTTCCCAATCACATCCTTCGATGACCGGCAGCCACAGGCCGAGGTGGACGGTGGCATCCCCGGTCAATCCCGCACCGCCATCCGCAGCGGTGATGGTTGGAACGGGCACGTAGACAGAGCGTACCGCATCGATAGCGTACGTACCGTTGACGCTCACCCGTGCGTAAATATCGCTGTCGTCGTAGGTAAGACCTGCACGGTCCCATGGCTCGGGATAGACATCGGTATCGCCCTCAACCAACTCCTCGAGGGTGTCCTCGCCAAAGCAGCCGGCGAGCATGCTCGTGGAAAAGAGCAGCACCACCAACACGGGCTTGAGGTCCATATGACCACGGGGGTGTTGGATTGCTTTGAACCAATCGGAGGCGTGTGCTTCACTCGTTTCCGGCGTCCTCGGCGTTCGCTTCGTCTTGTGCAGCCAGTTCAGCACGTACTTCGTCCATGTCAAGTTCTTTGAGTTTCTCGACCAGGTCCTTGAGGGCATCCTCAGGAAGCGCACCGGGTTGCATGAACACACCGATGCCCTCCTTGAACGCAATGGTGGTGGGGATGGAGCGAATGCCAAACATGCCGGCGAGGGCCTGTTGTTCCTCGGTGTTGATCTTGCCAAACACCACGTCGGGGAACCCTTCGGAAACACGCTCGTACACCGGTCCGTACGCCTTGCATGGACCGCACCATTCGGCCCAGAAATCAAGGATAACGAGTTCGTTGTTTTCAATTGTCTCGGCGAACATCGGTTCGCTAATGTCGAGCGTGGCCATAATGAAGGCCTGACGTCCAGCCCTTTTCAAGGCCTGTGCTGGTACCGCGGGGGGAACGGGCTTATCAGCCGGCACAGACTCCAATGCCCATGGCCCGCCGCATCGTCATCGCCGTTCTTCTCATCGCCATGTTTCTGGGACAAAGTGCCGGTACGGTCCTACCGTCAGAGTCAACGCCACTCAAGGAGGCCAACGCAAGGAACGTTGACATCCGAATCAGCGAGATTTTGGTGTCGGCCTCCTCAGAACAATACAACGGAACCGATTGGAATAACGATGGCGACATTGGCTCTTCCTCAGACCAGTTTATTGAGTTGTGGAACGCAGGCACCGGCCCTGTTGACGTCTCAGACTGGCTGTTGGACGATGTTTCAGAGGGTGGCTCCGCACCGTGTCGTCTGGCATGGAACACCACCATCCAACCCAACGAATACATCGTCATCTTCAGAGCGAGCTCAAGAATTGAACTCGACTACTGGGACGGCGACACGGCGACCATCGCCGACGCCTCCGGAAATGTAGTGGACACCCTCTCCTACGCCGGCGAAGATTCGTGGTGGGACACGTCCTATGTCAAAGCCCTCGACGGCACCATTTCGAAAGTTGAGCCTCCAACGCCGGGATGGGGCGACGACGCGAGCTATCCGGTCGCCCAGAACATGGTTCGCTGCTATGGGTTGAACGACAACGTGCACGAGGGCGCTTATGTCCTGAAGGGGCGCATTGTCCCCATGACTGGTGAGGCCGATGTGATCAACGAAGGCCATGTGCTGGTCCAGAACGGGATGATTGAAGCCGTGTGGGAAAACCAAGTCCCTTCCGATATTCAACTGACCAACGTCCCCGTCATTGAAACCAACGGCACCATTTACCCCGGCATGCTCGACCTTCACAACCACCTGCACTACAACCAAGCACCGCTTTGGGACATGACCCCCCACCTTCCGGAAAACAACCGCAACGCTTGGGGCGGCTACAACAACCGCTACGAGTGGAAGAACCATCCTGACTACAGCGAACAGGTTACGAAGCCAAAGATGCTGGTTCATTCAGGACCGTATTGGAACATGGAATCCGAGGCCATGAAGTACATCGAGATGAAATCCATTGTCGGTGGCGCCACGGCAGCCCAAGGCGGACCAAGCAACCCCGATGACAGCTATGCAACGGTTCTCTCTCGGAACATTGAGGACTACAATTTCGGCAGGGATGAGATTCACACCAAGGTCACGGAATTGACCTCCGATTACATCGGTAACCACATCAAGACCGGCAACGCCAGCGGCGAACTTGACGCCTGGTTCATCCACATCGCTGAAGGTGTTGACGAGCGCAGCAGGGCAGAGTTCGACATCCTCGTACAAAACAACCTCCTTGTTGGTGAACTGGTGCTCATCCACGGTGTGGCTTTGACAGACCAGGAATTCACCAAGATGGCAAACGTCGGTGCCACCCTCGTGTGGTCGCCCCTCTCCAACCTTCTGTTGTACGGACAGACGGCAGATATTGCAGCCGCCAAGGCGGCTGGCGTTCACATCACCCTCGCTCCGGACTGGGCCCCCTCGGGGTCGAAATCCCCCCTCCACGAACTGAAAGTGGCCGACCTTTGGGACGACGAAATGCTGGGCGATCTCTTCACCGATTACGAACTGGTCGAGATGGTGACCAGCAGTGCCGCTCAAGCCACCAACTGGGACGTTGAGGTGGGGACCATTGAGGCTGGGAAGGTCGCCGACCTGGTGGTCGTCGACAACATCGATGCCAATCCTTACCGCAACCTCATCAACGCTGTTGACCCCGATGTTCGCTTGACCGTCGTCGGTGGCCTGGCCGTGTACGGCGACCAGGACATCATGACGGCCCTGAAAGGCGACGACACCGAGCCCGCTGGAAAATTCGGTAAAGCCGTGGATGTCACCTACTTGGCGGCACCTGAGGGTGCACAAACATGGGCGAGCATCGTTGAAAATCTGACCATGGCCATGCGGTTTGACGTTGAGGAAATGAGGGCGGCATTCGGGGATGCCGACGACTTTGACAGCGTCACCCGAGACATGGAATATGTCGGACTTGACCCGTGGTACACCTACGGCGACCAGCGCTACTTCGAAGTGTTGAACGGCTCGTCGACCGCCAATTCCCAGTGGGACATGTCCCTGCTGTACGACCGCTACTATGACCGAGCCGAAACCCTTCCCTCCATCACTGACTTTGAAGTGGTTGAGGTTGAGGAACCCGAACCTTGCGAAGACGGTAGCACACCGCCCTGCACCGTTGACGGACCCGATGACGACCCGGACAACACCTCCAATCAGACAACGGACGGCACGGGGTCCAACGACGGCACCGGCACCACTGAGAACGGAAACAACGACGACAACGGGCAAACCAACGTTCCCGTTGATACCTCGCAAGCCGAGGACGAGAATGTGGAACAACAGGCGTTGCTGTTGTTCTTCGCCATCGTGATCATCCTCCTCGTCGCCTTGTTTTTCGTCTCCAAAGGCGGGGAAGACGCGCTCGCCGCCGAAGTCCAAATCGAGAAGATGTGGGACGAACAAGAAGCAGCGGCGGAAGCGGCAGCGGCTGAATCTACGGCATCGACCAGTGGATTTGTTCCTTCACTCCCACCGTTGGAGGTTCCAAGCGACGAGACCGATTGATCAAGCAAGGTCCCACTCAGGCCCGGTGGCCGTATCGGTGACCACAACGCCGAGTTCGTTGAGTTCGTCGCGAATGTTGTCTGCTCGAGACCAGTCTTTGCTGGCGCGTGCTTCACTGCGTTGGAGAAGGAGCGCCTCGACTTGGTCGGCGATTTCGGCTTTTCGTGGGTCCTCTTCCGGCTCAGCGAGGGCCACCTCTTGGGAAGGAAGCACGCCGAGCACGCGCCCAGCCGTCTCCTCCAAAAGGTCAACGGCGTAGGCAGCGAAAGCCTGTCGGTCGGCTTCGTCCATGGAAGTGCCCAGCGTTTTGGTGATCTCTCGAACCATACCGAGCACCTTGGCCACGGCTTCACGTGAGTTGAAATCGTCATCCATGGCTTGTGCAAACCCTTCACCCATTTTCTCAAGCAGCCCCGTGGCTCGAGCGAGAGGATGGGGAGATGCAAGGTCTGGATGCGGAAGATGAACGGTGGGGCCTTCGCCTTGCGCCTTCAAAGCCTCAACGTAGCAAGCCAACAGCCGGTTGTAATTTCGCTCGGCGTCGTTGAGCAGGGTCTCGTTCATGTCAATGGGTGAACGGTAATGGGCATTGATGAGGGCAAACCGCAGCACCATGGCGTCCACCTTGGTGAGAATGTCGCGGATGGTCCAGAAATTCCCGAGGGATTTGCTCATCTTCTCTCCATCGATGTTCACGAAACCGTTGTGCAGCCAGTGGTGGACAACAGGGGAATGACCCGTGTGACACTCCCCTTGGAAAATTTCTGCCTCGTGATGCGGGAAACGCAGGTCGTGGCCGCCACCGTGAATGTCAAATTCCTTCTCGAAGTGATCGAGGGACATGGCCGTGCATTCGATGTGCCAGCCTGGTCGCCCCGCCCCCCAAGGCGAGTCCCATGTGGGTTCACCCGGTTTGGCGGCTTTCCACAAGGCGAAGTCCTTGTGGTCTCGCTTTCCTGAGCCCGTCTCGTCGACGCGACCCCCGGCTCCTGAACGAACGGCGTCAATGGATTGACCTGTCAGTTGGCCGTACTTTTCCGGCGCAGATTCAACGTGAAAGTAGACGCCGTCGTTGGCCTCGTAGGCATGACCTTTCTCAATGAGGTCGGCTGTGATGCGAATCATGTCATCAACGTATTCCGTGCACCGTGGATAAACATCAGCTCGAAGGATGTTCAACGCGTCCATGTCTTCGTAGTAGGCCTCGATGTTCTGTTCAACCAAGGCTTTCCAGTCCCCGTCCAGTTCGTTGGCGCGGTGGATGATTTTGTCGTCGATGTCGGTGAAGTTCTGAACGTAGTGAACATCGTAACCGCTGGCCTCAAGCCATCGATGAATCAAATCGAAGGCCAAGTAGCACCTTGCATGGCCCAAATGACATCGGTCGTACACGGTGACACCACAAACGTACATGGAGACCTTTCCGGGCTCCAGCGTGGTGAAGTTCACCTTTTCGCGACGCCGGGTATCGTGCAGACGAATGGGCATGGGCTCATCACAGCGTGGCGGCGGGTTGCACTTGAAGGTTCATACGAGACCCCTGTGTCACTCGCCGTATGGCCGACGACTCACCAATGCGCATCTTTGTCACCGGCGTTAACGGCCACATCGGCAATCACATCGTCCGAGATTTGCTTGAGCATGGTTACGCCGTGCGAGGGTCCGTGCGCGACCTCAGCGACCCATCGAAAACGGACCACGTCCGAGCCCACGCCACCAAACTCGGATGCGAAGACCGGTTGGAAATGGTCGAAGGGGATGTTCTCGACGCTGACGGTTGGACAGCCCACCTCAGTGGCTGCGACGGCCTGTTCCACACGGCCACGATTTACTCCACGCGTGGAAGCGCATCCGAGATCTTAGACACCGCCACCAAAGGCACAACCCATTTGCTTCACGCAGCCGCTGAAGCAGGCATCAAGCGGGTCGTCTACACCTCCAGCACGGCAGCGGTGGGAACCTCGCCAAAAGGGCGAGTCAAGGATGAAGCGGTGTGGAACACCGATACGTCCCTTCCTTACACCGTTGCGAAGACCCAATCCGAACACTTGGCTTGGAGCCTTGCGGAGGAATTGGAACTTGACCTTCGGGTCATCAACCCTACCGCTGTGCTGGGGGGTGGTTTTGTTCGACCCACCCCAAGTGTGGACTTCTTCCAAGACGCTATGGCAGGTAACTATCCGGTGGTTCCCAAATTCCCCATGTCCGTGGTTCACGTGCGCGACGTCGCTCGAGCCCATCGACGGGCCTTTGAAGTCGATGAAGCAGAGGGGCGGTTTATTCTCGCACCCCACGCCAACATCACGCTGGCCACCATTTGCAAGCGCATACGGGCGCTCAATCCGACCACCAAAGCACCGAAATTCAGTCTGCCCAACACCTTGGTGCCACTCGCCGTGTTCCAGGACTGGGTGGGAAGTAAACTGGGACGTCAGCGCTACCTCACACGCGCCGTGGCCAAGAACATGATGGGGGGCGACACCAACTACTCAAGCGCCAAAGCAGAGAAGGTGCTGGGCTTGGAATGGGAGGACTTTGATACATGCATCCAAGATACGGTCGACGTCTTCCTTTGAGTCGCGAACAAGGGCTTCTCATCGCTTCGGGAGCGTGGTTGATTCCAACCCTCACCGTGATCGTGGCGACCCTGATTCACCTGTTTGACCAACCTCGAGCCATTCCCTTCTTCATTTCAGAGACCGACCAAGAGGGGCTCCAAGACCTCGTCTTCACAGCAGGATTGACCCTCGGCGGTTTGTTCCAAATGGCCTACGCCTGGCACCTCTACCACGAACTTGACGCGGTCAGGCCAAGAATCTGGTTCATCGCCGCATTGCTTGGCATCCTCGCGTCAGCCAACACCGTGTTGGTGAGTCACTACGACATGTATGACCACATCAATCCTCACATCCTCACCGCCATGCTGGCCTTCGGCGGAGGCGTGGGGTGGGCTTTCACCGCCGGCTGGGCCATGGGCGACATGGCCACAACCGCTGGAAAGCGCATGAGAAAGGTTGGCTTCGCCATGGCAGCGGCTGGTTTTGTCGTGATGCTGGTGGCCTTCCAATCCGCCGCCAGTACCGTTGACCCCAGCGGTCTCACCACGGCCGAATTCCTGAACCAAGCGCAAAGCGGTGTTGTGGTGGCGGCGCCAGCCGAGTACACCCTCGTGGCTGGCCTCATGCTTTGCCTCGCTTCGTTTCGGCACGAATTGCTCGCCAAAGAGAAAGCCTCATCAATTCCCTCGCTCACCCTATGATGAGTGGTATGATGAGGAGCACCATGGTTGGATTTATCGCCATCACCCTCATGCTTGCGGGTTGCATTGAGGAACAACCTGTGACTGACGAGGAACAACCCGCTCTGCCGGTCGTAACGACGTTCCCCGTATGGCAAGGCCTGGACCACGCCAACGTCACCCATACAAGCGTGGATTTCGACACCCAGTCTTACCTCGCCTACTTTTCTGCTCCGTGGTGCGCTCATTGCGAATCAACCTTGGACGCCTACGATCTTGTGATTCCCAAAGACAAATTGATGGTGTTCTCACGAGAGCCACGAGAGGAATACGCCAACATGAGCGAGTGGCACAACTCCACCGAACAGAACCTCAACCGCACCATCGACCGTCCCTTCATCCTTCATCCCGACCTGGCCATGGAGGTTGAAGCCAAGTCCATCCCTCACGCTGTGTTTGTCAATGCACAAGGCTATGCGTTCCATGTTGAAATCGGGAAGGAAACCAACCAAACCTACATCCAATCGATGTGGGAGATGACACAAACCGCTGTCTTCAACGAAACCACGGGTTGGAATCATCACATCGAGACGTCATCTTGAGCGCAAGGCGAGCAACGCCGGCGGAACAGTGTAGGTGTAGGACGCCCCATCGCCAGTCAAGGTCAGCGAGGTCAAGTCCTCTGAAAACCGAACGGTAGTGAACACGCTCTCGATGGCGTGAAGGGGCATGTTGGCTACCAATGCGCCCGAACGCGTGATGGAAATGCCTGTGGCCACCGAAGGCGGTACCGAGCTGAAAGCCAGAAGGTCCGCTGTGACGGAGAGTGTGCCCAAACCTTCGAACATTCGGTGGAAGTGTTCGCTAATGAGTTTCCAATCATCTGCAAACCGATGCGTCTTTTCCATCATACCTTGTTCCTCCGATGATTCCTTTTCGTTACATTTCATGACCGATGCTTCTTGAACCGTTGCGAAGCCATGGCCAAGATCTTCTCGTCGAGGGTCGAGCAGGCGACGAGGCTGGGTTCTACGCCGGGTCCTAAAACAGGCGTTCTGCCCACCAGAACATGAACCGTCATCGCTCGATGGCTGAGTTGATGCTTGACCGTTCCGGCATCAGCATAGGCCTTTCCTTCCCCTTGACGCCCGTCCTCAAACACCGGTCCCCATAAGCCTCCAAACAGCCCCGATGCAGGTCGCTGGATGAGGAGCGGCCGACCCTGTTCATCATGGTCAACGATGGCGGTCAAGACCACCGATGTGGTCCGTTGCTGCTTGGGCAACGGGTAGCGTTCGGGTGTGGAACGACCTCGACACGAAGTTGCAATGGGGCAACTGGAACATGCAACCCGTTTTGGGGTGCACACCGTCGCCCCCAGTTCCATCAACGCTTGGTTCCAGTCTCCCGACCGATTGGTTTCCAATGAGGCATCGGCCCACGCCTGAACCTCTTTTGGAGAAGGGTTGGACTGAGCGGTTTGTCGTGCCATGACCCTCCTGATGTTGCCGTCAACGCAGGCCACGGGCTGGCCAAACGCAATGCTCGCCACCGCCGCCGCCGTGTAAGGGCCAATTCCTGGAAGCGAAAGGAGGGCGTCGTGTGTAGAGGGTAAGCGGCCGTCAAACCCCCCCTCTGATGTGGGCAGCATCACTTGGCGACTCAAGGCATGAAGGCGACGAGCACGGCTGTAGTAGCCCGCACCTTCCCACGCCTTCAGCACTGCGTCAACCGAAGCTTCGGCCATGGAAGCGACCGTCGGGAAGGTGTCAACCATCCGCTGCCAGTAGACCAGACCTCGACTGACCTGGGTTTGCTGCAGGAGAATTTCACTGAGAAGAATAGCCCACGGGTCGTTGGTTTGCCGCCATGGCAACGCCCTTTGGTGTTCATCGTACCAAACCAGCAAGGCTCGCTGGTCATCGTGATTGAGCACGCCTCAACCTCAGGCTTCAGCGGGTTCAGCTGCGGGTTCGGCTGAGGCCTTTGCGGCTTCGATCTTGGCGTCGTTGGCCTTGATTTGCTCCCACACCAACTCAGCCACGTCCTTGACTTCCATCTCGGACCCGATGGCACTCAAGCCGTCGGTGACCATGGTTGAACAAAAGGGACAACCCACGGCTACGGTATCGGCGCCGGTGGCGGCGAGTTCCTTGGAACGAATCACGTTCACACGGTCGTAGCCTTCGTCAACGTGCTCTTCCATCCACATTTGGGCGCCTCCAGCGCCGCAACAGAAGGAGTCGCGACCGTGGCGCTCTGCTTCAACATCCACGCCGCCAATGGCGTCCCGAGGTGCATCCAATTCTCCACCAATGCGACCGAGGTAACACGGGTCGTGGAAGGTCACCGAGCCGTCGTGCTTTGGCTGGGGGAGTTTGCCTTCGGTTTGCAGGTGGCTGATGAGTTGGGAGTGGTGCATCACTTCGATGTCCTCGCCTCCGTAGTCCTTGTACTCCTTTCCGAGCGTATGGAAGCAATGTGGGCAGGAAGCGACGATCTTCTTGACCCCGATTTCTTCGAAGGTTGACAGGTTGGTCTCCGCCAGCATTTGGAACAGGTATTCGTTGCCAGCACGGCGAGCAGCATCCCCGCTGCAGCCTTCTTGCATGCCGAGGATACCGACGTCAAGGCCGGCTTCTTTCATGATGCTGATGGTGTCGCGAGCGACCTTCTTGTTGCGCTCGTCAAACGATGCAGCGCAGCCAGCGAAGTAGATGTATTCGGCAGGCTCAGCGACCTTCACGTCAAGACCTTCAGCCCATTCACCGCGCTCGTGAGCGGGCAAGCCGTATGGGTTTGAATCGGATTCGAGGTTCTCGATGGTCGCCATGAGCGGCATGACCGTGGCTTCCACGCTTTCGTCAAACTCCATGCGCTCCATCATGAGGTGGCGACGTGCATCGGTGAGTTTGGGCACGTGGTCGATGTAAATGGGGCAGGCTTCGACACAAGCGTGGCAGGTTGTGCAGGCCCAGATGGCGCCCTCGCCAAAGCGGGCAATGATGTCCTCCTCGGGCGTCTCGTCGGCAAACAACGTCGTGGCGTGGTCGTTGGCATAGTTGCGCACGTCGTGGATGATTTGCATTGGGTTGAGATCCTTGCCGCTGGCGTAGGCGGGGCAAACGTCTTGGCAGCGGGCGCACGATGTGCAGGCCCAGCCGTCGATGAGGTCTCGCCAGGTGAAATCGGTGTAGTTCACAGCCCCAAACGATTCCACATCAAGGTCATCGAGGAGCACCGCCTTGCCGTTTTCACCGCGTGCGAGCGGTTCCATGGTCGCCATGGGACGGAGGTCGTGGAAAAACACGTTCGGGAAAGCCATCACCAAGTGCATGTGCTTCGAGAGCGGAATGAGGAACAGGAAGACACAGATGGCCAGCATGTGGGCCCAGTACGCAGCGATGACGATACTGGCGGCGGGCGCCAAGGTGGCATAGACCCAGTACCCGATGGGTTCCCAGGTGGAAGAGACGGTGGATTCGCCGGCTTCAACCACGAACGAAGTGGTGGTGATGGTCATGATGAGCAACAGGATGACGTTGCCTTCAAGTTGTGACTTGCCCTTCAATTTCTCAGGCGTGAACACCACACGGCGAATCAACGCCAACACGCACCCCACAAAGGCGATGGTGTAGCCGATTTCCACCATGAGGTTCCAAGGCCCACGCACCACTTCAGGTAGTACTTTTTGAGAAAATTGGTTGCCGCTGGCAAGGTCGAACATGTCGGTGGAGAGCATCAGGAAACCCCAGAACATGAGCACGTGAATGCCGCCTGCGATGCGGTCCTTGAGCACCTTTTTCTGGCCCAGCCAGCCGCTCAAGACCTCTGAAATTCGAGCGCCCCAGTTGTCAAACCGGTTCTCTGGCTTGCCCTTCAGGACGAGTTTGGTGGCCTTCCAAACCTGGTAGCCAAAAAAGCCACCTGAAACGCCAAACAACACCAAGAGAATAGCCCAACCGGGGACGGGGCCGTAATCCAAAAACAACGGATGTTCCATCGTGTTCACCAAACAAGCGCCTTGGCGCTACCCTTGCGAGGTCAAGGCGCACTTTGAATGCACCGTCAAATGGCGAAGGAATCACCATGAAGTGCAAGAAGGAATATGAAGCCGGAGCCCGTGTTGGAAACATGGGTGAAGCGGAGGTGCTTGTAGCCGCCAGCGCCCCCGGGAAATGCATCCTGTTTGGCGAACACGCCGTGGTTTACGGCCAGCCTGCCGTTGCGGTGGCGATCGAACAGCGTCTTTCAATCTCAGCGACGAAGGCCGCTTCCTGGAGCGTTGACGGAAGCGCCCTTGACCCCGCCCGCCACCCACACATCACGATGCTGAAGGACCGTTGGTTGGCAGATGGTGAACCCATGGCCCTCCACATTTCAGGCGACATCCCTCGAGCCTCTGGCCTGGGCTCGAGCGCCGCCCTCAGCGCTGCAGTTGGGGCCGCTATGCATCAGCTGGCCAACCCTTCAAAAGGCATTGACCGGGACGGTTTGAGCGCTGTTGCCCATCGAGCCGAAGCCCATGCTCAACAAGGTCGTGCCTCGCCCATGGACGCTTCAACCAGCGTGGAAGGCGGCGTGGTGGTGGTGTCCGACCGCATCGAAGAGGACGCCAAGCACCTCTACACCAGGCAAATGACCACGCCAGAAGGAAAGCGTTCGTGGGAAGTTCATCGTGTCACGCCACCGGAAAGCGACGTGTTCCTGGTGCTCGGGAACACCGGGGTCTTTGCGCCCACGTCCAAACAAGTGGCCATGGTCGCGGAGGCGTTGGCGTTAGAACCGACGAGGATGCGTGAAATCGAAGCCATGGGAGCCGTTGCACGGCGAGGACTTTCAGCCTTGATGGCCGGTGATTACGAGGCAGTTGGCCACGCCATGAGCGAAAATCACCTCCTCTTGCGCAACCTTGGTGTGTCTTCACCCGAACTCGAGACGCTCATTCAAGCCGCCATGCCTTCGTCGCTCGGTGCCAAGTTGACCGGTGCAGGCGGAGGTGGGTGCATGGTGGCGCTGACACGGGATCCAAAGCAAACCAGTGAAGCCATCGAACTGGCAGGTGGAAGGACCCTCATCTCACGCATTGGCAACGAAGGCGTACGTATTGAGCAAGGCGAATGAGTCCCAGAACAGCGAGTTCCGAGGCTGAAGCAAGGCGAGGTGCCGAAATTCCTTTTATATACTAAAGGACATTCGGCCTTTATATGACCACCGATGAAGAACGCCTCACCGTCGTAAATGTAGTTGCCAGCACCCGTGTTGCAGAAGAACTTGACCTTCCAGACATCGCCATTCAACTCAATTGCGAGTACGAGCCCGAGCAGTTCCCGGGTGTGGTCTACCGTGTCACCGAACCAAAACTCGCCATCCTCATGTTCCGCTCCGGCCGTGCCGTCTGCACCGGTGGAAAGGACGAGGACAACATCCACACCGGTATCGACCGGATGATCAAGGACCTGCGCGCTGCCGGGATTGAGACCTGGGACCTGAAGGACGTCACCATCGAAGTCCAGAACATGGTCGCCACCTACGCTCTCCACTACCCCGAAGACTACGACGGCGTGGACAAGTTTACCGGTGAGCCCCAAGCAGGCGTGCCCCGAAAACTCAACCTCAACCACTTGACCTTCCACTTGCCCTTTGACAAGGTGGAATACGAGCCTGAGCAGTTCCCCGGCCTCATCTATCGTCTCGACGACCCCAAGGTCGTCTGCCTTATCTTCGGTTCTGGAAAGATGGTCATCACCGGCGCCCGCCACAAGGACGAAATCCTCGAGGCCGTTGAAATCATCAAGGACGAACTGGCCGACTTGCTTTGAGGCCTGTCAGCCCTTAGGCTGGGAGAGAAGGCTTGATGTCCTCAGTCCTGCGTCCTATCAACATGGGAGAGGGACGCTGGCACCGCACTCTTCCCGTGGCCTTGGTGCTGTTGTTGCTGATGAGTCTCGTACCCGTGCATCACCACGAACTGTTGGAACAGCGCACCCCCCAACGCATCATCGCAGGCGACCCGGGTGTATCCGATGTCCCGACATGGCGCATTGGAGACCGTTGGATCTACTCGGGTACGTTTGACCCAACCATCCTGGTCACCGATACCGGCGTTGATGCCACCGTGGGTGAAATCCAAGGCGACACCACCTCGGAAGTCACGGGCATCACCACCCAAAACGTGGACAACATGTCCGTGGTGGCCTATACGCTTCGTACCTCGGCCAACTTTGACAAGTCGGGTGTTTCCCTGGAAGGCTACACCGGCAACGTTTACATCCAATTCACGCAAACGGAATACCTGCGAGTGAGTGACCTTTCACCCATTCGAAGCGACCTTGACCTGTACATCCGTTTCGTCCCCAGCGGCATCTCTTTCCTCGAACAAATCCTCGGTGACATCACCATCACCACCACCTACTCACCCGTGAACGAGAACTACGACTTCCCCCTCCGGATGGACGAGCGATGGACAACCACAACCACCTCCTCCTCGCAATGGTCGGGACAAAGCGATTACATCACACCCTTCCCACCACCCGAAACCGACACGAACACCACCACGTGGGTGGTCACCGATATCGGAAAACCAACCAACAATGTCGGCCAGACCATCGATTACGGCGGTTGCAACGAGACGTACGAAATGACCTCGTTCAACAGCGATGGCATCTCGGAGGGCTACCGCTGGTACTGCCCCGAGGTTCGCAATTACGCTTGGCTCCACACCAACGATGATATCGGGTTGACCATCGATTTCAAGCTCAAGCGATACGACCCTGTTGGAGCAACTGGCGTTGAGCCCTACACCAACCCCGGCAGCCGAGCAGACTGCCTTGAGGTGGTTCCGGAACGATCCATCACCGCACTGAACACGCCGATGCAAGTGTGGGTCAACGCTTCTTCGTCCTGCTTTTCCAACGTAGCTGGTCTGCAAGTTGACCTCCACCATGAGGCGGAAGGCTTCGTCACCTCGCTCACCACCGCAGCCAACGGGAGTGCTTGGTCCATGGTCGACATCGGTGATGCCCTCGACTCGTCTGCAACGCAACTCGATTACGCCAGTCATGGACTGGTGGCCAAGGCAGGAAACAAGGTCGGTGCAGCAACCGTAACCCTTGACGAGTACCTCGTTGGTTTGGATGTCTTTGCAGACGAGGGTGCAGTCGTTATCCTGCGAGCACGGTGTCAATTTGGGGATATTTGCACGTACACCCAACTCAACGCCCTCTCTGGGTACAACGTCTTGCCGGGCGACATACTTGACATCGAACTTGCCTTCAACAACCGAGGCATCACGACTTCCGCTGCCACCGATGCCCGGTTGACCACGCCCGACGGGGTGGCCATCACGGAGGAACTCCCCGCTTTGCAGACCTACCAGGCGCACAAAATGTACACCATTTGGGAAGTCCCCATGAACGCAAGCATCGGGTTGCTCCAAATCCAGTGGGAAGCCGACACCCAACGATTGAACACAGCAGATGCCAACTTCCAGAACAACATCGGCAGTCTTGAGTTGTTCGTCGGAAGTCTGCCAACCCCGGTAGCACCTGAGCCAACCGGCCTGACCAAGGACACCATTCTCATCAACGCCAGCGGCAGTTTCGATGAAGACGGGGGCGAGGTTTCGTGCGAATTTTTGGTTCCCTTTGACGATGGTACCCGCACATGGGATTACGAACGCATCGTTTCTCCATCCTGCATGCTCAATTACACCTGGATTGACGACGGTGTCTACCCCGTTGAAATCACGGTGGAAGATGAAGAGCGAGATGAAGTTGCAATGACCGTTAACGTGACGGTGGAAAACCGAGCACCCAAGATCGAAGTCCGAAGCCAGCGAACGGAAGCAAAGGTGGAATACCCCATCACGCTCTACGCCTATGCCAACGACTCCGACTCCGAAAAAGTGTGGCCCGGTGTGGTGGACATCTACTGGCCGGGGGCCAACTGCAAGGAGGGCTATTACACCCGAATTTGCACCACGACATCGACCACCGAAGGTTGGAAAACGTTCACGGCCGTAGGAACCGACGACGACCGGGCGACCGCCACCGCCACCTTTGACGTCAAATTCACCAACATCCAACCTCACAGCATCAACATCCAGATGCTGGACGACAACGGGCCGGTGGTGATGGATGCCCAAGACACGTGGCACGTGAGCGAAGACCAAACGGTAACCATCAAGGGCCAAGCCCAGGATTCCGTGGATGACATCGAAGACCTTACCCACACATGGTGGCCTGATGACGCCCAACCCTCGTTGATTCGTGTCTCTGACGGACGGACATCTGAATTCGAAATGGTCTGGCTGGAAGCAGGCTTGCACAAAATGCGCCTCGAAGTCACCGATTCAGAGGGTGCCTCGAGCGGCATTGAAGAGCGCTGGGTGAGCGTTCAAAACGTGCCTCCAAGCATCGAACCCATCGCACCTGTCCTGCCCGTGGCCGAAGGACAATCCATCAGCGTCTCGGGATCATCAACCGACACACCATCCGATGTCGGCAGCCTGGTCCGTTGTTGGGACATTGACCCCAGCATGGATTCAGATGATATCGGCAGCGCCGATGACGACTGCGATGTCATCGGAGATAACTTGACCATCGCTTGGAACCGGAGCGGCACCCACAAACTCGTCTATCACGTCACGGATG
The DNA here is from genome assembly GCA_049412325.1 of Candidatus Poseidonia sp. Classification (GTDB taxonomy): domain Archaea; phylum Thermoplasmatota; class Poseidoniia; order Poseidoniales; family Poseidoniaceae; genus Poseidonia. The sequence continues at coordinate 50,716 of JBMSEL010000008.1, forward strand.
ACGACGGCGCCACCACCAGCGAAGTGCTTGAAGTCCTGGTGCTGAACACGCCCCCTATCGTTCGAACCAGTACCATTTCATGCGTGGCCTACGAAACCTGTGTCCTCGATGCCAGCAGCACGCTCGATGCCTTAACCGACATCAACGACCTCACCGTGGCTTGGGACATCGATGTCACGGTGGACAGCAACGAAGACGGAATTCCGGACAACGACGCCGACCTCCTCGGAAAGACAGTCTCGTACATCTTCAAACAAGACGGCGTACAATCGGTCAAGGTGATGGCTTGGGATGAGGACCCGGAGCGACCCGGAACCAAGGTCGTGACCTTCGCTGTGCTTCCCGCAGACCGAACGCCGCTCGAGAACCTTGGAGCGTCATTGGTAGGCGAAGAGGCCAACCCCATCGCTCAACTCAGCCTTTTGGTGGTGATGTTGTTGTTGGTGGGCCTGTTCGCTCGGCGGCGACGGCAACCCGCGGCCACCACAGATGCGTGGGACGAGGTGAACACGTCGCTCAGCGCCGATCTGTTCACCACCCGAGAAGAGCGTATTCAACAACGACGACCCGAGGGGCCACCACCAATGTACCTCTTCCAACAGTCTCTGGAACAAGCACCCGGGGCCGCCGCCCAAGCAGGACCACCTCTTCCACCAACGGGCCTCCCGGAGGGTTGGACCATGGAACAATGGGAGCACTACGGCCAACAATACCTTGATTCACAAGGTTGACCCATTGCACAAAGGACATTCTCTTTTGTATCAGGAGGGACACCTCGGTTTATGTTCGGACGAGCCTGTCAAGCGGCGTTTCTTGTCGCCCTCTTCCTGACCTCAATGGGCCTTGGCGTTGTTGAATCGTCCATCCACCTCGAACAGACCACCGAGGAGCGACGGTCTCAAGGGGCATCGGGGGCTGTTGATGTCCCGAATTATCGCATCGGCGACGAATGGGTGTACGAAACCAAATTCGATGTTTCCCAGCTGCTCGCCCAGGCCAACGTATCCGCCTCGCTGAACGCCCTCACAGGGGATACCGTGAACGAGGTGACCGACATCTTCTACGCTACCGACAACAACGGTGACACCGTGTTGGCTTATGAGATTGAAATCAGTGGAAGTTTCACTTCAGGCAACAGCGGTGCCACGCTTGAAGGGGTCTCCGGCCGATTGAACATTGACTACGACGGTATTGACATCCTCCGTGCGAGGGATTTGGCCACCATCACCAGTGATTTCACCCTCGATGTGCGGTTCCGGCCGTTTAACCTCGGTTTCCTTGAACAAACCCTCGGCATCGTTACCTTTGACAACACCTACACACCAGCCAAGGAACGCTACGATTTCCCTCTACGCAACGGCGATCAATGGTGGATGGAGTTCGAAGCCAAGACCGAGGTCAGCGGTACATCGGACTATTTCGACCCCACTGAATTTGATTCGCAGGAAGATGAAAACAACTCATGGCAAGTCATCAAGAACGAGGCCCCCGTAGAAGACGGAGCCTCGCCACAGTACAGTGGATGCGATGATTCGTACAAGGTCGCTGAATGGAACGCTACGGGCGTGAATCTTGGATTCAATTGGTACTGCCCCGCCGTTCGTGGAAGCGTTTGGAACCGCATCGTCAATCCTGCTGGGTTCACCATTGATTGGATTTTGAAAACCTACAGCCCCACCGATTCCAACAGCGTGGTACCTGCCTCATCACCTGGCGGAAGAAACACCCAAATCTCGGTCAGTACGGCCACGACCGCCACCTTGCCCGACGCCATTGAACAGGTGTCCATCGACTACACCGTGGCAGGCTCCCCAAGCATTCCCATCAAGAACACCAATCTGCAACTTCGGTACGAGATCGCAGGCACCATTCTCAACCCGACGACGAACAACAACGGGCAAGCGCAGGTTTCCCTCAACGTGTCCGATGAAGTCGACGATACCCCTGCCAGCGACGACCACACCAGCAACGGCGTGGTGGTCTACGACCCTGCCGCCCGTGTGGTGGGCGCAACCACCATCGTTCAAGATTTGAGCGTGGTTGGCGTGGATCTTATCGCCCAGGCAGGTTCGGTCATCGTTGAGCGAACACGAAATGGCGACACCACCACATTGAGCGCCTCCATCGGCTACAACGCTCTGCCGGGTGACATCCTGACCTTCTCTCTCCCCGCCCAAAACCGTGGGGTACTGACCTCTCCGGCCACCGTGATGGAAATCGAGACACCGGACAGCACCGTTCTGCGAGAAGCCGTTCCTGCGGTCGCCCCGTACGCCGAGGAGCGCGTGCTCATCAACTGGTCTGTGCCGACCTCCATGATGGTGGGCACAGCCGCCATGACGTTCACCGTTGACCCCGACCAGAACGTGACGGCTGACGCCAACCGAAGCAACAACGAGGCCTCCATTTCCATCTTCATTGGACGAGCACCTACGGCGGTCATGACCGTTGATGAAGGAAAATACACCTTCGAGAACGTGACCCTGAACGCCACTGGAAGTTTTGACATCGACGGAGGTGATGTTGATTGCGAGTTCCAAATCCAAGACCGAGCAGGCGACGCTTACGAGCGCATTGAAGCACCGAACTGCTGGACCCAGTGGAACTGGTCCAACAGCGGAACATGGAGTGTCAAGGTCTTGGTCGTTGACGAAGAACTCGACACCGACGAATTGGTGATTGATGTCGTGGTGCTCAACCGCGCACCGACGTTCAACCTCACACATCCTGAATCGGTTGAGGTGGAAACCCCCATCACCCTTGAGGCCATTGACATTGAGGACATTGACACCTCCTCACCGTCCGGACAACAAGTCACCATCACGTGGCCAGGCCTGGACTGCAACGAAGGCATCACGCAGGCGACCTGCACGTTCACGCCCATGTTTGAGGGACCCATCAACATCACCGCTGTGGCCACCGACGACGATGGTGAGACCACCACCATCTACAGTGAGGTCATGGTCTTGAACATCCCACCGACCATTTCTGCCCCAACGCTGACCAAGGGAGGACAGGAGGTGCAACCCGATGAGAACGGCACGTGGCACATCGATGAGGATGAAGTCGGGGTCCTGAAGGCCACGGCCAGTGATTCAGAAAACGACGAAGGAACCGTCATCGTGCAGTGGTTCCCATCCTCTACCGATGAAAACTGGACCATCACCAGCATCGGCGTCTCCTCTCAAGAACTGGTTTCATGGAACGCCTCGGGCGAACATATCGTTCAAGTCCGTGCCATCGATGCCGACGGTGCGGCTTCCGAAGTTCAGCAGGCCACCGTCATGGTGCACAACGTTCCACCCAGCGTCGAGGGGCTGCCGGGCAACACGCCGGTCTTCGAAGATGACGCTCTCAACTTGAGCGTGACCGCCTCGGACACGGCCTCAGACCTCGAGACGCTGACCATTTGCTGGGACCTTGATGCCAAGTCGGACAGCGATGGCGACGGTGTCGTCGACAACGACTGTGAATTGACCGGAGCCTCCGTTGCCCCTTCATGGTCAACCAAGGGCGTTCGAATGATCACCGTGACCGTAACCGACGACGACGGCGCAACCGCTCAGCAAAGCATGAACGTCAGCGTGCTCAACCTCCCACCGCGGGAGTACCTCAACGCCCAGGTGGCCTTCACCAACCTCACCGAGGGTGATAACTTGACCCTCAACGGGGCTGATTTCTTCTTTGATTCCGCCACCGATTCGGAACTTCTTGGCTATCAGTGGGACAGTTCCCACCTTGACACCGACCTTGACGGAGCCAAGACGGGCGATGTTGACTTCACCGGAGATACTTGGACCATCACCGACCTCCCCGCTGGTCGTTGGACGGTGGTGCTCACAGTGACCGATGACGACGGCGAACAGGTGCAAAAGGAACTGACCATCGTGGTCGCTGAACTTCCACCCGACGGTCTCGTCGAGCGCCTCACCAGCACCGTGGGGACCACGACGGCGGCCATCATCGGCGTGCTCGGCATCATCATCGTTGGCTTGGTCGTCTTCCTGTTGTTCACTCGGCAACGCTCGTCTCCTGAAGATGATTTCAGCATGTTTGATCAAAGCCAATTTGCCGCTGCTCCCAAGCCGGTGGCTACGCTCCCTGCCGCACAGACGCCAGTGGCCGTGGCCTCCCCACCTGCTGTGGGAGCCTCGATGGAAGCACAGGCTACCGCAGGTTTTGCTGCACCGGTGGAGCCAACGGTGGTGAACGCCGGGCCACCGCTTCCCGCCACTGGTCTGCCCCAGGGTTGGACCATGGAACAATGGAATTACTACGGCGAACAATGGTTGGCCGCCAATCAGCCCGCTCCAGCCCCCGTCCAACCCATAGTTTCACAAACTCCACCAACCCCTGCCTCCGCAGAGTTGCAATCGTTACTCGACGATTTGGACTTTTGAGGCATCATCATGGGAAGTTTGTGGCAATTCTTTGGGCTCCCCGACCCAGAAGGCAGCGCCAATACCCCTCCACGAGCAGCCACGTCAGCAGCGAGTGAGACCCCGGTTTCCCTCTCATCCAGACCCGAACTCAGACCAGCGGCAGCGCCATCATCTGCTGAGCCATCCACTGCAACCCTCGCCCCACCCAAATCTGTGAGTGAACCCGCTGTCGACCTCAGCGGGTTGCGAACACCACCATTGGGTTGGACCGGCCCATTGACGCCTGACGGAGAGGCTTTCCACGACCTCGGCATCGAAGTTCAACGCCAACGCCCTCTTCCCAACAAAGCCCTCCGCTACATCGCACCGGATGTCATGAAGCGCATTCCAACTGGACCCATGCTGGAGCGAGTCATGCAAGGTGACACCGCCATCGTTGACCTGCGCCCATTGGTCCACATGGAAAGTCACCAGATGGCCTGCCGTCGGGAGATCAAACACATGGCTGACCAAGCGCGCGTCAGCGTCTTTTCATTGGACGCCGAGGACAAGCTTCTGATGGTGCCCGGCCATAACGTCGTGGTGGACATGGAGAAGCACGAGCTCGGATTGACGCCACTGCTCTGAAATCAATTCAGGGACGCCAACGACTCAAGGAAGGTCATGGCGCCACCAGCCAGACCCAAGACGGTCGACATATCCCCTTCGATCAAGCGAGCATGTTCTCCCATCGGGCCGGCCAAATCGTAGCCTCCCGCCTTCCCTTTCCACGAACCCGAGGTCAGCAAAGCGTCCAGTTGGTCCAACGTGAGGTCGGGAATGGAAACGACCGCTGACTCGCACCAGGTGTGCCAAGTGGCGTTCCATCGAATGGCTGTCGCCGTCCAGACCTGATGATGGCGTCCGCTCAATCGGTGCAGCATCGTAGCGGCGTGGGCAAGGTCGCGAGGTTTACCCATGCTGAGTGAATGCTCGTCAGGGTCGCTCAGCATCGTATCGGCCACAATGACGACCGCATGATTTTCGTCCGATATGGCGGCGGCTTTCCGCTGACAGATGGTGAGAACTTGATGCGCAACCGTTCCCGAAGGTGGGGTCTCGTCCACACCGTTGAGGCCTTCGTGCCGCATACGAGGAAACATGCTTTCCAGCAAGGCGAACCGACGCGGCGAATTGGAAGCCAACCAGACGTCCATACCATCAACATCGCATCTCGGGCTTTGGAGATTGTCATGGATAGCGTGGGTGATATTGAAGAATCAAGATGACCACCCACCCATTGAGCCGCATGTCCGAGATTGAACGTATCCCCACCCACATTGAAGGACTTGATGAGAAAATGCAGGGTGGCATCCCACAGGGCCACATCAGCATCGTCGCTGGTGCCTCGGGTGCGATGAAATCCAGCCTGACCTTTTCCATGCTCTACAATGCGGTGCTGTACGGTGAGACCAGCGGCATTTACGTCACCCTCGAACAAGGAAAGGACTCGCTTCGTTCCCACATGGCCAACATGGGAATGAACGTTGACGACCCCCGTGTGCGAAATCGAATCGCCATCATCGACTTGGCCGACCTGCGTGTCCAACTTGACGAGCAAGGCATGAGCAACCGGGTGGACTGGATGGGGCAACTCATCAAGCAGTTGACATCGTATCGGCAATCCATCGGCTTTGAACTGCTGGTCTTTGACTCGCTGGGGGCCTTCTTCACGCTCACCAAAATGGAAAACCCTCGCGACGAAATTTTCCGTCTCTTTGAGGCCGTTCGTCGCCTTGAGTTAACCTCCTTCTTCATCTGTGAGATGACCGGTGAGGATCACAAGCAGTTCGGTGAGTACGGGGTCGAGGACTACCTCTCAGACGGCGTGATGCACCTGGTGATGGAGCGCAGTGGGGACGATGTAACCCGTAAATTGGGCATCGTCAAGATGCGCCACACCAACCACGTGCTGGGTTACAAGCCTTTCAACTGGAAGGAAAACGAACAGCGCTTCACCATTGTCTGAGATCACTCAACGGTCACGGATTTGGCCAAATTTCGAGGCCGGTCGACATCACGACCAAGTCGGAGGGCCGTTTCATACGCCATCAACTGCAGAGGCACCACCGTGAGCAACGGGGTCAGCCATGGATGAATCGCAGGAACTGCGATAGAAACATCTCCTTCCGAGGCAATGGCATCGCCTTTCTCGTGAATCAAGATCACCTTCGCCCCACGAGCCTTCACTTCGTGCAGGGCTGACATCGTCTTTTCCTTGAGATGGTCGTTCGGGGCGATGACAACGACGGGGCTTCCCTCTTCAAGAAGGGCAATCGGTCCGTGTTTCATTTCTCCAGCAGGATAAGCCAGACAGGGGATGTAAGCGAGTTCCATCAACTTCAGCGCTCCTTCTTTAGCCACCGTCGCAGAAAGGCCTCGTCCGAGGAACAGCACGGAACTGGCCTCACAGAGCAGGTCCACCGCTTCAGCGATGGGACCGACATCCTCGAAATAGGTCTCCATCAAATGAGGCGCCTGCTGGAGTTGAGTGATGAGTTTTGTTCCATCATCCTTGGACAGGTGTCGCGTTCGGCCCAGTTGCGTGGCGAAGATGGTCAGCGCAGCGACCATGTTGGTGAACGCTTTGGTCGACGCCACCGATTGTTCAGGCCCCGAATGGATGTAGACACCCTGGCCACAGAGGCGGGCGATGGTTGAGCCAACCACGTTGACGACGCCAAAGACTTGCCCGCCCTTGAGCTTGATTTCTTTGATCGCCGAGATGGTGTCCGCTGTTTCTCCAGATTGGGAAACGGCGAGGTAAATCGCTTTTGGATTGATGACCGTGTCGTTGTTTTTGAACTCACTTGAGATGTGCGCCACGGCAGGTAATCGGCCCATTTTTTCAATCAACATCTGACCGATTTCTGCCGCATAGGCTGCTGTTCCGCAACCAAGCAAACGAACGTGCGGTGCCTGCACGAGCGCGGCGTGGTCGAGCCTCATTCCGCCGAGACGTCCTGTGCCCATGTCGCGGTCAACACGACCGGAAATACACTGACGAAGCGCATCGGGTTGTTCGTAGATTTCCTTGTACATGTAGTGGGGAGCGTCGCCGAGTTCGGCTTCACCCCACGCATCTTCCAACACCGTGATGCTGGGTTCAACGCTGTGTCCTTTCATGGAGGTGATGCTGAACGAGTCGCGATGAATCACCGCAATGTCGCCGTCCTCGAGGTAAACAACGCGCTGGGTATGGGCCGTGAGTGGATGAGGGTCGCTTGAAACGAAGGTCTCGCCATCGCCTTGGCCGATGATCAGTGGGGAGCCGTTGCGAGCACAGATGAGGAGGTCATGATCCTTCAGCAGGATGCACAGTCCCCACGTCCCCCGCAACCGACGCAAGGTGGACTGAACCGCCTCGAGGGGGGTAGCGGCCTTCTCCAAGTCAAGAGCAATCATTTGAGCGATGACCTCGGAATCGGTCTCGCTGATGCACGTGATGCCTCGCGATACCAAGCCCTTCCGAAGTTGCTGGAAATTTTCGATGATACCGTTGTGGACAAGGTGAACCTTGTCGTTTTCTGAGGCATGCGGGTGGGTGTTCACCTGCGTGACGCCACCGTGGGTCGCCCAGCGGGTGTGAGCAATGCCGAGCGTTCCTTCAACGCTTGATGGAAGGATGGCCTTGAGGTCGGCCACTTTCCCGACGGTTTTGTGGGTTTCAATCTGGCCGTCGTGTTCAATCGCAACCCCCGTTGAATCGTACCCTCGGTATTCCAACCGCCTCAGTCCCTCTACGAGGATAGGGAGGGCTTGTTGGTGCCCAAGGTAGCCAAAAATACCGCACATGAGTGAGCCTCACAAATCAAACGAGTGGTTACAAACGGGGCAAGACATCCGCTTGAGCATCAAATCCTTCACGGCAAAACTGGCCTGGCAAGAGGGACAGGCCACGTCCCGTTTGAGATCGGGTAGGGGCAGAGACGGAGCGGGCAGGGGGGCCGTGGGGTCGAGCGGAGGCAAGTTCGCCATGGGGAGGGGGGGGAGTGCCCCTGGAAGAGGTGGCAGATTTTGTTGCAGGACGGCCGCCATCTCGGACATCTCTCGCTGTTGTTTTCGCTTCATGCGACGTTCAAGTCGAGCGTTACCGTCGCCGTCCTCAAGTTTCTTTTCAAGTTCGGCCGAGAGCGTGGGTTCCTCATCGTCCATCACCGCCACAGGTGCCTGAATCGTGAGTTCTTCATCCTCGTCTTCAACGGTCAACAATGGACCGATGTCAGATTCAGGTTGGATCATCACTTCCACGAATTCACCTTCTTCATCGGCCATTTCTTCAAGCAATTCTTCCACTTCATTTCGGGACCGGCGCACGACCACTGCGATGGACACCAGGAAGATGACGAGCACACTCAAGCCGAGGCCGAGGATGCGCAACTTCACCTCGCGAGAATCGCCGGGAAGGTAATCAAGCAAGGTTTCGAGAAGCCCCGGTGAAGCCACAGCGGTGTTGGAACCTGAAAGCGAAGCCACCTTGCTCAAACTCAGCGAACCACCGGGTGTAATGGAACAGATGATGGTGTCGTCCTCCATGACGCCGATGCCGAACAGGAAACCTTGGTCAAGCATGTTGGACAGACCGTTGATGGGTTCACCGTCTGCATTGGTGATCAGGCCGAGCCGGTAGACCGGCCCGTTGAGATTGATTTCATCGTGGTAGAGGTAGAGGCCTTCGCTGCGTTGGGCCAAAGCCACGTCGGTGGCCCCTGGGGCCAGCGAACGCTGCTGGTTGCCCGACCAGACCGAGTTGGTGTTGGAAACGACCACATTGGACACTTTGCCTTGACCTTCAATCCAAGCACCGATCACCCGGTCCTCCTCGTCCTCAACCATCACCTCGAGGACTGGTGACGATGCCTCATCGCCCACAGAGTATTGGAAACTCCAGGAAGGAACGGTATGCGGGCCGTGAGTGTACATCAGACCGACGCGCTCGATACCAGAAACATCGTCTCGGTATTCTTGATACAGCAGGTGAAGGTATTCATCGCCAAGACCGACCCCTAAGGGTTGCGTATCCCCGGGTCGGATGTCGAGGTCAGACAACACCGTGATGGGGCTCGACCAGGACGTCCCTCGGTCGGGCGAGGTCGATGAGATGACGAACAGCGAGGTGATGTCTTGCCACGAGCCACCCGTCGATAGGTCGCGGTGATAGCCTGCGAGCACCATGGTGTCGTCGTGTTGGTCAAAGGCAAAACTGTAGTAAGACCCCTCCGAGAGCTTGAGTGCCGGCATGTGGTAGTGCTTCGGTGTGGTTTTCCCTGCCGCCGAAATCGAGGTCATGGCGATATCGGTCAAAATGTAGCCTTCAACGCTCAGGGATCGACGGGTCCAAGCGACTTGAACCAACCCGTCGTCGCGATGATAGGCGGCCAGTTCTCCTCCCCAATTCTCCTCGAGCACCACACCGCCGACCAGCGATAGCGTTGAGGTGATGGTGCGGGCATGGAGTTCCCCGTCAATCGTGGTAAACAAGAGTCCTCCCTCATCAAGACCGATGAATTCCAGCGCCACTTCGCCTGTCGCGAGGTTGACACCGACACGGGGACCAGCTTGGACGTCGGCTGTTGTTACGTTGAATTTGAGTTCGTTGTGTTCGAGTTCAACACCGGAACCGCTCAACACGGCTCGATAGGACACCGAACCGACCTCATCGTGGACATCCTCGAATTGGGCATAGGCATAGCCGGAGGTGGTGCTTGAGCCTGGCACGAGGTTGAGCGATTGGTCCTTGAGGCGTTGCCAGCCGACATCCTCGATCATCCGTTCCAAACCAAGATTGAGGTTGCTCGCATCCGTTTGGCCGAGATTATCAACGCGGACCTTGATGCTGTAAGGCGAACCCGGTACCGGCACATCGGGTGTGGTGCGAGAGGCACCAGGAAGGAAACGGAGCATGGGTTCCACCGGCCGTTCGTCAACGGTGAAACTGAAGGTGTAGGTGTTATCGCTGCGGTCGGGGTCCTCGTAGAGTTGGGTTGGGTCGAGCGAGAGGGTCACGTCGTGCGTCCCAGGTTCGGTCGCCCACCAGTACAAGGTGACTTGAACGCTTTCTCCCTGCTCAAGCGAGGTGACCTTTCCTTCGGAGGGGTACGTGGTTGAATCGCTCCCTTCCCCTTCGAGCGTCAGGTAGACTTCACTGGCGTCCAAATCTCCGATGTTTCTCAGGCCGAATCGAACTTCAAGCACGGTTCCCGCCACGGCATTGTTAACGGGAAGACCGCCGTCATACACACCAACGGTTCCTGTGAATGCAAAGTTGGGGGCCGCCGGCAAATTGTCGACTTCATACGTTCGTTTGACCACATCACTGACCGTCCCGCTGGTGTTCACCATGCGCACGCTGATGCGATGGGAGCCGTCACCCACCTGGGTTGAATCCCATGAAAACGACCAGTCTTGGACGCCTTCTTCTTGCTCGGTGAGTTGGTCCCCGAGTTGCCAGTCATCACCATCGATTTTGTATTCCACTCGATCGTGGTCAAGGCCTTCAACGGTGCCCGAGAACTCAACCGATCCCACGAGCGCCGTTCCGAGTGGAGGCTCGCTGATGGACACCGTCATGCGAGCGAAACGAACAATGCGGATGTCGATGACGGAGGCTTCACCAGCCTCGTTCAACGCACGTGCATAGATGAGCGTGTAGGACTCATCGGGGTCGACCCAATCGTCGTCGATGTTGATGTCAAAGTACCAATCCTCCACGGTCCCATCGGTGCTCAACCAGTTCGTGAGTTCGTCGCTGTCGCCATCATCATAAAACTGCTCAAACTTGACTTGAACCTCAAGGTAGTCATGTTCACTCGTGTCGGTGGTCCCTTCAACCGAGAGCGTGTTGCCTGCAAGGTGCAAGGTTTGGTTCACCGGCGCTGTCATGGACACATCATCGCCCAAACCGTCCCCGCCAGGAGGAGGATCGATGATGATGCCACCGTCGTCTTCGAGGGGAGTGCAGGACCGGTCGAGCACCTTGTCAAGGGCGCACGACGCATCGACCAAACCGAAGCCCCACTTCTCATTCCAACGGTTGGAGATGTCCGGCTCGGTCGCCGAACCACGAGCTTCTGAAGAGTTGCGGAGGATGTTTCGAATCTCCTCGGGTGAAAGCGAATCATCGGCTTGCAAAAGGCTGGCAACGATACCGGAGACCAACGGGGTGGCCATGCTGGTCCCGTCCTTTGAGTCGTAGTCGCTGTCGGCAAGAGGGCGGTCGGGCTGGCCGGGGAAGGACGGGCCAGTGGCCGCCGAGGCCGACGTGATGCCCGAGCCGTAGGAGGTCAAGTCGGGTTTGAGTTCATCCCATTCGTCGTCGTCGCCGTCATCCAAACGAGGGCCCCAATTGGAGTAGGAGGCCATGATGTCGTCGGTCCGATTGACCGTGTTGCGGTCGTTGACGGCGCCAATGGAAATGGCCCCATCAGCGCTGGCGGGTGAGGGGACGCGCTTCGTCCCATCGTTGCCCATGGCCACCACGCAGACAATGCCAGCGTCGCGGGCATCGTTCACCAGACGAGCCTCAGCACCCGAACCATTGTCGCCCTCATCATCGGGGTTCAGCGGGCTGCTCAATGAACCAAACGACATGGAAGCGACGTCAATGCCTCGGCTGGATTCGTTGTTCCCCCAATCGGTGTCTTTGTTGTTGATCATCCATTGAATGCCGTTTAACGAGGCCTGGGAATTGGTACCACCGGAATCGGTGAGCACCTTGATGTCAACCAAGTACGCACCCATCCCGCTGCCGGTGTGGACGCGCTCGGCCCCGCCAGTACCAAGAGCTGTGGCAGCGACGTGTGTTCCATGGCCTTGTCCGTCATCGGGGTCAACCGAGCCGTCTGGGTTGGAGGCTTGTGAGGTGGCGTCAAACCCAGCGACCCATTTCTGATCGTTGTAACTCGTTGGGTCGCTGTCGGGTTCGTCATCCACATCGTCAAAGTCGTTGAGGGCCCTGTGTTCGTTATCAACCCCGGTGTCAAGCACTGCAATCACGACGCCTTCGCCGTTGTAGCCACGAGCATAGGTACTCGCCGAGTAAACATCTGAAGGCATGGCCCGAGCGGCCTCAGAGGCCACCCCGTTAAACGGCACCATGACGTTCTGCATCTCAACGACCACGACGCCGGGAAGATGGTAAATGTCCAGAAGGGCGCTGACGGGAACCTTGTCCACCACCACCGAATCGATGGAATTCATGACCTGGAACCATGCGCCACCGTCCTCGCCCAACCAACCGTGGTTGTCAAGAACTGAGGCCAGGGCTTGAATCTCCTCCCCGTTGGGGGCCCAAGCATAGTCGACGACAATGGCAACGGTCTTCCGTCCGTCCGGACCGATGACGGCGGTGGGCGAAATGGATTCTTGACCTGCCAGCACGCGTTGAAGGCGGTCATCCATGCCGTTCCAGTCCAGGTCCGGACCGTAGGTGAGCCACCACATGTCGGGCTCGTTTGAGGCACGGTCGCCACGGTCAAGCATCCGCGTAGGACGCTCACACAGGTCCTCACCGCACATCAGCGGTGGAAGACCATCCACCAAGATGGGAGCCTCATGG
>JBMSEL010000033.1:0-20005 GCA_049412325.1 Candidatus Poseidonia sp.
TGCCAGTCGATGTCGGTGGACAGCCCTTTGTCGTGAAGCATCACGGTCATGGGTGCACCGGTACGAGCGCGCTGGTCGCCTTGCTCGGGGGAAAAGACACGCCACTCGGCGCCCTGGTCGATAACATTGTCTTCCAACACCAGTCCGCAGTCGTCGCAAACGACTTCCCCACGGGTTTCGTCTCGAGAGAGCGAACGGCTTCCACATTCAGGGCACTTGACTATGTCTTCGACTTGTTGATCATCCATTTTTATCCCACACGCATCCGCATCGATGTGCGAACCTATTTAACCCCTTTTGGAATTTCTATTTATACTTGATGATTGATTTCAACGCCTCATGTTTCAAGCAAAGGACACGCACTCAAGATAAGCACCTCCATGGGGTGGGCAAACGGTTTCCGACGGGTCACACCATCGGTACAAAGCGAATATATACGAGTAAATGGGACTTAACTGCATGAACAGAAAGGTTGTCATCCTTGTCATTTCATTGATGTTCACGGTTTCTTTGTCAGGGTGTTTAGGACGTGGTGGAGGAAACGGTGAGAACAACAAAAACATGGGATCGCCTGAAGAAGTCAAGGCTGAAGATTACAACGTTCTTTACATCGGCCACAGCTTCGGACGTGTCTTTGCACAAACACTTCAGGATTATGCACACACCGCAGGATTCTCCGACCACACACAATACATCGAAATGAGTGGAGGTGCTTCAGGTGCCCCCGATGCATTATGGGAGGACAACGGCCATCGTAAGAACATCAAGGCTTACTTGGATACTGGTGAGATTGATGTGTTGATCATGATCTGTTGTTCGGTTGAATTCGTCGAAACAGGCGGACAGTCGGATGAAGCAATTTGGAACTTTACCGATTATGCTTTGGACAAAAACCCAAACACCCGGATTGGACTTGCCATGCTTTGGAAAGATTATCCTGGGCAATATGAAAACGCGAGTGAACACAAGGATGGAACTGAATTCTTGTATGATTCTTGGGTTCGATTGGCCTCCAATTTGAGCTCTGATTATCCTGATGCAGATATTTTCACCTTCCACCACGGCGCTGCAGCATATGAATTGCGGGACATGTTTGAAACAGGCCAACTTGAGGATGACCTCAACCGACTTACGGGTCCAATGGACACCTCCGTCTTTACTGATGAAAAAGGGCATGCAGGCCAAATATTGATCGACACGGGTACGCTCATCTGGCTTCATGCAGTTCACGGTGTTGAACCGTTGGATATGCCAGAATTCACCCAATGGAACACTGACATTCGAGTTATCGCAGACGCCCTTCTGGATGAGGAACATCAAGAGTCGTGACAGACCATTCCCCTGAAATCCCAAGGGCACTGTCTAACCCCTCAAGGCATGATGAAAACACCACCCTTTCGGCATGGCCTACGCCGCTTGGTCAGGCGTTGCCGTGGTTGCTTTTCGCCTGTTCAGTGAAGCGTCCGTGGATGCTTGATGCGTTCTCAACGCCACCTTGCGTCCCCGAACCGATTATGAACGGGTGACGCGTGAACCGGTTTGAGGGGGAATCATGGGCAGCAATCGACCACCGCAACACATCGCCCTGACACCGGGGAAGCGCGTACTGTTCCTCACCAAAGATTTGGGCCTCATCAAGCAACAGCTCTACGATGGACTCGATCTTCGAATGGAGGATTTGACGGTTGACGACCTGCTTGACGACATCAATACCGACGTCATGACCCCGGCATGGGTGTGCTTCGACCACGACCCGGCGGAGATTGCCAAGAACGCCTACGCCGGCCTCATGCACAACGGCCTGCGCGTGTTTCGAGAAAATGCCCTCAAGAACGGCAATTTCGAGGTCATCGTCTCTGGCCAGCGCAAAGGCACCGGCTCAAGCCGAGAAACTGCCGCTCAGTGTGAGCGCTGGGCCGGCATCAGCATCGTCATCGCCGCTTCGTTTGCGCCCATCCACGAGCGCAACAACATCAACCTCGGGCAATTGATGGGCGACCACGCCATGTTGAAGCGCCTGCAAAACGGTGAGTCCATTCCCCTCGGTGAGTTCACCGGTCAATACGACCCGGTCACTCAACTCATCGTAGAGCACGGCGGGCTGTTCCCCTTCGCCAAAGCCCTGAAGGCCGGTGAATTGGACCTCGCCCCCCTCAACACCGGCCAGCGCCCCATGACGATGGCGGAGCACATCATCAGCCGGAACTTGGTCGGTCAGCCCGAAGGGCAGTGCGTCAAGCCCGGCGATCCAGTTATCGCCCAAGTGCAAGGTGGATACTCCCACGAATTCACCACCGCTCAAGTTCACACCTTCCTTCAGGAAGAATACGGTGAAGATTACACCCTGCCCAACCCTGACAAGTTCGCCGTGTTCGAAGACCACTTGCTCTACGCGCAGCACAACCCGAAGTTCGTGCCGTTCATGCACAAGGTGCAGACGCTTCGCGACCTCCAAGTGGCCTTCCAACAGCACACCGGCGTGCGCGACTATTCCGCCGTTGACGGCGTCTCGCCGGGCATTTGCCACCAGGTGGCCCGTGAGGAATTCATTGAGATCGGTGATTTCATCCAGGCCACGGACTCACACACGTGCATGGGCGGTGCATCCAACGCCCTCACGTGGGGCGTAGGTGCGACCGAATATGCCAACCTCGTTAGCGCCGGGTTCACCTTCGTCAAGGTCCCCGAATCCATCCGCTTCGAACTCGTAGGCGAGCTTCACCATGGCTGCACCGCCAAGGACATCATTCTCGCCATTCTCGCTGACCACGCTCGAAAGGAGTTGACCCTCAACCGCAGCATGGAGTTCGGCGGCCCCGGTCTCACCTCACTTTCGGTTGACGAGCGCGCCACCCTGTGCAACATGGCCACGGAATGTTCCGGACGCACGGGCATCTGCGAGGCCGACGACGCACTCATGGCGTGGATGCTCAAGGCCCAACCCCACCTCTCTGAAGACGACCAGCGCGCCCGAATGGTCGCCCCCGACGAAGGCGCTCACTACGACGGTGGCGTCCATACCATCGACCTCTCCTCCATCGTGCCCATGGTCGCCCATCCCGGTAACCCCGACGAGGGCATCCCGAGCGACCCCACCAACGGTGCGAACATCGCAGACATCGGCACCGTCGCCGTGGACATCGCCTACGGTGGCTCGTGCACGGCCGGCAAAGAAGACGACATCGCCTACTACGCCGAAGTGTGCCAGGCGGCCAAGGACGCTGGGTTAACGGTCAAAGACGGCGTGGATTTCTACATCCAGTACGGCTCAGGCCAAGTGAAGGCGCTGGCCGTACGCATGGGTTGGCACGACCTCTTCATCGAGGTCGGTGTGAAACTCATCGATCCGGGTTGCGGCGCTTGCATTGGCGCTGGGCCCGGCGTATCCCTCACGCCCGACCAGGTCACCGTGTCGGCCATCAACCGAAATTTCCAGGGACGAAGCGGCCCGGGGAAACTCTACCTCGCCAGCCCCTTGACGGTGGCTGCTTCGGCCTTTACCGGCCACATCAGCGTGTGGACACCCGACCTCTTTGCGTGAGCGGAAGTCCTCGCTGTCTCCGCTTTTTGCCCTGCTTCATGCCGTTCCGCCTGTGGAGATTATAATCCCTCAAAGGACGGGGACGGTCATCTGTCGGCCCGACGTCGTCAAGACGGAGGAGGACCGGGAGAGGTGAACACGCATGGCAGGAACCGCAGAACGCATGGCAAGCAACCAAAAGCAAGTCGCCATTTCAGAATTTTTTGAGAAAAACAAACACTTCCTCGGGTTTGATTCCCTGACCCGTTCCCTCATCACGGCCGTCAAAGAAGCCGTTGACAACTCACTCGATGCGTGTGAAGAAGCACGTATCCTTCCAGACATTCGCGTCAAAATCACGAAGATCGACGACAAGAAAAACATCGTTGAACTGCAAACCGAAGACAACGGGCCCGGCATTCCCAAGCGAAGCATCGAGAAGGTGTTCGGCCAGTTGCTGTTCGGTTCTCGCTTTCACGCCATCCGCCAGTCACGAGGGCAGCAAGGTATTGGCATCACCGGCGTGGTCATGTACAGCCAACTGACCACTGGCCGAAAGACGCATGTGCGTTCGAAAATTGCTACGGAAACATCGGCCGCTATCGTTGACATCGGGTTGGACACCCGCAAGAACAAGGCGACGAAAACCAACGAAGGCCGGGAACTCTGGGAACTACCGAACGGGGACATGAAAGAACACGGCCTCGAGATCACCTGCCGCATGAAAGCCAAATACCAACGAGGTCGACAAAGCGTCTACCAGTACCTGCGCATGACGAGCATCGTCAACCCCCACGCCGACATCACGTTCGAAGACCCTGACGGTGAAGTTCATCATTGGCCGAGGGTTACTGAGCGCTTACCGCGAAAGGTGGAGAGCATCAAGCCCCATCCGCACGGCATTCACTTGGGCACGTTGCAGCGCATGTGCAGCGAATCGACGGACAGCCGGATGACCTCCTTCCTGTACAAAAACTTCTCAGGCGTCTCGTCCCGTGCTGCCAAGCAACTGCTTGAAGCGGCTGGGGTGGATGAAAAGGCAAAGCCAAAATCGATGAAACCCGAACAAATCCGCGCCCTTATCGAAGCATTTCAGGGTGAGCGGCATCTCGGTGGCAAGCCCGTCAAATTACTCAACCCGCCAACCAACTGTCTCTCACCCATTGAAGAACTGCTCATCAAGAAGGGGCTCTCGAAAACCATCGACTCTCGGTTCGTCACGACGATGACGCGCTCACCCACGGTCTCCCAAGGCAACCCCTACCAGGTCGAAGTCGGACTCATCTTTGGCGATGGCATGGCCGCTGACAAGCCCGTCGAAGTGCTTCGGTTTGCCAACCGAGTGCCGCTGATGTACCAGCAGGGCGGGTGCTTGCTGACCAAAGCCATCGAAGCGGTGGACTGGCGCCAATACGGCTTGGACCAAGCAGGTGGCCGCGGCGTGCCCAAAGGACCGGCAGCCATCCTTGTCCACCTCGCCAGCACCAACGTCCAGTTCACCTCGGAAGCCAAGGAAGCGCTGGCCGACAACGGCGAGGTGATGGACGAGGTTCGCAAAGCCATGCTTGAGATGGGGCGGGGACTCCGTAAGCACCTTGAGAAGAAGAAAAAGATGGTCAAGGTGCAAGAAAAGTTTGAGCTGGTCAACGACATTATCCCGGCCATTGCCGAAAAATCGGCCGCCATTCTCAACCGCCCTGTACCCGATTTGGCGGGCTCCATCACGAGGATCATGGGCGCCGTCATCGCAGAAAGTTCCACGGAGTGGAACAAAACGACCAAGATGACGGACGTGACCATCACCCTGTTCAACTACACTTCGAGAGCCAGAGCCTACACCCTTCTGGCCTCATGGCCCGAACGAGAGGGCGCCACCATGGAGAACAACACCACGGGCGGTCGCAAGGAAGCCACAGGCGTGTGGGCGTGGAAACTCGACACCCTTGAACCCGGAAAAACGACCACCATCACCTACGCCCTCGGCGGACTTGAGCGAGGCGACTGGACGGAAACCGATGTGTTCTACCGCGGCAGCCAGGAAGTCATCGGTGCCTCCAAGATGGACGAAAAGTTGCTCGAAGAAATTCGCCGCCAAGAGGCACGAGAAGCCGGTGAGGAAGAGGAACTGGAGGCCTTCGATGACGAGGCGCCCGAAGGGGAATCCGAAGCGACATCGGAGGGCGACAAGGCCCCGGCTGAAGATGAGGCGCCGAAACCCTCCGGCCAACAAACCCTGATGGGGTTCGGGAGTGATGCATGATGTCCGCCAGTCACACGCCAGAGGAAACCAAGGCCGCTCTCCATGAAGTTGTCACGGAGATGTACGACAAAATCGTGAAGGGCGAACCCCCGACCATGACACTGCCTGTTCGTACCAAGAACAACATTGGTTTTGACAAGACATTGGGCGTCTACAAGTACGGCAAGAAGCGTTCTGTTCGCGACGCGACCAGCCTGGGCTCAGCCAAACAATTGCTTCGTGCGTTGCACGTGGTTGAATTCATTGAAGAGATGATCAACACCAACAAGTCCTCAACCCTCAGAGAGATGTACTACATTTCGGAAAGCTGGGGATTGGGCAAGTTTTCCTCTCAGAACGAATCCAACAACCTCGCTGAGGACTTGGAAGTCGTGACGAAGTGCTTGCGAGAGGATTTCAAACTCCGGCCAGAAGAAGATGGGGCCAGGATGATTGGCAACGTGACCATCCGAGAACGCAATCGACGAGGAGAGTGGATGCGCATCAACGCGCGGGATGACGTTGGCGATTCGGGCTACGGCGTACCGTACAATGTTGAGGAAGAAAAGGTCGAACTGCTCGAGCACGATGTGAATTTCATCATGGCCATCGAGACTGGTGGTATGTTTGACCGTCTGATTGAAAACGGGTTTGATGAGGATTTCAACTGTGCCCTCGTTCACCTCAAGGGGCAGCCTGCACGTTCCACGCGGCGTATTCTCAAGCGAATGAGCGAAGAATGGGACCTGCCCGTCGTGGTCTTCCTCGACGGCGACCCATGGTCGTTCCGAATCTTCGCTTCCATCGCCTATGGCGCCATCAAAACGGCGCATATTTCAGAATACTTGGCCACGCCCACCGCCACCTACTTGGGCATCACATCCGATGACATCGAAGCCTATGACCTGCCCAGCGACGACCTGTCATCTCGAGACGTTGATGCGCTGAAGGCCGAATTGTCCGACCCAAGGTTCGCCGATTCGTGGTGGCAAGAACAGATCAACATGATGTTGGATCTTGGCAAGAAGGCTGAGCAGCAATCGCTGGCAAAGTACGGGTTGGATTTCGTCACCGATACCTATCTCCCTGAGAAGCTGAACGACTTGGGCCTTGCTTGAGTCCATCAGCGAGCCTTATGGAGGAAGAGGGTCTGGAAAACAATGATGCAAGCACCTGAGCCTGCAAAGCGTTCTCCCTGGGGCTTTCGCCTTGCGTTGACCGGAGCCGTCATGCTCTTGCTGGGTGCTGTCATGATGTCGAGTCAATCCTCGGCCATCAACGCCGCCATGGATCCCAGAGAACAGCACCACGACGAGCCGTACATGGGTTCTGGAACGCATGCGCTCGGGGAGCTCAACGGCTCCTGCTACCGGTTCTATCAGCTGGGGGATGACCCTGTGATGAGTGTTGAACTTTATCGCGTCGAGGGTTCTTCCCTTGCAGGAGAAGCATTGGAAGAGGCTTCGTGCAAACTGGACTGGCAGGTCCTGGCGGCCGACGGCACGGAGTTTATCGAGGTGGCATCTTGGGAACTAAACGAAACTGGAGAGTACGCCCTCGTCGCCGAATGTGAAGAAGACTGTGCGGAAACATCCGGCTGGCTGGTGCCGGTTGACGACATTCAGAGCGATTTGTTGTCGTCCACCTGGCTGATCTTGGGTGGCGCCATGTGCTGCTTGGGCGTGTTGACCACCCCTGTGGCCCTCATCGTCTACTTCGCCTCAAAGCCGAGTCAAGCACCGCGCGTGATGATGGTGGGGCCCGAGGGGCAGTTGATTCCTGTGACGGACATCAATCCCGACCACCCCACGTTGTTCACCCAAGGTGAACAAACCCCTCCGCAACCCTCGGTTGCACCACCGTTTGCAGACACAGCAGAACGCCAACCGTCCCAACAATTTGTGGACGGTATGCAAGACGTGGCGGCCGGGTCGCTGCTCACCACCGAACAAGTCTACGCGTTGATGCGGGGTGATGTGGAAGGGGCGCAGGACCACGCCAAGACAGGTCGCTACCAAACCACCACGCCTGAAGAAACGATTCAAGATGCGGCCAACGCGGCCGCGATTGCCTCGTGGGACGAGGGGGTTCCACTGGCTGAGCCCCAACCAGTTCAACGAACCTCCACCGCCGTGAAGCGCACACCTACCACCTCATCTTCCGCTGAAAACAGCGACGCGTGGAAAGATTGGGACGAACAGTAGAGAAACGGTGCGTTCATAGAGGGGGGCTCACTACCCAACCTCGGGTTGAGAAGCATGACCGACATTGACAAGGCCCTTTACCTGCTCCAAAACAAGGTCCGAAGGCAAATCCTCGAACGCCTGGCTCGTGAACCCCACTACCCGATGCAATTGTCCGAGCTCGTCGGTGTCAGCCAACCAGCCGTGGTCAAGCATCTCAAAGAATTGGAAAAAGGCGGGATGGTGTCAAAGCGAAAGGTTCCATCAGAAAAAGGGGGCCCGCCGCGGACGATTTACGCGGTTGAGCGCGCCATGTCAATTCATGTTGACATCGGTCCGGATTTGTTCCGGTGTGAAGAGCGAAAACTGCCGGCGGGTGGCCCCATGCGTCTCTCGAGCAGTCTGCCACCCGCTTCAGTGGCCGTCGCAGAATCGCTCAGCGGTCGCAAAAAGATCGCTGTGGCCGAAGGGTTGGCTCACATGCGTACGCTGGCCTCGGTGCTCGAGGAGTTGGACGCCCAGCGCGACGCTCTCATCTCCTTGCACCAGCATGTTCGTCAGCGCGTCTCAGCGGCCGTTGAGGCAGACTTCGAATCGTACGAAGAACGAAGCATCATCCAAAGCATGGTCGAGGCCACGGGCGACCGCCTTGATTTGGCCGCCTTGGTCCAACAAGAGCTGGTCGGACATGCCAATGTAGGGGATGTCATCACCACCCTGCGCTCCAGACTTGAGAAGCAGATTGCTCGACGCTCAGGGCAGGTCATCGCCGCTCCGCTCAACACCGAGTTGCGCTGGTACCTCGGACCGAAGTCCAAGTGATCCCATCAATCGGTGGCTTCGTCAGAGAGAACCGATACGAGCGACGACTGTTCGGCCAATCGCTTGTTCACTTCATCTCGGCGACCCTTACCCACCAAGTAGACCACACCCAGCAGGGCAATGGTCAACACGATCACGGCAAAGGGTAGGGCGGTCTTGCCGACCACTTCCCTCGCCAAGTCGAGGACTGGGCTGTTGGATTCCAACGGCTCAGGGATGGGTTTCACGTTGTCACCTTCATCGGACTCAACGATTTCGTTCATCGGGTCAACGACCACGTAAACGCCCTTGCTACCGGCAGTGACCGGATAGAGCAGGTAGAGTTCGATCTCCTTGGCGTCTTCGGTGTCGTCTGGGGCAAGCAGAGCACCCACGACTTGGCGCATGACAACGCGCTCTTCATCGCAACCGTTCTTGCGAATCTCCTTGGTGATCTCGTCGGTGACGTCGTCGTACTCACAAAGCACAATTTCGATGTCGGTGGCGTGGACGTTTCCAGTGTTCTGGAGGATGATACCGATGGGGATCGTCGAGTCAACCTCGGCTGAGGTGGACGGTGGCATGATGATCTCCTTGATCTCAAGGTTGGGCGCACGGAGTCGAAGCGTGACAATGAACTCGTTCGTGTCGAGGTTCTCGCCGTCCCATGCCGGTGAATCGTCGTGGTCGCCATCGTTTTCCATGTCACCGAACTTCGAGACCACCTTCAGACCGATGCTTCGGGTGTCGAGTTTGGCGTCGGTGCCGACCTTAACGGCGGCCACGGTCGTGATGGTTTCGTACGGTGCCATCTCGGGCAAGCGCCACTCATCAATGTCCTCGAGGTAGATACAAGCGTCCTCTGGGAACGAAGATGCGGTGGATTGCATGATGATGCACGCTTCCTCGACCACAAGTTCGGCGCTGACTTGGCGCATGATGAACCAGTCAACGTCCCAGCTGCTGAGCACGTTCATGCCCGGAAGTTCGTTCCACAGAAGTGAATCACCGTCGCGCTGAGCGGTGTGGTTGTTCAAGGTTGGAACATCAGGGACGTTGCCGTTGTTGGTCACGTTGAACGTGAATCGGACAATGCGCCCTGGAGCAGAGGTCTTGACAGCGTTGTCAACGGTGGGATCCATCGAGATTTGCATGTCGTGGAATTCGTCCACCGTGATGGTCAACACCACAGCGTCGCGAATGCGGGTGTCGCGACCGCTGGCGTCCGGGTAGACCTCTTCGGAGAAGGCCTGCAAGACGACGGTGTACTGCCCGGCAGGAACTCGGTCAGGGACATTCATCAGCACGTCAAAGGCCTGGTAGGTGCCAGGCGAGAGTTCCTGCAGGTTCTCTCGGGGAATGTCGATGTCCCAAATGACGTCCACACCAAAGGCGTCCGTGACACGGGCGAGTCGGAAGTCAAACCGGTCAGGTCCGTTTCCTTCGTTGGTCACGGTGATGGGCAACGTGATCTGGTCGCCGGGATTGACGTTCATTGAAGTGCCAACATCAGGATCTACTCCTGCTTCCAAGTCAAACACGTGTTCCACATTGGTGGACAGGATGGCCGAGTCAGAAATTCGTGGGTAGCCGTCCAAGTAGCCCTTCAGCGTGATGGCGGGTCCAAGTCCAGCCGTGGCGTTGTACGGAGCACAAACATGAACACCGACGCGCTTGGTCACCTTCTCTGCATTACCGGGAATGGTCCATGCAATCGGGTCACCGAGGCCATCGCCTGCATCGGCTGAGCCGGTGGCGTTCGCAAAGTCAACCATCACAACCCAGTTCTCTTGCCGCCAAGCGTCCATGGCCACACCGTCTGGCTTGACATCTGGAGCGCCAGGTGTAGCGAAGACGAGTTCGCCGCTGTCGAAGTTCTTCGTGACGTCGATGTCGTAGGAAGCACACTCTCCAGGCTTGATCTGTTCTGACCGATCATCAACAGCGAAGACGATGTTGCCGGTTGAACGAATCGAAACGAAGACACCGAGTTCAAGGATGTCGTACGTGCCCTTCTCAACGGACTTGATGGGTTCACCTTCAGACCAACCCTTCACGTAAATCACGAAAGCCCCGGGATCTTCAGAGGTTGGAACGAAGACTTCGAGGTTCTTCGTGACCGACTGGCCGGGATCGAGTTCAACACGAATTGGGAAGTTCACTTGCCATCCGAACGGTAGGAGCCATTCTTGTTGACCTTCGAGACTGTTCGGGTCCCAGAAGACGAAAGCGTCGTGGACGTTTCCGGTGTTGGTGATGGTGATGGAGAAGATGGCGGTGTCGCCCTGTTCAATGTCAGCCATGCTGTGGGAGGTGTCAAGGCTGATGCCGTGCACCACGTCCATCAAGGTCAGCGTGATGATGTCATTCTGAATAGCCGGGTCCTTGTACGATTGCGCCGTTACACGGATCTCTGCCAACTCATCCCCGTTCGCCTGGTAGATGGACGGCGCTTGGACACGCATGTAGAAGCGAACATCCTCACCGCCCTCGAGGAAGATGGGCGTGTCTGGGAAGATGCTCGAGTGGTTGGAAGCAAAGTAGAGGTTCGCTGTCCAGTTCATCGGCACACCGGAGATGTTGAGGCCGTAGGTGTCGGCCACCAGGTCTTTTGGACCGGGCGTGGAGTTGTTCATCGTCATGTTGTAGATGGTTTGTTGGCCTGGTTCAATCACGTGATAGAAGGTCTCGCCTTCGTCAAACTCAACGTCGACTTGCCCGGTCAGCACGTGGGAATAACAGATGGTGAACCGGTTGTTATTGGCTTCGTCGCCACAGGTGTTGGTGTCGGACCAAGCGATGTGCGCGCCGCTGCCCAAGTCGTTGGAGAATGCCGGTGGCATACCGATGGCCGGCTGCCGGCCACTGTTCGGCCCGAGTTTGTTGGAATTCCACGAGGTGACCGCTACCGCTTCCCAGGGGTCGAGGGCCGTCAAACCATCACCGGTAAGGTCGGTCTGGTTCAGGCGGGTGTAGAGGATTTCTTCGTTGGCCGAGAGGTTGCCGGAGTCAACCCACGCGATGTGGACGTTGTTCTGGTCGTCGGTCAGCAAGGAGGGGAAGACGGAGTTGCCGGAGTACGGCGATGCGGGGGGCAAGCCGTTCTTGCCCTCTACGTTGGAGATTGGCGTGTCGTTGATCTTCTTGATGGCGTAGGTGGAAAGGCCTTCGTCAGCACCGTCCCAAGCGCCGGCTCCTTGGAGTCGGAGTTTGGTGTAGTACACTTCGTAGTTTACGTCCTTCTCGAAACCGTAGTCGCGACCGTCCATCCAAGCGATGTGGGTGTTACCTTGGTTATCCACGCCAATGGAGGGGTGGAAGGAGTAGGCATCGTCAATGGTGACACGGGTGTCGTTGACGACGACCAGATGGCCGTCAGCACCGGCACCGGTATCTTCGGTGTAGCCACCGCCCTGGGCGGAGTGTCCGGGCAGACCGGGCGTGAAGCTGGGGTCGTTGTTCATCTTGGCATAGGGGTCAAGAACGGACATGTAGATTTCACGAGAATTGTTGGTGGAGATGTAGACCATGGCCTCGACGAGCAGGGCCATTTGGTTCGTACCGGATCCCGAAGGGAATTCGTAGGCTTGACCACCAGCATCGGTGTTGGCCAAGGTATTACCAGGGCAGTTTCGGGTTTGGGTCGAAACGATGCCGTTGGGGCACTGGACGAGGTCCATGAAGTGGGACTGGATGTTGCCAGCGCCACCGTAGCCCTGTCCGTACAGCCCGACAGGAATCACACCGGCCAACAAACAATTGTCGTGGGCTTCTTGGATAGCGGCCTTGTCATCGGCTTGCTGCGACGGGTCGCCGTCCTTGGGGCCTTCATCGGACACAGGAATCACGATCTTCGTGGCGTTGGGGTTCCAGCGGTGGTCGGACTGGGTTGGGGGATTGCCGGGCACGTTGCCAGCAGCGTCCTTCCAGGAAAGGCATGCCCAGTTGGAGCCAGGGCCCCAATCCTCACCGGAATAGCCGGAATAGGTGTTGCCGTTGTAGATGGTTCCTGGCAGCTTGCGGATGCCACCGGAATCGTCGCCAGGGGTTTGGCCGAGCGGCGTGGTTCGGGGGCCGGTGTTCTGGTTGTACCCTTGGCAGTTGCCTGAGCTCGCAGCACCGGGGAGGGTGTTTCCAAGGCCGTAAATGGTCTCGTAGACCGTCATGTTACCTTCTTCGAGCATCGGCTTGATGCCTTGGAAGTAAGGTCCACTGGCAAAGTTTCCGCCATAAATAACGGTACAGATGTCAGCCCATTCCGAGTACATCGAACCGGAGGTGTCGACGATAAAGGCCAATTCGACCTTGCCACCACGGGTGTCGTCCCAAGCGATCTGAACGTAGTCGTTGGCGTCAACGACCACATCGGGGTGGCCTTTGTGGCCAATGATGGGTGTGAGGAGGGTGTCGTCAAAGAGGGTGACGATGGCACCGGAGCCGATGTCGGGCTGAATCATGGAGTAGTAGATTTGGGGTTGGTTGAAGAAACGACCGAGCTCGTCATAGTTGTCCTGCCACACGATGTGAACGTTGTTCTGACTGTCAATGTCAAGGGCGGGCCAATCTCGGTTTTGAGAGCGACGAGAAATGATGGTGTCATCAATTGCGGTGATGGTTCCGTCGTCGGAAGCCATGCCGTCCATGGGCGCAGCCCACGGGGAGAGGGCCGTGTACATGATGGCGTGCTGGCCAGATTTGTCGGCCCAAACGACGTGAATGCGATCATACTCGTCAACGGCGAGATCGGGGTGCCAAATCTTGTGAAGTCCAGCGTTGGTGATTTGGGTCGCATCGATCAGGGTTTCGCCACGAGGTGAAATCATCGAGTAGTACAGGTGGAGGTTGTTTCGTGTCCAAACAACGTGCACGTTGCCAGAGCTGTCCGAGCCAACCGCCGCCTGCTGGTCGGATGACGTGCCGCCGTCCACGATTTGGATGGCTTCGGTGATCACGACGGTGCTGGCGCTGACCGACACGGAGGCGATCAACAAGGATGACATGACGGACAGGACCATAATGGACGCTAGGCTGATGGATTTCATTTTCTGACGCATAGGTATACCCCGGACTTCTCTAATATCACCTGAATCTAATCATACTTAACCGCGTTCCCTATCGGTCATGTTTCGGGGGATTGCGCCAATGAGGTGGCGTTGCTGAACAGACCACCCAAAGTGACCGTCATGAAGGGGGTTCAAGCCCATTCCGTCGGGTCGAATCCTGAGCCGAACGACATCTTTTCGTCAAATTCAATTTCGGCGGCTGGCCGGGTCTCTTCAGGCATGGATTGACCGGTGTTGGTGGGCTTGGATTTCGCCCAATCGTCTACCGGACCTGGCTTCCCGACGCCGGGTCCATAGGAGTACTTGATTTCGTGAATCAAAGCGAGCTTGGCCAGCCACAGGCGTCGAAGGCTGTTCATGAACTCGTGCTTGGTCAGCCCGTCAAACCAGATGGGGAGGCTGACGTTGAACGCCTGGAGTGGTCCGGGTTTCTTTTCACCAGCGTGACCCATGTGAATGACCCAATCCACACCCGTGCGGATAAGATGGAGGCGGCTTTCATGAATCCATTCGGACCAGTCGCTGTCCTCGTCATCCATGTGATCTTTCATCTCCTTTTGCTGACCCTCATCAACACGGGTCATGCTGGACACAGCGACCAAATCTCGTCCCTTGGGCACCACGATGGCGAACATGTGCCCTTGCTTGCCGCTAGGGTAGCGGACGAGGAAGTGCGCGTGAGCCCTTGGGTCGTTTTGCGCCTTCGCCGAAAGACGCTCCTCAGACAGCCAGTTTTTGAGAAGGTCGACGGTTTCGTCGGGCGTCATACCTTACCCGATATTCTCATCCCGTTTGAATCAACCGTTCATGAGGTCAATTCGTTTAGCAAGTGTGAAAGTCGCGCTTTTTCCTCGTTTGAGAAACGGAATCGTGTCCATGCCTTTCGACTGTCCATCCACACATCCCATGCTGCTGCGAAGGATTTCCCACTTGCCCAGAACACGGGGAAACACAGAACGTAGACCAAGCCCAGTCCAGCAGCAGCAGAGCCAACGCCGAGTTCCAACCAGTTCACGCCCCAATTCATGAACGTGGCGAGGTCGTCTTGGACGAACCAGACAACGCCGGTCCAAAAAGCGGCAATGAGCGGCCAAATGAGGAGCGACCCAAAGAAGGCGGCCAGGAACTGGTAGCTGGTTCTGGCGTCCAACCCTTCGTCGGTCGAATCGCCGAGGAGGCGCCCAAGGGCGATTTGTAAACCGAGTGAAGTCACCGCAAAAGGCAACAGGGTCAGGAACAAGGCAATGGACAACAACGCTGAAGGTAAACGTCCCCAATTGGCCTTTCTGAGGACCCGGCCGTTGAGACCGAGATCTCGGCCGTCCAAGCCATGCTTTTCGAGGATTTCTGCTGCTTCGCTGGCCTGCTCAAAGCGAGCACCTGTGAGTGGTACAGGCGGAAACGAGCGTTCTCGCCCAGGCCATGAGTCCCTGACCTTGCGGGCTGCGTGCACCTCGTCCTGCCAAGACGTCAAGCGTCGCCCCGCGGCAAGTGCCTCTGCGTGCGCCGTCAAGTGAACGGCGCGATGCTCTGGCCACGATGCTGCATCGGGCGTCATCTGCGGAAGGCGAGCCTGGAGTTCATCCCGGAGGTGGTGGACCGTTTCTGCTGGAGGCTCAATCCACCCACCTTGGCCAACTGCGGTGACCATCTCGTCGGGAAGCATGTCGTCCGTTAGTTGAATGGGTTCACCAAATTCGATGTACTGGTCGGTGCGAAAGAGTTCCCGTCGACGGAAGTGAAGGCCGACCGGGACCAAATGAGGAAGCGGGAGGGTGTTCGCCTTCGCAAGGGCTGCGGCTGCCAAGACCGTTCGGACAGGGCCGGTCTTGAAGCGAACCATGTGCGACAGGCTGTGGCTCGTGCCCTCTGGAAACAACACGCACCCGAAGCCGTGAGCAATCCCGTTCGCTAGCGCTAACAATGAGCGCCCATTGAGATGCAAGGCTTCTTCCTCGGTGCACCCGCCTCGCAACAGTTCCGCCTTGCGAACGACGGGTTGAACCGCCAACTTTCGCGTCCACCAGCCAAGAAGAGGGCGGGTGACGAGATCGTGGCGAGCCCCGACGACGAACTCCTTTGGATGTTGAAGAAAAATCGCGAGCGGGTCCATCAGACCGTTTGTGTGCCATCCACAACACATGGCCCCGGAACCGCTCGCCGATTGGGGGGCGAGGGTCGTTGATGACGTCGTTCGGAATTGAACACTCGACACCCGCCTACACATCCAGAAAGCAAGTTTGGTCCAGATGTACGACCCCGGCACAGAACCATCGTACGTCGGCAATGGGGCGGAAAGGAGTTTGTCGATTTGGAGGTTCTCTGCCGAGGCGGAGAGGACAGGGACGGCGTTGGGGTCCAGCGCGAGTTCAATTTCGCCAGAAGGGTCGTACGCCGCCATCACGCCGCCTCCCGAAGAGCGGCTGCCAGCGAACCAAGGACCGCATGGTCCGGTTCAGAAGCGGTGGTTGCGGGCCACATGGACATCAAGGTGCCACCGCCGTCACCTGATGTGCGAGGGAGGACATGGACATGGACATGCGGCACCTCTTGACCCGCAAGCGGCCCGTCATGCACACACACCGTGAAATCCGCCGTTGAGAAAAGGCCTCCAAGGCGTTGTTGGACTTCGGCCACGCCGTCCATCAGGTTCGACCGTTCTTCCCGAGTCAACGCTGCTAGGCGCTGAACCGGACGGGTTGGAATGACGAGCGTGTGACCTTCACGGCGTGGAAATATGTCAAGAAAAGCATACCATCCATCGCCCTTGGCCACCTCATGGGAGGGAATTTCACCTGAAAGAATCCCCTCAAAGAGCGTAGTCATGCTTTGAGGAGCAAGACCGATGTTTTTCTTCATTGTGGAGGAAGGACCCAATGGCCACCCGCACCCTTCTTGATCGCCAAGGTTCCTATCGAACCCTCGTGGTCAACCGTGATGTGGTGAAGGAAATCGCTGTTGGCGTCTGGGAAATCCTCTCGGACGAACGAACCACGACTTTCTTCGCGGGCCAGTCCACTCTGCACCGAGGCGGTGACCATGCGGACGGCGGCTTGGGTCCGCAACACCTCGAGAAGATTGGTGTTGGCGATGAGGGAGTGCTGGTCAAGGTGGAGGGATTCGGCCGAGATGCCGATGTGTTCCAACTTGGCAAGAAGGCCGTTCATGCTGTCTGCAGTGTATGAAGATGTGGCAGCGATGGCGGCCTGAAGGTTGGTCATGACCGTCCCACAACGGACCACATGCGTCGCATCATTGCTTTCCATCATGGCCGAAACATCAGCCTCGGCGTGCTGGAGAGCGGTTTCAAGTCCGGCAGCTGTGCTGAATTTGCGATTGGCCACCCATTCGCCTGCATGTTGCCCGGCAGCGGTACCCGAGGTCAGGGCGTCAAGAAGGCGATTGCCACTCAAAGGTGCGGCGCCATGAAGACCGGTGCATGATGCGTCGCCCGCAGCATAGAGGCCGGTGAACCAACGAGCCCAGGTGCCGACCACGCAACGGCCGTGGCCGTCAACCGGCAAACCACCGATGGTGTGCCCCACAGCAGGTGCGAGCGGAACGGTTTGTCGGTTCATGTCGATGCCCGTGCGTTGCTTGACGAGGCGGAACAAGGAGCCCCACCACGCCGCACTTTGGCCCATATTTCGAGCGTCGAGAACAGGTTGCACGGCGGCGTTGATGGCCTGTGTGATGGCAAGCGTAGAGCCCGCGTCTGCCTCAATGGCTGCGCCGGATGCTTCATGCAACGTTGCGCCGTCAAGCAACAGGCCGGTTGGCAGGAACACGTTGGTTCCCTTGATGGTCAGTGGATGATGAGTCATGAATTCCATGTCCCGGAGCGCAACACCTGCTCGGAAGGCCATGTCCATGCCAAGGCCAACCACGCCCGAGGAAAAGGCCCCTTCGAAACCTTCGTCGGCGATGATCAGTGCTTTGCACTGAAGCCCGATGATTCGGCCGTTGACCATGTCAAGGGCCACCAAACCTTCCACCGACTGCTTGGTGTGAACAAGCGTGAGTGGAACCTGATCGCCACGACGAATGACGCCGTGACGCATGCATTGCTCTTCTCCCACTTGTTGGATGGCCAGTGCGGTGGCGCTACCGGCATCCGTGGTGCGAGGTTGTTGATGGCCGGCACCCTTTCTTACGATGGGGAGGCCTTGTTGGTCCCGGCGAAAATTCACACCACGGCGTTCGAGGAGGTCCACGTGCCTGATTGCTCCAGCCGTCGTTTCGGCAACGACATCTTGGTCGCAAAGGAACGCCCCGCAGCGGATGGTGTCCTCGCGATGGCTTCGGTTGTTGGCTTCCTGAAGTGAGGCAGAAAGGCCTTCCAGCGCCGCCATTCCGGGGGCACCCAAACCAGTTGAGGACATGAGTAAAGTGCTGGCACCTGATTTGGCTGCTTCAGCAGCGGCGTGCAGTGCGGCGGGTCCGTCGCCAAGGACAATGACATCCCATGCTTCCATTCTCAAACTCCCCCATGGCCGCCGAAGTGGAGGACCGCCATAAGGTGCGCGCTTCCACCACCAGCCTAACGAAGACGAAATTCAGCCAACTGCGCTGCGTTCATACTTTCGGAAGTGGGCGACTTGCCCACGAACGTGCCCGCTCCAAACGACGATTTTTACCTCGAACTTGCAGGCTAGACGAACGCTTCACAGACGTTCGCAGCACGCGGGACTCAATGACCACGCCTTCCTCGTCGCGTAGGATGACTTGGACGTAGCGGTCCACCTCTTCGCGTTCCGGCCACGCAACACCCAGCCACAACACAATGCCTTGTTGGAGGTAGCGTGGCACCCAGTCGAGGGCGTCGTCTTCGCCGTCAGCGTTCAAACTCACCGCCTGCCGTGGTGGGGGGCACGCTTGGAGTTCAAAGCGGTGGTCGCGGACAAAGGGCTCGCCACCGGGGCACACCACTTCGATCCTTGCCACGGCATGCTCGAAGGTCTGGTTGTTCAAGGCGATGAAGAGGTGGCCCGTGCCATCCTCACATTCCGGGTCCAAGGCCACATCCATGCGCCAAGGAGAACGAAGCATGTCCGGCGCACCGGAAAGCAAGTCCAATTGCAACCGTTCAAGCAGTCGAAAAGCACTCGGTTGCCAAACCCGTGCGTGAGCTAACAAACGCTGAAGTGAGCGCCAGTTGAACTTCGCTTCCTCGTCAAGCAGGACATCCTTGATGGCGTCGGGACGAATGAACTCACTCAGTTCGGCCATCGCCGTGCTGTCGTTCAAATCACCTTTGGCGTGAAGGTGAAGAATGTAGAGAACACGCTCCCATGATTGGTCTTTGTCGTATCCGGGCAGGATGCTCGCACGGAATTCATTCAGCCATGCCCGCCAATCGAGGTGGAGGTCGGGGTCCAAGTGAAGCACGATGAGTTCACCGAGAATCGAGCCCAACTGAGTTGGGTGGTGTGTTGGGGCGTGATGCACCAAACAAGGCATGTGATCGCCTTGTTGGCGAACGGCGTCGCTGGTGAAAAACGAATGAAACGAATGAGCAAATCCGAATGTCATTGAGATGAGAATGGAAAGATACCACACCAGGGATGCTTCAGTGATGACCGTCGCCATACCGAGCAAGAACACGGCGGTCAACGCAAGCAAACTGTTCAGAATGTTATGGCGGCGGACATCGGTCAAACCTTCCAAAATACGGTCCATGCCCGGCTGAGAACGCAACGAGAGTTTACCACCGGTGCTCTCATCATCGATTTCACGCAGTGAAATTCGCGCTTGAATCGATTGCCACATCGCTTCGCCAGCGAACAAGGGTACGGTGGTGATGAGGATTGGAAGAAACCAGAACAGCAACACATAGCCTGGATTTTGTGGTGTCAAACTTGGGACGGTGATGGCCAACAACGCCACGATGGCAACACTGATTCCAAACAACTGCCGAATCACCAAGGTGGCTGGATGACGAGCCACCAAGCCAAAGCGCATTCGGAGCCGCTCTTGCTGCTGCCATTTTTCCATGGTGCGCTCGAGGGGGTTTTCGGTTCGGGCAAACCCGTGACCGTATGGATCGGGGAGATTACTGCCCGTCTCGACCTCGTCCGCCATGCCAACCCCGACCTTGTGTAAAGCGACCTGATTTTTGGCTCTTGTCCAAATTCATGGCGGGCGTGGCAGGATTCGAACCCGCGATCTCCGGCTTAGGAGGCCGGTGCATTATCCAGCT